>CAZPBY010000029.1:0-82769 GCA_964584785.1 uncultured Solibacteraceae bacterium
GGGGGGATCGGTGGTTGGGAATCGATCCTGAGGCCGTTCGACGAATTGCCACCGAGATCAAGGACGTTCACGCTCTGGGCGTTCAGATCGGAATCGTTATCGGCGGAGGCAACATCTTCCGTGGCCTGGCCGCGAGCGCGCAGGGATTCGATCGTGTCAGCGCGGATCACATGGGGATGCTCGCCACCGTCATCAACTCGCTCGCCCTTCAGGACGCGCTGGAAAAGATGGACGTCTTCACGCGCGTTCAGTCCGCCATCGAAATGAATCAGGTCGCCGAAATGTTCATTCGGCGCCGCGCGATCCGCCACCTCGAAAAAGGGCGCGTCGTTATTTTTGCCGCCGGTACCGGCAATCCTTACTTTTCCACCGATACGACGTCGGCTCTTCGCGCAATGGAGATCAAAGCGGAAGTGATCCTCAAAGCAACGAAAGTGGACGGCATCTATGATGCCGACCCGGCTAAAGTCGCGGATGCCAAACTTTATCCGGAGATCACCTATCTGGACGTCATCAAGCAGGGTTTAGGCGTGATGGACACCACGGCAATATCGCTTTGCATGGACAACCGCGTGCCCATCATCGTGTTCAACATCAAAACGCGAGGTAATATCAAACGAGTCATTCAGGGGGACAAGATCGGTTCCTTGGTGTACTAGGAGAGACCTATGGCAGCCAAAGAAGAAATCGCGAACTCCAGGAAGCGCATGGAAAAGGCGATCGACGATTTTCGCAAAGAACTGTCCACGATCCGCACGGGTCGTGCATCCATTTCCATCCTCGACAGCATCCAGGTCGACTACTACGGCGTGCCGACACCGATCAACCAGGTCGCGCAGATGGCCGTGCCCGAAGCCACACTGATTACCGTGCAGCCATACGATGTTTCCCTCGTCGGGCCCATCGAAAAATCGATTCGAGCGTCGGACCTGGGCCTGAACCCGTCCAACGACGGCCGCTTGATTCGTATTCCCATTCCTCCCCTCACTGAAGAACGCCGCAAACAACTGGCCAAACACATTCACAAAGTCCTCGAGGACCACCGCACCGCCGTCCGAAACATTCGCCGTGATGTGAACGATCATCTGAAGAAGATGCTGAAAGACAAGTCCATCTCCGAAGACGACGAAAAACGGTCACTGGACGAAATTCAGAAAGTCACCGACGACCACATTCACAAACTCGAAGATATTGCGAAGAAGAAGGAACAGGAAATCCTCACGGTTTGAGTTTGGGTCAGGAATTTCGAAATCGGACGAGTCCGCAATGCCAATCCGAGCCGCGAGCGGCGTTATGTGGCTTTCCGCGCTCAATGGGCTCTCAGGATTGATCGCTCTAGAACCTTCGGCACCTCTATAGCGATGAAGCGCTCGGCAGAGTACAGATAATCCTCGCGCCGACATCAGGGTATCGACAGGAGGTGAAATCCGACGAGTCCTGCATTTTTAATCCGAAAAAATCCGAAAACACAAACCTCGAATTGGAGGGGGATGCGGGTCCAGTTTCAAATTTGTGTTTTCGGATTGACATTGGAGGACTCGTTCGATTTCACAATTTCCGCTTCCTCATCCCGCGAGCCGCATGTTGGGATCCGCATCGGCGGACATGTCGGCGATCTCTCCGCGCATGAATTTTGCGGTGCCTGCGGCCGCGATCATGGCGGCGTTGTCTGTCGTGAAAATCGGGCGTGGGCAATAAAACGACAGTCCTGCCGCCACGCATCGTTCGGCCAGGACTTCCTTCAACCGGCTATTGGCCGCGACGCCGCCGGACAGGATGAGCGAGCGCGGATGGAGCTCCGCCGCGGCTTTTTCGGTCGTCGACCAGAGCATGTTGACGACGCCTTCCTGGAAGCCCGCAAGAATATCGAGACGATGCGCATCCCGTCTTGTTTCCTCTTCGTTCCTGGGCTCAAGGTTTTCTGCTTTGACCATCCGCAAGACCGCCGTTTTAATTCCGCTGAAACTGAAATCGAGCGCTCGATCGCTGATTTTGGCTTTGGAAAACTCCACCGCCTTCCGATCGCCGAGACGGGCCAGACGATCGATGACGGGACCGCCGGGATACGGAAGACCGAGGAGCTTCGCCACTTTGTCGTACGCCTCGCCGGCGGCGTAATCGCGTTTCTTGCCCACGAGCCGGTAAGTCAAATTCTGAAAATCACCTGACTGCGACTCCACCCAGAACAGATTGGTATGCCCTCCCGAAACCACCAATGCCAGCGCGGGAAACTCCACATGCTGATGATCGAAGCAAATCGAGTAAATGTGCCCCTCAATATGATTCACCGAAACGAGCGGCTTCTTTGCCGAGAAGGAAAGCGCTTTCGCGTAGGTCAACCCTACAAGGAGCGATCCGATCAGTCCGGGTCCGGCGGTGGCGGCGATCACGTCGACTTCGTTGAGAGTCATTCCTGCATCCGAAAACGCTCTGTCGACGATGGGACGGATCTTGAGAAGATGCTCGCGCGAGGCGATTTCCGGCACGACCCCGCCGTAGGGTGTGTGAGTCTTCACTTGCGAATGGATGACGTTGGAGAGGATCTCCCGGCCATCGCGCACAATGGCGGCGGCTGTTTCATCGCACGAGGTTTCTATGCCGAGGACAATCATCCGTCACGCGCCGAGTGCCTGAAGACTTTTCGCGTATGGCGGTTTCGCGACACCGCGCTCGGTGATGATCGCGGTCACGAATTCGTGGGGTGTGACGTCAAAAGCGGGATTAAACACGGACACGCCTTCCGGAACCACACGCACGCCGCCGATGTGGGTCACTTCTGCCGCTTCACGTTGCTCGATCGGAATGTGGGAGCCGTCGGGAATCTTCAGGTCCAGCGTGGAAATCGGGGCAGCCACATAAAACGGAATCTCATGTTGCCTGGCCAGAACGGCGACCGGATACGTTCCAATCTTGTTAGCGACATCACCGTTGGCCGCAATCCGATCCGCACCGACGATCACGGCGTCGATCAGGCCTTGCCGCATAAACGATCCCGCCATGTTGTCTGAAATGACCCGGACATCGATGTTGTCCTTCCACAATTCCCATGCGGTCAGACGCGCTCCCTGCAGAAATGGCCGCGTCTCATCGGCGAGCACCTTGAGACGTTTTCCGTGCTCCACTGCAGATCGGATCACGCCGAGCGCGGTTCCGTATCCCGCAGTTGCCAGGGCACCGGCATTGCAATGCGTCAGGATCGTGCCGGCATTGGGAAGCAGCTCCTGACCGAAACCGCCCATGCGTCGATTGTTTTCGATGTCCTCCTGCTGAATCGCCAGAGCCTCGCCAACGAGCCGGTCCGCAATCGCGGTCCTATCCAGATGCTGATGGACCGCCGCATCGAACACGCGTTTCATTCGCTCAATCGCCCAAAACAGATTGACAGCCGTAGGGCGCGTTTCTCCGAGAAGCTTCGCAATCCGTTTGAAATCGCTGCGTAGTCCCTCAATCGTCGAAGATTTCGATCCGCGGACGCCGAGCGCGATGCCCATGGCCGCAGCGACACCGATCGCCGGCGCTCCACGAACAACCATCAGCCGGATCGCATCGGCCACTTCTTCGCAGGTTCTGAAAACGGGGTATTCCTCGATCGTCGGCAGCTTTCGCTGATCGATCATTCGAACGCCCGCATCTGTCCACTCGATCGTTTTGATCATCGTCGAATCGTTTATTCTAGCATCATGAAAGCCGCCATCATCGCGGCGCCGATGACCGGGTCCGGCAAGACGACGGTGACTCTCGGGCTTCTGGCTTCGCTCCGCCAACGCGGGTTCGCAGTCCAGCCCTTCAAGATTGGGCCGGACTTCATCGATGCGGGACTGCATGGTTTGGCCGCCGGAACCCCCTCGCACAATCTCGACGGCTGGATGTTGTCGCGCGAGATGAATCTGGCTCTTTTCGAAAACGCAACCCGAGGCAAGGACGTCGCGATCGTCGAGGGTGTAATGGGGCTGTTCGATGGCTTCGATGGCAGGTCCAACTCCGGCAGCACCGCCGAAATGGCAACGTGGTTGAACCTTCCGATCATTCTTGTGATCGATGCGAATCCGCTCGCGCGCAGCGTCGCGGCCCTGATTCACGGCTTTCAAACTTTCAATCCGCAATTGAAATTTGCAGGAGTGATTTTCAATCGCGTGGCCGGAGAAGGACATTTCCGCATCCTCTCCGACGCCACGACGACGATGCCGGTCCTCGGTTGGCTTCCCGCCGAGCCGACGGTTGAAATTCCCGAACGTCATCTTGGGTTGATGACTGGCGCTGAGCCACAGGTGAAAGCCGTTATCCAGAGCATCGGCGACTTCTTCACGGCCCATCTCGACGTTGCGAAGATTCTCGAAGTGCTGCCGGCAGTACCGGAAATTCGGGGACGCACACCTGAATTGCGGTGTGCATCCCCGAATCTCCCCGCTTCGCGATCTCGCCCTCGAGTCGCGCTCGCCCACGATGCCGCATTTTCATTTTATTACCAGGCCAACCGATTAGTCCTTGAGCTGGCAGGAGCGGAAATCATCGAGTTTTCTCCGATCGATGGTGAAGAAATGCCCGAGGCGGACTTTCTTTACATCGGTGGCGGCTACCCTGAGCTTTACCGGCATAAACTCGCCGCGAACGTTTCAATGAAGAATTCCATTCGTCGGTTTATCGAATCCGGAAAGCGCTTCTACGCCGAGTGCGGAGGTTTGATGTATCTGTCGCGGCGGATCGAGGATTCAGAAATGGTTGGTATTCTGCCGACCGATATCCGGATGACACCTCGTCCCGTGGACTTCGGCTACTGCGAAGTCTCGACCACACAGGCGTCGATTCTGGGTCCTGAAGGCACGCGCCTTCGCGGGCATCAGTTTCACTATTCCGAGTGCGCGCCCTCGTCAGCGACTCCCGTGTATGTCGTCACGCAAGGTCCTAGGCAATACAACGAAGGATGGATTCTTCCAAATGGCATCGCATCCTACGTGCACCTGCACTTCCTCTCAAATCCGGGCGTCGTTCCGAGTGTGCTAGAGTCAATCTTCGCATGAAGTACGAGGCTGTCATCGGTCTGGAATGCCACGCACAGCTGCTCACGAATTCCAAATTGTTCTGCTCGTGCTCGACCCGATTCGGGGACGCGCCAAACCTGAATACGTGTCCGGTCTGTTTGGGAATGCCGGGCGCCCTTCCTGTCTTGAATCGCGTGGCCGTGCTGATGGCCGTAAAAGCCGCTCTGGGGCTGAACTGCCGCGTTAATCGTGAATCCCAGTGGTCGCGGAAAAACTATTTCTATCCCGATCTTCCGAAGGGCTATCAAATTTCTCAATATGACCGCCCGCTCGCTGAGCATGGCCGCATCGGCCGTGTCGGAGTTCAACGGATCCACATGGAAGAAGATGCGGGGAAGTCGCTCCACGAAGGATTCCCCGAATCGAACAAATACACGTTTCTCGATTTCAATCGCAGCGGCGTTCCTTTGATCGAAATCGTCTCTGATCCCGATATCCGAAGTTCGGAAGAAGCCCATGACTATTTGTCGCGACTGAAGCAGATTCTCGAGTATCTGGATGTGTGCGACGGAAACATGGAAGAAGGCAGCCTTCGCTGCGACGCGAATGTTTCGGTGCGACCCGAGGGCCGGAAGGAACTCGGCACGCGGACCGAATTGAAGAACATCAACTCCTTCCGATTTGTGCAGAAGGCTATCGATTTTGAAGTCCAGCGCCAGATTGATGTTGTCGAGAGCGGTGGAAGAGTTATTCAGGAGACGCGATTGTGGAATAGCGTCGACGAACGCACCGTTTCAATGCGGAGCAAGGAGGAGGCCCACGATTACCGCTACTTCCCGGATCCGGATCTGCCGTTGCTGACCATCGACGAAGAAACGATTCTTACCGCACAACGTTCGATGTCGGAACTTCCCGAACCCAGGCGGGCCCGCTTCGTTCAGGAATACGCACTTTCCGAATACGATGCCGGCGTGCTGACGTCGACTCGCGCCCTCGCGGATTTTTTTGAGGAGACCGCGCGCGCCTGCGGCCAAGCGAAGTCCACGGCGAACTGGATGATGGGGGATTTGCTGAGGTTTTTCAAAGAGCGTTCCATGGATATGAAGGACCTTTCGGATTCGCCCATTCGTCCGAAGGCACTCGCCGAAATGATTGCTCGGATCGGCGATGGAACGATTTCAGGCAAGATCGCCAAGACGGTCTTCGACGAAATGTGCGCCACCGGGAAGGCGCCGGCGGCAATCATCAAAGAGAAGGGCCTCGTACAGATTTCGGATGCCGGTGAGATCGAACGCGTTGTCGACGAAATCATGGCGAATAACGCTCCGTCGGTCGCGCAATACCGATCCGGTAAAAGCGGGCTCCTCGGTTTTTTTGTGGGGCAGGTGATGAAGGCAACCGGAGGCCGAGCCAATCCACAAACGGTGAATGACATCCTCCGAAAGAGACTTGCGGGCTGACTGTCGAGGTTGTATAGTCGCCAATTTTACGGACGTCGAATGGAAACGGAAGCGAGTCGAAAAAAGCACATCACCGCGTTTTATCGCGAGGAATTTCTCAGGCACAAAGGACGGCTGGAATGCCAGCGTCCGTTCTTCGCCGAGAAGACTTACGAAGAGATCGAGTCGGTGCTCAACAAGATCATTGACGAAATGGATCGTATCTGCGAAGTCGAGAATTTTGAGGAACTCGCCAGCCACCTTCTGCAACGCATCGACGTTGTCACCAATTTGTCGTCTTCAAAAGTAAACCCCTCGTACCGGATTCACTGATCACCCAGGAGCGAGGCCGTCAAATCGACGTTTCCGCCGGAGATCACGCCGACCGTCGAGTTCGAGTCTTTGATCTTTCCTTCGGCCGCCGCGGCGAACACTGCCGCCGCGGATCCCTCGGTGAGCAGTTTTTCCTTGTACAGCAGATGATGCATCGCCTTGCGAATCGCCTCCTCGGAGACCAGAACGATTTCATCTGCATATTGCTGCACAATGGGAAAGGTGATCGTGGTGAGATCGATGTTGCCTTGAATTCCGTCGGCGATGGAGGGGCGGTCCGGAACAGTGACCATTCTGCCCGCGCGCAACGATTCATACATCGCGGCCGAGACTTCGGCCTGAACACCGACCACTCGAATTCCCGGGCGCAGCTGCTTTGCGGCTGCGGCGACGCCCGCCAGCATACCGCCTCCGCCGACTGAAACGACGATCGTGTCGACAGACGGAACCTGTTCGAGAATCTCGAACGCGAGCGACCCCTGTCCCAACACGACGTGATAGTCGTTGTAAGGAGAGATGAACGCGTACGTCTTCTGGTCGCGCAACATTTCGAGGGCGATGGCCTCTGCTTCGTCGTAATTGCGACCCCTCACCTGCAGGTCGACCTTGTAGCCTCGAATGGCCTCGATCTTCGCAACGGGCGTCGACTGCGGCACTACCACAACACATCTTCGATTGAATGTCGACGCGGCCAGCGCCACAGCTTGGCCGTGATTTCCGGCAGACACCGTAAGTATTGTTCGCGTGTCGCCGGCGTCGATCAGTTCCATAACGCGGGCAAACGCTCCGCGGATCTTGAATGCATGCGTGTACTGAAGGTTTTCGAGCTTCAATCGAAGCCACGGAATATCGCAGGGAACCGAAGGAGTCATCCGAATATGAGGTTGTATTCGGGCGCGAACGCGACGGAACTCGGCTAATGTCATCCGACCGAGTATATGCTAGAGTCCACGCACCATGAGCCTTGCAGTACTTTCGATTATCGCATTCGCCATCGCGATTGTTGTCAGCTGCATATCCGAAATCAATGTGGGTTTCCTCTCGATCGCATTTGCCTTCATTCTTGGCGTGTGGTTCGGCGGCATGAAAGTTCCGGAGGTTGTCGCCGGATTTCCGGTCAGCCTGTTCATGATTCTTACTGGTGTGACGCTCCTGTTCGGTCAGGCGAACGTCAACGGAACGCTCGATCAAATGGCGCGACGCAGTGTCAGGCTCGCGCGAGGCAACATCGGCATGATTCCGGTGATCTTTCTGTTTCTCGCCGCTGCTCTTGCCAGCATCGGCGCCGGCAACATCGCGACCACGGCGCTCCTCGCGCCGGTCGCCATGAGCGTGGCGGGCAATCTCGGCATCAGCGGTTTTTTGATGACCGTTGCTGTTTGCTGCGGCGCGAATGCAGGCGCCTTGTCGCCAGTGGCTCCAACGGGTGTGATCGCCAATGGCCTTCTTGCGCGTATCGGAATCGTCGGTCAGGAGTGGCCGACGTATTTCAACAACCTGATCGCCGAAGGCTTTGTCGGACTCGCCGGATACTTTCTTCTGGGTGGCTATAAATTGATGGGGCGTCGAACGACGCCGAGGATGGAAAGACTCGACGACTCCCTCGCGTCGAATGAAGGGCCGCTGACGTGGCAGCAGAAACTGACGCTGGCGGTCATAGCGGCTCTGGTTTTCAGCGTCTCATTTCTCAAAGTGGACGTCGGAATGGGCGCGTTTATCGGCGCCGTGGTGATCACACTGTGCCGTGCATCCCAGGAAGAAAAGGCCGTGAAGGCGATGCCGTGGAACGTTATTCTCATGGTGTGCGGGGTCACCGTCCTGATTTCGATTCTGGAGAAAAAAGGCGGCATGGATCTGTTCACGACGATACTTGCACGATTCTCGACCGAACGTTCGGTCACGGGCGTGATGGGATTCGTCACCGGATTGATTTCTGTCTACAGCAGTTCATCCGGAGTTGTGCTGCCCGCGTTCATTCCGACGATTCCGGGTCTTATTCAAAAGCTGGGCGGCGGTGATTCGATGGCGATCGCGTCGTCCATCAATGTCGGGGCTCACCTCGTCGACGTCTCGCCATTGTCGACGCTCGGCGCTCTCTGTATGGCCAACGCTGCGGCAAGCGAGAATCGAAAATCGCTGTTTAATAAGCTGATGGCCTGGGGGCTGTCGATGAGCGTGGTGGGCGCTTTCGTGTGCTGGATCTTTTTTGGCCTGTTATGAGCTTCCGCTGTCTGCATCGATGCGTGCTCTTATTCACGGCTCTGTTGACGTTCAGTAATGCGGCTTTCGCCGAGGATATAAAAGTAGCGGCGGCGTCGGATCTGAATTACGCGATCAAGGAAATCATCAAGGATTTCGAAAACACGACCGGTCACAAAGTGAGCCTCACGCTGGGTTCTTCCGGCAACTTCTACGCACAGATGACGAACGGCGCGCCCTTTGAGGTGTTTCTTTCGGCTGACGTCGCATATCCCCGACAACTGGAGGCCGCGGGTATTGTTGAAAAGGGTAGTGTCATTGTTTATGCGGTCGGCAAGATCGTTCTGTGGATTCCCAACACTTCCAGACTGGAACCCCAAAAGACGCAGATGAAGACGCTGCTCGATCCGACGATCAAACGTGTAGCGATCGCGAATCCGGAACATGCGCCGTATGGCCGGGCCGCCGTCGCCGCTTTGCAACGCGCGGGCGTTTATGAGTCCGTCAAATCCCGGCTGGTTTTGGGCGAGAGTATTTCTCAGGCCGCGCAGTTCGTGCAATCCGGCGCAGCGGACGCCGGCATTATTGCGCTTTCTTTAGCGCTAGCGGACTCCATGAAAACGTCGGGCCGGTACTGGGAAATTCCTGCGGACTCCTATCCTAAAATCGAACAAGGTGCAGGACTGATCAAGAATCCATCTCCCGCGGCGCGAATGTTCGTCGAATGGTTGCGCCGAAGCGACACTCGACAGACGCTGACGCTCTACGGTTTTGGCCTCCCATGAACTGGCAGGCCATACTCACGACCCTCGAGTTGGCGCTGTGCACTTCCATTCTTCTCCTGATCATCGGTCTCCCCGTTGCGTACTGGCTTGCCTTCGCGAAATGGCGTTGGAAGCACCTCGTTGAAGCCGTTGTCGCGCTTCCGCTTGTTTTACCGCCGACCGTGCTGGGTTTTTACGTCCTTCTGGCGATTGGACCGCGGGGGCCGATCGGCAGCTTGTTTGAAAAATTCGCGGGGCGCGGCCTGGCATTTACTTTCGATGGACTCGTGATCGCTTCGACGCTGTACAGTTTGCCTTTCGCGGTGCAGCCCTTCGCTGCAGCTTTTCGAACGGTCGACCGAAGACTGATCGAAGCCTCATGGACGCTTGGCGTTTCCAACGCGGGGACATTCTTCCGCGTGATTGTTCCTCAGTCCTGGGCAGGCCTGTTGACGGGGTTTGTTCTGAGTTTTGCGCACACCATGGGCGAGTTCGGTGTGGTGTTGATGGTGGGTGGAAACATCCCGGGAGTCACGCGAACGATATCCATAGCGATTTATGACGACGTTCAAGCCCTGAATTATTCGCGAGCCGCTTCGACTTCGGTTGTACTTCTTATCTTCTCGTTCGTTATTCTCTCCGTAGTCTACAGCCTCAACAGGAAGGTTCTCATTTTTGGAACTGATCGCGGACATTCGGAAAAGGTTCGATACTGATTTTCGTCTGCACGCAGACCTGCACGTTCGTGGCGAGGCTCCCATCGTTATTCTTTTTGGCTCTTCCGGCGCGGGCAAAACGACGGCGCTACGATGCATCGCCGGACTTGAAAGCATGCAGGGTGGGAGAATCGTGTTTGACGGCGACGATTGGACCGGCGTGACGCCGCAGCGGAGGCCCGTCGGATATGTGTTTCAGGATTACGCGCTGTTTTCTCACCTTGATGTCGAATCCAACATTGGCTACGGAATTCATCGTTTGAGCGCCGGCGAGAGAAGGCGCCGGACTGTCGAAACCGCTGCGCTCCTGAAGATTGACGATCTGTTAAAACGTCGAGTTCGCGAATTGTCCGGAGGCCAGCAACAACGAGTGGCTCTGGCGCGGGCTTTGGTGCGTGAACCGAAGCTGTTGCTGCTCGACGAGCCGTTTGCAGCGCTCGACGTGGCCACCCGCGATCACGTGCGAACGGAGATTGCGCGCGTTCTTCGCGGGTTGCGGATTCCCACGATTGTCGTCACGCACGATTGGGTGGACGCGCTTGCGCTCGGTGACGAGATGATCGTGATGAACGCTGGACAGGTGCTCCAGAAAGGCCCGCCGCAGGAAGTACTGACGCGTCCGCAACACCGCGAAGTGGCGTCGGTGGCCGGCGTCGAAACAGTGGTGAACGGAACCGTCAGGTCGCGCAGTTCCGGGATAGTTGTTTTGCAGGTTGGCTCTGCTGAAGTTTTTGCCGCGGATCAGGAGGGCAGTCAGTTTCATGTTTGCATACGCGGAGAGGACGTCACGCTGGAGAAGGGACGCGCCGAGTTAAGTAGCGCGCGGAATCATCTGCGCGGGACAGTGCGCGAACTTTCACCCGCCGGAATTCTGACGAAAGTCGTTGTTGAAGCCGGCTTCGATCTTGTGGCCCTCGTCACACGCCAGGCGATTGATGACCTGGCACTTTCACCTGGCGCTCAAGTCTACGCAGTCTTCAAAGCCTCGGCCGTGCACCTCATCCCCGCCGCGTAGATGTTGTGTTAACGTGTGCACGGTATGCGAAGCGAATATCGAGCGGGCACGCTGGTCCATCCGGCTGTTCGCCGGCTTTTGTTTCCAATAAAAGCCGTGACGTTTGTGTGGCGGTTTGTTGCCCTGTTGGTGTGGACGGCTTATTTGGAAGGCATGCGTGACGTCGTCGATTGACGTACTGATTGTGCTTCACAACAGCAAGCGGCAGTTACCGGCATTGTTCAACGGCCTCCGCAATATTTCGATTCCGGTCGGCATTCACTTCCTCGACAACAATTCCACGGATGAAACGCCGCAGTTCCTTCTGAAACATCTTTACGGGCTCCCTTTTCCCGCTTACTTCAACCGCTCATTGCGGAACAACGGATTTGCGCGCGGCATGAATCTGCTCGCCGGGAAGACAACGGGTGAGTTCATGTTCATGCTCAATCCGGATACCGAGATCGAGCCGGGTTGTCTCGAGAAACTCGTTCACACCACGACGTCGGACGAGAGAATCGGCATTTGCGAAGCCAGGCAATGGCCGCGCGAACATCCCAAGCGAACGGATCCGCAGACCGGGGAAACGACGTGGTGTTCCGGCGCCGCGGCACTGGTCCGCAGAAGCGCATTTGACGACGTCGGCGGTTTCGACGAGCGGCTGTTCTTCATGTACTGTGAAGATGTCGACCTCAGCTGGAAACTGTGGCTCAAGGGTTGGCGGTGCGTTTACGTTCGTGACGCCGTGGTGCGGCACTTCACTCAGGATCTGACTTCCGGCAAGCGCCGCACGCGAGAGAACTACTACAGCTTTAGAAATTCGCTCTTTCTTTTCTATCGGTTTGGATCGGTGGAACGGATGCAAGTTCTCCGGAAATTCCTGTCGAGCCGGTTTTTATCGCGAGCGTATTCTTTGCAAAGTAAAATCCTGTTCGGAATTGCTTTCATAGATCACATCCGCTATATTCCGTATCTGCTTCAAACTAGGGACATTTGGAGCAGTCGTCAGCATCCGTGGGTTCGTTTCGAAGAAACTTCGCTGTCTCGCTGAGAATTTAGATCCCCGACCGTAGGACGGAGAGTGCTCAAGCTTAGTGTCGTCATTCCGACATTGAATCGCGCCGATTTGCTGGCGACGACGATCGATCGTATCGCGCATCAGACGCTGTCGTGCGCCGACTACGAGATCATTGTCGTCGATAACGGATCGACGGATCATACCCACACGATTCTCGAGCAGAAATCGCGAACCTATCCCAATCTCAAGCATTTCTCCCAATTGAAACGCGGAGCCGCCGCCACGCGCAACGTGGGTATCCGCCACGCGCAAGGCGAAATGGTGCTTTTCATCGACGACGATATTTTCGCGGAGCCGACGCTGGCGGAAGGCCATCTTTCCCACCACCGGAAGAACAGCCGGGTATCGATTATCGGAGGCGTCACCACTCCCTGGGGAACATCGAGAGATCCGTTTCTACGCTATCTGCGGGACCGCCGCATCTTCAATCCTTACAGCATCACCGGAGGCCCGCTCGACTTCTCGTACTACCACACCGGAAACGTTTCGACCGCGCGGGGGTTGCTCGTCGAAGCCGGAGGATTCAACGAAGAGTTCTTCACCTACGGTATGGAAGATATCGAGCTGGGGTATCGGCTGGAAAAGCTGGGATGCCGCATGGTTCATGCGGCGGACGTCCGCGCTGTACATCAGTATTCTCCGACGTACGAGCAGTTCATCCTCAGGTGCGAGCAGGCGGGCTATTCGTTAGGGAAGCTCATTGAATTGCATCCCGAGCTGAAAATGCGGTTTGTCGAGAGCGGGAAGCGAACGCGTTTGCTGAAGCGCTTCCACGTCCTGTACCGGATGTTCACCTTCACATCCCTTCCGGTGGCTCGCATGGTCACAAAATGGGAAGAGCGAAGAGGAGACGGACCGGTGACACCCCTTCTCGACCGGCATTATTATTGGGCCCTCCGCTACCATTTCTTTCTCGGTTATCGTCAATACAACCAGTATGGCGGCAACGGCCACCGCCTGACAGTCGATTCAAAGTATGAGCACCAGCCCGGCGCAGTCGCCGCCAGTAACATTTCTAGGTGAGTTCTCGAAAAAGCTGATCACGAACACCTTCTTCAACATATTGGGGCGTTCGTGGAGCTTTCTGGTCACGCTGCTGCTCACGCCTTACATCCTGCATCATTTGGACGTCGGCGACTTCGGCGTCTGGGTTCTGCTGACTGTTTTCACCTCGTCCTTTAATTTGCTCGACCTCGGTTTGGGATCGTCTTTCGTGAAGTATATTTCCGCCTATCACACTCACGAGGATTACGATCGCATCAACGAGGTTCTGTTTTCCGGACTCGTCTTCTACGCCGTTTTCGGGGTCTTCTTAACCGCAGTCGGTCTGGCGGTGGAGAAGCCGCTGTTTTCCTGGTTCAACATCACGAACGCGTCCGACGTGTTTCCGCTGGTGCTGATCGCGTGCGCTGTTCAGAACATCGCCGTGATGTTTCTTTCGATCTTTAAAGGCGTCCAGCGCATGGATAAGTCGAACGCCGTCGAGATCAAGATGAGTGTCGTGAATTTTGCGGGCACCATTTTCTTTTTGCAGAAGGGATGGGGCATGTACGGCCTGGCCGTCAATACGCTGATCATGTCCATTCTGGCAACGGCTCTGGCGTGGTGGACGGTGCGGCAATCCATTCCAAAACTACGGCTGGGCTGGCACTTCAACGCGCCGCTTTTTCGCGAAATGTTCGGTTACGGTGCGAAGATGCAGGTCAGCCGTCTTGGAAACCTCATCTGCTTCCAGGTCGACAAATTGATCATTTCGCGTTTCCTCGGAATCGCGGCTGTTTCGTTCTACGAAGTGGGATCGCGGCTGACTTCGTTCATGCGAGCCGTTCCTCTCGTCCTGTTGTCGGCTCTGATTCCGGCAACGTCGGAGTTGGGAGCGCGGAACGACCGAAGGAAGATCGTCCAGACTTACTACCTCACGTCGAAGTACGTCTGCCTGATGACCGTTGCGATGGTCGCATTTATCGTTCTGGAGGCCCGGTCTTTGGTTTATCTGTGGATCGGACCGCACTTCGAGACATCCGTGGTTTTGATTCAGATTCTGGCAATCGGATACGGCGCGAACGTGCTGGGGGGCGCAGCGAGTCAGACCGGTGCAGGCGTGGGCCGTCCTGAATTCGATATGAAGTGCACGGTGTTGCTGTCCATCCTGAATCCGATTCTCAGTCTCGCCCTGGTCCAGCGCTTCGGCGCGGCAGGCGCGGCAGCAGGTACGACCATCGCGTTGATATCCGCTGCGGTTTACCTGCTGGTGCTTTTCCACCATGAATATTTGGGTAATTCGGTCTGGACCATTTTCCGGGACGTGCAGTTGCGGCCGATCATCGCGGGTGTGCTTGCCAACCTTGCGGTCCTCGGATTTCATGAACTCGTGCCCCGCGTCGCGGCGCTCGAGCATGTGCGGTATTTGATACCGGTTAAAATGGCGGTGGATTTCGGACTTTTTGCCTCGATATATGTGGTTCTTCTGATCGCGCTGAGGCAAGTAACGGCGATCGACTGGAACAACTTCACGGGTCTCGTATCCTTCGGATTCGAATTCCTGCGCCACCCGTTCCGGGAACGCGTGAAGATCTATCGCTGAAACCGGCCTGGATCCTCGAACTCCCATCTCGTTTAAACTGTCTTAACAAGTTTGGGAGTTTCGTCTTTTTTCATAATCACAGAGTCTCTACAGGTGAGGACAGATTGAAGCAGAGCGGCCTGCGGCCGGTCCACGAGCGCACCGAGAGTCAGCCCGATAAAGCGCGGATGTACAGGGAAGACCGCAAGGTCGTCGAGCGAGTGCTCAAGGGCGACTCGGAGGCTTTTAACCTGCTGGTTCAACGGTGGGAAAAGCCAATCTACAACTTCGTCTTCCGATTGATCGGGGATCGCGAGGAGGCGATGGATCTGTGCCAGGAATCCTTCATGAAAGCGTACCGGGAGCTGGCCACATTAAAAGATCGCGACCGGTTTTCCGCGTGGTTGTATCGGATCGCTCACAACACGTGTTACTCGAGGCTTCGAAAAGACATCGGCAAGACGTTTGTGGAATTGGAGCCGGGGACGAGCTCCACGCGGTCTGCGATCGAAAGCCGCCTTGCTGTGGAGAAGGCGCTGCGTCATCTGCCCGATGAGCAGCGTGAGACGGTGATACTGAAGGTTTTTCACGAATTGAAATTCGAAGAGATCGCACACATTCAGGGCGCACCCATATCGACCGTGAAATCGCGGCTGTACATGGGATTCGAAAAACTGCGATCGATTCTGGGGTGAACGGTCATGAAGCATCTGGGTGAACAAGTCACCGATTTTGTTTTCGGAGAGCTTTCGGCTTCGGATATGGATGAGGCGCGAAGTCACATCGCCGGCTGC
Source organism: uncultured Solibacteraceae bacterium (assembly GCA_964584785.1). Lineage (GTDB taxonomy): Bacteria > Acidobacteriota > Terriglobia > 20CM-2-55-15 > 20CM-2-55-15 > JAHFTY01. The sequence continues at coordinate 15,860 of CAZPBY010000029.1, forward strand.
GCCGAATGCCGCCGTGAAGTCGAGCAATTTGAACGCACGCGTTCCATGTTGAAGATGTCACCCGATGTCGAACCGCCTCGCCACATTGTTTTTGAATTCGAGAAATCCCCCGCATCGTGGAGGCGCTGGTTTGTGCCGAGCGCGGCCGCGGCGGCCGTCATTATTGCGGTTTGGATCGCGGCGCCAATCGGAGTCCAATGGCGCGATTCTCAACTGACGATCGCGGTCGGCAGAATGCCGGCGGCGCCGGCGCCGATTCCGGCATCAACGGTCGCTACGGCTTCTGCTCCGCAACCCATCGATTACGATCGCATAACCAAGGCCATCCAGGATTCGCAGCAGGCGTGGGTCATGGATCAGTTGAAGCTTCGCGATGATGCTCAGGCAAAGGAGATTGCTCGTTTGCGCGGCGAGCTGGCCTATGTCGACGGCATTCAACGCGCGATGTATCGGGAAACTCAGGAGAACGCCTCGTCGATTCAAATGCTCGCCCAAAGTAAGGGCGGCGACTCAAGGGATTAACTCATGCTCCACTTCGCTCTGCTGCTTCTTCTTGCCCAGATGCCTTCCAAGGCGCAGGTTGAACGGTTCAGGAAAGATGCCGTCCTTTTCATGGATGGCCTCGATGAAGCCTCTCAATCCGCCGTTCCCGGCTTCGCTTTGCTGCAACGATCGAATGGCGTTTATCTCGACGGTGTCGGCGCGGTTTTCACGCTCCAGATGTCGTTTGAACCGACGCGTAACCCATTCAGCAGTCCCAAAACTCCCGCGGAAGTTCGATCGATCGTGAATGAACGTCGAAAAGCCGTTCGTCAGAAGCTGTTGGATCTGGTGAAGCTGAAAGCCGCGAGCCTCGATTCCATTGCGCCGGCGGAATCCATAACCATTGTTCTGAATATGTTCAACTCAAACCCTGCCGACCTTCCGGATCTGCCGAGCCAGCTCATCATCATCGTCAAGAAACAGGACGCGCTCGACTTTCGCGATAAGAAGCTCGACGCCGCGGCGTTCCTGTCGAAGATCAATGTTCAAGAGTTTTAGGACAGACATCGATGAACGCATTGATCGCAACGGATGTCCGGCCGATCGGACAATTGCTGCTCGAGCGCGGCATCATTTCCGAGGAAGACCTGAACAATGCGCTCGCTCTTCAAAAGGAACGGAACGACAAACTCGGCCGCATTCTTATCGATCTTGGATACGTCGCCGAGCGCGATGTGATCAGCGTTCTCAGCGAACAGCTCAAAGTTGAGATTTTCACCGGTGAATATCCCGCAGTTCCGATTGAGCCGGCAAAGCTGCCGTTGCGCTTCCTAAGGAATTTCCGCACTCTTCCGCTTCATCTTGCCGGAAACGAGTTGTCGGTCGCTATGGCGGATCCGCTCGACAGTGAGACACAGTCTGCAATTCGGCTGCGAACCGGGTACGAGCTAAAAGTCTACCTGGCGCCCGAGTCGGACATTCTCGATCAGCTCGAGAAACTCTACGGCATGGAGGAGAACAGCGCTGAGAAACTGATCGAGACGCTGGGCGAAGGATTCGGCGACGACGAAAACATCGAGCACCTTCGAGATCTGGCGTCCGAGGTGCCTGTTATTCGGATGGTCAATCTGATTATCTCCCGAGCCGTGGAATCGCGATCGAGCGACATTCATATCGAACCGTTTGAAAAGGAACTGCGTCTGAGATACCGCATCGACGGCGTTTTGCAGAACATCGACCCGCCGCCAAACCAACTTCGCGCCGCCATCATTTCTCGCATCAAATTGATGGCCAAGCTGAATATCGCGGAGCGCCGGCTTCCGCAGGACGGCCGAATCAAGCTGAAGGTGCTCGGTAAGGAAATCGACCTCCGGGTTTCCACGCTGCCGACGATGTACGGTGAAAGTGTGGTGATGCGTATTCTCGACCAGTCGAATTCTTCGTTGATCGACCTGCGGCGGCTGGGATTCCCCGAAGACTCGTACGAAAAAGTCTGCGAGATGACGTCGAAGCCGCACGGGATTTTTCTGGTCACCGGGCCGACGGGAAGCGGCAAGACCACAACGCTCTACAGTGCTCTGAAACGGATCAATATTCCGGATCGCAAAATCATCACAATCGAAGACCCCGTGGAATACCAGATGGACGGGATCAACCAGATTCAGGTGAACCCTCAGATCGGACTGACGTTCGGCTCCGGCTTGCGGCACATTGTTCGGCAGGATCCCGACATCATCATGATCGGTGAAATCCGGGATCTCGAAACTGCGGAGATCGCGATTCGCTCCGCACTGACCGGTCACCTCGTCTTCAGCACACTTCATACAAACGACGCTCCGAGCGCGATCACTCGTCTAGTGGATATGGGAGTCGAGGATTACTTGTTAGCTTCTTCACTGATCGGCATTCTCGCTCAACGACTGGTTCGGGTGAATTGCAACCACTGCAAAGCGCCGGAGATCACGCCGTCGGCGGTTCTGAGCGACGCGGGCTTCGATGTGAGCGGATTGGGCGATTCCGTCGAACTGCATCGCGGACGAGGGTGCGATCATTGCGAATTCGGCGGCTACGAAAGCCGTCTCGGTATTTTCGAATTGCTCGACATCGACGAAGACATGCGCCGCTTGATGGTCACAAAATCAGATTCGAACGTGCTCAAGGCGCAGGCGGTCCGATCCGGCATGCGAACTTTGAAAGACGACGGTTGGGTGAAAGTTCTCGCCGGGATCACCACTCCGGATGAAGTTTTGCGCGTCACTCAGGAAGTGTAATGGCGGTATTCAATTACAAAGCGGTTAACGGTCAGGGCCAGTTTGCGGAAGGGCGATTGGAAGCGGCCGACTCGCGTGCCGTGACGTTTCGTCTGCAAAGCATGGGTCTGATCCCTGTTTCGATTGAGGAACCTTCTGCTCCGAAAGTGCGCACCCTGCCGAAAATCCACCTCCAAAGGATCACCAGAAAGGACGTTCTCTTCTTCACGGAAGAGCTTTCAACTCTGGTTCACGCAGGCCTGCCTTTGGATCGAAGTTTATCGGTAACGGCTGAATTGACATCTAAGCCTGCTTTGCGCGACGTCATTGAGGATGTTCTCAAACAGATCAAGGGAGGGAAATCGCTGGCCGAAGCCCTTGCCGGACACCCGAAGCAGTTTTCCCGGCTCTATGTGAACATGATCCGTGCCGGAGAAGCCGGTGGCGTGCTCGATTTGATTCTGATCCGCCTCGTGGAGTTCGAACGCGCCGCGGATGAGCTTCGAAGCTATCTCGTTTCCGCGCTGATCTACCCTTGTTTGCTGGCCTCTGTCGGTTTGGGATCCATTGGCATTCTGTTCTACTTCGTCATTCCCAAGTTCGCATCGATTTTCGAAGACGTTGGCGCGGCGATCCCGCCTGCAACGCTTGCCCTGTTGACGGTTTCGAACTTCACCCGAAGTTACTGGTGGGCGGTTTTATTGGCATTGGCAATCGGTTTCCTGAGCTTTCGGGCGTGGACAAAGACTCCGAAGGGAAGCCGGATCTGGGACACCATAAAACTTCGAATCCCGCTGTTTGGTCCAACCATATTGAAGATCGAGGTCGCTCGCTTTGCGCGGACACTGGGGACTCTGATCACCAGTGCGGTGCCATTGATCGCGGGAGTTCGCATTGTTCAGGATATCGCCACAAACCAGATCGTTTCTGAAGCCATTGCGAAGATCGCGGCAGGCGCCAAGCGGGGCGAGGGCGTTTCGAAACCGATGCGCGATGCGGCTGTGTTTCCGGGTCTGGCGGTACATCTTGTCGAAGTCGGCGAGGAGACCGGACGGCTTGACGCGATGCTCCTGCAGATTGCGGATGTTTATGAAAAGGACGTCCGGAATTCCGTGAAGGCGTTAACGGCGGTCTTCGAGCCCGTTATTATTCTCGTGATGGGCGTGTTGATTGGAGCCGTCGTGTTGTCGATACTAACGGCAATTTTCAGTATTAATGAGATTGGATTTTGAGACATGAACAAACCACAGCGGCGGAGAAATCGCGGCATCACCCTCATCGAACTGCTCGTTGTCATGGTGATCATTGCGATGTTCGCAACATTGGTCGGCGCGCGTCTGTTCCGGAATGTCGATAAGGCGAAGCAAGTCACGGCAAAAAGCCAGATTCAGGAATTCGAGGGCGTACTGGATATGTTCCGCCTGGATATTGGCCGTTATCCCACGACTCAGGAAGGTCTGGCCGCGCTACGAACAAAGCCTGGTGATCTGGAGACCTGGGACGGCCCGTATCTTAAAAAAGACGTCCCTTTGGATCCGTGGGGCCATCCGTACGTTTACCGCTGTCCGGGCCAGCACGGCGATTTCGACCTTCTGGCGCTTGGCAGCGATGGCCAGGAGGGCGGCGAAGGCGATGCCGTCGACATTGTGAGCTGGAAATAACTCGTCTTTTTAGCCGGCGGCTGCGTCTTGAAGAGTGTGACCGGACGTCAGGGGTTTTCCCTTATCGAAGTCGTCGTCGTGGTGGCGATCATCGCCATATCCATCGGCATGGCCGGGCCCCGAATTGGGGCGGGACTCGGCCGTCTCGAACTGCAGCAAGCTGAACAATCCGTCAAAAGCTATTTACAGACTGCCAGGGTCCAGGCGCGACGCGAAGACCGTGGGAACTACGTGGTTTTAGACAATGCGCGTCATGCCGTCGAACTCATCAGCGCGGACATGAAGCTAGTGCGCGAGCGAAAGTTGCCGTCGTCGGTCTCATTTGTCCTTCAACCCAACGCGGACATTGCTGCGCTGTACGTCGCTCCGTCGGGAATCGTCCGCGGTAATCCGGTGCGGCTTCGAGGCCGGACGGCAGAAGTCGAAATCGCCCTGCAATGATTGGATACGACAAGAATCGCGGCTTCACACTCATTGAAGTTCTGGTTGCCATGGTGATTCTGGGCTTGGCGTGCGCGGCTCTGTTTGGATTGCTCTCGAGGTCGTTATTGAATCTGCGAAAACTGGAAGACATTCATCGTTATCAAATCGCCGCCGAAGATGTGATGAACCGCGTTCAGGTCCTCGTTAAGTTCCCGCCCGAGGCGACAGTGACCGGACGGCCGGACAATCTCGATGCCGAGTGGAAAGTCACCGTCAGTCCATGGTTCCCGGCGACATTTCAGGAGAAGCCTTCGCAAGCGATCGTCAAGATCAACGTCGACGTCACATGGAAAGGCGCCTCCGCTCAGCACCAGGTCCGCCTCGAGACGATTAAGCCGGCCAGCATCGTGTACGAAAACTATGATCTGCAACAGGCGCTTGAAAAGAACTTTCCACGCTGACGGATTCACGCTCATCGAAATCATGATCAGTCTCACGATCATGGCGATGATCACAACCGTTGCGTTTACCGGCCTGTCCATTGGAGTAGACGGTTGGAAGCGAGGCACGAGGAAAATCGAGGATATGGATGCTCGAGCGACGGTTGAGCGCCTTTTGAAACGGCAATTGGCCGTGGCGTATCCCATGGAACTTCCAGTCAAGGATCAGGACAAGCCCTCCGTCCTTTTCCGCGGAACAAAGAACACCATCGATTTCATCTCAGACTATTCACTAATGGATGGACAAGCCGATTTTCGGAGGATTGGCTATCGCTTTGATGGGTCCGCGTTTCAGTACAACGAGAAGTTTTTCTATGGCGATACGCCGATACAGGAACGGCTGATGAAAACCCGTCAACTGGCAACGTTTCAAGCCGTCCGCTTTCGTTATCTCGCTGAAAACGAGCAGGAGGAGAGAATCTGGGTGGAAGAATGGGAGATGGGCACTCGTTTGCCGGTCGCCGTCGAGGTTAGAATCGATAACGATGTCATGATCGTCCCATTGGTGAACCGCCGATGAGCGCTTCCAAGGGGACCGCTTTAGTCACGGTGCTTTGGGTTGTAGCGGTGATTTCCATCGTGTCGTTCACGCTCGCTGCCTCGGTTCGCGTCGAGGTCGATTCCACGTCCGACTCCTTCGACTCCGAACGCGCCTTCTACATGGCGAAAGGGGCCGCCGAAACGGTTTTTTCGAGCGTTTCGACCAACACCGATGTTGCCACGGAGCACTCTCCAATTCGATTGGAGAAAGGCGAATACATTTTCCGTTTCGATGGCGGTGAGGCTCGAGTTCGCAAGGAAAGCGAAGGGAGCCAAATCGACATCAACACCGCTTCCGATCGACTACTGGCGTCGCTATTTGATTCTGTCGGAGTGAGTCAGGAAACGCGTAATCGGTTGGTCGATTCAGTGCTGGACTGGCGTGACCCGGATGACATTCAACACTTGTATGGTGCTGAAATCGGTGATTATACCCAGGTATCCGATACCGACAGACTTCCGAGGAATGCCCCGTTCGCCTCGCGCGACGAGTTGTTGCTGGTTAAGAACATGACTCCCGAACTTTATTACGGCCGGTTCATTTCGTCGGGCGTCAACGGAGAATTCCGCAGGATTCCCGGCCTGCGCGAACTTATTTCGACGAAGGGAGGCGAGAAGGTCGACATTAATGCGGCCAGCTTCGATGTGTTGCTGGCGTTGCCGGACGTTTCGCCGGCGATGGCGAACCGCATCGTCGAGCTTAGGAACCAGCGGTTGTTCGATAACGAGGAGGATCTGACAAAACGAATTCCGGACATGACAAACTCCGAAACGTTGAAGTACGTGCGGTTTGATGCCGATTTGCCCACTGCACTCGTTTCCACCGCGACGATCACGAATTCCAAAGTGTCCAGATCGGTGCGGATTGTTTTCACTCGAACTCCGCGGATTCAGATTCTTTCTTTGGATCCGCTCTATTACCGCCGGCTCGAAGACTTGAAATTCGACCGTTGGCAGAATCAGTAGTCATGAACGTTTGGAAGACAAGCATCGGTTTTGAGGTCGCGGGCACGGATCTTCGAATTGCTGTCGTTAAATCCATTCTTGGAAAGTTGCGCTTTGTTGCGAACTATGGGCTCTCCGGATTCGTTGAGATGGATGATGTTCAGCGCCGCGCCAGTCTTGCCGATCTGTTTCGGAAGCACAAAATCGGCGCCGGACAATATACGCTGACGCTTTCGCACGATTGCGGAAACGTGCGTCAACTCGAATTTCCGGCGGAGATCCGGGACAAACTCAAGTCCGCGATAGCGCTTCAGGTGGAGACACTGTCCCCATGGAACGCCGATGAAATCTATTGGGACTATTCGGTCGAATCCTCGAAAAATGGAGCGAAGACCTTAACGGTAAGCGTTGCCATCGTGCCGCGTGCGGCCGTCGATCCGTGGATTACGTTTTTCAAAGCAGCGGGATTTCCGTTGAGCGCCGCCTCGCTCTCTTCCATGACGTACGCTCACGGTGCCGCGACGATCTGGCAGGATGCGCGGCCCGCCATCATTCTGTCGTGCTTGAACTCATCCGTGGAAGGTGTAATCGTTCATCGCAAACGCGTCGCTTCGCTGACGATTAAAGGCGAGGACATACGGTCGATATCGAAGACCGCCGTTGATCGGCTGTGCGCGCTCGGTCGAGTTCAGTCTTCGGATGACGTTCGGCTGATTGTGCAGGGCTCCAGAGGCGTCGAACTGGGAGCGGATTCGATAGCGATTCCGATCGAAGGCGCCCGGCAGGACGCGTCCCAGGTGTTCGGCGCGTGGAGTACGGCAATGCTGGCCCTGAAATCGTCGGCGTTCAGGATTAACGTTGTGCCGGCCGATCAAAGGTATCGCAGAAACCAGCTGCGGCTGATTCCGACCTATGTGCTGCTGGCATTGACCGTTCTTTTGGGACTGGTGATGGTTTTTCGCGAGCCGTATCAAGCCATGGTCTACGCGTCAAGGCTCGACGCGGAAATCCAGTCTATCTCGCCCGCGATTCGCGAATTGTCGGTGGAAGAAGCTGAACTGAACCGGCTATCGGAAAGATACCGGGCGTTGACGAACCATTTTCAGGCGAGAGATCGCAACCTGGATGCCATTCGTGAGCTTTCCCGAATCCTTCCCCAATCATCGTGGCTGACGAGTTACTCGTATCAGGATGGCGTGATATCGATTTCGGGTTTTTCGGCGAGCGCCACAGAACTTCAGAAAGCCGTGGAAAACAGTCCCTTGTTCAAGGATGCTCAATTCACCAATTCCGTGACTCGCGATGCCAGCGGCAAGGATCGATTCGCCATAAAAACAACCATCGAGGGTTCGAAATGAAGTTCAGCATCCAGTTTCGACCCCGCGATCGGCGAGCACTTTTCCTGCTTGCGGGTGCGTTGGCGGTCTATCTAGCAGCGGATATGGTCGCGTTGCCACTGTGGGATCGAATCAAAGGAGACGCAGGTACTGCTGGGGAGAAGGAAGTCCAGCTCCAGAAATATCGCCGGGCGCTGGTGCGCAAAGGCAATTACGCGAAGCTCATCGACGAGATGAAGAAGAATCTAACCGAAGCCGAGGGCCGGTTGATTCGCGGAGATAATCAGTCATTGGCTGCAGTGGAATTCCAGAACATTGTCGAATCGGCCGCAACGAAGACCGGAGTTGGGTTGAGCCAGCGCAACGTTTCGACGGCGAAGAAAAAAGATGAGTATTTCAACGAAATAACCATGACGCTGTCATTTGAGTCTACGCCGAATCAACTCGCCAGTTTCCTGAGTGAGATTCGCAGTGCGCCAAAGTTCATCACCGTACGGACCGCGCAGGTGGCTCCAATTGGGACCGCCTTTGAACCGCCAAAAACCGGTGAATTCGCAAAGACAGTTCGTGTGAACCTGACGTTGGCGGCGCTATTGGCAGGGCCTGGAGCGGTGCAGGCCAAGGCGAAAGGATGATCATGAAATATCGATTGATCCTCTTGAATGTCATGTTGGTGTCGTTATTAACCATCAGCGGATTGAATGTTCGAAACCTCGCGCGAGCTTATGACGTGACGCACCAGCCCCGCCTGGTGATTGCCATGCCGGAACCGGCTCCCAAGCTTACAGCCTCAACAGCTCAACTACAGCCCGCGCCGGAGGACTGGACGGACATCCCAGCCAAGAATCTGTTCAGCTTCGATCGGTCGGACGTCACGTTGGTAGCGCCACCGCCGCCGCCTCCTCCGCCCAACAATGGTCCGAAGCCGGTTCTGTTCGGAACTCTTTCGTTGGGCTCGGAGCGGGTTGCCATGGTAGCGCCGGGGCAAGGCAACTCTCGGGCGTTTCGTCCCATGCATCTGGGCGAATCGATTGATGGCTGGACTCTGGTAGAGATTCAGGAAAAGGCGATTGTCGTAACCGCCAACAGCACCCGGGCCACAATCATCCTGAATGATCCCACAGCGCAGCTGCCGCGCGATTACACCCGAACGGCGCCGGCGGCGACTGCGCCACCGGCAATGGTGCCCGCACCCGTGCCAACTGCAGCGGCACCCGGGACAACGAAACCCAAAACGAAGATCATCCAAACACCTTTCGGTCCGAAGGAAGTTCCGATCGACCCCCCACCAAACGACTAATGGACATGAATAGACTTATCGCATCACTGCTCATCCTTGCCCTCTGTCCGGTGTCCGCTGTGAGTGCACAAACGCCGCCACCCGCCGCGCAGACTCCAGCGCAGCCGCAAACACCGCCGCCGGCGCCAGGCAAGATCATCATTCAAACGCCGTTTGGTCCAAAGGAAGTCGACGCGCCCGGAGCGCCTGCGCAGCCCGCGCCTGCGCCGCCGGTACCGGCACCGCCGACCGCTGCGCCCGTGCAGCCGCCAGCGCAGACTCCACCGCCGCCGAATCAAGCGGCGCAGCCTGCTCCGGCACCTCAAGCCACACCTCCGCAGAATCCAGACGCTGACGCGCTTTTCACCATCCGCGGCGACGGCCTGGACATTTACGCGGTGATCAATATCTTCGCCGGTTACCTGCACATCAACTACATCATCGATCCGGGCGTGCGCGGGAGCGTCACGGTCAATGCGTCCGCGAATCTGAAACAATCGGACTTGATGCCGATTCTAGAAATGATTCTGAAGTCAGTGGGCGCAACGATGATCAAGAACGGTAATTTTTATCTGATCGTTCCTGCTGGTGCAGCACCCCGTCAGCCGTTGCGTGTCCAGGATGGGACGCAACTGCCGGCGGCCCCGGACGATCAGATGGTGATGCAGATCATTCGCATGAAGTACGCCTCGGCATCGGAGATGGCCGGTCTGCTAACGCCTTATTCCGGCGAGGGTTCCACGATCACGGCTCACGAAGCGGGGAACATTCTGCTGATTACTGAACGCCGCAGCAATCTGCGGAAGCTGCTCGACATCGTCGATATCTTCGACACGAATGTTTTTGAAGGAGAACGCGTTCGATTGTTTCCTGTGAAAAACAACCTCGCTAAAGACATCGTCACTGATCTTCAGAACGTTTTCGGCGGCTACGCGTTGTCCAAGACCTCCGGTGCCGTCAAATTCACAATATTGGAGAGGATGAACTCCATTCTTGTGATTGCGCCGAACGCATCGGTTTTCCCGGAGGTCGAAAAATGGCTCGCGCGGCTGGATGATCCCGCTCTGATTTCGGGCCGCCGCAATTTTGTATATAAGGTCAAGAACGCGAAGTCGGAAGAAATAGCCAGGATTCTCACGCAGCTCTATGGAATCGGGTTCCAGACTTCGTCGATCTACGCAATTCCGTCCGGCGGAATCTCCGCCACTCCTGGCATAGGCACCCCGCAAACACCGACTGCGCCGCCGTCCGCTGGGGCGCCGCCTGCGAATCCATTCAGCGCCGGTGCTACGACCTCGAGTGGTGGCGTGGTCCCACCGCCACCGACGGGGTCGATCCGAATCATTCCAGACACGGTGAATAACACGCTTGTCATCCAGGCGACGCAGCAGGAGTACGCTGAAATGCTGCGAACCATTCAAGAGTTGGACGTTTTGCCGCGTCAGGTCTTGATCGATGCTCAGGTATACGAAGTCTCGCTGGATGATTCGTTGTCCTTTGGTGTGACCGCCACTCTCCAGAATCGGGGCACGCTGGGGTCAGCGCCGCCAATCACGGCATCATTCGCGGGAACGCCGCCGGCGCTGGCTGGACAAGCATTCGCGTTTGTGGATCGTGCCCGCGAGCTTCTCGTATTCCTGAACGCGCAGGAAAACAGATCGCGTGTACGCACGTTGTCCGCTCCATCCGTTTTGGTGAGTGATAACCAGACGGCGAACTTCGCCGTGGGCGCCGACGTGCCAATTCCCACAACCACAACTGCACTTCCCGTGCAGCAGCAGGGCACGACCGCGTTTTCACAAACGGTGGAATTTCGCCAGACGGGAGTGATCCTGAGTGTGAAACCCCAGATAAACGACAGCGGGAACGTGACGATGCAGGTGCAGCAGGAAGTGAGTCAAGCCGGAGCTAACACCATCTCGGCAGTAGTAGCACCCGTGATCGGACGATCCTCTGTGAGTTCAAACATTGTCGTTCAGGATAATCAGACCATCGCAATGGGTGGGTTCATTCGCGAGAACAACGATCTCGCCCGTGCCCGAGTCCCATTGCTCGGCCGCATTCCCATTGCCGGCGGGCTTTTCGGCAACACGCGTCGAAGCACGTCGCGATCGGAGTTGATCATTTTGATCACTCCTCATGTGATCCGAACGCACCAGGATGCGGACGTTGCAACCGACGAACTCAAAACAAAACTCAAGGAAGTGCAAAAGCTTCTCAAGTGAGATCGAACTGCGCGCCAGTGTGTTAAATCAACGCACACCAGCACGCTCCATCCGCTTCTAACTCCTTTATATCGCGCTCCACACCACTGGAATGCGTCGTGCAAAACGGATCCTCCTAGCGGGATTCGTTCCGTTTCAGCCGTGCAGTAATCATGCGAACGTGTTTGCGTTTTTCTGTGAAAGCTGAACCGAACGCGCGACAAAACTTGTGTTGACAGCGGTTGGGGCACATGCTAACGTTTTTTAACTTTTTCTGTGCAATTTATTGTACAGAGAGGGTTTATCAAAACCTTGGGCCTTCTTTTAGAACGAAATTTACCGGAAATTCAAATCGAGGAGGAGGTGATCGAGGCCAACCGTTTCAGGCGGAGAAACCGTGTGGACCCCATAGAACCCAGTGTTGACGGTTCATCCCTCCACAGAATTCTCCGGTTTTCGTTTTGAATGTCTCCTAGCCGCGAGCCCCGTGTGCTCGATTGGTTTTTTCACTTTGCTTCACGTTGACATGACTTCGAAAGGAGAAAAAGAATGAAGTCCAGAGTTGTATTTGGGCTGTTAGCGGTGATGGCGGTTCTTGCTTTCGCCTCAAGCAGTTTTGCCCAAGTCACTATTACGGCCTTTAACCCAGCGTCCGCCTCGGAAATCTCGACGAACCGGTCGGCGGAAACATCCGATCCATTGTCCGCCCAGTCGGGTATTCAGATACTTGGATCCGTGGGTGTGAAGGTTCCTTTGGCGACGACGAATTTGATCGTGACATTTCCTGGGCCGGTTTCGTCAGGTATCTCCAATTCCAATGACACCCGGCCGTCCGGCGATCTGATCAGGATTGTCGGTGCCTCGGGTGTGTTCACGAACGCGACCATCCTCACACGTTCAGGAAGCACGATAACGATCGCGCTAATTGGCTGCGCAAATTACGTCAGGAACACCGATGGCCCAGTGTTCGCGGCTTGCGCTGCTGGTGGCGATATGACAACCGGCGACACGAACAACGTTAGTGGGCAGTTCAAGATCGTCAGCTCGAGAATCGATGCCACCATTCTGTCCGGAAGCGGCCCATTTCACGCGTCGCTTTCCCTTACCAACACCTCGAACGGGTTCCTTCTCGGCACGACATCGTTTCCTGTTATCAACACGCTGGGTGAGGGAGTTACGATCGCCCAGAACGTGATAACAGGCACTAATCCGGGTCCACTGGGACTGTTCACGAACAAGACACCTGTGAACCTGACTAGCTCACTTCTACTTACTGAGCCGTTTGCATTCGCCTGGAGAACGGAATCAGATAACGAGCGGAATTCAGGCTCGGCAGCCGGTGTTGGTGCCGATTTTATCCGGCTGACGTTTGCGGGTATACCGGCCACCGCGTCGATTACGTTGGGCACGCCCACGTTCTCAACTGGCGCAAGCGCAACGATCATCAACGCCTCGATTCCCACATCGAGCGGCGGTCTCCAGGCCTTCGTGAGGATCGATGGTGCGAGGAATGACACTATTGACCAGATCCAGATTCCGATCACACTGGTGGCCCCCACCTCCAATCCGTCAATAGGCACGATCACAGTAACCGCATCGATGTTCCCGACTACGTCATCAAGCGGTTATGTGTCGTCCGTTACGGACACCAGTGGTGACACCACCAGCCGCGTTGTCCCGCGATTCAATGCGAAAGAAGTTGGAGGACCGTTGACGATTGGTAATATCGTCGCGGCATCGACAACCCTGTTGTTACCGCTCGCCGATAAGCTCGGCGTGTTCGACACAGGTATTTCTGTTGCGAATACGACTGCCGATCCGTTCGGCACGAACGGCGGCGCAACTCCGACGGCCGGTAAGCTGACTCTGGATTTCTTCCCGAGGAATGCCGCGAACAACGGGGCGGGTACACCATTTAACCTCACAACCAGCGCAACGGTTAAACCCGGCGCCGGGTTGTCGGCAGACGGTACACTGGCTGCCGGCGGGACATGGACCGTTCTGTTAAGCGAATTGTTGGCGGCCGCGGGGCAAACAGCGGATTTCACCGGTTACATCTTTATCCGGACGGATTTCCTGAATGCTCACGGTATGGCAACGATTACCGACTTCAAAGGGTTCAGTTTGGCGAGTCAGGTGTTGGTGCTATCACCGCCCACGGTCACGGGTCGTAGCTCCACTGCTGTAGAGTCGCTCAATCAATAACGTCTGAATAAAAGGCAGAAGGGCTTCGGCCCTTCTGCTTCCAGACCGCTACCGCCTTCGTCTGTTATAATCTCCACCTCCAATCAATTTCATGCGCGCAACCGTCGCTTTCATTTTGCTGGTTCTTGTGGCTTTCCAAGCCGTCGCCGCGATTCCTCAGACATCGCGTGACCTCAATAAGCTGAGCGCCCGTGCCGCAGAATACTGGAAGTTTGTGGCGGCGGGAGAGCGTGTAAAGGCTTCAGGCTACGTCGTCCCAGGAAAAAGAGAAAGCTACCTTAACGGCGCCGCGCCCCCAGTTGCCGAGCCGAAGTTGCTGGGTATTCAGTTCACAAGCGATCCGGCCAGAATGATCGTACGCGTCAATGTAAAGCCGGTGCCTGGCACGATCGACGTTCAGTTGGCGGTGATCGAACAGCCGTGGGTATGGACAAACAACAATTGGTTTGTGGATACGGCGGACAGTCCAAACCCGTTCCAAACGGACAAGCGATCGGGAGCGATGAATAATGCCGCGCTAAAGCAGCTCGAGCAGGACTTCCGATTGAAGACCACCGAGGTTTCTGTTGGGACGATATGGGAGGGCAATTATCCAAACTTTCCCGTGGAAATCGAGTATACGGGGAAGGATCCGATCCGCATCGACGGGGATCCGCGAGTCCCTTTTATCGGTATTGATCCCCCAGTCACGCAATACATCCGCCCAGGCACAAAAACAATCAACGTTCGAATTGATTCCACAAGGATCGATGGGCCCTTTTCGGTAAATGCGAAGCTGTCGATTATCACTCAGGACGCGTTGATCGAGCGACCATTGCACGTTGAAGGAACGGTTTTCCGTCCCATCAAAATCAGCCAAATCCCCGATCCCATCGTTTTTGCTCCAGGCCAAAACTGTGAGATCAAGGTCCGGAACGACACGGATGCGCCCGTCCGCATTACAGAAATTGAAACGGGTGGCTTATTCGACGTCGTAACGAATCCTTCAGACATCCAGCCGAAGACAGAGGCAACAATTGTTCTTGCGGCTCGGGGAAACAGACCCGCGACTGAGCCCCAGGTGAACGTTCAGATTGCAATGCCTCCTCACGGTGTCCGTTTGTACCCCGTCAAGATTCGAACAAAACCCGCGCAGTAGTAGATGTACAAAGGAAACCGAATCACCGTTGTCATTCCATGCCTGAATGAAGAAGGCGGAATTCAATTGGTATTGTCGGCCCTTCCGACTTTCGTAGATGAGGTCGTGGTTGTCGACAATAACTCGACCGACCGCACGGCGGAAATTGCGCGCTCCATGCACGCTACCGTCATCAAGGAAGTCAATCGCGGTTACGGACGCGCGTACAAAAGCGGATTCGAACACGCAAGCGGAGACATCATTGTTACACTGGACGGTGATCACTCGTATCCGGTTGACGCCTTGAGTTACCTGATCGAAGCCTTTCTTCAAAGCGGCGTGAGCTTTTTGTCGGCCTCGCGATTTCCGATTCTGAGGCAGAGTTCGATGAGTTTTAAACACAACATCGGCAACCGTATCCTTTCTTTGGCCATGTCCGTGCTGTTTCTAAGATGGATCAACGACTCTCAATCCGGGATGTGGATATTCCATCGGACGGCGTTAGCCAAAATGACGTTACGCAGCGATGGAATGGCCTTCAGTGAAGAGATCAAGATCGAAGCGCTCCGGAATCGAATGATCGGTTTTCGTGAGATCTTTATCAATTTCTCGCAACGAGTTGGAGAGAAGAAGCTGCAGCCTTATCGCGACGGTATGCGAAACCTCATCTTCCTTTTCAAGAAGAGAATCCGGCCATGAGCAGGAAGCCGCCGGGAAGGAGAGCCGCAAAACAGACATCCTCGCGAAAATACCTGTTGGCATTGATACCGGTCATTCTGGCAATCGTCGCTTACTGGAATTCATTTGATGCACCGCTGGTTTTCGACGACCTCGTATCCATTCAAAAGCACGCTGCGGTTCGCTTTGGCGACATCTTTCATGCCAATCTGCTGGGTCCACGCAAACTGTTGTATCTGACGTTCGGCCTCGATTACCAACTGCACGGCCAGGAAGTGTGGGGATATCATTTCGTTAACCTCGCGTTTCATGCCCTGAACGGATTGCTTATTTTCTTCATCGCAGAGCACATCTTTTCCTTCGTTCTGCAACAAAAATCCCGCGCTCAGCTCCACGCTTTATTGGCTGCCGGTTGTTTTGTACTGCACCCAATCCAGACGGAGTCCGTGACCTACATATCCAGCCGGTCTGAACTTTTTTCCACGTTCTTCTTTGTCGCCGCTGTTTTGATCTTCCTCAAATGGCAGCGCACAGTGGGATTCGGGTTGAGTTTCATCATCATTGCCGTTTATCTGCTCGGGTTGGGCGGCAAAGAAACGGCGATCACCTTGCCCCTGGTGCTGGTTCTCTATGATTGGCTGTTCATGTCGAATGGGCAGGTTAAGCCGATCTTATCGCGATGGCGATTCTACAGTCCTTTCGTTGCCGGTGGCCTGATTGCCGGTATCTACATTGCAATGCCGCTGTTCAGATCGACCGTCGGCGCGGTTGAAGGAAATCTCTCTTACCTTCCATACGCGTTAACTCAAACAAGAGTGGTGGTGAGATATATCGGATTGCTGCTCTTGCCGCTCAATCAGAATCTCGATTACGACGTAAGGCCGTCAACGACGTTTCTGGATCCGTGGGTCTTGCTTTCGACCGCCGTGATTCTCGCAGTGATGTACTACGGCTGGCACGTACGGAAACGGCAACCAATCGTCACCTTTTCTATCTTTTGGTTTTTCATCACGCTCTCACCGACGTCGAGCTTTATTCCCATTCTCGATGTCATGTTCGAGCACCGGTTGTACCTGCCAATGGTCGGGGCGTGCCTGCTGTTTCCGTTGCTCGTGGCCGAGTTGGCGAAGATCTTTGAGCGGAGCTTTACGTTCCGGATCACCGAGACTGGTGTTGCGGCGGTCATCCTGATTATGTTGTGCATCGCTACAATCCGGCGCAATGAGATTTGGAGGTCTGAAGTCACCCTGTGGCAAGACGCGATGCGTAAATCTCCGTACAAGGGAAGACCATACAATTCGCTAAGCATGGCCTACTTCAAGCGCGGCGAATACGACAAGGCGGCGGAAGTCAGCGAGCACGGTCGTGACGTCAATCCCCAACTACGAACCGATTTCAACGAAACCCTTGGGAATATGTATTTGAAAGCCGGAAAGTTCGACAAGGCAGAAGTGACTTTCCGGGAAAATGCCCAGACCGAGAATACGCCTCTGGCTTACAACAATCTGGCTGTTGCGTATCAATATATGTGGGATCAGCTCAAACTTCGCCGGCAGTTGATGTCCGAGTCTGATTTCTTGTCGCGACGGGATGTGTTGTTGACGAAAGCCAGGGACGCTTACGGTCGAGCGGTTTCGCTCGATCCCAGTTCGCTCTGGTTTCTTGACGGCTTCGTCAATGTCGAATTCGATCTGGGCCACTCGCGTGAACTGGAAGCCTCGACTCTTGAAAAGTTGCGTGACGGCGATCGGGTCGACCTGCTCTATATCGTGGCAAAGCTGCACTTTTTGAAAGATGACTTCGCGGGTGCGATCCCGTATTTCGAACGAGCGGAAAAACTTGTACCGGGTGACGAGAAGAACAAGCTTTTCTTCTTCAATTTCGGCACGGCCCTTGACGGCGGCGGCCAGCTGGATCGCGCTGCGGAGGAATACACGAGAGCCGTTCAGATCGACCCTATTTTTCTTGAGGCCTACCACAATCTTGGAATTGTTCTGTACAAGAAGAAAGATTATCAGGCGGCTCGCCGGAATTTTACGGAAGCGTTAGCAGCCGATCCGAATCATCCGTCCGCATATCAGTCGCATTTATACCTTGGCCGGATTGCTTATCTGCTCGGCGAGTTTCAGACGGCGCGGACAGAATTACAAACCGTACTCCGGCTGTCTCCCAATAACGCCGACGCTCAGCAATTGCTGCAGCGAATTGCTTCTCAGGGTGGCGTGACCGGCTCATGAAGATCGTGGTGATCCACGAAGTCAATTACCTGACGAAGGTCATCTACGAATACCAGATTATTCCCGAGATCCTGGCCTCTCTCGGTCACGAGGTGGTGGTGATCGATTACGATGAAACGTGGAGGGATGCCAACGGGCTCACCGGCCCGATATGGGATCTCAAAACGCGCGTCCACAAAGGTGTGAGCCGCGCCTATCCTGAAGGTCAGGTCACGGTGCGACGTCCCGGGATGATCCGACTGCCGGTGCTTTCCAGGCTCACAGGAGCCGCTTTAAACGGCGCGGAAGTATTTCGTGAACTGCGACGTTCACATGTAGATGCAATACTCCTCTACGGTGTTCCCACCGTGGGCGTTCAGACGCTATTGGCTGCATATTTCCACGGTGTGCCGGTGATTTTTCGCGCCATCGATATCTCTCACGAACTCGTCGCGCGCCTTCCGATCGTTTCGAGAGTCACTCGTTTTCTTGAAGGAGTTGTGTACAAAAGAGCGGACGGCGTTATCGCCCTGACTCCCCGCTTCAAGAGTTACATCCAGTCCTACGGTGTGCCTGAGTCGAAGGTTCGCGTTTTGCCGGTCGGCGTCGACTGCAGGATGTTTTGCGACGGCTCGATCAGCAGAACCGGAGTTCATCATTGGGGCATAACGGACGACGACTTCGTTGCCCTGTTCATGGGAACGATTTATCGGTTTAGCGGTTTGGATCGCGTGATTCAAGACCTGCCTCAGCTGATCGCTGCCCATCCAACGACAAAATTGCTGATCGTTGGGCATGGCGAGGATGAGCCGCGGTTGAGGGAACTCTCGCACACCATGGGCGTTGCCCATAACGTTGTTTTCACCGGTGTTCAGCCCTATGCTCTCTTGCCTGAAATCATTCGTGCCGCGAATGTCTGTATTAATCCCTTCGAATTGAATGCCATTACGCGCGACATCCTGCCGACGAAAGTCTTTCAGTATCTCGCAACTGGAAGACCTGTGCTGGCGACCCAATTACCAGGAATGCTTCCGTTTCTGGCCGGCGAGCAGCATGGGGTTGTGTATGCAAGCCCTGAAGACTTTATTGCACAACTCGGAGCATTGGAGGACGATCACGATCGATGCGTCTCCCTGGGAAAGGCCGGCGCGGAGACGATGCGAAGCAGCTATGATTGGTTGCGAATCGCTGAAAAGCTGCTTGCGTACATGGCGGAGTTCAACTGAGTGCGAATCGCTTTTGTCATACCGTACTTTTATCCCGCGCTCGAGTATGGCGGAACGCCGCGGATTGCGTACGATTTCGCCAGGGCGTTGTCGCGGCGTGGACATTTCCTGAGGATTCTGACCACGGATTCCGGCGGGTCGTCACGGCTCAAGCCGAATGGGACAGCCGACAGGCAACTCGACGGAATGGAGGTTGTTCACTACGCCAACATTTCCAACAGCCTTGCGTTCCGCCAGCGCATTTTTATCGCGCCGGATTTTCTTCGAAATGCCAGCCGTCAGTTACGTGATGTAGAAGTGGCGCACATTCATGATTTGCGATCATTCCTGAGTGTCAGTGCGCACAAGGCTCTGCGGTCTCTTCACGTTCCATTTGTACTGTCCCCCCACGGCGGGTTGCAGCATCTCGGAAAGAGGACGGCGAAGCGCATTTTCGACGGTCTGTGGGGAAAGCACATTCTTCGCGATGCTTCGGCGATTTGCGCCGTCTCGCCCACAGAGGAAATGGACGCGGTTCAATTCGGCATCAGTCACGATAGGATCGCTCGATTGCCGAGCGCGATTAATTCGGAGGCGTTTCGCGAGCTGCCGCCACGCCAAAGGACATCGGGACGTCCCACGATTCTGTTCCTTGGCCGGTTGAATTGGATAAAGAGCATCGATGTGTTGATACGTGCCTTCAGCTCCTTTCGGCGATCGATGGAAGCGGACTTGGTCATCGCCGGTCCCGATGACGGCGCCGAGCCTCAGCTGCGCGCGCTCACAAAACAGTTGGACCTTGACCGTTTCGTCACATTCACCGGCTTTCTCAACGAGCAGCAGAAAATTCAGGCGATCGTCGATTCCGATGTCGTTGTTCTGCCGTCAGCCCGGGAAGGCTTTCCGGTGACGGTTCTTGAGGCCTTGGCCTGCAGGGCACCAATGATCGTTTCATCCGCGTGCAGAATTGAAGAGTGGATTTCAGCAGCTGGCGCGCCGGATAGTCTGATCACATTCGCTGCTGGCGATTCACAGCAATTGGCGTCGAAAATCCGGCAGGTGCTGAACGGGCCGATACCCGCGGCAACGCTGAATCAACGGCGCTCGGTTGTAATGACGCAATTCTCGACCGACGCCCTTGCGGCAACGGCCGAGGCACTCTATCAGTCGGTAATCGGCCGGGGGAAATCCGCATGAATATTCTGGAAGAAATCAGGAGAGTCCTCGACATCGAGATGGAAGCTATCGACTCGGTGAAGCGGAACATCACGTCGCAATTCCAGCAAGCCGTCGAATTGGTGCGCGAATGCAAGAGTCAGGTTTTAGTGACCGGGATCGGAAAATCCGGAATCATCGGATCGAAGATCGCCGCGACTTTGAGAAGCACGGGAACACCCGCAACCTTCATCCACGCCGCGGAGGCGCTCCACGGTGACATCGGAATCGTACAAGCCGGAGATGTCGTTCTCGCAATCGGCAAGAGCGGCGAAACGACCGAGTTGAACACCTTGCTGCGGACACTCAAGAAAAACGGCAATCGGATTATCTCAATCACGGTAGAACCGAACTCGTCCATGACTGAACTGTCGGATATCGTGCTTCAACTACCGATACCGCGCGAGGCGTGTCCGTTGAACCTGGCGCCGACAGCAAGCACCACCGCAATGCTGGCCGTTGGCGACGCCCTCGCGGTGACGCTGATGAAATTGAAGAACATTTCCGAGGATGATTTTGCAAGGCATCATCCGGGTGGGCAATTAGGGCGACGATTGTTGCTCACGGTGGGTGATGTCATGCGAAAGGGCTCAGCAAATCCTGTCATCCACGAAGATCGGCCGATTAAAGAAATGTTGATTGAGATGACGCGCTTCGGGGTCGGAGCTGTTTCAGTCATCGACGCCAACGATGAGCTATTGGGACTCGTCACGGACTACGATATACGGAGGGCTCTGGAATCCGAACATGGCCTGCTCAGTATGCGTATTTCGGAAATCATGAACCGAACTCCTGCGACCATACTCGAGGATGAACGAGCTGTGGTTGCGTTGGAAACAATGCGCCGCCGGAAGAAACCGACGGCAGTGCTGCCCGTGTTGAATCGGAACAAGAAAGTTGTAGGCCTCATCCACCTTCACGATCTCATTTCAGCGGGTCTCTAATCTGGCGTCAATCACCCGCCGCGTGCGCGCAGCGCAGGGTATTCGCCGCCACCGCTAAGGTCTGGCAGTTTCGGTAACACGCCCGTCACTTCGTCTTTTCGGCTGAACATTCTAATTTACGGTTCATCTTTCCGATTTTGCCGCTGAACTTTTTACTTTGCGGTTCAACATTCTGATTTGTGCCCAAACTTTCTTCTTTCGGCTTAAACATTCTTCTTTCCGCGTGAACATTTTGATTTCCGGCAAATCTTTTCTCTTTACGGTCCAACTTTCTTCTTTGGAGCAAAACTTTTCGATTTCCAGCGCCAAATCGTTCACGCCGGATGAGCGCTGCGCGATCCGGCAAACACCCTGCGCCTATCGGCGCACGAGCAGGCTGAAGCCGGCGCCGACAACGCTCGGAAATAGTACAATCTATGCTCATGTCGAAGCTGTCTCAACCGGTCGTTGTGGTTATTCCGGCAAAGGATGAAGCCGGAGCGATCGGTAACGTCCTTCGAGGTATTCCTTCGGAAATTGCCGGGATGCCGGTCATTCCGCTCGTCATAGACGACGGTTCGTCCGACGGGACAGCGGCCATTGCCAGACGGCATGGAGCCG
Organism: uncultured Solibacteraceae bacterium; assembly: GCA_964584785.1. GTDB lineage: Bacteria > Acidobacteriota > Terriglobia > 20CM-2-55-15 > 20CM-2-55-15 > JAHFTY01. The sequence goes on from CAZPBY010000029.1 coordinate 37,661, forward strand.
GCATCGTCCGTCACGTCATCAATCTCGGCGTGGGTGCGGCGACGATAACCGGTCTGCGCGCGGCTGAAAAACTGAATGCTGCGTTCATTGTGACAATGGATGCCGATGGCCAGCACAATCCTGCCGAGATTCAAGGACTCGTTGTTTGTGCCATGAATGAGCGTCTCGACGTGGTGATCGGCAGTCGGATCCTGCACCCTCGAGGCATGCCGATTTCGCGAATACTTGCGAACCTGTTGCTCAACGCTTTCACATTCGCGGCTTTCGGCAAAATCGTTTCCGATTCGCAATCCGGTTTCAAAGTGTTTTCGGGAGAAGCCGCTCGCCAAATGGATCTTCGCGCCAGCGGTTATGAGATTTGTTCAGAGATCGTCGGTGAGATCCACCGCAAGAAACTGCGATACCGGTCGATTCCGATAACAGCCGTATATACCGATTATTCGCAGTCTAAAGGACAACATTTTCTGAACGGAATTAATTTGATACTCGGCTTGGTAATGCGTTGGTTACGGCGCGTGTGACGGTATGTTCCTCCTAATCGCACAGGTCTTTTCAGTAATTCTAGCCGCCGTCAGTGTCAGCAAGAGCTACGTAGATTTGCGCGAAAAGCGCGAATCCTTATCATTGTTCTTATTCTGGAGCGCGACTTGGGCTGCCATCGTCGTTCTCGCCCTGTTCCCGGGTGTCATCGATCTGCTACTTTCGTCCTTTGGTGGCGGACGCTCGGGCCTCGGTACCGTGTTTGGGATGGGCCTGGTATTCCTGTATTTCATCGTGTATCGCATCTACACCAAAATCGATCGGCTCGAGAAAAGACTGACGAAGGTTGTACAGGAAATCGCGCTACACGACGATACGGTTCTACGCAGATAAGCTGTGCCACACGTTTCGATCATCATACCCACATACAATCGCGCTCGTTTGCTGCGCCAGGCTTTGTCCAGTGTAACCTCCCAAACATTCCGCGATTTCCAGATCATCGTCGTTGATGATGGTTCAACGGACGATACCGCAGCCGTTTGTGAAAGCATGCCCGACGTGAGACTTGTGCACCTGAAGCACTCCGGATTGCCTGCCGTCGCGCGTAATGCGGGAATCGCTGCGTCCGACAGCGAACTCGTTGCTTTCCTGGATTCCGACGATCAGTGGTTGCCGCACAAACTCGTTTCTCAGATAGCCGTCTTTCGAGAGAATCCGTGTGTTGGACTCGCCTGTTCGGACGCTGTTATCGAAGGCCCCTCTGCGCCATCTGATCGTAAGACGTATCACTCCGCCTCAGCCCGGTATCGGCGGGATAGCTCTTTTGAAGTCTTGCTGGACGATAATTTTGTGATCGCTTCGACGGCCATCGTGCGTAGAAGCGTTCTCGAGCATGTCGGGTATTTCTGTGAAGATGCCCCGCTGCGCGGGCTCGAGGATTATGACTTGTGGCTGCGCGTTGCCGCCACATCGCCGGTCATTTACATGCCCGAGCCACTCGCTTGCTACTCTTACTCGCACGACGGGCTCAGCCGCCAGCAGAGCAGCGCCGACCACTGGCTCGGCGTTCTGCACATATTCAATCGATTACAGGGCTGGTCCAGGCTTCCCGTGTCTGCCCGTCCGGCGGTTGAGAGTCACATCGACAGGTGTTGGGCGACATTGTGTAATGTGTACATGCTTCACGGTCAGTACGGCCGCTTCGGCGAGAGTTTCGCTCGATACTTTTGGCGCAGTCCGGTCAAGGCGGTTTCTTATGTAACCTCCGGCATCAGAAAGATGCAGAATCGATGAGAATTCTACACACCGTCGAATTCTATAGCCCAAGCGTTGGTGGTGCTCAGGAAGTCGTTCGCCAGGTTTCCGAACAACTCGCGCTGCGCGGCCACGAAGTCGTGGTTGCAACAACAAAACTCGCCAATCGGCAGAGTAACGCGATCAATGGTGTGCACATTGAAGAATTCAACATTGCCGGTGGGGCCGTACGCGGATTTAGCGGGGAAGTCGGCCGGTATCGGGAGTTCCTGCTCGACTCCGATTTCGATCTAATGCTGAATTATGCAGCCCAGCAATGGGCGACGGATTTGGTGTTTCCTCTGCTCCCGAACCTGAAGTACGCAAAAGTTTTCGTGCCCTGTGGGTTTTCTGGCCTTTTTAATCCGAAATATCACGCGTACTTTGCAGCAATGCCCGATGTGATGCGCCAGTACGATCATCTGGTTTTTCACTCGCAGTCCACGCGCGACGCAACGTTTTCCATCGAACACGGACTGACGCATTATTCGGTCATACCCAACGGCGCGGGGCGGACGGAATTCGATCGATATCATCCGGGATTCCGTGAGAAGTATGAGATCGCTCCCGATGTTCCGATGCTGTTGACCGTTGGAAGTCATACACACTCTAAAGGACATGCGCTGGTGATTGAGAGTTTTCGTCGGGCGGACCTCGGCCCTGCCGTGCTGGTCGTCATCGGCAACAACATCGGCATGTTCGGCTGCCTTACCGAATGCCGCCTGCGATCGCTTTGGACACGTATTGGTTCCAGGGGTACAAAGACTGTTTTGCTGCTGGATTCCGATCGCGAGGATGTGCTGCGAGCTTATAACGCTGCGGACTTGTTTGTGTTCGGTTCGTCAGTAGAATGCTCGCCGCTGGTCTTATTCGAATCGATGGCGTCCGCCACCCCGTTTTTGACGCTGGGATGCGGCAATGCGGCGGAGATCGTTGAATGGAGCGAGGGGGGGCAGCTGATTCCGACCCGGCAAACCGCCGAAGGGAGCGTGCGTGCGAATGTAGTGGATGTAGCGCGGAGTATTGAACAATTGCTCGGGAATCCGTCCAGACTGAAGGAAATGGCAGACCGTGGGAAACGCTCCTGGGCCGCATCTTTCACCTGGGAAAGCATAGCGCTGCGCTACGAGCAGGTTTACACCGACGTTCTGCAGAATCGTGATTCACGTCACTCGCTGCGCAAAAGAAATTGATTATGCGTCTGCTCTACGTGGCAATGAAGTATGACTACGGAAAGCCCGAGCGCGGTTATAGCTTCGAACACTATAACTTTTTCGATTACTTACGTCATGCTGCCGATGAACTTCTGTACTTTGATTTCATGTCGCTGCTCAATCGCGACGGCCGGACGCAGATGAACTCTCGCTTGTTGGAGGTCGTCAAGGCTGAAAAGCCCGACGTGATGTTCACGGTGTTGTTTAACGATGAACTGGACAGGAACACGATCCGCCGCATTTCGGATTCGCACACAACGACAATCAATTGGTTCTGTGACGATCACTGGCGGTTTGAGAATTTCTCGAAAGCCTGGGCGCCGAGCTTCAATTGGGTGATCACTACCGCGGAGAGCGCGGTTCCAAAGTACGCGGCGATTGGATATCCCAATGTCATCAAGAGCCAGTGGGCGTGTAATCCATACTTATATCGAAAGACCGTTCAACCGTTACTGTACGACGTTAGTTTTGTGGGCCAACCGCACGGAAATCGCCGGAGCGTCATCGAGTATCTCCGAAATCGTGGAATCAGCGTCCACACGTTCGGTGTGGGTTGGAAAAACGGCCGCATTTCCCAGGAACGGATGATTGAAGTTTTCAATCAAAGTCGAATCAACCTGAACTTGTCCAACGCGTCTGTGTCAAGGTCTGGGCTGCTCGGGACCGTCGACCGCATTGCGCCCGCAGTTGCGGGCGTGATGAAGAGATTTCCTGGGGGCACAACGCTGATGGAGACCGTCGGGGGGCTGATTCGAAGAGCGGCATCAACCGAACCCACGGACGATCATGGCGCTGTCATGTATGCCGAACAGATTAAGGGCCGCAACTTTGAAGTGCCCGGCTGTGGCGGCTTCCTGTTAACGGCACCGGGGGAGAACCTGTCCCGATACTACGAGCCGGGTGAAGAAGTAGCCTGCTTCGAAAGTTTGCCGAATCTGGCCGAAAGGATTCGTTATTACCTGGCCCATGAAGCGGAACGTGCTGCGGTGGCCCAGGCTGGCTATCGCCGGACGATGCTGGAGCACACTTACCAGCATCGTTTTCGGGAAATCTTCACGCGTGCTGGTATTCAGTCGAGCATGCTGAACCGCGACACACCGGGCGCGGCAGCTGTTACGGAGATTATCTGAGAGACACCGTGCCTCAAGTCAGCGTGCTAATGCCGGTACACAACGCACGGGAGTATGTCGAAGCAGCCGTGTCCAGTGTGCTGCACCAGACGTACTCGGATCTGGAGTTAATCATTATTGATGACGGTTCAAACGATGGCACAGCGGAACTTCTCGAGCGGTACGCTGCCGCCGATCGCCGCGTCCGCCTGATCCGTCGCACAAATCGCGGTGTAACGGAATCACTGAATGAAGCGCTGGACCTCGCTCGAGCCGACTACGTTGCCCGTATGGACGCGGACGATATCAGCCTGTCTCACCGACTCGCGACGGAATTGAACTATCTGGAACGACATCCGAAGGTGGGAATCGTAGGGGCGTGGGTAAAGTACATCGACGAAAACAGTCAACTGGATAAGCTTCGCACAATACCTATCCTGCCCTTGTCACCGCCCGTTGTGCAGTGGTTTCTCATGTTCGGCAATTGCATCTTTCATCCGACTGTGATGGCGCGCCGTTCGACTCTCCAACACCTGGGCTCATATCGAAACGAAGCCAAACACTCCGAGGATCTCGATCTCTGGCTTCGTGCCTGCCGCGTGACTCAAATAGCGAACGTGCCTGAAGTTCTGCTCCATTACCGGACCTACCGGTCGAGCATATCCTCGCAACATGCCGGCCCGCAGGCGGAACTGGCCCGATCCTTGAGAGCACAGTTCATTTCGGACACTATAGGAATTGACGCCACGCCGGAGTCACTCGAAGTTCTTGAACCGCGCCTCAACAAACAGGTTTCCGTACCGACTGAGAACTACCTGGCGGCAACTCAACTGATCCTGGAAATGTACCGGCGTTACTGTCAACGAACAATTTTGAGGCCGGCGGAGAAAAACCAGATCGCCCTGGATGCCCTTCGCCGAATAGCTCTTCTGACGCTCGATCGCCGAGTCGTTCGTCTTGCAGATTCATTGCGGATGCTGCGAAGCACGCATCCGATCCTGTGGGAGGCTCTATCTCCGCGTAGTATCCAGACACTAACGGCAACGGCTCAATCATACTTCCGGATTCATAGGCAGCGTCCGAGTGAATGATACGTTTGTTATTCAAGTAAACCACGGAGGGCTTGGAGACCACCTGTTTTTGAGTCACTTGCCGCGACTGGCCAAACAAGTCGCCGGCTACAAGTTCGTCCGTGTTTCCAGCTGTTCTCCGTTCCGGCACGAAGATTATAGGATGATGGTTTGGGAAATGAATCCGTTTGTGGACGGTTTCACGGATGAGGAACGTCCTTTCCCCGATATTGAATCAGTACCGCAAGGTACTAATCTACTGGATCAACTCATGCTGGAACGCGGTATCGATGACGGCGTTCGCTTCCACGAGCCGGAAATCTTCTACACGCCGGAACAAATTCCCAGCGTGGCAGGTGCCACGATCTATGATCCGAACTTCGTTTCATATGTGGGTAAGATCAAAGGAAGAGATATTTCGAGTTATTTTCAATCGAACCGAATCCAAGTGGATTACATGTTCAAACCAAGAGATAAATCGCTTGAGCTGAAGATGAAATGTGGTGTGCTACAGACAGCTGACTTATTCCACTACTGTAACCTTATCTACTCCTGCCAACAGTTCTTTTGCCTTACTTCGGGTGGAGCGACACTGGCGGCTGCAATGAAGAAGCCGGCTGTAGCGTTCTATGGGAAGGGCCAGAATCCAATGTTTCACCACTCGAATTACCACCAATACGTCGAGGTGCCGGCTGAGGCGCTGTACACGAGCCTCGTGCGTCGAATCAAGCTTCTAAGGGTCAAATCGAAATAGGTAAGAAGTGGCTTCCTGGTGCACCAGGGTGAAAGGCAGCTTCTTGATCTGGTCTCTACGTTCGGGAGAGTCGTCGCCGGCGTCCAACAGCAGATAATTCACGCCAAAGCCCTTAAAACAATTGGCGATTGTCGCTGCATCGGACTTAAGGCAGGCATTCACGCGCTCTCGAGATTTGATCTCGCCGATCTTCACATGGTGATCGAAGATTCTTCCCTGGACGGAATTTCGTGCGCTGTCGCCCCTCACCATATTCAGGTTGTCCCAATCCGCCTGTACGGTTAACCGATGAAAATAAATCAACGCGTTCTCCGGAAGGTTCTGGGCTATGAATCTTCCCATCCTGATATTGTCATGCGTGGTGAAAACCGGCGAAGGTAGAATGATGGAATCAGGGCCGTCTACGACAAACCAGAAGATTAGCAATCCCAAAACTCCGGCCATGCGCGCGACGGAAAGAATCCGTCTGTCCCACGAACGGAATCGTGTCAACGCGGATTCCCAAAGGAGGTCCCAAAGCCGTAAGGACAAACACACACTAAGGATCCAGATACCCACAAGATTGAAAGATTTTTGGAATCTGGCCGTCCAATGCGTGTGACCAAACAATCCATCGATAGTAACGGCACCCAGGAACCATGCATAGAGAAACAGCAAGGATGATCCGCCGGACTTTTTGGAAAAGAAGAGGGAATAAACGGGAATTGCGAGCAGAAAGATTCCATACCCGAAAGTGTCTTCCTTGAAATACTTAACAACGTTCGAAACGAAAATATTTGCCGTCAACTCCGACAGCAGAATTCCAGGCTGCGAAGGTGTGGTACTGGGCCCCAAGCCAAGGAACGCGATATAGGCCACACAGAACAGCAAGACGATTGCAGCTTTCAGAATGTCCGCGAGGTGTTCTCTGGAGTAATTTCTGATCAACAGTGTGGCGAAAACCAAACAGAACGGCAACGCGATAACGGGGGAAAGAACAATCGACGCACCAAGGCACAGCGCGGCGGGCAACCATTGATTGTCGAGAAGAAGCGTCACCTGTGTGATCGCCAGTGCGTAACAGAGCATCTCGTGCACTTGCCCGCCTCTAAGACCGAACCATCCCGTTATGGCCCCATTCAGTGAGAACAGAGCAACGAAAAACGGATGGAGGGACAACCTCTTTCCGAGAGCAATCAAAGTGAAAATAAGAACAAAGAAAGCCAGGTACGAAAAAAGTACCATCGCCTCGCTGGCTCGTATATTCAACAAATGCGACATCACGAAAGCCAACGATGGAAAACCGGCCGGATATCTCAATACATACTGCTCGCCAAATCCCGTGGCGACATTTCGAAGGTTTTGCCCCTGGAAGAGATATCCCAGCATCTCGCCGATCGAGGTGATATCCGCATCCGGGGGCAGAGGTGCCAGTAGATAGTGATGAAAGCAATACAAAAACAACAGTGCTACGAAAACAATTAATGAGTAGGTTTCCTTTCCAATAGCTCCAAATGAGCTCCAGGGAACTCTCTTCAAAGCCAGGTAGACGATGACTCCAACAAAGATCAGATTGGTGATGAAGCTGGGCTGAGGAAGAAGGGCATGCAGTCCGACAAAAGTAAAGCCCACACCCGCAAGTGTAATGACTGAGATTCCGACCGATACTTTTGCTACTGTTGTTGAAACAACGCCGAGGCTCTCTCCGAGAAGGTAACAGCTATAGCTGAAAACCAAGATGTCCGACAATTGACAAAGCAGCGCGAAGGAGGTGTCATAAGCATATCCAACTGAAAAGAGTCGAACGATCCAGGGAATAAACAGGAAGATCGTCAGGCCTAACCGTAGCAGGCTTTTTCTGGCAAACGAAGCCGGAAGCGAGTTCCAAATCGTCACGATAAAACCGGCTATCAGCAGCAGAGACAGAACGTTCTTTGACATCAACCCGATCGTTTCCCGCGCAACTCCAAATTCTAAGGGGTGAAGGCTGGGAATCGAAAAGGCAGAAATGAGTGTTTTGAACGAGCCCATAGCAGATTCTAAAGAGTTCTGAGTAGCCGTTTCATCAGATCTTACTTATTCCTTTTTCGCTGCCAATTCGAACCATTGACCACGTTCCTCCCTCAATTGTGTCACGGTCGAAGGAGCAGAACCTGGGTCAGATGTACCACATATCGTTTCATCCTGCGAATGACCGTGTAAACACCAGCCGTCGATATTAACGAAATCAGCGACGCCTTCTGATTGGAAAAACGCAGGTCCTGAAACAGACATTGCTTGCTTTGTTGTTGAAAATCCCGGGGCTCATCCAGTGTAATGGCCAACTTGAGGGGCGTTTACCGAAGTTACTATGATTACGGTTAAACTCATGGGCGGGATGGGCAATCAGATGTTTCAATATGCCGTGGGCCGGGCCTTGTCCCTCAAGCACGGAGTGGGACTGCGGCTCGACGTATCCTTTCTCTTGGACCGAACTCCCCGAAAGAATTTTACGTACAGGGACTATGATCTCCCCATCTTCGATCTGTACGCTGATTTGCCGGATCCTCGCGTAACGAACAACTCTGGGATTGCCCACCTGTTGAAAAGGGTTCTTCGGCGAGATTACTACGTGGCCGAGAGAGGGTTTGAGTTTCAACCTCGGGTCCTGGACTCCCCCTCGGAGTGCTACTTGGAAGGCTATTGGCAAAATGAAAAGTACTTCAAAGCCGTCGAGGAAACGATTCGGGCGGATTTCCATATTCGACTTCCGCTGACTCCCAGGGCCATGGAGATCTCGGATGCGATCCGTTCAACGGAGTCCGTCTGCGTCAACGTGCGGCGCGGGGACTTCGTCTCGAACCCGGAGGCCAATCGGTTTCACGGCGTTTGCAGCCTGGAGTACTTTGCTCAAGGCGTTGAATTCGTCTCCGAGCGCACGGCTAATCCGCATCTCTACTTTTTCTCGGATGATCCGGTTTGGTGCCGGGAGAATATGAAGTTCGACGTTCCGGTGACGCTTGTGGATCACGAATGCGCTGGGGAAAAGTTCAGCTCTTACCTGACGCTCATGTCTCAATGCAGGCATTTTGTGATCCCCAACAGCAGTTTCGGATGGTGGGGAGCGTGGCTCAGCCGAAGTCCCGACAAGATCGTAGTGGTTCCGGAGGTTTGGATGGCCGGGATCGGGTACTTGAGCCGAAACTGTGTCCCGCCCGATTGGCATATCCTACCGAACTGCGTTTCGTCGCAAAAATGATCTTTGTATCCGATTGAAATTGGAGGAAAGGACGAGACCTGCGAAGAATAGCGGGGTAGCTTATTGGGAATGGTGGTGACAACAGTTAGATCTGTACGATCGAGCCCCAATCAAACCGGGTTACAAATCCTGGATCTGAAATGCCGACCGAAACTCCTTTTCGTGTTGCACAATCAGCTTATTTGTCGACCGAAACTGCCGGAGTTCGGTCCGAAAGGACTCCGATTGATCCCAATATGCATCCAACCACAAATGGAGTGCATCCTGACCGCCTTCAAATTGTGTGGCCGCAGCACGTTCGACAGCATATAAATTTTGATTGAAGCAAATAGGTTCGTAACCCTTAGCTCGTACTGCGCTGATTGCGACTGACAAGGGCTGTTGCAGATTCTGCGCAGCTACTTCATCTGGTACCCTTTGGTTCATTTCAGGGTGCCAGGAAAACCCCCCTTCGATACACAATAATAGTGGCCGGCGACGGAGGTGTTCAAAAATATTCAAATCTAAGCCGTCAATATCAATTGATAGGAATTCAAAGTGATTTCCTATGCCCAGTTCATCGCAGATTTCATCGAGTGTTTTAGCTCCTTCGCGTGGTGTTGGGGCGACCACGGATTGAATGCACCGGATGCTGTCCCGGCTGGCGTAGTTCCGAACGAGATCCTTGTACTTTCGATCGTCAGCCTCGATGAACAAGCCACTCCACCCTTTTTCATACAACAGACGGGCGTTTGAGAGGTAGATACCATCCCACGCTCCGAATTCGATGAAAAAACCCCGCGACACGTTCAGCCGCCGAAAGACTTCCCGGATAATGCCATCATCTCCACGCTGCGAATACACATTTGATGTGAAATGTAGCAAGCTTTCCGGCCGAACTCGCTGTCTTGCTTCCGGCGTTGAACATGGCGTCGACGCCATGCGAGAATCCGGATGAGACGTCAGTACAGAGTGGCGAATTGTGTTCATCAGCCTGTGGAATCGAGCTACAGTACCCATAAGGATTGACAGTCAGATCCCTTCAATTCGGTATCCCTGGCTCAGTACGATGTAGCCGAAGATCCGCTCTAAGGCATGTATCTTTCCCGCAGTCGAATATGGCTCCAACTCCTTGACAAGGTCGAGAATCGGGAAGCCGGCAAACACGTTTTTGTAGATGCTGGAACGAACCCAGAACATCGTGCCACCAATAAAACCAAAAGAGTTAGTTTTGTAGTTGTTGAGCTTCAGCCAATCGCAGTAGAAGTCACAAGAGTGGATGGGGTCGCCCCATTTCTTTCCTGGGTAAAGGTGCCATTCCTTAACGCCTACCATTCCGACCTGGGGATCCTCAAACTTTTTGAAGGCAAGCCTGGCCTTTTCCGGCAATACGATACTTGAGAATAAATCCCGAAGCTCAGGGTCCTTCTTCGAATGGAGGAAGATAAGAAACTCTTCGTTTTGGCCTTTCGAAATCCAATAGTGCAGAGTTCTTAATTGTCCTCCGGGGTCCATCCCCTGATTCGCTGAGATGTTGATGTGTGCTGCAGGAAATTCCCTGCGTATTCGATCTACAAGGTGATCACTAAAGTCTTGGACCAGGTTCACATACAAATTAAACGGGAACGGAGCCTGCTTAAGTCTTCCGAGTAAAAACTTTAGACTTTTCGGGTAGAACACATGGAGGAAAACAGCAATCATTCGTTAACCTGGGCAATGCCGTCGAGTAGTTGACCAACGAGTTGTGCCTTATCGCCGGTTCGCTTCCAATTAGATGCGTTGATGACGTGAATCCAGTCGCCAATGTATTCGACGAGATCAGACTGAGGATCGTCCGATGCTCCAACTTTGACGTATCGATGTTCGGTAAGGGGAATGGTGTTGCGCGCGAGGTTACGATAGAGGCTCAGCCATAGACGGCCACCTGTATCCAAGCCCCTTGCCGGCCGAAAGTCTAGTCGTGCTTGCTTGATCACGTCGCGTTGAAAAAAACAAAAGCCCGGCCACAGATACCATATCGTCTTGCGCTCTTGTTGATGACCGAATACGCCCGCCCGCGAAATGAGGCCAATCAGCGTTGTTTCTTTTACTGGAAAAACATCGTGATCAAGGAATCCGAAATAGCGCGCTTTCCGACTATTTACGAAGTTACTGAACGCCCAGGTAAGAGCCAAACCATGATTTTCGCTGGGTTGAGAATAGGGATTGGACCGCAGGCGGATATAACCTACGTCAGCATTGCGGCAGCATTGCCTTATCGTAACAGACGCTCGTTCATCGCACGAGTTGTCCACGACCGTGTAGATAAATGGATCGGTCAAATATTTTTTCAGACGGCCGATTTGTTCGTGGATGACCCACGGCGTATTGAATGCAATTGTCACGAGATCCAGAACGTCCGGATTGCTCAACGGCGCTGCTGCTGTTCGCTCATGGATGACAACGGACAATGGATTCCGCAGAAACCGTTCAGCCAGAAATAGGCGGTGAATTTCGCGCAGTGGATTCATGCCTGGGTTTGGGCTGCGGATTTGATCGTGCCGGAACGGAGATCCAGGATTTGGTCGCATATTTCGAGCATGCCGTCACGATGGGATACGATTACTATCGTGCAGTCACCACGAAGCGAATTCACGGTGTAAGCGATCCTGCTTTCGGTCATTAGATCCAGATTCGCAGAAACTTCATCGAGAATCAGCAAGGCCGGTGTCGCGAGCAACGCTCTCGCGAGGCATAACCGTTGCTTTTGTCCGGTTGAGAGGCCTTCACCATCCTCGGTCAATCGCGAATTCAGAAGGGCTGTCAATTCTGTATCCGTTCCTGAGAACCCGGCTTTGCGTAGTGCACGAACCATAGCGTCGCTCGATAGTTGAGAAACGGAACCATATATCAGATTCTCCGTCACGGACCCTGCAAACAAAAATGGCTCGGGCCCAACGTATCCGACGCTAATCCGGTGGCTGACGGCTTCAAACTCGTGTCCCTCGGCGAACAACCGCACCTGGCCCGCAACCGGAATTTCGACACCCATGAGCAGCGCCAACAGTGTGGATTTGCCCACGCCGCTCGGCCCAACCACACCGAGCGCTGATCCCGCCAGGACGCTAAATGACAAGTTTCGGATCACGTTCGGACCGTCCGCATATGAAAAACAAACGCTTTGAAAGCTAATTGTGGGCGCAGAGTGAACCAAATCGACAGAACGTGTCGCAGCATCCTTTGCGTCGATAGAGGCGGATCGCGATTTACCAAAGAAGCTGAGGTCGGACAGAGGTGAAATCGCCGCGCTCAATTCGCCTTCGGAGACGGTGGCGACGAGCTCTGCGGATCTTCGGAATCGGGGATAATTCGTCTGCACCAAACTGAATTGTCCCCCCATTTGGACCAGCGCCTGATTGAACCGCAGAAACACATAAAGGAAGGTAAGGAATGCTGCCGCCGGTTGCTGATCCGGCCCGTATTGCAGTCCAATCAGTATGGCGACGACGAAACTCCCCGCCACTTCCGGAAGTCCCGCCGAGAGGGCATTGACGAGTTCAATTCGCAGATTTTTCTGAGAGGTGGCTAGGCTCGCGCGGCACAATCGGCCGCGTTCCATCGCCTCTGTGCGCAGCAGCCGTATCAGTAGCCAGTTGCGCGTCGCACGCACAATACTTCGCTGAACCTCCGTGACATCCTCCAGAACGTGGTGACTCAACCCCCGGACATATCGATACGTAAATCGGATAATGGGGCCGAAAATCAGGATTGCGGCGAGCCCGGCGGCCGCCTTCACGGCAGAGTTGGAAAACAGGATCGCGAAGAAGAAGCAGACCTGAACCGCATTGAGGAGAAAGTTTCCGACTGCAATAGCGAATTCGGCCGTCTTCGGAAAAACTTCGGCGAGCCACATGTTAATTTCTGACTGCGCCATTCGCCGAGAGCGCGGGTTGTAAATCTGCCGAAACAGGATAAAACGCAATCGCGAGCGGACAATTTCACCAAACAGGAGCACGCTCTGGTTCGACTGAACACGCAGCAAAGTCCGTGCAACTCCTATTATGAGCAGGAACGGAAGCGAGCCCGATCGCGTCTGGAAGAATGCGAGCACAAAGAAAGGAGGCGAAGGATCGCTGCTGCTCAGTTGAAGGAGGTACAACAAGTGTGCCAGGAAGTACGCAAACAGGAGCTCGATTCCCGAGAAGGCCAGCGAGAACAGCATACTCGCGGATAACCAGGTCCAGCCGCGCCAACCAACTATCTTGTGAATGGATGTGGTTAATGTAGAAAACCGCAATTCCGGTCACCAGCAGGGTCCTATTATACGGGACATCTGTGCGTAGCGAGGAAAAGGGCTCGTTAAAGGGCGTTTTGCGACTTACTTGAGTGCTGTGGACGAACGCAGCAGGTCACCCGCGAACGTGCCGGTGATCGAAGTCGCGACTACCGGCAGTGAACCCGTGATGCGAATCACCGAATTGACAGCGATCGGCGAAGAGAAAATCTGGCTGGTCAATCGAGACACGATCTGGTTCTCTCCAAGATTCACCGTCTGGGTTTCCGTCACTGTCCCGGCACTGTTCAGCACTTCGAGCGTCACGCTGACTACGGTGCCGTTGGGATTCACGATCGCCAGACCCTGGTATTCTTCAGTGGTTGTTCCTGAGTTCAGAACCGCGCCATCTTTTAGCGGGTAGCCGGACAGCGGCACAACGGTAGACGCCTGGCTCGTCCGGATTCGGCTGAACCCCTGTATGAGCGGGTAAAAGTACCACGGACCTTTGGCCATCTGCGGCACAGAAATCCGGATATAACCTGTTGTGAAAGTCTGCAGTTTGAAAAGTTGGGTCACTGTTGACGAGAACGCTGCGGATGGGACCAGTGTGATCGATTCCGGCGACCCGGCTGCGACGCCCTGGTTGTTGAAAATCTGTGCTGTGACAGTGACGGTTTGATCCGAAACGCCGGTGAGATTCAAATCCGTTTCGAAGCCATTTCCGCTCGCGAAGAAAGGAACGTACAGCGCCGCGAGTTCCGCCGGTGGTTGAGCGACGACTAAACTGAGCGTGCCGGCCGATCCTGACGATTCCACAGCAACGACTGCGGCGTCAAATGAACCGACGAGTTGTCCGTTGTAACACGTACTGGGAAAGACGGCAGGGCACACGAGTTGGAAGAGTTCCGTGACTGAGGCCGTTGCCGTAGCCTGCGCAGCGATCGCCAGGGACTTCGTTCCGAGCACCGCACCTTGAGGGTTAAGCAGTCGAAGCGTGCCTGAAACCGCAGAACTGCTCGGGTTGAACAACGATATGCGCCCGGATTCGTCGTAGGAGGGGATTGTGAAATATGCAGTGCCGCGTGCAGGCAAAGCCAAGGATTCGGCGAGACCCGCGCCTGTCGAAGTGGCGAGCGCGACGGCGCTGGAATTCGTCGTGTCGATGCGAACAGTGGCAATTCCAGCGGCCGTTCCGAACAGACTTGACAGCGATTCGTTAAGCGACTGGTTTGCAGATAGCGATCGCTTCGCCGGGTTTACGACGCTCGCGCCCGACAATAATTGACCGTCGGCCCTGGTGGCCGTGAAAGTGAGGTTTGTTGTAGACAACGACGGATTCGTGACGAACAACGAATTGTTCAAACTCGAGTCGATGCCTGTCCAATACATTGACTTCGTGATGATTCGCGATGTTCCCTCCAGAACGTTCAAATAATCCGCTGCGAATCTCGGAATATCTGTCGAAGGAAATGCCTCGGAGGGTTCCGCTGCGCCGACGGCGGCTAGTGTCACATCAATCGAAGGCTGCGACGTTCCAACTTTATCTACCACGGTTACTGTGTACGGAATCTTGAACGACTCCAGCACGTCGGCGCTGTTTCCAGCGCCATTGAAGTTATACGTGACTTCTGCTGTGCCGTCTGCGCGTGGCAGAACAACGGCGGTGCCCTCGTCGGTTGTCAGTGTCGCGCTGGAGTCGGGTGTGGTGACGGTTGCCGGAAAGCGAAACGAAACGCCACCAGGAAGTTCGGTAAGTCGAATTTTCAGACGTGTCGGGGCGGTCTGGCCGAAATCGCTGGTGTTCGTGAAGGCATATTTGAAACCTTCCTTCACAATGAAATTGGCTGTGCTGTCTAGAACGAGATTGCCATAAATCGCGAAACGATCGTCACCGGGTTCGACCACAAGGCCGGATTGCACCTGGTCGACGACGCGCACTGTTATCGCGGATGGAAAAAGGTTCTGATTTCCTGCCCATTTCAACCTGGCTTCTATGGCGGTTGCATTCTTTCCCGCAACAGCAACGCGAATCCCATCGATTCGTATCAACCCGGACTTTGCGCCGGCATTCACGGGTATACGAACTCGGCCTTCAGGGGCTTCGATAGCAATCGCTCCGGTCGTGATGTTACCGAACAGCATCACTCGAATATCTGATGGGTTGGCGTTCGTGACTCTGTAAGGGGACACGTCGATCACGAGTGTGTCCGCCAGCGTGGTTCCCTGCTGAAGCGCGACATTGATGGTTCCGATAACCTCGGTTTGTCCGGTAGCGATGATTGTTTTCGGAAAACTGAACACGTCAAAGAGGCTCTGACCCGCCAATTGCAGGGGCGTCAGAGCGAATAGAACAACGAATACAACTCTCAAAAACATTGGAATCGCCTGGAATTGCCTCACAATTTCTTATTATTGCGGACGCAGGAATTCTACGGAACATGTCGGGTTGTATGCACTACTTCCCGGCCCACCAAAACTGAGTTTCTCCACGTTGCCGGATTCACCACGGAAGACCGCGGCGAACTCCGCCAGATTGCTGGGCAGGCTGCCTCCTGGCGACGGTGATCGAAGGACTGCCAGCGGGACTCGAAAGACGTCAACGCCGCCGCCTCGCGAGTGCACCGTCATGGTCGTTGGCGGCACGCGGAAGAACAGAGCGCGCGCTTCACCGGTTCTGCTCAAAGCGCAATCCATCGACCAGAAAACCGGCTGCGATGAGGTCGAGACGGTGAATTCCTCTCCCAGGCGCATTTGTGCCCGTTCGACACGCTCGAGACGAGTGAATCGTGGCTGGGCCCTCCTTTCGAGAAGCAGGTTGTGAACAGCCAGCAGACGTGTATCGTACCAACGATAGACCTCCAGCCACATCGCCGGTGTCTCGGTCCAGGGGTGACGGCCATTCGCCTTGCCGTCGAAAACCAGGAACCGTGGACCATGCTCCCGGATCCAGGTAGCGTTCAACTGGTCGAGGTATGGAGTGTAAGCCGAATACCTTTGAACTATCGGATAGAGCGCTAGATTCATCCCGCCGGCATAAAGGTGATTGTAAAGAGTCGACAGGGATGCTATCGGCTCGTGCTGCACAATGGACTTTATTTCCTCTTCCACAATCTGATCAGGAAGGAATGCGGTTTGTGCGTCTGCTTGCCGCAAAGACACATGCCGCAGCAGATTTCGAAGATGGAGTGCCGTTTTGAGTCCCGTGGATGTCAAGGCAAAATCCGGCCCGGCCCTGGCGACGTTGTCCTGCCAGATGAGGCCGAAGGCCAGCGCGATGACCGCGAATCGCGCGGCGGTCCGTTTGCTGTGGAGAGGGGCGGTCAGCGCCGCCAACGCAAGGATCAAAGCAACAAAGCAGAAGTAATGATGAATGTGAGCGTCCTGAACAACAAAGCCATGTTTGAAACTGACAAAGAGAGGCACAGCCAGAACGCACACCAGAAAATCGGCTATGTCACGGTTATGGCGAGCGACCGCGGACACAGCAATCGCTGCTAAGAACAGCGCCTCGAGAGCTGCGAACAGTTCGGTCATCGCGCCTGGCGCAGACATTGCTACGCTATAGCCCCGGGCAAGTTCGGTGCTGACCTTGAGGTAGTTCGAAAAGACCTGAAACGATCCCAGCGTTAGCCAGTACAGGCTTCCCGCAACGCAGAGCGGTACCGTGGCGGCAAGTAACAAGTTCCGCCAGCGTACCGGCTGACGGCTCACGACTGGATAAACCACCAATCCCACCGCGGTGCCGGCTGTCGCCATTGCCCAACTAAAATTGATCAACGGTAGTAATCCGAGAATGGCCAGGGCTGCAATATACCGCCAGACACCTTGACGCACTTTGTATTGCAGCAGAAGGATCATGGCGCAGCGAAGAAGTACCTGGTCTGCCCCGCCAGAGACTGACGCGGAGAGGCCCAGGAATACGGAAAAGAAAACGAGATGTCTCAGTCGCAAGCCGGAGCGATAAAACAGATTCCACAAGATCGAAAGCAAGATGAGCCATGCGATCGCCTGAAATGCCAGGCCTCGCGCCAGATGGCCCCCGATGTCCATAGGAAACAGAAGATGCGAAAGCGGCCCCCAGTTCCAGAAAATATCCCGTCCAATCACGAGCTGATGAGCGTGGCCGTAGTTCAAGGCGAAAATCAGAGTGCTATCCACTTCGCCGGTCAATGGCCAATATTGGATGGGACAAAGAACAATGCCGAGGTAAGCGAACAGCATCGCCCGTAGCGCAGCTCGGCGGCGCGGACTCACCGAAGTGTTTAGAAGGAGGGTGTCCGTGACCTGCCCCAGGCCAGGGGCTACGTCCGCTGCATTGCTCATCGAATTTTGAGATTCTTCGTTGCGCTGCACATCGCCGGCGGACGATTATAACGGTTCCCCGACAATAATTACCGGGTCCACGAACCGTCATTTCCTCTTCAAATCGAGGGCGGCCTCTCCCTTTTGAGTGATGGAGCACGTATCCCAGTCGGGAGTGATGTCGGTCGAGTGGCCGATAATTCTGTCGTCGGAAACGACGATAAAGCTCCACTCGGTTTCGAAGCGGCACTCCTTGTCCTCACGTTTAGCAACGAAGAAGCCTTTGCCGGCGTAGGTGTTCACTTCACTCGGGTCGTTCTTGAGATTCACCTCATATTGGACATAGCGCGGATTGGACCCGGTTACCAGCCGGACGCTCAGGTCCGAGCCATTGAGGCGTAGAACGAACTGAGTTCCCGAGAGCGATTGCCATGTCCCGTTTGGGTTGCTTTTGGGCATGGCCACGCCCTGTAAAAACAAGCTCAGAATCAATGCTGTGAACATAGTAGCCTCGATTTTATCATCATGCGCGGACGATCTTCTCCCGGCCGCGAGCCACGTTTCTCGTGGCGTTTCTCGTGTCGACGACCAGCGAAGCGTTTTCGACGATCCAGTTGTAATCGAAAACGCTGTGATCCGTTGTGATCAACGCAACATCCTGTGACTTCAAATAATCCGCCGTCAATTGGACGGACGACATATTGGAAAAGTCATAGGCCCGCATCTTGTGGAGGCGCGGAATATACGGATCGCTGTACGAAAGAATGGCGCCGCGGGCCTCGAGCAATTCCATAATTTCGAGTGCCGGGGACTCGCGGACATCGTCCACATCCTTCTTATACGCCACGCCAAGCAGAGCCACTCG
This sequence comes from uncultured Solibacteraceae bacterium, assembly GCA_964584785.1. GTDB lineage: Bacteria > Acidobacteriota > Terriglobia > 20CM-2-55-15 > 20CM-2-55-15 > JAHFTY01. The sequence continues at coordinate 56,199 of CAZPBY010000029.1, forward strand.
GGAACCCCGAATAGCTTTGGAGCGCTGGTTCAGTGCTTCCCCGATCCGTTCCACGACGTGATGCGGCATCGCGGTATTGATTTCGCCGGCCAGGTGGATAAACCGGGTTGCGAAATCGTATTCCTTGGCCTTCCATGAGAGGTAGAACGGGTCGATTGGAATGCAGTGGCCACCGAGCCCGGGACCCGGATAAAACGGCGTATAGCCGAACGGCTTCGTGCTTGCCGCATCGATGACTTCCCAGATGTCGATATTCATGCGGTCCGACAGCAGCTTCAATTCGTTGACGAGCGCAATGTTCACGGAACGGTAGATGTTCTCGAGCAGCTTGACGAGTTCTGCGGCTCGCGTCGATGAGACCGGAATGACTCGATCGATCACGGTGCCGTAAAGTGCGGCACCCAGTTCCAGGCAATCCGCTGTGATCCCGCCGACGACCTTCGGAATCGTCCGTGTTGAGAACCTGGCGTTTCCCGGATCCTCGCGCTCAGGAGAAAACACAAGGAAGTAGTCTTTGCCGACTTCCAGTCCTGTGGCTTTGAAGCGCTCCAGCAGAATCTCCTCGGTCGTTCCGGGATAAGTCGTGCTTTCGAGCGAGATGAGCTGGCCTTTACGCAACGTTCTCAGTATGGACTCACCTGTTTTTTCAATGTATTGGAGATCGGGATCCTTCTTCGCAGTCAGCGGTGTCGGCACACAGATAATGATGGCGTCGGCTTCCGCCAGTCGATTGAAGTCCGTTGTGGCTTCAAATCGATGCTCATTTCGTAGACTCTTTAACCGGGCGGACTCGATGTGTCGGATATAGGATTCGCCGGCGTTCAATTTGCGTACTTTCTCGGCGTCCACGTCGAAACCAAGGATCGAAAAGCGTTCTTCGCCAAATCGCAAAACCAGCGGGAGACCAACGTAGCCCAATCCGATGACGCCGACCTTGATTTGATGTGCCCGGATTCTTTGCAGCAATTCGTCTTTAACCATCTACGCTCACCTTTCAAAAGTGACAGGATCTAAACAGCCTAAGTTGATTGAAGACCGCAAATCAACGGCTGGACTATAATGGAGACACTATGTTCCTCAAAAGAATCGCTCCCTTTGCGCTGGTACTGTTGACAGGTGTATCGGCCGGTTTCGCTCAAACATCTCCGACAACCGCTCAACCTCCCATACCGGTCGAGGAAATCATCCGTCGTTTTTCCGAAAAGGAAAAGGAATTCAAAATCGCGCGCGCCGCGTACACGTACCGTCAGGACGTCAAGGTTCAGGAACTGGACGGCAACGACCGCGTGACCGGCGAGTTTAATCAAGTCAGCGACATCATTTTCGACTCGTCGGGAAAGCGCACGGAAAAAATCGTCCACGCTCCTGCGGTCACCCTTCGACGCATCGGCATGACGTCCCAGGACCTGCAAGATCTCCGTGAGATCCAGCCATTCGTCCTCACGTCCGACGACATTCAAAAATATAACTTGAAATACAGCGGGAAAGAAAAGATCGACGAAATCGATTGTTATGCTTTCGAAGTCAGCCCAAAGAAAATCGAAAAGGATCAACGCTACTTCGAAGGCCGGATCTGGGTGGATGATCAGGATCTGCAGATCGTGAAGACCTACGGGAAAGCCGTGCCCGACCTTCGCGACAAAAACGGCGAAAATCTGTTTCCGAAATTCGAAACGTATCGCGAGCAGGTGGACAACAAGTACTGGTTCCCGACCTATACCCGCGCCGTCGATACGCTGCAGTTTTCGAGCGGTCCGGTCCGAATGCGCGAGATCATCCGGTACGCCAACTACAAAAAGTTCGAGGCTGACGTCAGGTTGACCTTCGGCGACGTCCTCGATGAGAACGGAAAATCGACCGGAAAGTCCACCGACCAGGGGCCCAAGAAAGCCCCCGCATTGGATCCGAGTAAAAAGAAGCCGTAACGAATCGCGAATGCAGGCGACGTGATGGCTTTGTCCCTTTGCCCGTTTAGCCCTATTTGTTAAACTTGACTCCAAACGGTGAACGAAGGAGAGGGCTATGTCTGGCCACTCGAAATGGCACAGTATCAAACACAAGAAAGGCGCACTCGACGCCAAACGCGGGCGTGCCTTCACGAAACTCATCAAGGAAATCACGATTGCGGCGCGCATCGGCGGAGGGGACCCGGACGGCAATCCCCGCCTGAGAAAGGCGATCGCCGACGCCAAGGGCGTGAACATGCCCACCGACAACATCAAGCGCGCGGTCATGAAAGGCACCGGCGAGTTGGAAGGCGGGACCATCGAGGAAGTCGTCTACGAAGGCTACGGTCCCGGCGGTGTGGCGCTGATTGTGGAAACCGTTACCGATAACAGGAATCGCACCGTCAGCGAGATTCGTCATGTTTTCTCCAAGAATGGGGGAAATATGGGTGAAGCCGGAAGCGTGGCATGGATGTTTCACAAGAAGGGATACATCATCGTTGAAGGCTCGAAAACGGACGAAGACACCGTGATGTCCATCGTGCTGGACGCCGGCGCCGACGATTTTCGCGTCGACGGTTCGAACTATGAAGTCTTCACTGCTCCGAATGCGGTTGAAGAAGTGGTCAACGCTTTGAAGGCGAAAGGTATCGAACCGGCGTCTTCCGAAATCTCGATGATTCCCCAGAACACCGTCAAAGTCGAAGGCAAAAACGCGCAGCAGGTGTTGAAACTGATGGAAGCGCTCGACGATCACGATGACGTTCAACACGTCTACGCCAACTTCGACATGGAAGAATCGGAGATGGCGGAAGCGATTTCCTGACCATCCCGATCATGCGGGTTCTCGGAATCGATTGCGGCTCCCGCGTCACCGGTTACGGCGTCATCGACTGCGATGGCGCCGATTCTGTTTTGGTTCAATGTGGCGCCATCCGCGTCAAGCCCTCAGACTCCCTTCCCGGCAGGCTTAAATCCATTCATGCCGGGATCGCCGAAATCATCCGCGATCTACAGCCCAAGGCGGCGGCGTTCGAAAACGTTTTTTATGCGACGAACGTCCAGAGCGCGCTCAAACTCGGACACGTTCGCGGTGTGTCGATGTTTGCCGCCGCAGAGGCCAACTTGCCGATATTCGAATACTCGCCTCTGGAAGTGAAGAGCGCTGTGACCGGCTATGGCCGGGCCGAAAAGCCACAGGTTCAGCAGATGGTGCGGGCACTTCTGAGGCTGACGGCTTTGCCGGAACCATACGACGCATCGGATGCGCTGGCCGTTGCGATCTGTCACGTTCATTCATATCGATTCAAAACTCAAACCATTTCCGTATGAAACTTCTGCTCGTCATCCTGCTGTTGTTACCTCAGACCCAGTCGTTCACCCGTTTTTCTTATTGTGTGGAGAAGTCGCGAGGACTGTACGAACGCCAATGTGTCGATTTAAGTCCGGATGGCAGAGGTCAGGTCCGCATGAAGAAGCGAGGCCTCGACGAAATCAAGCTCGACGTTGCATTGTCGCCGACTGCGCGAGACCGGTTTCAAGGCATCATCGCCGCGACGAATTACGTCGAGAATGGTGAATCGTGGGAATCCGGGCGGAAGGTTGCGGATTTGGGAAAAAAGCACGTCACCCTCGAGTCGACCTTCGGCAAGCGCGAAGCCGAGTTCAATTACTCGTTAAGGAAGGAAGTGAACGATCTGGTCGGCTTCGTGGAAGGCGTTTTCAACGAGGAAATGATCGGTCTCGACATCGACAACGCCATTCAATTCGACAAGCTCGCCATCCCCAAACAGCTCGAACACATCGAAACCGAGTTGAAAAGCAACCGCATTGCCGATCCGGAACGGCTCGTTCCGATTCTCGATAAGATCCAATCCGATGCCCGCCTGATCAACTACGCCCGTGCGCGCGCGGGCAAGATGAAAGACGAGATTCTTTCGAAGAAGCGTCAGTAAGGACGATCGCGGTACGACACAACATCGATCTACGTCACGACGATGCCGGCGTAGCCGACAACACGATCGAAATCACCGGAGACGTCGCCCGATGTCGCATACTTGACGAGTTCCGCCGCGGTCGCTCCCAGTTGACCGGCTGCAATCAGCATCGACGTTGTGGGTGCGTACCCGCACATCGAAATCCGCTCGCGGCGGACAACATCGTAGAGGCCGCGCGCGTCAAGCGCGAGCACTTTGTCGATGGCTTTACGATCCTTCACGCGCGTCAGACTATCGGATTCGTAATGGTTCATATCGCTCGATGCGATGATCATCGTTTGTGAATCGACATTACGAATAACCTCGGCCATCGCGTTCCCCACGGTTTCCAGATGAAACCATTCCCCCGTGCCGACGGTAATCGGGACGAAGCGCAGATCGGCGCCGAGGATGTACTGCATGAACGGCAACTGGACTTCGAGAGCGTGTTCGAATCGGTGTGCCGTCATGTCGTCTCGGAGCAAGCCGGTTGTCTTCATGAGCGCGTCACAAAGTTCTTCGTCGATGACCGCCTCGCCGAGTGGTGTTTGCCACGCACCGGATCGCATGATGGAGAGCGGTGGACCATAGCCCGTGTGGTTCGGACAAAGAACGATAGCCCTTTTCGGAAGTTCGAGCCGTGAATAAACGGCGCCCGCGACGTGCCCGGAGTACATGTATCCCGCATGAGGGATAACGGCGCCGATCGCCCGAATCCGTACAACCTTCGGATCGATGAACCCTTCAACCGATGCGGTCAGTTCATGAGGGTCACTCGAATAAAACTTACCGGCAACTGCGGGTTGGCGAATCATAGGGCGTCGATCATTATGCTATTCTCCGTTTCCCGATGAAAATTCTTTCCACGTGTTACTACGATGAGTTTCCGATGTGGACACTTCCGGACTGGGCCGTCGATCGGTTGCGTCGGGATTTCCCGGATTTTGAAATTGTCAAGCTCACCTCACGGGAACGAGTTCCAGTCGAAATCGCGAACTCCGACGTTCTCCTGTGTTGGGCGGTTCGGCCCGAACATATCGCTGCCGCAAAGAAACTGAAATGGATTCACGCCGGAATGGCCGGACTGACGTGGATTCTCATTCCGGAGGTTGTGAACAGCCGTATTCTGGTGAGCAATTCGAAGGGCGTTCACGCCATACCAATGGCGGAGCACACGATGGCGCTCATCCTGCAGTTCTCGCGCCGGCTTGTTGAATGCCGCGAAGCTCAGGTGCACTCGCGGTGGTCGCGACGGGAGATTTGGGAATCACCGGTGACGTTCAGCGAAGTTTACGGAAAAACGATTTGCATTGTTGGTGTCGGCCGGATCGGATCCGAGATCGCAAAGAGAGCCAGTGCATTCGGAATGCGAGTTGTGGGCATTCGCAAGAATGCCGATCAACCCGTCCACGCTGTGGACGCGCTTTATACGCCGGAAAGGCTCGGCGAGATTCTGCCGTCGGCGGACTACGTCGTGATTGCGGCTCCTGCGACGCCGGAAACCGAGGGCATGATCGGACGGCCGCAGCTCGATCAAATGAAGTCTTCCTCGTTTCTCGTGAATATTGCCCGCGGGGAGATCGTCGATCAGGTCGCGCTGGTTGACGCGCTGAACAATCAACGCATCGCCGGCGCCGCCATCGACGTCTTTGTCCCGGATCCTTTACCGGATGGTCATCCTTTATTCACGACGCGGAATCTCGTCGTCACGCCGCACATCTCCGCGATCTCGCCGATGCTGTGGCATCGCATCCTGGACATTTTTGTCGAGAACATTCGCCGTTTCCAGGCGGGAACGGAATTGATGAATCAGGTCGACAAGCATCGCGGGTATTAGCTCGCCGCCGTGAACTACGATTTCGGCGCGTAATAACCCTGCTTGTGCTTGACCTTCAATTTAACCGGCTTGCCGTTGTGATTCACGTCGAGCGGTGGCACCTCGACGCGCAGTTTGTGGAGTTTACCGTCCGTTTTTCGATTCGTCGGCACAAACCCAAGACTGTATTGGTTCCTGAGGTGCGCGCTGACGGTTTCGAATATGCCCCGGAATTCCCCCTCGAACCGTGGAAAGAATGCGGTCCCTCCGGTTGCCTCGGCCAGCGACCGTAAGACATTATCGGCCTGCAGGAACGTGATACTCGTTTCACCGGACATTCCGCGCGATTCGAAATAAAGCCGCGCGCGCTGGCCCATGCTGACGGGATAAATCATCGTATCCGAAGCCTGCGCTTTTTTCAGGAGATCGGGATAACTGTGTTTGCTGATCGTGTCCAGTCCGGTGCTCACCAGAAACATCGCCTTCTTACCGTCGACATTTTCCAGACGCTCGATCGTGTCCCAAACCGCGTCATACAAATTTGTTTCGTGGTAGGCCGGGACTCGAAGTCTTCGCAGACCGTTGAGCAATTCGTTCTTGTTTTTTGTGAAATCGGTCAGAATCTCCGGCCGAATGTCGTATGCGACGAGGGCCGCCCAGTCCTCCGGGCGCAAAGAGCTGATGAAACCTGCGGCTGGCTGAACAACATCGTCCCACCAATACCCGAAGGTATCGCCGAACTCGAGTACCAGCACAATGGTGAGCGGGGCGTCCGTGGGGCTGAAGTTCGTGATCGTCTGCTCGACGTTGTCATCGAATACCTTGAAATTCTCTTTCGTCATTCCACTGATCGGATTGCCGCTGGGATCGGTCACCACCACATCGAGATCGACCAGGTCCACGTCAATCGACAACGAATCGACATGCGGCAACTGGTTTTTCTCTGGAGGGCCCGCTGTCTTGTCCATGGGAGCGGGTTTATCTGGAATAGGAACCTTCGAACCGACATCTTTTTTAGGTCCCTGTCCAAATGAAATGCTGACCGCCAGCGAAACCGCCATGATCAGCACCAGCAGACGCTTTAATGAATTCATGATGTGCTCCGACTTCTAGATGCCCCCAGCCTAACTAACTATTCCATGACGGCGCAAGATTTTGATTTCTTTCTTCCATGTTTGATTCAGCCCGATGCGCAATATCGGCACCGTTTCGGGAATCACGGACAGCAACTGGTCGAGCGTTCTGTGAAACGTCAGCAAAGGCGCGACCAAAACCAGCAGCGCCGGCTGATCTTTGATGGTGATGCCTTTGAAGTAACCCTTGGTTTGGAAGTCGCCTGCTTTCCGGTGCTGCTCGACGGCAATCCAATAGTCCAGTGCCTGAAACGGCAAATCCGGGTCGGACGACGCCTTGATCTCCATCACCACCAGCCTGCCGTCTTTCGTAATCGCCAGTAGATCGATAATGTTCCGTTCTTCGCCGACGAAGCTCGGCACCTGTGGGTAAACGTGATCCGGGTTGATCGAAGGCAGCAGACGGCCGATTTCTCCAATGATATTGGACTCCAGCCACTGTTCCTGGTGAGCGCGAGCCAATGGGTGAACGCTTCCATGCCGGCGAAGGCTGGCGAGTTCCTCGACGACCGTCTGCAGCGGCTGTCCAAATGGATAACTTGTGCAGCCATCACGAATCTGTGCAACTTCAAGTCCTCGAAATCGAATGGATACAGCTCGTCCTGCGATGTTTTGGAAAACATTCAACGGTAATGAAACGCCGGAAAGAATGCGCGAGACCTCCGCGGCTGCGTCCGGTGGATTGAACTCGTGGACTTCGGTCCATACACCGTCACTGGCGTATTCGAGCGGTGCCAGCCTTTCTCCGTCCCATTCGCACCATTCGAAGCTGCCTCGGAGTGCCGGCATTTCACGAAGACGATTCGCGATCGTGTAAGCCCGGTACTTCGGCGCTACAACCGTCACATGCTTCCGGATCAGCGCCGACCACAGAATCGCAGAACGCATCACCGAATTGACCACGGCCTGCGACTCGTCGGGATCCACGGCGATCACGGCTCGATTTCCCACTAAGAACCTCGGATATGCGCCGCCGATGCTGTGCGCGCGATCCGAAGAAAGCGTTTGTCGTTGCACGGAGCGGGTTCCAAAATGTTCCGCCAGGGCCTTTGAGAGCTGCGCCTGAAATGTTCGCCGGCGACGTCTGAGGTCTGCTGCCGACGGCAGCTGCTCCCCAGCGTAGAGCGTGAAACTATCGCGCTTCGAACGGACTTTCTGGGAACCGCTCACTCGCACAACGTTCGGACGAAGCCACGAGATTTCTTCAATTCTGCGAGTCCATTTGCCGAGTCGAATCGTGCGGGCGTCGATCAAGATCTCCGATGACGCCATCGTCTGAAACTCAAGTCCATTCAGGGAAACGGTCCAGGTGGGTTCGAGTGCCAGAAGAAATTTTAACTCTTCGGTCTCCACCGGTGAATTATATTGAATAGCTTATGGAAACCGTAGTGATTGCGTCCGCCTCAAGAACGCCCATCGGCAAATTTGGCGGTTCTCTCGCGCATTTAACGGCAGCGGATCTGGGGGTCATTGCGGTGAAGGCGGCTTTGAAGAGCGCGAGCGTTGCGCCCGAATGGGTGGACGAAACGATCATCGGTCATGCTCGCCAGGCGGGGAACGGACCGAACGTGGCGCGCCAGGTGAGCTATCGATCCGGGATACCGGAATCGATCGCGGCATACACGGTCAATAAGGCCTGCGGCTCTGGACTGAAGGCGCTTCTGCTGGCAACTCAGGAGATTCTGCTCGGCAATGCCAGGATCATGGTTGCTGGCGGCACCGAATCGATGTCGCGAGTTCCCTACCTCGTCGACAATGGTCGCTGGGGTCTGCGTATGGGGAATCAGCCGCTGACGGATGGGATGTATCGCGACGGATTCTTTTGTCCGCTTTCTCAGATGGTGATGGGCGAAACCGCCGAAAACCTGGCGGTAATGCACAACATCTCCCGTGACGAGCAAGACGATTTCGCCGTCCGCAGCCAGAGTCGAGCGGCCAAAGCCATTCAGGACGGACGCTTTCGAGAGGAAATTGTGCCGGTTCAACTTCAGGGTAAGAAAGGTGAGGTTCGAGACTTTACTCTGGATGAGCACGTACGAGCCGATGTCTCGCTTGCCGATATGAAGAAATTGCCGCCCGTGTTTTCGAAAACCGGCACAGTCACCGCCGGCAATTCTTCCGGCATTACGGACGGCGCGGCTGCCGTTGTTTTGATGTCGGAATCGGAGGCGTCGCGCCGCAATGTGAAGCCATTAGCGAAAGTGGTGGACTATGCGTCCGCTGGAGTCGATCCGAAGATCATGGGTATCGCTCCGGTCCCGGCTATTCGTAAGCTGCTCGCCAAGACGAAGCTTAAAATCGACGATTTCGGACTCATCGAATTGAACGAAGCGTTCGCGGCTCAGGTCATTGCATGTATGCGCGAGCTGCCGATGGATCCGGCCCGTCTGAACGTCAATGGCGGAGCCATCGCGTTGGGTCATCCGATCGGGTGTTCCGGTGCGCGAATCGTCACCACTCTTGTTCATGAAATGCAGAAACGTGCGACTCGTTACGGTTTAGCCACGCTGTGCATCAGCGGCGGCATGGGAATCGCGCTCGCACTGGAGAGACTCTGATGGTTGTTTTGAATCTGCTCGCCTTGTTGTTATTGCAGACGACGCCCAAACCGATAGTCATTGTGGGATTGTTCGACGGTCAGCAACTGGCCATCGAGACCCCGCAGTACAGCGGCTTTATCGAAAATCGCGATTCCGACGCCGTTTTGCTGTATCGCCAAAAGCATTTTCGCGGCGAGATGAAACTCAGTACGATCCGGCGCATCGACCTGACATACCAGAAAGGTAAACCGTTTTTGCTGGGAGTCACGCTCAAGAATGGCCAGAAGATCGACGTCGAGTCCGACAGAAGATCGTTCGTCGCCGTGCAGGGCGCTACGGACACCGGCACGGTGATCATCAAAAATCCGGACCCGATATCGCCCAAAGTTCGACTCACCACCAAAGCTGCAAATCGCGAACACGACCTGACGATTAAATATTTCGAGTTCCCCGGAGTACAATGAATTCCTCGATGCGGAGGAATGGCCGAGTGGTTGAAGGCGGCGGTCTTGAAACGCGATTTCACCCATTTCGGCAAGCTTAATAAAATCAAACAAATCCTCTTTCCGGCCACGAGCTTGCGGCCATTTTGAACTTCACCTGATTTCCCGCTTTTTCACCTGTTTTTGACGGGTTTCAGTGACAAAGTAGTGACAGGACGGACGTGTAACACCCATCAGACACAACTGTCACAACGTTTACGAAACGTCGGGGGTTGTTGTTAATCCCCGACAATTTGTAAAGCGTTTCCTCGCTGGCGCAGCGGCGCCACGCTATGCTGCGACGCGCGATGAAATGAGCAAATCCGCTGGAATGTGAAATCGTTTTCGCAACCGCTTCACCATGGTCAGGCTCAACTCACGTTTGCCGCTCATGACTTCGCTGACACGACTAGCGGTTCCCAGTAGCGGCACGAGGTCGGCGCGCGTCAGACCGTGCTGCTCCATCAGGTAGGTCAGCAGATCGGGAAGACGAACGGGCCGCCGCGGCCACCGACTTCTTTCATAAGCCTCCACCAGCCGCGCTTGCGCCACCAACCGCGCCCTGGCGGCGGCGCTTCCCGAAAACATAAGCTTCGCGATCATGGACTTCGCTTTGCGATGATCGGCGTCGTTTTGGACCACAATTAAGGTTGCTTTCATTACACAGTCTCCGCATCGATAGCGTCGTATTCCTCATGACTGCCGAAGAAACGGATCATTAGCACTCCAGCTCGATACTGGACCAGCGCGACCAAACGGTAGTCATTTGCCTTGATGTTGAATACGACTCTTCCGCTCTTTAGGACGCTCACCTTCGGATGCGATTGCTTCACTTCCGCCGGCGTCTTCCAATTCGCTTCCTGCGCAATTGAAAGCCATGCTTCATACTGAGCGCGGGCGGCTTTGATTCCTCGGTTCCCGGCGCGGTCCGCGAAATATCGCTCAACCAAGTCGGTCCCGATGACGATCACGCCCGCATCGTAACACGCGTTCCATAAAATGGAAATTCCATTTTATGGAAATCCGGGCGGCACTGGAAGGCGGTACCCTTTGCCGAATCAAACTAACCGCGTTAGTGCAGTTCCAAAACCTTGACTTGGCCCCGCGTGGTGCGTCCCCTTGTCTTGGGGTTGTGATGCATTTGTTATCATGTCGCGACAACGCCTTTTAAGCGAATGCGCCAGCGGGTGACGTATAAATGCACCGAGTCGAAGGAAATGTCTGCAGATAAGAAAACCGCGAGTACGGTCTCATTCCATGTAGACCTGGAAAAAATCCGACTGCAGATTCGCCGCTGGCAAGAAAAGGTTCTGGATCTGACCAAATCCAATCCACTGCTGGGGCTGAACCGCTCTCGTGTCGCAAAGCTGCGCGTCATGACTCCTGAATCCTCCGCCCTATTTGCGCAATTCGTGATTGAAGAAACCGAATTCCGGATGCCATTGGTCCGAAAGAAACGTTTGGTCAATGAGTCGACTGGTGAAACAGAAGCGTTCCTTATCGAGAACTCCGAAGAACAGGACCAGAAGCTCCGCGTCGAACCGGGAGATCTCGAATTTGAAGCTACCCCTGTAGAGTTGATGCGGCGCCTGCGGCGGATCTATGACAATGCTCGCACGACGGTTGAAGAGCGTGGTGTCACGACGTTACATCTGACATTTGGTGCATTGCACTGGCACGATGAACTGTTCGGCGATTCAGTCAGCCCATTATGGATGGTTCCCTGTGAACTTGAAAGCAAGGGGGCGGATGCCCCATTACGACTGACCATTGCTGATGAGGAGATGCAGCTCAATCCTGCACTCGAATACTGCCTGCGAGAGCGGCACAAGGTCGAGTTGCCTGATGTTCCCGATGAGGCGACAGAAACCTCATTCCAATCGTTTCTTACAGCCACGCAAAAAGCCGTGCGCGAGCAGGGATGGCGCGTGACCGACGCGGTGTGGCTGAGTACCTTCACGTTCGAATCACTCGTCATTTATCGCGATCTCAAGGCCATGACAGATTTGGCGGGACAGAACCGAGTGGTCTCGTCGCTCGCTCGTGCAACCGTGCTGGCCGGCAAATCAGAGGCGTTGCCGAATGACTTGGATTCCGTGTTCCAAGCAGAGAACTCACCGATACCGATTCTGCCAACAGACTCAAGCCAACTGGAAGCGCTGACATGTGCGGCTGTTGGCCGCAACGTTGTTGTCCATGGGCCGCCGGGCACAGGAAAGAGCCAAACGATCACGAATCTCATCGCCGACGCGCTGGCGAGGAATCAGAAAGTTCTCTTTGTCAGCGCGAAAATGGCGGCCCTGAACGTCGTTCACGACCGCCTGAAAGAACTTGGCCTAGAGCGCTTTTGTCTTGAGGCCCACAGCACCAAGGCCGGCAAGATGAAAATCATCGACGCGCTTCGCCGGACGCTTGAGGCCGAGACGGGGAAACCGGACGGTGCACTCCATGAAGAACTGCAAAGCTTACTGAAGCTCCGGAATGAGCTGAACGGATATGTGCGGGAGCTGCACACTCGCATCCAACCGCTGGGGCTTAGCGTCTACCAGGCAATCGGCAAGCTGGCCAAGCTGGTTAAAGCGCCGGATATTCGCGCTCCTCTACCAGAAAACGACGCACTGGCAATTGACCGGCCAAGGTTCGATGAGTGCCTGGATGCTTTCACCCAGCTCGCGACGATGGCCAGCGTGTTCGATTCCAGAACCACGCACCCATGGCGGGGTTTTACGTCAGAGAAGATCGGCCTCGATGCACACGAGAACATTGAAGCCGGTCTTAAAAAGTCGGCGGAGTCAGGCAAATCGATGCTGGCGTCCTTGGGACTTCTATCTGCGGTCATCCCGCAAAACCACCAACTGACAATCGCGCAGTTGGAGCAATTTTCAGAGGTGCTTGAGGAATTTTCCCGAAGCGAGCGATTGCCACCCAATTGGTGGCTGCACTCATCCGAAGAACTGGCGGCTTTAGCGAGCATATTTGAGACGGCTTCCGGACTTGCTTTGGAATTCGCCACGAAAGTGGAACAACTCCGCTCTTACATCTCGCTGCCATTTCATGAAGCCGCCGAAATCCTTTCAGCGATCGATACCAAATTCCAATTGTGGTACAGCTCACTGTCGCCAGCGTTCTGGCGGTGGCGTTCGGAATTGAAGCATCTCTGCAAGCCGGCCGCTCGCGTGGATAAGAAAACCATTCGCGCACACTCGGTAATAGCACGCCGACTTGTCGAAGTGCAGCGGTGGTTTGATGACAACGCAAGCACTCTGAAACAAGGAGTTGGTGGCGCTGCAAAGGACGCAGAACAACTGCGGCGCACTGCAGCCCAGTTTCGGTTGGCGGAGAAGCTTCAGATGGCCCTTAGCGGCGCATGCCTGCAGGCACCTGCTGGCTGCCAAGAGTTAACGGGTGAAATGCGCAGGGCGGCCACGGCCTTGCGCAACGCTCTTCCCTCGCAAGACGCAGGATTGAAGAAGGCAACCGCAACCCTTGAAACTGGATGGCCAGCTGGCTTCAGCGAAAACCTCTCGACTGGCGACATCCCACTGCGCAACCTCATTGCTCGCGTGGAAGAGGTGCTTTCCGCGATGGACAAGATGCGGGAATGGGTTCTGCTTGACCGGATCTTGCGCAGGTGCCGAACGCTTGGTCTTACGCCGTTCATTGAGTCGCTTGGCAACACGAGCGCCGAAGCCGCAACTGTTGCCTTTCAACGGCGGTTCTATACCGTCTGGACGAGCGCGGCGACGCAGAAAGCAGAACCGCTGGCGGAATTCAGCGGTGCTCGCCGAGGGGATCTCATCGACAAGTTCCGGATGTTGGATCGAAAGATCCGGCGGCTTGCCGCGACGAGAGCACAATCGGTTGCAGCGCAAGCTTCAGGCCGCATCAGATCGGCGCAGGATAATCTCGGGTCATCCGCAAGCGAAGTGGGCATTCTGCGGTACGAATTGCAGAAGAAGAAACGGGTGAAGCCTCTTCGAAAACTTTTTGCAGAGATTCCACATGTTCTACAGGCGATCAAACCGTGCATGCTAATGAGCCCGATCTCAGTGTCAACCTACCTGAAACCGGGTGTGATCTCCTTCGACGTAGTCGTGTTTGATGAGGCGTCGCAACTGCCCACAGCCGAAGCTATTCCTTCGATCCTGCGGGCGCAGCGCGTCGTCGTTGCCGGTGATGCGAACCAATTGCCGCCAACATCCTTTTTCGAAGCGGCTTTAATGGCAGAGGAAGAGCCAGAGGAAGAGAACGAGGGAGCGCAGGAGCCGTTAGAATCGCTCCTTGATGATTGCGTCGCCATCGTCCCAGTGTTTCAGGAATGCTTCCTGCGCTGGCATTATCGCAGCCGGGACGAACGGCTTATCAAATTCTCCAACCATTATTTCTATGACAATCGCCTGATAACGTTTCCGTCATCAGTCACACACGCAGAAGGCCGTGGTGTACGCCTCGTGTACGTCGCGGACGGTATATGGGACCGAGGCCGCAGCCGAACGAACCGTCAGGAAGCGCGGACCGTGGCACGCCTTGCGTTGGAGCACTTTGTGAAGTATCCCGACCGATCATTGGGAATCGTCGCCATGAATACGACACAGCGGGAGGCCATTGAGGACTCAATCCAAGAAGAACTATCCGAACGACCGGACCTTCAACCGTTTTTTGACACGAATCGAGCCGAGCGAGTATTTGTGAAATCGCTTGAAAACGTTCAGGGCGACGAGCGGGACACCATGCTCATCAGCGTTGGCTATGGTAAGGACAGCAATGGTGGCTTGAGCTACAACTTCGGCCCAATCAACAGCGACGGTGGGTGGCGTCGGCTCAATGTTCTCGTCACCAGGGCGAAATGGGAGACGATGCTTGTCACGAGCCTACGGTCGGATGAGTTAGGCGGCGTCAACCCACATAACCGGGGAGCAACGTCGCTTCGGAATTTCATTGCGTTTGCCGAGCAGCGCTCCGTCTTGCCCTCGGATGAGGCGATACTGACGGACGCTGAGACCAACGATTTCGAAGACGCAGTCCGCGAGGTTCTCATTGAGCGAGGATTTACGGTCGATTCGCAGGTCGGTGCTAGCCGATATCGTATCGACCTTGCAATCCGTGACCGACGAGATCCAACGCGCTATCTGATTGGTATAGAGTGTGACGGAGCGACGTATCACGGTTCCCGTACTGCGCGCGACCGCGATATCCTTCGACAAGAGGTGCTGCTCGGAATGGGATGGCGCCTCCATCGTGTTTGGTCAACGGAATGGTTTCATGATCGTGTTCATGCGATCGACTCAATGCTCAAAAGCATTGAACAAGCCGCGTCGGCGCCGGCAAGCCGGCCGATCGTGCAAGCGCCGCCGTGGGACGAAACGGACGCTTCAGATCGCAAACGGACTGTTAATTCGAAAACTGAAGCCCCGCCAGCTTCACGGAAATATTCGTCCGGCCTTCCCTATTGCACGTTCGTGTGTCGGCCGATCCATAGCCGCGATCATATTTTGCAAAGCGTACATGCGCTGACGCTGGCATCCGCCGTGTCGGACATCGTGCGCTTCGAAGGCCCGATTCACGAGGATTTGCTACTTGAGCGTTTGAAGGAACTGCACGGCATCGAGCGTGCCGGCTCCAACGTACAACAGAACGTAGGACGTGCCATCCAGCTTGCGTGTAGATCGTCTATCGAAACTCGCGATCAATTTCTGCGTGTGAAAGGAACCGCATGCCAGAACTTTCGCGTTCCTAACGGCGACACAAGGCGTCCGTTGGAATACATACCATCGGAAGAACTTCAACTTGCGATCTTGTATATCGTCGAAGACCAGTTCGGAATGATGCGGGAACAAATCCCGCAGGTTATCGCGCGCCTCTTCGGGATCGAGCGACTCCGAGGCGAATCGGCTGATGCGATCCGCACGAGCGTTGATGAGCTTGTAGAAAAAGGTCGGCTCCGGACCAGCGGACCGCAGGTGTACGTTTCGTGAGTGTCGCCTTACGTAGGTTCTTGAATCTGGAAGCTTTTTTTTCGCACGAATCGTTTGCGCTCTTTTTATCATGAGCTTAAGCCATATTGTCCTCGGATTGATTATTGGTCTGGTGGTTATCATCTTGGCTCGGATATATCGATTGCTGCTTGCGCTTCGGAAGGACTTGCATGCTCAACACGAAGACGATACGGCGATCCTCAGAAAACTTTGCGATCTTGATCATACGGTGGTTCCTGCGTCTGCCGACCAGAATCCCGGCATCAACAGCCAGGGAGAACATCTAGCGCGTGTCGTGCAACTACTTGAAACAATAGCGGAGACTCAGCGTGCGCAGTTTGACCGTGCGTCCGCCGCGTCTGCTCTGCCGCATCTTTGGACTGACACTGATTCGAAATTGCAAGACCATCTGATCCGATGGTTTTCAAAGGCGCGGACCAAGGGTGAAGACGAATGGGACTTGGGGATTGATGAGACCTTGCGCGAAACAAGCGACGGACGCGAATGGCATTGGCTCGCACGGGCAATGCCTTTTCGTGATGCCGCCAATTACCGCTCCATTGGGGGATCGCCAGTTCAGTTTGTCGACGACGTCATCAAACAATCACGCGAGTTTCTGCAAGAGGCCGTGAGACAAAATGCTCTGTCAGAGTTTGAGGTACGATTCGAGCTGTTCAGGATCTGGAGTAATCTTGACGAAGAAAAGAAGGACGCGAGAGCGGTTGGAGCAATAGTTTCAGAAGCCTTGGACAGACTAAAGAAGAAACACCTCAGGACGTGAAGAGCAGCTCCGCCATGAATGATGCAGAGACACCATTTGAAATTCTTTCAGAGGGAGGAACTGCGATTTCTAAATGCCCTCAACGACCACGAAGTCGAGTTCGTGGTCGTTGGCGGATACGCCGTCCGCTCGTATGGCTACATGCGATTCGCTCCGGATCTTGATGTGGTTGTCCGAACGAGTCCGGCAAATCTGGAACGACTTCGAAAGGCTTTGCAAGGCCTGGGAATGGGAACTACAAAGAGCCAAAGAATTGTTGATCATTTTGCGACGAAGCCGAACCCGAAAGTACCTTTAGAGCTTTTCTATGTTGATCTGCTTGCGTCAGTTGAGTCCTTGAAATTCGATGACATCGAGCCGGATAGCATTGCTGTGCCGCACGGTGTTTTTCGTCTAAAGATCATTTCGAAAGAGCAATTGATCGCAGTGAAGAAGAGAGCATTAGAGCGCGGCTCTCGCGGTTCTAAAGCTGAACAGGATCGCGAAGACATCCGGATTCTAACCAGAGACGATAATTACTGCGAATCCGACACGAAGGGGGGCAGGCGATCTGATGGGTGAATCACCAGCACCAATCGTTTGCAATTTGGCTGGTAGCATTTATCCGGTTCGGTGAATCCGTCGCTACGGACAGGAGTTGAACTAATGCTTGACTGTCATGGGAAGCTGTAGGAAGAGAACTCAGGAGGCGATGAACGGTGGCAACTCATGATACGCGGATAGAACGGCTAACGAACGAAGTGCTGGCCGACCGACTGCGTCCCATTCAATGTTCAGCAATTCTCATCCACAACAACCCGTTGACCGAAGTGAAACTGGGCAATTGGGCAATGAGCCGCTACTCCAGAATTCGGTTTCATATCGATTCAAGCGGCGGGGATGACGCCTACGACAAGACGCAAATAGCGCGTGAGCTCGATCGATTGCCGTTACGGATAACGGTGGGAGGGCTAGATCGGATGAATTCTCTTAACCGAAATGCTGCATATGTCTTCCGCTCCTGTTCTTGGACATGTATGGCGTTAGTAATCCTCTTTCTGTTCGTCGAACCCGCAGTCGGCAAAGAGCCACAATGGAAAAGAGGGCGGTTGGTCGATGTTTCGATCGACTCGTATACGAAGACAGCGGGTGTAAATGGCACTATCGTCTCGAAGCGAAGGAAAGTGTGGACCTATGCCGTCGAAGATGAGGACAGAGCTTATTTCGCTGAGGTTAACAAGGCTCTGCAGCTTGAAGTTAATACTGCTGTCGATTTCGCCGTCGAGAAGGACCGCTTGTATCTGAAGGATTCAGCGGGAAAAACTCAGAAGCTCGATATTGTAAAGGTCGTTAAGAAATGAACAGCGTTCACATTTTGAATGCCGGAAGGAGGCGCAAATTCTGAGCGATGAACAATAGAGTCAATTACAAAGGCTACGTCATCGAAGCACAGCCCGACCAGCTGCAAGATGGCCGTTGGCAAGTAAACATTTTTATCGAAAAGCACACCGGCGCGGATGTGAGAGTGCGACACGCCCATGCGAAAAGTGCCTACGCGACCGAAGCCGAAGCAACCATCCACAGTCTGGAATTCGGGAAACAGGTTATCGACGGCAGGTACCCGCAAGTTTCGGTCAGCGATCTTTGATAGAAGACTATGCCGAAAAAGAAAGTGTTCTTCGTCTGGTCCAAGCAGATGCCTACCAAACCGGGACCGAGCGCAATGGAATTACCGGCAAGATTCGACACCAAGGAAGAAGCCGACAGATTCTGTGAGCAGGAAAACAAGTATAAGCCTGCCGGACACCCCGGGTACTTCGTCCAGGAAAAGGAAGTGGACGACTAAGGAATTTCAGTATCTCTTTCGTCGTTTTGCGCTTTTTCGGTGAGAATGAAAAAACCGAAAAGAGGCGTTCTGCAGTGCGGACAGTAACCTTCGTAATTAGTTCCATCATGTCGTGTGACGACAATTCCATGATGACCACAATGTGAACAAGTCGCGTTCAAAGTCTGCGGCATGGTCTGCCTCCAGCATAAGCTTCCAACAATGATTCCTTAAAGGCGAACAATGCCTTCAATAGTCCTTGTATCGCCTCGTTCATCAACAAATCGGCCAGGCGACTCCCAAGAAAGTTTCAGTCGACGAGCGCCCCGGACAACGGTACCCAGGTTGAATTCAGTGATTCGGGCAGCCCTACCTGAGCCGACGAGGGCATCAACGACCAACAGTTCCGAAAGAGGCCGGACGATCTCGTCTGAAATACGCGCGTTTCGGAGCGGCTCCAACGGGTCCGGTGTTTCTGCGATGAACCCGAGATACTTATCGCCAAGCGGATTCGGCTGCCCGAACAAGGCGGTGCGAACCGCTGCCTCTGTCAGGTCGCTTGGGCTCAAATTGCCGACGCTCATTTCAATGCGGTAGTCCTGCGGAGGATCGATCACCTCAAACCGGAGCCTTATTTCCCGTGACCGGGCTGAGCGTGTCGTTGTTTCCACATTTTGCACCTGCACATATCGGCTGCGCCCTGACCACGTGAATCGTGCATCGCCTCCCCGGCCATGCCTGTCTCCCCGAAGCCTTTCCAGCGCATGTGCGACTTCATCGGCACGAACTCGCGCAGAAACCGAAAGCTCATTACCACGATCTACGATTTCCATACACCGGAAGACGATATTCCCAAGTTTGCACCAGGGCGCAAGGTCCTCAGCTGCTATTGCCTTCAAACGGTCTTCGATCTGAACTTTAAGGTCGTTTGGCGACTTGAATTCTGGCATCACGTGGAAGGTGCGGATCTCCTCAAGAAAGGATTGCTCGTGCCCTTCGCGGTCATTGGCGGCTAGCGCCCAGGCAGCTATGCGTAGCCCTTGTTTCTCCGCGTGAAGATACTCGGTGTGAGTTGCCGAGTACCGTGATCTTAAAGGTTTGCCGTAGCGGCGACCGAGGATGCCGATATAAATATCCGCAGTTTCCACTTCCCCAAGATAGGCATCTTCGGGATCGGCATCACGCCCACCGAATTCCTCGAATAGTACCGGCCTTGCGCCGACCGCGCGGACGGCATCCGCCGCCGCTTTCCGTTCCGCCGCCAGTTCCGACATAACGCTGGAAATGAATGCCTGCTTGGTTCGCGCCCATTCGCACACAGCATCGGTTGATGGAATCTCCGCCGCTGCGGCCCGATCGATGATTAAAGGCTCTGTTTCGTTGTCACGCCGTGGCATGAAAGTATTCTAGCGTCGCACGGAACCAAACGGAGTCCTCTTCTTGGAAGCGCAGTCGAGTCCTTGCTCTCAAAGTTCATGCATTCCGTACGTAGGTGATCTTCCCATGCTGTGATTGGCATGTTCGATTATAAAGTCTTTGGCCACAACTGCGATCTTGCTGTCGTACTGACCGAGCCATCCGGCGATAGAGTTTTTGCTTGGAACTACTCCGCGCTTTATAAGATTCCGTGCTGCATTGCGCAAGTAATCTCGATTTGAAAGCAGTAGTTCGGCATTGCCGAAGTAGAGGACTTTGACGCGAAGTACCTGATCGACGAGTTGACTTGTGAGGCGGACGAAGGAATTCCGCTTCAGCTTGCCTTGCTTTCGAGCGGCGTCCAGATCAGCGTTGCGATAGATGAAATGGATGTTGTGATCCGTTCCTTCGAGCATCATGTACGCTTGGCCTGAGGATTCTTCTTCACCGTGGCCTAACACGCGGCCTTCGAGTTGCCGAACCGTCGCCATATCGGTTACTCGGCTCGGCAGTCGTGGATCGGAAACCGGAACAGCGTGGGCAGCGAGACTGCGCTGACGGTCATCGGTTCGTTGCATCGCGCGGAGAATCGTTTCGAAGTCGGAGCGAATTAGCCAGCGCTCGGCGTCGTGGTGCTCGGCTAATCCCATCTTCTGAAGAAAGAGCAAGCGGGCATTCAGCGCACAACGCTCGGTTTTTGATTTTCGTTCGGCAGTGTTGACGACAAAACCGTGTGAGGTTTCTTCAGCCCCGCTTGACGTCAGTATGCGATCCAAGGAGGTGTAGCGCTTCTGGTGAATTTCACGGCGCTGCGCCTCTTCGGCATCGTGCCACGTTCGATAGCCAAGCAGCGCGGTTGCGAGATCTTCTGCATTTCTTCGGATGCCGTGCTGGAGGTAGTTCCGTTCCAAGCGGAATGCGCGACCTTTTTCGTCGATCCCTCGCAACGCGACGTGAACATGAGGATGTTCGGTGTTGTGATGTTCTGCTGCAACCCACTCTAGGCGAGTTCCGAGATCACGCTGCATCTCGGTCATCAAGTCTCGCGTGAACTTCCTTAGATCGAGGCGATCTCCAAATTCGGGCGAGATGATCAGCTTGAACAGCCGCTTGTCGCCGGTGCTTTGCCATTGATGAAGAGTGCTGTCAATCGCGATGCCGTAACCAGCTGGACCGAAGCCTTCCTGACCGCGCGACTGCTCGTGTGTTGCGCTCTCGCGCGCAATATATCGGCCATGTGCTCTCCACTGGCCGGACGTCTTGTTGGCTGAGTACGTGACGCGGATCGCACAGCGTTGCTTATAGGCCGGCGTAGTCCGATTCGGCGCATGTGTTCCGGTACGGGCGCTCGACATCCGGGCGATGTCCATCACGCGCTTGAATGCGATGCTCCACAGGTTGGCTTCGTCCGGCGGAGGCGGGCGGCGCTTCGTCGATTTTAAGTGGAATTCGCGTTCTCTGTCCTCACTCATCATGGTTAATCAGCTCCGCAAGGATCGCTCGCGCGTTTCCCTTCATGCTCAGCGCGGTCATCTTCAGTAACCTGTCGTGGCGCTCCTTCGCGCGCGCCAAGGCGGCGGAATGCACTTCATCGGGAGCTTCCGGCAGGTCATGGAGAATCATCCGCGCCATGGCGTCGGTGAATGCGAAGTGAGCTTGAAGCGTCGCGGTCACGCGCCTCTGTGCTTCGTTCTGACGATCAAGCGCTTCGGCAATCGATTGCTCGACCTTTGACACGTCCGCTTGCTGCTCTCGCCTCTTCAGTTCATTTTGGAGCGCTGTCCGAACAAACACCGCAAATGAGGAATAACCGTCCTCTCGGATGGCTCCCCCTATCCGTTCTTCGAGTAATTCCGGTAATCGGAAGCTTCGTCTCGCCATATTCGCACCTCTTAATTGAAAGGCGCCGGCACGAGGGGGGTATGACAAACGCCGCCAAAAAAATTTCCGTATCACCACATAGTCGGACGCACTAACTTCAATCGATGAGGCACCTGAAACATCGAAGCCAAAGGATCGTCAGCCATTTTTTATGTTCCATTCATTCGCCTTCGTTGTCTGCACCATCGTAGCCGTCCAGCCGCAATCTGCTGCGAAACGCGGCACTCGAAGTCAGATTAATGCACTAACCAAACTCGCCGATGCACAACGCGGCATCTGGATACGTTGATCGGCATTCCGATGCACCGCCGAAAAAATGCGCGCGTTCTGTCATAGACCCCCTTCGCCAGCGCCTTTCATATAGGAGATCCCGGCGCAAATATGTTGTCCCCGGAAAGACTGAGATCGCTCCAGACTGAGGAACCGTCCCGGCTCATCAGCATGATCCGGTTGATTTGGCCAGACATCAAATCCGCGCGATCCAAAGGACACACGCTGAAACTCATACATCAACGGATTGTAGAAAGCGGTATTCGCATCAGCTACTCGTTGTTCAGGCTCTATGTCAGCCGTTTGCGTCGCGAAGAGTCCGCGCAAGCTGTCCGCAAGGAACGATTTGGTTCGAAACAAGGGGAAACACCCATACAACGCAACCGGCACGAAATGATGGTCAGAGATCCCTTGGCGAACTATCGAGAACGGTGTATCGAAAACCGGCCACCCACGTTTGACTACGATGGCGACATCCCCGACAAAAACAGGCTTATCTAAGGCCCAGACGGACTATGCAATACAAAGACATCACATCAACGAATTCGAGCAAAGACGCTTCCCCTCGAAAACTGATCGATATCAATGAACTCGCCGCCCTTTGGAGCGTGGCGAAAGCGACGCTCTACAATTGGGTCAATCAGGGACGGCTGCCACACGTGAAGTTGGGGCGCTCACTTCGCTTCGACGTTCAAGACATTGAGGAGTTCAGGCAGCGCGGTACAATGGGCTTGGCTGGCAAGAGGTAGAAGGAGCATTTTTGTATGGCACTCTACCGGCGCGGCCAAGTCTGGTACGCGGACTATTACACACGGCAGGGAAAGCGAGTTCAGGAATCGACCGGAACCTCGAATCGCCGCGAGGCTGAAAAGTTTTTGGCGTTGCGGATTTCAGAGGTGCAGCGCGGTGTTTACGTCAAACCCGTCGCGGTTTCGCTTGAAGAATTCGGCAAACGGTTCCTGGATTATGCCAAGACGCATAAGCGATCTTGGCGAAGGGACGAGCAGATGCTTGGGCATCTCAAACAGCATTTCGGAGACGTGAATCTGGACGACATTCAAGCGCTTCATGTGCAGCAATACCAGCAGGAGCGTAATAAAGAGGTCCGTCCGGCGACCGTTAACCGGGAGCTGGCTCTGCTCAAGCACATGTTCAATCTGGCGGAGCGTTGGGGCATGCACAGGGGCAGCAATCCAGTGCGGCTCGTCAAGTTCCTCCCGGAAAACAATCTCAAGTTCCAAACGCTCAGTCTGGAAGACGAGCTTAAATTGCTCGCCAATTCCCCGCCATACCTGCGCGAACTGATCTTATTCGCGATCAACACCGGGCTTCGCTGCGGTGACATCTTTGAATTGCAATGGCAGGAGGTCGATCTTGAACAAAGACGGTTGAACATCATCATGAAGAAAACGCGACATACCCTGGAGGTTCCGCTCAATGAGACGGCGTTTGGGATTTTGGAGGCGCGGCACGCCGTCAAACACGGTCCGTACGTGTTCTACAACCCGGCGACCGGGGATCGGTTCCACGACTTGAAGCTCGCGATTAAAGGCGCGCTCAAACGTGCCGGGCTGTCGGGCATTACATGGCACACGTTCCGGCATACGTTCGCTTCAAGATTGACCAGAAATGGAGCGGACCTTGTAACCGTGAAAGAACTCTTGGGCCACTCCACGATCGTCGTGACGATGCGTTACGCGCATTCGAACGACGAAGCCAAGCGGCGTGCGATCGCCAAGCTTCCAACCAGTGACAAAGTAGTGACAATCGTGCCCCGAGTCTGGAAAAAGGCGACGAAAACATAGTGACAGTGTTTGTAAGTTGCGGGAATCAGGTAAGATCGAACATGGAGGAATGGGTGAGCGGTTGAAACCGGCGGTCTTGAAAACCGTTGTGCTCGGAAGGGCACCGGGGGTTCGAATCCCTCTTCCTCCGTCCCAGACTGTATTTCATTGATTCAAGAGTAGATGTTCCCACCCTTGATGAAAACCTGCTGCGAACGCCCGGCTTGACCACGATTGCTGCTGACGCTGGCACTTGGGATTGGCGCCACAGCAGCAATTTTCAGCGGGGAAGCTGCACTGTTGCGGCCGTTGCCCTTTCCCGATCCTGACCGACTCGTGATGATTCAATCCGCCAATGCCGCAACTGGCACCGTCGTTGGAGGCGGACTTTCTCGACTGGAGTGTGCAATCCAGGTCGCTGGAGCTCGCGGCCTGTTCAGGTACCGGATTTGTCGTACGCGACAACGGCGAACCGATGAACTGCAGTGCAAGGAGGGGGGTGGGCTTAAATATAAATTACTTTTCATTACAAAGTAATTCATGTTTAAATCGCAAAATATGTTGAACAGTGTTTGGAATGACCTGATTCATGCCGGCCGCGCGCTTGCGAAAGCTCGAGCTTTTACGTTTGTGTGCGCCGTGTCGTTGGGAATTGGCATGGCCCCCGTCATCGCGATTCCATATCTCTCACGAATACTCACAATACAGCCGCCCGGCGTGAAAACCGAGGGACTGGTCGAAATCCTCACGACGCGAGTGGGCTCGCGCGAGGCGACCGACACCTGGTCTTATCCAGACTACGTCGATCTGCGCGACGCCAATACCGGAGCCACGCTTGTGGCCTGGACGTACGGGCAAAGCGAGATACAAAAAGACTCCGCGAAGGTAATGTTTGTCTCCACAAACTATTTCCAGACGATCGGAGTACCGCTGTTTCGCGGAGCGGGCTTCAGCGCGGCGGAGCGCAAGCGCGATAGCGCGCAGCCTCAAGTCAATCCCGAGCCTGCGGTGATTCTGGGATACCGGTACTGGCAGAACCATTTTGCCTCCGATCCCGACATCATCGGCAAAACGCTCACACTGGACAATGTTCCTCGTGTCGTGGTGGGCATCGCGCCGGAAGGATTTGATGGCCACATGATTGGGAACGGCCAAATGGCTGTCTTTCTTCCGCTCGAACGTCATCCGCGTTTTCGTACGGACGGTACCGACCGAAGCAAAGAGATGGTGTTTATCCACGGACGCCTGATGCCCGGAGTCAGCGTGGCGCAGGCGAGTGCCGCAGTTTCCGCGGTCACCTCGTCGTTGGCCAAACAATATCCGTCGACGAACGAGAACAAGTCCGGTATCGCCGCCCCGTATGACGCATTCGGCAACCTTGTGAAGTGGCGGCTTTACGCGATTCAAGCGGTCGGACTGACGCTAACCGGAATGGTGTTGCTCGTCGTGTGCCTGAATATTTCCGGCATGGTGCAGGTTCGCAGCGCGATGCGCGAACGGGAACAGTCCATCCGCCAGGCAATCGGCGCCACGCGCCGGCAGCTGATCCAGTATATGTTGAGCGAAGCGGTCATCGTGGCGGGTATTGGAGCGATCCTCGCGTCGCTTGTGCTGTTCAACATTGTGTCGCTACGGTCCCTGTTAACCGACGAGTCGCTTCCGCCTTTTGTACAGGGCGCCCTAAAGGTGAATCTGACGACGATTGGATTCGCTGTGGGACTCTGCCTCCTGACCAGCCTCGTGTTCGGATTGTTGCCGGCGCTTCGCTTCAGTCGCCCGGTGATCCTCTCTGCCTTGAAGGACGACGCAGGCGTCGGCGGTCGGTGTGTCGGTCGGGTTCAGCGCGTAACGGCGGCGTTGCAGGTTGCGATCGCGGTGCCTTTGATCGTGTTGAGCGGCATCTCGCTCGATCGCGTCCGCTCCACCGCAATCGCTGATCTTGGATTTGCATCGGACCTGTTGTACGCCGTGCCGTTGAAGGTCGACGCCGGCAAGATCCCCAACGCGGATTTCAAAATCCTCAGCGTGCGCGACGATCTCGCCAAGGCAAACGGCGTGGCCGGCGCAAGTCTCGCGGACGGCCTGCCGCTGGCTTTCAGCGGCGACAACGTACGTACCGCGCTTCAGCCCGACGCTAACGCAGCGCCGAAGTTCATCAGGGTTCAGGTCACCCGTGTGGATAACGACTATCTGAACACGATGGGCATTCCCCTTTTGCGTGGCCGCGGTTTCGCAGCAGATGATCGAGCGGGCACGGAACTCGTCACCATCATTTCGAAGACCCTCGCCGAACAACTCTTTCCGAATACTGAAGCCGGCGAGGCAATTGGCAAACGCTTGATCTTCGGCAACGATGAAAAGACCACACAGACGCTCACTGTCCTGGGTATCAGCGGTGATTTCCCCACCTCGCAAATGAGTACGCCGCGAGAGCAATTGTTGTTGCCGCTTGCGCAACAACCGTCTCAAGAGCTGTTCCTCATTGCGCGCAGCATGCCTGGCGAACCGCCACAGAAAATGACCGCGACGCTTGAAAATGCCGCGCGCGATTTCGATCCGGAAAACCGCGGCTTCGGAATTGCCGAAGATGGAAAGCCTCTTTATCCCAAGGTGGTCACGGGAGTGTGGCTCCGGAAACACAGCATGGATGACTTCCTGACGCAGTCGGCCGTCGCGGGTATTGCAGGCAGCGTCATCCTGACGCTCTCAGCGCTTGGAATTTACGGCGTCGTCGGATTGATGGTCGCGACACGTACGCGCGAGCTTG
>CAZPBY010000030.1:0-80861 GCA_964584785.1 uncultured Solibacteraceae bacterium
GCCAGGGTGGCTGCCCAAAGGACAATCGTGTGCGTTTCTTCCGCTGCGCCAAATCCAACGCGTCGATACGGCAGGGGGCGGCCCCGTTGTTTTAGCGGACACCACCGGCGGCCGAGGCGGTGGGTCGTGGAACTCCGATGGGACGATCATTTTCGCCGGCGACGCGGACATCTATAGTGTCCGGTCCTCCGCCGGCGGCCCGCTCGTGAAGCTCCTGCACATTCAAGACGCAGGTACCTGGTCTCCACAATTCCTCCCCGATGGAAAACATTTCCTGTTTAACGCAATTGGCGGCGTGGACATCGCCGGCATCTACCTCGCATCTCTCGACAGCAGTACTCCAAAGCGGCTGAGTCCCACTGGGAGGGCGGCGAAGTGGCTTCCACCGGATCGTGTCGCCTTTCTAGATCAAGGAAAGCTTTGGGCACGCCGGCTGGATTTGAACCGGGCGGAGTGGATGGGCGACGCCGATCCTGTCGCTGACGCCGTCCAACACTTCTCGACAGCGTCGGATGGAATCATCGCTTACAGCGGGCCACAAAGTGAGTCCTCCCGGTTGATATGGCTGGACCGCACCGGAAAAACCGCCGGCAAACTGATGGATCCCGACAGTAACGTGATTTCGCCGGAGATATCGCCCGATGGGAAGGTTGTGGCCATTGATCTTACGGTGCCGGGAAGCCGGGATGATGTCTGGCTGATCGATCTCGTCCGGGGAGGATTGAAGCGACTCACTTTCGACAGCGCGGCCGATGGCTATCCCGTCTGGTTTCCGGATGGTAACCGTATCGCATTCGAATCCGA
Organism: uncultured Solibacteraceae bacterium; assembly: GCA_964584785.1. Taxonomy (GTDB): domain Bacteria; phylum Acidobacteriota; class Terriglobia; order 20CM-2-55-15; family 20CM-2-55-15; genus JAHFTY01. The sequence continues at coordinate 805 of CAZPBY010000030.1, forward strand.
CAGGAAGGGAGACTTTGACATCTACGTCAAGCCCGTGAATAGCGAAAAGCCGGAGGAGTCGATTCTGGAATTACTCGGTCATCAGTGGCCTGAGGACATTTCGAAAGACGGCAAATTCCTTTTGTATTACGACGGGACGAACCTGGGTGACCTCTGGGCGTTCCCACTCACCGGTGATAACAAGCAGCGTCTTGCGGTAGCGGCGACGGCATTTTCGGAAGGCTATGGCGAATTCTCTCCGGATTCCCGATGGGTGGCGTACGAAACGAATGAATCGGGACGATTCGAAATTGTCGTCCAGGCGTTTCCGAAGGCGTTCGACAAATACCACGTCTCGACTGGCGGCGGCAGATTTGCACGCTGGAGCCCCAACCGAAACGAACTGTATTTCATCGCGGACGATAAGCTCATGGTATCCACTTTTCACGCATCCGGTTCATCGTTCGAAGCGTCAACCCCAACGCCTCTCTTTCCCGTGCGAATGGTGATCGAATCCGGCGGTGGCGGCAATCATCCCCAGTACGCCGTCTCGAAGGACGGCCGCTTTCTGGTCAATCAGCCCGCCGCTGAAACTAGCAGCACCCCCATCACGCTAATCCTAAACTGGAGGCCCAAAGCCCAATAACCGAACGGATCGACTTGTCTCTCTAGACCTCAACGTACCAGTCGATCTCTTCACCAGCTTCGATCGACGTTTCACCATCATCGGAGCGCACCCGAACGTGTACGGGATTTCTGTCCGGAAAATACGCTGAATCATGGTAGAGCGGCTGACCCGAGCGGTCGCTATTCAATTGCGGCACGCGAAGCGCCACCGTAGAATGGCCCCGATTCGTTTTCGACTGCTGGATTTGGAGCCGAAGCTACACTTTCCGCCTCGAGGAAGTCCTGAGGAATGGATGAGGAAGTTATGAGAACTATGAGGAAGTTATAAGTGAGTTATGCCGGAGGCTCCGAAACGCATTTATCAGTTTACCGAGTTCACTCTCGACGTTGATCGGAGGGTCCTGCTTCGGCAGGGTTCTCCGCAGGGTATGGCCCCGAAGGTCTTTGATACCCTTCTGATCCTGATTCAACAGGGTGGCCAGCTGGTTACTAAAGAAGAGCTGATGAGCCGGCTCTGGCCCGATACCTTTGTCGAGGAAGGAAACCTCACATTCAACATCAAGGAGCTCCGGAAGCTCCTTGGCGACGACGCCCGCAACCCCCGCTTCATTGAAACCCTTCCGCGCCGCGGCTACCGTTTCATTGCGGCTGTCCAGGAGCTGCCAGGCGATAGCAACGTCGTCGTTGAGACGCCGGCCGAGCCGCAAGCCGGCGAATTCCTTCCGATCAACACAGCCCCTGGTCCCCCGATTCCCTTGGCTCCAAGTCACTTGTCACGCTCGACCTCGACCAAAGCGATGTTCGCCGTTGCCGCGATTGTCCTTCTGGCGGTCTCCCTTGGCTGGTTATTGTGGCGTCGCTCTCCGGCAGCAAATCCGGCATCCAGCGGGAGGTTGATGCTGGCAGTGCTTCCTCTGAAGAACCTGACCGGCGACCTCACGCAGGACTACTTCAGTGACGGGCTCACCGAAGAGGTGATCTCCCAATTGGGAAATCTCGATCCTCAACACCTTGGGATCATCGCGCGAACTTCGGTCATGCATTACAAAGACGGCCGGGAGTCCCTGGACCAGATTGGCCGCGAACTGGGAGTGCAGTATGTGCTCGAGGGCAGTGTCCGGCGCGATGACGGCAAGGTGCGCGTCACCACGCAGCTTATTCAGATCAAAGATCAAAGCCACCTGTGGGCCAAAGAATATGACCGTGAACAGAGTCACCTGTTGTCGTTGCAGGATGAGATTGCCCGAGCCGTTGCGGGTGAGATCCAGCGGACTCTCGGCAAGACTGCTGCCTTATCGTCACCGCATGCCTCGTACGCTCCAAAGAGCTACGAAGCTTACGACCTTTATTTAAAGGGACAATACTTCTGGAACAAGCGAACCTCGGATAGTTTGCAGCGAGCTATCGATTATTTTCGTCAAGCTACGGTTAAAGATCCGGATTACGCTCGCGCTTACGCCGGGCTGGCGGACTCGTATGCGTTGATCGGTGACTACAATGGCCGTTCGCAGAGCGAGTTCATGCCGCAAGCTCGAACCGCAGCTTTGCGGGCATTGGAGCTTGACGACGCTCTGCCCGAGGCTCATACCGCGTTGGCCCTGATTGTCCAGAACAACGATTGGGACTGGAACCAATCCAAGAAAGAGTTCCAGCGAGCCATTGAATTGAACCCGAACTACGCTACTGCCCACCATTGGTATGCGGAACACCTCGGCTGGCTTGGCCGTTTCGACGAAGCACTCAATGAAAATGAGAAAGCGCGTCAACTGGACCCGCTCTCGCTGATCATTGCCGCGGACAACGGCGCGATTCTCTACTACGCGCGACGGTACGATCGGGCAATCGCGCAGTTCCGCCGGGTGAGGGAACTGGATCCGACTTTCCCGCGCGCCGGGCTGATCAACTACGCATACGACCAGACCGGCTTATCTGCAGAGGCGCTGGCCGACATCGAACAGGTTCCCGGGGCCGATGATGATGCGTGGTATTGTGCGCAGGTCGCTTACGCTTCCGGACTCTCGGGCCGTCAGCCTCATGCACACGAGGCACTTCAGAAACTGGAAGCGTTGGGCCGCCGGCAGCCGGTCGACCCGATTGCCATGGCAGTGGCCTATATCGGTACCGGCAATAGAGACCTGGCTCTTGCGTCGTTGGAGCACGCTTGCATGGAACACGACAATCTGGCCACGCTGATGGTCGAGCCGATCTACGATCCACTGCGCGCCGACCCGCGATTTCAGGAATTGCTGCGGCGGGTCGGATTTACGCCCTAGCTTCTCGCCATCGAAACGGCCTGGATCGGTTCCTTGGGATGCACCGTGCTAAATTAGGCGCAGGATGGCGGATTTCAGGAATCGTGTCAGCTATGCGCGATCGTTATTCGTCACGGCGCCCCTGATTTTCTTGTATACCGCCGTGATGGGGTCATTATCCGTGCTGACCTCGGTGGTCGACGCGCGCGGAACCCTGCAACACGGTTGCTCGCGATTGTGGTCGCGATTGATTCTGTGGACGTCACGTGTGCGTCTGATCGTTTCCGGGAGCGGGAATCTGCAGCCGGACGTCCCGTACGTTCTTTGCGCCAACCATCAAAGTCACATGGATATTCCGATCGTGATCGTGGCGCTTCCAATCCAGTTTCGATTTGCCGCGAAGAAAGAGTTGTTTCGCATTCCTTTCTTAGGATGGCATCTTCGAAGATCCGGTCATGTCGCCATCGACCGCGAGAACCCACGTGCGGCGATTCGTTCGCTGGGGCAGGCTGCGGACGCCATTCAAAAGGGTGCACCGGTTGTGATCTTTCCCGAAGGCGGCACAAGTCAGGACGGAGCCATTCGGCCGTTCAAGGGCGGAGGATTCATGCTCGCCACACGGTCCGGCGCAGCGGTTGTGCCGGTCACGATTTGCGGATCACGCAGAATTCTGAAGCCGAAGACGTATCATGTCCGAGGCGGTGTCGTTCACGTGACCATCGGCAGGCCGATCTCAACGGCCGGCAAATCGACTTCCGAGCTAGCGGCGGAGGTTCGGAAGGAAATCGTTACAACGTTTCATGGAGAAGATGTTGAAGAAGCCCTGGATCGGAATACCCACTCGATACCATCCAAAGTCTGAGTACATCGGACAGATTCGTCACTACCTCGACGCAATCCTGTGGGCCGGCGGCCTTCCGCTGATGATTCCATCGGTGCGTGATCCGGAGTTGGTGCAGGCTTACGCGGAACGGATTGATGCTGTTCTGTTGCCGGGGAGTCCGACCGATATCGATCCTGGCCTTTTCGGCGCCCAGGCTCATCCGAAGTTGGGCAAGCTCTACCCGGAACGCGACACGACCGACTTCACGCTGCTGGACGATTCGGAGAAGAACAACAAGCCGGTGCTCGGCATCTGTTTTGGTGTGCAAAGCTTGAACGTTTATCGGGGAGGTTCGCTGATTCAGGATATTCCTTCCGTCGTGACGCCCGCGGTCGCCCACGATAACGACGACGCGGCCGATAACCCGTCGGATCCTGCGCGGCACCTCATCCGAATATCGGAGGGGAGTCTCATCGCTCGACTTGCCGAAAGAACGGAGGTTGTGGTGAACAGTTATCACCACCAGTCCGTTCAGAACACCGGCCGTGATTTGCAGCCGGTCGCATTCGCGCCGGATGGTGTCGTTGAAGCTGTCGAGGACACTCACGGCCGTTTCATCGTCGGCGTTCAGTGGCATCCCGAGCGAGGATTCCAAACCGACCCGCTTTCACAGGCGTTGTTCAAATCCTTCATTGCAGCGGCAAGCCACTAACAAAGTGCGCGCTCAACCTGCGGCGCGGTATCACAAAGCCCGTCGCTACGACTCCGGGTTCTGCACCCGGGTACCGTGTCGATGACCTGTACAGAACCCGGAGCGCAGCGACGGGCTTCGTGACGGCCACGCCGCATGCGGGCCCAACCTAGAAGATGATCTTTGCTGCCAACTGGATCACTCGTGGATTCGATGTGCCTGAAACAGTGCCGAAGTTGGACTGGCGAACGAGTTGTCCGCCGGTCACTGCAAACATTGCCGTCCGTATTGAACCCGAACTCGTCAGGTTAAAACGATTGAAAATGTTGAACGCTTCAAAGATCAGCTGAAGTTTGGCCCGCTCGTGGAACTTCACGTCCCGCGAAACGCGAGGATCGAGAGTCCACGTCGTCGGCAGGCGGAAGGTGTTGCGTCCAACGCCGGGGATTCGATCGTTGCGATTGTTGCCGTCATTGTTCAGGTCCGTCAGGCCGATCGTCGCGGTGTACGGTTGACCGCTTTGGGCGGTCAAGATATACGACACGGACCAATCTCCGAGGACAGCACGCATCGCGCGATTGGCAGAGCCGTTGGCATAGGACAAATCCCAGACGCCGCTCACCACGAATCGATGCGGCTGATCGTTGGATCCCAGAGCCCGATCGTCGCGGATGTTCAGCGGGTTCTGGACGTATTTCGCATCGTCGCTGCCATTGGGAACGACCGCGGTCGCATCCGGAACATCGTCCATGACCTTCGACCACGCATACGAGACCTTTTCCGTAAAGTGGTTCGCGTATCTCTTGTTCATTTCCAGCGTGAGACCGTGATAGATCGAGTTCGAGGTGCTTTCGAATGCGATCACGCGCGCGAAGTTCGAGAAGACTCGCCCGCGCGAAGTTGCCCTGCTCGGTGTAGGGACTAACGAACGTTGTCGGAAAGTAGAAGATTGAAGGAGTGGGAGTGGCGGCACCGGTCGGAATCGCATCGAATTTGTTCGGATACGTCGGCACGGCGGCGCCTGTGAATGTGATGGTCTGTACATTGAGGCCGTTGTTGGAATGCGCCGTTCCGATCATGATCGAAGGCGTGCGCCCGTAAAACATTCCGTAGCCGCCGCGCACGATCAGACGGTCCGATCCCGCCATTGGCCGATAAGCGAAACCGACCCTCGGCGCGAGGTTGTTCTTGTCCTTCGGAATCTGACTCGTGTCGATGCCGGCGGCCGCCAGTTGGGCATCCGGGTTCCTGGCGGAGGGTTGCGCGATCCCCTGGTAGTCGTAACGAAGACCGAGATTCACCGTCAGGCGGTTGTTGACCCGAATGTCATCCTGGGCGAACCATGCGAATTCCGACAGGTTAGGTTTTGTGGTTGCTCCCGTGGTTCCGCTGCCGGCGAAAGCCTGCACATACCGCCCACCGGTTCCGGTCGGCCGGCCGCCGGCGAAGTTTGCGAGACTCGTGAAGGTGTAACTGCCGGAGAAGTTGCCGGGAAAGTAGTTCAGGATTCTGTCGACATTCCAGTCGCCCCCGACCTTCAAATTGTGCCGGCCCGCGATGTAAGACAGATTGTCCGCGAACTGTCCGCGCTTGATTGTCGTTTCGCGCGGGCTGAAGTTATTGCGGCCGATGATCAAAACCGTCTGACCGCCTTCCTGGATGGTCGCCTCGGGCCGCGAGCTATTGGCCGCGCCGGGTTCCTTGTCGCGCAGGAATTGAGATCGGAACTCATTGAACATCGTCGGAGTGAGGATCGAACTCAGGGTTCCGCTGACGGTGTTCGTCTTCACCAGAGATGCGCCGGTGTGTTCGAAGGCATTCTGCTGCCCGCCATTTTCGAAACCTTCGCCGGTGAAGTTCTGCTGGTTATAGCGAACGGAAAGCCGATGAGCGGAGCCAAGCTGCCAGTCGGTCTTCCCGAGGTAAGTGTCCTGGTTGAGGGCGCGATTCCAGCTTTGAGACAGTCCATTGAGAGTTTGAATCGCACTCTGAGTCGAGGGATCCGTCGGAACGACTCGGGGGAGGTTCAAGAAAACCAGATTGGGGATCTGGCTGCGCTGGCCGTCGTAATTAAAGAAGAAAAAACTCTTGTCCTTGACGATCGGTCCGCCCACGCTGGCGCCGAATTGATTGAAGTGGTACGGCGACCTGGCGCGGTTGTTGATGATGTTAATCACGTCATTCGCGTTGAGCGACTTGTCGCGATAAAACTCGAAGGCGGATCCGTGCAGTTCGTTTGTTCCCGACTTGGTCACGACGTTGATCACGGCGCCGCCGGCGCGGCCGAACTCCGCCGAATAACCGTTCGAGTTGACCTGGAATTCTTTGACGGCGTCCTGACTGAATTGAAACGGAGCGCGTCCGGATCCCGTTCTTCCGGTGGTTTGACCGAAAAACGTATTGTTGTTGTCCGCTCCATCGACGACGAGACTGTTCAGTGTGCCGCGTTGTCCGGCAAAACTGATATCGCCGGTGCGCACGTCCCGAGTGACTCCGGGTGTCAGCAGCACGAAATCGATAAAGTTGCGGCCGTTGACGGGCAGGTTCGCGACAGCCAGGTCGTTAACGGTTGAGCTGACCTGCGTCCGAGTCGACTCGATGAGTGGAGCTTCGGCAGTCACCGAGACCTGCTGAGTCGTACCGGCCACTGTCATGTGGATGCTCAGCGCCGCCGTCTGACCGACGGTTAAAGGGATGGTTTGTTGGAGTGCCGCAAAACCGCTGAATTCGACCGAGACGTCGTAACGACCCACCGGCAGCAGCGGTGCTCGAAACAGACCTCGATCGTCCGTCACAAGGGAACGCGTCACACCGGTCCCCGTGTTTTTCAATTTAACTTCTACGTTGGGCAGCACGGCTCCCGATTGATCCATCACGACACCTTCGATCGAACCGGTCGTCGCCTGCGACTGCCCCGCCGCTTATCCGCTCAAACTCAAAAGAAGAAAAAGAAAAGAAGCTCGAACCTGGAATTGAACTCTCCCTCTCATCAGTCTCCTCCGTCATGTTGATCCTTAATCGCCGAACGTACTCCGGAACGGAAGAGTGGTCCAGTGAAAGAAATGTGACGGGGTGGGACAATTCAAGAGACGCGGCAGCACGAACTTGTGCCGCCGCGTTTCGAATCGAGCTGCGCGCTCTTACTTCGCAGTAACGGTCACGGTGCTCGAGGACAGAACAAGCTGTCCATTCGCATCGAACGCCTGAGCGTGAATCGGATACGTCTTGTTGGCCCCGGGCGGGACCAGCCAATTGCAGCTGTAGGGAGTCGACGTATCGGAGCAGATTACCGTTGAGCCGACGCTGATATCGACACGACTGACTGAAAATGTTGCCGGCGAAATGGAAGCGTCAACGGCAACAGTCGCTTTGCGTGCCACCGTGCTTCCGTCCGCCGGGCTGATAATGGTGAGCTGCGCAGGAGGAGGCGGCGGTGGCGGAGGACCGCCGGATGCGGGAGTCGCTGCGACGTATGCCGACAACAGGTCGGTATTGCCCACATTGTCCTGGACCTGCAATATCAGCCAGTAGTCGCCGGGCGTATCGTACGAGCAGCTCGCCTTCGAACTCTGCGAACCCGATGCGAGGACGCCGCCGCCACAATTGAAGAAGTAGTACTGGATAGTGCCGTCCGCGTCCGAACTGGCGCTCATGTCGATGTTGACGGTGAGTGGGACCGGACCACTCTGTTTGTCGAGCGTGGCGCTTGCGATGGGCGGATCTCCCGTGGCGCCGCCGATCCGAACAACTGCGGTCTGTCTGGCAGAGAGGTTGAGTTCTTTATCGATGGCCTGCGTTCCGATTCGATAAACGCCCGCATTGCTCAGCGTAAAAGTTGTCGACGAACCCGTCATGCAACAGGTGCCGCTCGCACCGTTTTTCATGCCGATCCACAGATCCCACGCGGTCGCGCCTCCTTCGGGATCGCTGACGGGAAAGTTCGCGGTGATGGTGCTGCCGGTGGGAGCATCCGTCGGATTGACGGTCAGAGTTCCGGAGGGCGGCAGTCCCGGACTGGACGCGGGCGTCACGGTGACGTAAGTACGGCCATGCGCGCCTCCTCCACGGCCATCTGCTGCCGATGCATCGTACGGGACGGTCGCTGTTTGCGCAATTGAAGGTGCAGCGAACGAAAACGAACCTCCGGTCGCGGGTGGGACGGGAAACAGAGTATTCAGAGACCAACCGAATAGCCACAGGCTTCCGGTGCTCAGAGATCTTGTCCATCCCATTCGAACCGGGTCGTTGTCTGCGTCTGACGCCGTAGCGCTGAGATTGACCTGGCTGCCGGCAGAAGCGAACACGTCGGGTCCTGTTGTAATTGTCGGAAAATTGTTGAGCTTTGGCGCAAATAGCAGCGGGCTCGCGATGGCTTTCGCAAAATTCAGGCGGCCGCCCGTGGACGTCGTCTGCGCTTTTGGATCGCTCAACGCATCGTAGCTGGCCGGATCGAGAACGACGTCACGCGCCTCGTTGGTCTGCAGCGATGGATTCTTGTGGAACATTGCGGCCAGAACACCCGAAACGTGAGGTGTTGCCATCGAGGTTCCGGAAAGAAGCTTGTAGCCGCTCGGGTCGCATAGCGGGCAGCCCGTTGTGGGAACCGTCGAGAGAGTGCTCACTCCTGGAGCGGCGATATCCACGCTGGCGAGTCCATAGTTGGTGAACCCGGCTCCGAGGTCGTTTTGATCGGAGGCCAGAACCGAGATGATTCCCCGGTTGTCGTAAGCGGCCGGATACATCGGAGTCGCGTCAGCGTTATTGTTGCTGTTTCCAGCGGCACAAACATGCACGATTCCCGCTGCCTCGCCGCGACTCATCGCGTCTTTCAAAGCCTGGCTGAAGCCTCCTCCACCCCAGGAATTGCTCGAGAGCCGGATATTCACTCCCTGCTGCCTGAGCGCTGTCAGCTTATCGAAGGCGAGAACCGCATCCGAGGTGAAACCACTGCCGTTCGAGCCGAGGAACTTCATGGATAGAAGCTGCACACTCCAGTTGATCCCGGCGATTCCGACGCCGTTGTTGGCCGCCGCACCAATCGTGCCGGCGACGTGTGTGCCGTGTCCGTAGTCATCCAATCCACCGGTTACGCACGATCCGTTCATGCAGGTGAAACCATGCGTGCCATCGGTGTTCGTCCAGAGGTTCGCCATGAGCTCCGGATGTGTGTAATCAATTCCGGTGTCAATGATTCCGACCACCACATCGGCAGCGTTCGTTTGTGCGTCCCAGGCGGCGGGAGCGGAGATCTTCACCATATCCCACTGCTGGCTCCACATCGGGTCCGTCGGGGTAGCCATGGCGTCGACAACAAAGTCGGGTTCAGCATACTGGACGTTTGGGTTTGCTCTGTAACGCTGGACGACATCTGCCACAGTCAGACCCGGAGGGTTCACGATCAAAAAAAGATTCCGATCCCCGGGGAAAGCCAGCGAGGGGCCTGAGCCGGGGAGAACGGCGAATGGGACCCCGTTTCTGAAACGAACGAGAACACGCGACGGATGGTGGGCGGCGGGACCCGCACCTTCTCCCGAGAGCATCGGATGCCCCCCGGCATCGAAGGAAATCGACGTCGATACAACCTGCTTTTCCTGCGCGGGTGCTGAAATCACTGCCGCCAGGGTCAGCGCTGCACCGACCACAACCTCGGCCAGCTGCCGCCGATGGAAGCACCGAAACATATGTCGCATTTCTTTGGCCTCCGATCAACAGTTTGAAAAACGTGAGTCTCTCGGAGTCGGCACGCGTTATGCCATCGGCACTATCCCGCAACTACTAAGAACGACGAACGCGACAGTGGAGTGCGCGAGAGAAGGTGGAAGCTTTTTCCCGGACTACGGGAAGTCTGCACTGGTACTTTGTGACCATCTGACGACGAACTGCAATCCCTGCAGATCGACTCTTCGTGTGTGAAGACCGGTCAGAAGATTCCGAGGGCGTTGAAGTTGCTTGCGGTTCCTCCGGTCATGCGCGTGATCTGAACGCTACCGAGGAACTCCCAACGACGGCGTTGAGCGGCTTCACGAGCGGCATCTTCGAAGTATCCGTTATCGACCAGGGGGACTCCCAGGACAGCGATCATCAGCGTGTGAATCGGCCGGGCGGCAGCTTCGCCTTGACCCACGACGCCGGACGGTTGAACGTCGTTGACCGAATCGCTTCCCAGAATCGAGATCTCCCTCTGCTTGAGCCATGGCGCAACGCTGCCATGAAGTCCCGCCGTTTCGCGGCCATGAACCCACGGGCCTAACTTTGCGCGCCGGGCCCATCGTCCGGTGCGGATCAGCAGCATGTCTCCGCGGCCGATCTTCAGGTTCGCGAACTTTTCCCACGCTTCGAGATCGGAAGCGAGGATCGGTGTGCCCGGTTCGAGCCAATCGACTTTTTTCAAAAGCGGCATGTCGACGAGGATGGCTCGCGTGACTACTCCGGGTCCCATCCGATCGATCGAGTTCTGCTTGCAGCCGTTGATGTCGAGGTTTTGCGGATGATTGTTGAACACGACGTTCTTGCCGTCGCGGGGAAGCGCGTAATGACAGAGAGCGTCGAGGTGCGAGTTGGTGCCATCATGGATGCCATAGGTGATTCCATCGAGCGCGCCTCGAACCTGTCCTGTCTGCGGATTGACATTCGACATCCAGTGCTTCGTCTCACCGAAGTTGAAGTTGTCGACAGCCTTTTCGAGTTCGGCGAAGTGAGCAAGGGAAACAACAACACCATCTTTCGCCAGCTTGATTGCTTCAAGCGTTTTCTGCGGCGTAACGAAGTTCAATGATCCTCGTTCGTCGTCGGGTCCCCACTTACCCCAGTTCGATAGTTCGGTTTCCCACTTGTTCACCTGCTCGATCGTCAATGGAGGCGCCTTGGCAACGCGAGCCAGTACTTCCGGACTGATCGGCGCTACCTGCATCGCGACCAGGTTCACGATAGCAACACCGGCAGTAACGACCGCAAAGGTGAATAGTTGGGAAACGCGTCTGGCCATGAGCCCCCCTTGATAAATCAGACTGCCAGATTTTGTCACGAAGCCCGTCGCTGCGCTCCGGGTTCTGAACGTTACGGCGAAAACCGACAGAACCCGGAGCGCAGCGACGGGCTTCGTGACGCTACGCCTGGTTGGGCAGCGTCCTAGAACTGTAAGCGGAATCCGAGCTGCGCCTGGTAAGGCGCGGCGATGTTTATGCCGTAAGTTCCCGTCGGCAAACCCGTCGTCGTTTCGAACTGCGCCGACCGATTGTTGCCGCTGAATCGGTTCCCGAAGTTCATACGATTGGTCAGGTTGAAGGACTCGAAGAAAAGCCCGAGCTTCAAGCCTTCGTGGCTGGGCCGCAAGTTGAAATACTTCGAGACGCGGAAGTCCATCAGGAAAAACCTTCCCGACACCGGATTGCCGTCCAGGTCGAATCCACCGCGTTGGGTATTGATGCCCGGATTCGACGGGCATAGACGGCCCGTGGTCGGCGCGGCCGTGCCCGGAATACAGAGATCGCTGGTGATGCCGTCGCGATTGGTATCCGCACCGGACGTCAGCGTGTAGGGTCGCGCCGAGGCCATCTGCAGGATCGGCGAAGCCTGAATGCCGCCCGGCAGATCGATCACCCCCGACCATACAAACCGATGCCGTTCGTCGCGGCCGGTGGGCGCCCACTCGCGCGGATCGAAGATGTTCAGTTGATCGAACACGGCGGTTGCGCCAAATTCGCCGGATCTCCCGCCCCATCCTTGCGCCTTCGAGAGAATGTACGACGTCTGGAACGTAACACCGTGCGTGAGCCTTTTTCGAAGTTGAATATTCAGGCCGTCATACCGCGAGCGGTTCACCGAACTCTCGCCGACGATGTCCGCCAGCCTGTTTGTCGCCAGTCCGGCCGCCGCGAATGATGCTTCCAGCACGCGTGGCAGCGTACCTGTTGGAGCTGTGCCGCGGCGCGGGTTGAGACGGACGCGGCGCGACTCATGAGTATTCAGGACATGCGTGAAATCGGCTTCCACCACAAAGTCCTGGCCGAGTTGATGCGAAAACCCGACGTTCGATTGTTGCGACATCGGGCTGACGTAGTTCGGATCGATAATCCGGCCGGTGGAGCCGTTCGGAATATCGGTCAGTCCTCCCGGAATCGGCGGCAGCGGATCGGAAAGAGAGCGAGTCGGCATATCGCCCACGCCGATGGAACTGTTCGCCAGGGAAATCACCGTACCGAAAATGGTGGGATTCGACTGTTGAATTCCGAACAACGGGATGTTCAGGAAAACCTGATCGTAATAGATTCCGTAGCCGCCGCGGATGACGGTGGTGCCGCCTCCCGTCAGGTCGTAGGCCCAGCCGACTCTTGGCGAGAAGTTGTTTTTGTCATCCTTGGGAAGACCGTTGACGAAAGGATTCGTCAACGGATTGTCTATTTTCTTCAAGATCAGATATGTGCGATTCAGGTTCTGAGTCGAACCGCCGACCAGGTTCACGTCGACGTCATAGCGCAGACCCAGATTCAGTGTCAGCTTGCGGCTCGGTTTCCAATCGTCCTGAACGTACCACCCGAACTGATGGTGATGGCCGGGCAGCGTATAGGTCGGATCGCCGTTGGTGGCAGATATGCCCTGAATGATGCCGGGCGTGTTGAATCCCTGCGGATACTTTGTCTTGTCACTCAGGATCACCGACGGGTTGTCAAAGAACGTGATGCCGGGCACAGCCGTGAACTTGAAAAAGCCCCCAAGTACCGGTTCGAAGATCCAGTCGGCGCCGAATTTCAGTCCGTGATTACCGCGACGCCAGTCGATGCCATCCTTGAACTGCCATTTCTTCTGGAACGATTGCTGGGGCACGTTGCCATTCGTTCCGAAGCTGACGTTGGCGAAGGATACCGTCACGGGCGAGTAATCGATCGCATCGATGAGATTGTTCCAGTACTGATAGCCGGTCGTGAACTGGTTCAGGAGTGTCGGCGAAATGATCGAGTTCCAAACCAGCGACACCAGTTCCTGGCGATTGCGATTGAAATTTGTGGACGTGAGATCCGTGGGCGACTGGTCGTTTTCGGTCCGGTCCCGATTTCCATTCCATGACACGTACGCACTGTTCTTGGCGTTGAACGTCCAGTCCAAACGCCCTGTCCACAGCTTGTCGTTGAACGGCGTTGGAAGCTGGCTGGCTGGCCCGGGAGCGGCGCCATAGATCTTGATGTTGTTGTCTTTCAGCAGCTGAAGTTCTTTCAGCGTGTTCTGATCGATGATCGCAAAAGCTTTCTCGGACAGTTTCTCAAAAGCGAAAAAACCGAATACCTTGTCCTTCGCGATCGGTCCGCCAAGCGATCCGCCGAACTGCTTGCGATTGAAGTCCGGCTTCGGCACGTTGTTGTGGACGCTGAAATAATCGTTCGCGTTGAGTTTCTTGTCGCGGAAGAAAGAGAACCACGATCCGTGAACATCATTCGTTCCGGACTTGGTGACGATCGAGAGCAATCCTCCCTGCGAGCGCCCATCGGCTGCTGAGAACCGTTGCGTCTTGAGCGCGAACTCCTGAATCCCTTCGATCGTAACGTTCTGCACGTAGCCGCCGACGGTGTTGTCTTTGTTGTCGATACCGTCGATGGTCGTATTGATGTTGCGTCCGCCCGCGCCGGCAATAGAGATCGCGCCGATGCGAGTTTTCGTGGGATCCCAGGCGCCGACGGGCCGCGCGCCGGGAATCAGCGCCGCCAGCGAAGAGAAGTTCCGGCCGTTCAACGGCAAGTTGGTCACTTCGCGGTTCTCGACAACGCCGCCGACGTCCGTTTTGGTTGTTTCGACGAGAGGTGCCGCGCCGCTGATGGACACAGTTTCGACTATGCCCGCGGGCTGCAGCGTCATGTTGAGATCCGTCGTCCGGCCGACGTTGACGACGACGTCCTTGGCCTCGACTTTAGCGAACCCGCTGAGTTCGCCGAGCACCAGGTACCTGCCCGGTTCCAGCGCCGGAACCGAGTAGTTACCGGTGTCCCCGGACAGCACAATGCGTTCGAAAGTCGTGCCCTGGTTCCTGACGGTTATGGTGACGCCGGGCACGCGAGCGCCGGTCAGGTCAGAAACGGTCCCTTGAATGGCGCCCGTACTTCCCCCCTGCGCCATAACCAACGATGTTCCGAGACAAACAAACACACATACACACAAAAAACCCCTAAACCTCCCCATAAAAAATACCTCCAGGTTCTAAACCACTTTTTGTTGACGAACTTCGCAGTTTTAGACAGCAAGGTGGTACGTCACGATCCCAGAGATGAATCTCCTCTCATGCTCTGGGGTTCCTGACGGCTTCAATCTATTCTTCAAGGCTGCTAATGTCGAGAGGGTTTAACGTTCCAGCCGCTGATTACCAAGACTGGACGTGGTGAGCCGCGATCCTTCAATTTATAGTCCGCCCGAACCTGCCGCGTCTCGCCGGGCAGTAAACTGATGTAGTTGTCCTGCCACAGAATCGGAAGGATTTCGCCGTTCGAGGTTCCTTTCGTCAGCTTCAATCGAAGGAAAAACGCGAGCGTCTTGCCGGAGTTTGTCAGGGTCACGACAGCGGATTCATCGTTGCCTTTGCGGTCCAAACGAATGGACGACGTCAGAGCAGCCGGAGGGAGATTCCCGAGATCGCCGAAGTTCGCGAACGTCTTCACCGGTGTAATGAAGTATGTGGACTTGTCCCAATCCGGATCGTCCATCCTCGGTGAGAGCCAGTAAAAGTTTGTGCTCAACATTTCGCCTGTGGGACGCAGCATTCGCAAGTCGACGAAATACGTTGCCTGGGGTTCCTGCAAATCGGGAAGCACGAACGCTCGCGTGGTGCCGTCCGCTGCGAGCCGGATGGTCGCTTCGCGGGAGAATCTCTCTCGAAGATCCATCGAGAAGATTCTGGCTGAAATCTTCACTTGATCGATCGCTGCCTCGGTTCCATTGATGGCGACAACGGATCGGTCATCGTACGAATACTGCACGTGAAGCGGCTCGCATGCTTTCTTCGTGGCGAAGTATCCGGCTGCCGGCTGGAGGTAGTAATCGTAGAGGTGCCAGATGATAGCGGGCCATGCGTTATTCAGCATCCATTGGATGACGCCGGTCGAGGTGTATCGATTGCGTGTATAGGCTTCGAACATCGCACGTTCGCCTTCGTACGCCATCAATTGGGATTTCACGACGAAGTCTTCGAGTCCGGAGGCCGCTCCATACCTGGCCGTGAGCGCATCCGCGAAACGCTGGATCGTCCGGAACTGGCCGCCGCCGGCATGGTAGTTCCAATAATCGTCGATCGGCCAGAGATGATCGGCCGGAAGCATCGCGCGAAGACTTTCCACTTCAGGAATCGCGGGGCCGGGACTGGTTTCCGTATTGAAGCCGTACGCGCCGCCACGAGTCTTGTCGGCGAGCCAGTAAGAAGGAGGAACCCAGTCATAAGGCCCGGTCATCTTGACGCCGCTGGGACCCATCGGTGTGGGCTTTGCGGTTGCGGACGAGATGTAGGGGTTCGGCCATTCACTCTCTTTCAGGATCTCGACGTACGTCCGTTCCACATCCGGAGGCGGTGGATTGTCACTTCCGTTCAGCCAGGCCAGAACGCTCGGATGATTGCGCAACCTGCGAATCTGATCACGTTGGGATGCGGCAGCGATTTCGTAATTCTCCGGCTTCCATTTCGGCCACTGTTCCCAGTGGTCGCAGCAACACCAGCCGGGAAGAATAAGGATGCCGTAACGGTCCGCGAGGTCGAAGAAATGATCGTCTTCCAGTTTGCCCTCCATGCGGATCGTGTTCAGATTCATGTCACGCACATAACGAATCTCGCTCTCCTGACGATCGGGAATCGCGCGAAGCAGCATGTCCGGAGCCCAGCCGCCGCCGCGAATAAGGATCGGCCTTCGATTGACCTTGAAGAGGCGTCCGCCCTGCTCGTTGAACTCGGAGGTGATTTCACGGATTCCGAATCGGGTTGTTTGCCGATCGGACACCTGTTTTCCATCGTCGAACTCCAGAGTCATTTCGTAGAGGTTCGGAGTGCCGGCTTCGGCGGGCCACCACAGGCGTGGATTAGTGACTTGTTGTGTGAATCGTATGGTCTTCGTCTCCTTGGGATTCAACGAGACCCTCTGCGAGAACTCCATGCTTTCGATCTTGCCGCGCAACATGCCTTCAACAGTACGGTCCGACAAATTGCGGACTTCCGCAGAAATCGCGAGGTCGGCCTGAGTCAGCGTCGTGTTGAGGTGTGTGGCAACGAATGGGTCGCGCAACGCGACGTCGCCCGTCGTTGTGATGTAGACGTCACGCCAGATTCCCATGTTCTTGTCAGGCGGGGCGGGATTCCAATCGACCCAGGTGATGGCAAGATCCTCGACGTCGGGCGGGAACACTTCGACCTCGAGTGTATTGCGTCCGGAACGCCGCACGATGTCGGTGATGTCGAATTCAAACAGACGAAACGTTCCCGCTACGCGATCGGACTCTGCGATCTGCCGTCCATTCACCCAGATGTTCGCTCGATAGTTGATCCCGTCGAAATGCAACGCCACGTGCGAATCGCGCGAGCCTGCCGGAGTCTCGAACTCGGTCCGAAATCGCCAGGGCCGGCGAAACGGGCTGTCGTCCGGCATCGGGAGCGCGGAAAAGTTGCGGCCGATGGGATAAGAAGTGCCGGGAATCGCTCGAAGGTTCATGCCTAAATACGGGTCCGGATACACCTTATTCGCGACCAGCGCGGCCAGTACCGTCGTCGGAACAGACGTCGAATACCAGCGCTCGGATGTCGAGGATCGAAGCTGCCATTGATTCCGCAGCATTACCCTCGATGGCTCTGCCGCGGCCCGGCCCGCACAGAAGACCAGTAACATTACAGCCACACCAAACGACGTCTTTGTCAGGGTTTTCACGCTGAACAGCATGATCCTGCCACCGTTTTGTTGTCCAGCGAACTCACGGTTTTCGTGACGTTATGTGGGGTGGACACAATTAGTCCTGCAAAACGCTCTTGTAGTACGATGCGCCGGAGTGAATGCAATCATGAACTGGTTAGTTAAAGAAGAGCCAACCCACTACAGCTTCGACGATCTGATGCGTGACGGACACACGTCGTGGACCGGCGTGCGAAACCCGGTTGCGCAGAAGAACATTCGTTCGATGCGCGAGGGAGACCGCGTTTTCTTTTACCACACTGGCGACGTGAAGGCCGTGGTCGGCATCGCGAAAGCCGCGTCCGCTCCCTACGCCGATCCTGCCGACAAGACGGGCAAGCTGTTTGCGATCGACATCAGGCCGGTGAAGAAGCTGAAGTCACCTGTGACACTGGCCGCCGTGAAGGCGGACAAAGCATTCGCGTCGTTTGCACTGGTCCGCATTTCCCGCCTCTCGGTCATGCCCGTCACCGACGACGAATGGAAGCGCATCGAATCGATGGCTGGCTAACTGTCTGCTGAGAAGTTTTGGAACGATTTCCCCGCGGTACCGTCGAACAGCATATAATTTGTAGGGTATTGACGATGCGACGATCGATGATTTGGTTCCTGATTCTCCCACTTGCCGGACTGCTCTCAGGCTCTGCCGGTGCCCAATCTCCGCAGCCGAAAAAGATTCTCGACGATATGCTGACCGCTCTCGGCGGGCAAACTTATCTGGATGTCGACGACATGCACACGGCCGGCCGCTTCTATCAGTTCAAACGCGGGGAGCTCGCCGGCGGCGACACCTTTGAGGACTACCTCAAGTTTCCGCTGAAGGAACGAACCGAGTTCGGGAAAGAGAAGAGGAAGGAAATCCAAATCAACAATGGGGACAAAGGCTGGAAAATCACCCCCAAGGACAAAGACCCGAAGGAACAGGTTCCCGCCGAGATTCAGGAATTCAAAGCGAATTTCCAGACCTCGATTGATTACATCCTGAGATTCACTTTATCGGATGCCAAAACGACGATCCAGCATGTGGGCAGCGAGATCATCGATTTCAACCGCGCCGACTTGATCGAGATCCGGGATCCTGCAAAGAATCGAATCGTGTTCTTCATCGATCGCACGACGAAGCTTCCCGTAAAAATGCAGGTCCGCCGGTCGGATGAAAAGATTCTGCGGGAAGAGCGGTACGGCAACTGGCACGCGTTTCAGAGCGTCCTGACGCCGCTTTACGTCGGCCGTTTTACGGACGGCGAGAAAACCATGGAGATTCGTCTGGAATCCGCCGTTTATAATTCAAATCTCTCGGATAGCCTGTTCACCGTTTCCAAGAAATAGCATTTCATGAAGTTTGAAACACGTTCGACGACGATTATCTGCGTCCGCAGAGACGGCAAGGTGGCGCTGGCCGGCGACGGCCAGGTCACGCTGGGTGACACGGTGATCAAGCATGGGGCGCATAAGATCCGACGTCTTTACAACGACAGAATCCTGGCCGGATTCGCAGGCTCATCGGCGGACAGCTTCGCTTTGTTTTCGCGGTTCGAAGCCAAGTTGGAGCAGTATCACGGCAACCTCGGCCGTTCGGCGGTTGAGCTGGCCAAGGACTGGCGAACCGATCGCGCATTGCGCCATCTCGAAGCCGTGATGATCGTTGCGGACGACAAGACAACCTTTCTCATCGCGGGCAACGGCGACTTGATCGAACCGGATGACGGCATTGTGGCCATCGGTTCCGGCGGCGCCTACGCCCTCGCGGCAGCTCGCGCCCTTTCGAAATACACCAATCTCAGCGCGCGTGAAATCGCCGAGGAATCGATGCGCATCGCCGGGAAGATCTGCATTTACACGAATGAGAGCGTGACCATCGAAGAGTTGTAGCTGGCCCTTTGCTACAATGAATCATTGCCCGTGGCCCCGACGGCGGGCATTTCAATTATGTATGTAAACGATACCAACGAGTCGATCGATGAGTCGCCCCATTTGGACGAGTTGACTCCCCGCGAAATCGTCAAGGAACTCGACAAGTACGTCATTGGCCAGTCCGGTGCCAAGCGCGCCGTCGCTATCGCGCTGCGCAATCGAATACGGCGTCAGAAACTCGCTCCGGATATGGCGGAAGAAGTGATGCCGAAGAACATCATCATGATGGGACCTACCGGCGTCGGCAAAACCGAGATCGCGCGGCGGCTGGCGAAGCTCGCCAACTCCCCTTTCCTTAAAGTTGAAGCCTCGAAATTCACGGAAGTCGGGTATGTCGGCCGCGATGTGGAGTCGATGATTCGAGACCTTGTCGAAATCTCGATCGACATGGTGCGCAACGAAAAACTCGAAGAAGTTGCCGATAAAGCGGATCAGAATGCCGAGGAGCGCATCCTCGATTTGTTGCTTCCGCCCATCACCACGCCCTCCGCGGAAGATTCCGGAAGAGTAGCCGCCGAGAATTGGAATCGTACTCGCGAGAAGCTTCGGGTGCAGCTGCGCGAAGGCAAGCTTGACGATCGAACGGTGGAAATCGACGTCAAGGAGCGAAACTTTCCGGCATTCGAGATCATTTCGTCGAGCGGCGTGGAAGAGATGGATATCAACATCAAGGATATCCTTCCGGGGTTCCTCGGCCAGAAGACCAAAAAACGAAAAATGAAAATCGGCGAGGCGATGGACTATCTGGTTCAGGAAGAAGAGCAGAAGCTTGTCGATATGGATCAGGTGACGCGCCTTGCCGTCGAGCGCGTCGAGAACAACGGCATCATCTTTCTCGATGAAATCGACAAGATCGCCGGGCGCGAATCGGGGCACGGCCCCGACGTGAGTCGCGAAGGGGTTCAACGCGACATTCTGCCGATCGTTGAAGGGACCACCGTCAACACGCGATACGGTTTCGTCCGCACGGATCACATCCTTTTCATTGCCGCGGGCGCGTTTCACGTCAGCAAGCCGTCGGATCTGATTCCGGAATTGCAGGGCCGGTTTCCGATCCGCGTGGAGCTGGATTCTCTGACCGTCGCCGATTTCGTGCGAATCTTGACGGAGCCCCAGAACGCGCTGATCAAACAGTACGTGGCGCTGATCGAGACGGAAGGCATCAAACTGTCGTTTACCGACGACGCCGTTCAGGAGATCGCGCGTTTTGCCGCGACCGTCAACGAAGGCACCGAGAATATCGGTGCGCGCCGTCTTCACACGATCATGGAAAAGCTTCTCGACGAAATCTCATTCGAAGGTCCGGATCTGAAAAAGAAAACGATGCGAATCGACGCAGGCTACGTTCAGAAGATGCTTGCCGATATTGTTAAGGATCAGGATTTGAGCCGCTACATCCTGTAAGGAGTGTCGTCTCCATTGCGAGCGCTTCTTCTTGCCGTCGCGCTGCTCGCCGGTTGCGGGAAGGTCGCGGATCCCAGGCCGCCGTCCATTCGTATCCCCGAACCCCTACGCGACCTGTCTGCCAGTCAAAACTCGCGCGACATCGTTTTGGCGTGGACCAACCCGCTTCACAACATCGACAACTCGCTCGCGCTGGATCCTGCCATTGTTCACATCACCGAGAACGGCACTCCCATTTCTGCAGTGCCGGCGACGGGACCCGGCAAGTCGCAGTCGGTTGTGATCCCGGTCGGTAACTCGACCGGGAACCTGCAAACGTTTTCGGTTTGGATCGAAACCAAACGCGGCAAGTTGTCCGATGTTGCTACGGTCACTATGACGCCGGTCGAGACTCCCGGCGCAGTGCGGGAATTACGAGCCGTCGTGGACCAGTATGAAATTCAGCTGTCCTGGCTGCCGCCCGCGGACCATCCGGAATTTGCGAACGGATATTTTGTGCGGCGGACGGACCGCGACTCAGGGCCGGTGTTAACGAATCAGACATCCTTAAGGGACAATTCCTACGATCGCGACAAGGTCTACACGTATGAAGTCCTCTCCGCCCGACAGGCTGACACGAGTTGGATTCCGGGGGGAACGGCTTCGCCTCTGCAAGTGCCGGCCGTCGATCGCACGCCGCCGAAAACTCCCACAGGGCTGCAGGTTGTCGTCTCGACGGATGGCGCGTATGTCACCTGGGAGGCCAACGACGAGCTGGATCTGGCCGGCTATCGCGTGTTTCGCGACGGCCAGCCGGTGAGCCCGAGTCTGCAAACCGGAAACTCCTATTTTGATCCGATGTATCGCTCAGGGGTCGGGTACTCGGTATCCGCGGTTGATGAATTCGGTAATGCGAGCCTTCCCTCCGCTCCGGCGCCGGGTCGTAATGCCGCCGGTGGCAGGTTTTGATAAGATAGCCTCCACTCTGGAGACTCACTTATGAAGTTCTTTCTCGATACAGCCAACCTGAATGAGATTCGTGAAGCCGCGGCGACAGGCGTACTGGATGGCATCACAACGAACCCCACTTTGATTTCGAAGGAAGGGAATTCCTTCGAGGATCAGCTTCTCAAGATTTGCAGCATCGTTGACGGGCCGATCAGCGCGGAAACCGTCAGCCGGGATGCCCCGGGCATGGTGGAAGAAGGACGGCATCTGGCAAAGCTTCATCGAAACATCGTGGTGAAGTGTCCGATGACGCGTGAAGGTCTGAAGGCCACGAAGATTTTGAGCACCGAAGGCATTCGCGTCAACGTCACGCTGGTCTTTTCCGCACCGCAGGCGATTCTCGCCGCCAAGGCGGGCGCATACTTCGTGAGCCCGTTCGTCGGGCGTCTGGACGACATCGGCCAGGACGGTATGGCTTTGATTAAGGACGTCGTTCAAATCTTCAACAACTACGAGTTCACGACACAGGTGCTGGTGGCGTCGGTTCGGCATCCGATTCATATAATTCAGGCCGCGCTTCTCGGCGCCGACATCTGCACGTTGCCTGCGAAGGTTTTCGAACAGATGCTGAAACATCCGTTGACCGATCGCGGCGTCGAGCAATTCCTGAAAGATTGGGAGAAGGTTCCCGTCATCAAGTAGTCGACCCATGCCCAAGCTCACGGCACAGGATCGGCTACAACGTCTTCTTGAATTGAACAACCAGGCCGAGCTCGGTGGCGGCAAGGACCGTCTCGAGCGGCAGAAAGCCGACGGCAAGCTAACGGCGCGCGAGCGGATCGCACTGCTGTTGGATAAGGATACGTTCGAGGAGATCGACAAATTCGTCACGCATCGCTGCCTCGACTTCGGAATGCAGGAGCAGCAGTATCCGGGCGACGGCGTCATCGCGGGTTACGGGCGAATCGATGGACGGCTCGTCTACGTTTTTGCGCAGGATTTCACGGTCTTCGGCGGTTCGCTCAGCGAAACCAACGCGCAGAAGATATGCAAGATCATGGATCTCGCCGTGAAGATGGGCGCGCCTGTTATCGGTTTGAATGATTCGGGCGGCGCGCGGATTCAGGAAGGCGTCATGTCGCTCGGCGGGTATGCCGACATCTTCCTGCGCAATACATTGTCTTCGGGTGTGATTCCCCAGATCTCCGCGATCATGGGTCCGTGTGCGGGCGGCGCCGTGTATTCGCCGGCGATCACCGATTTCATCGCGATGGTCGACAAGACGAGTTACATGTTCGTCACTGGTCCGGACGTCATCAAGACCGTCACGCATGAAGAAGTCACCAAGGATCAGCTCGGCGGCGCAATGACCCACAACAGCACGAGCGGTGTCGCGCATTTCATTTCACACAACGACAAGGAATGCCTGCTGCTGCTGCGCGAGCTCTTTTCGTTTCTTCCTTCGAACAATCTGGAGGATCCGCCGAAGAAATCCTGCAGCGATCCGTGGAATCGCGCCGACGAAGCGCTCGACACGATGGTTCCCGCAGAGTCGAACATCCCGTATGACATCAAAGACGTGATTCATGCGGCCGTCGACGAGAACTACTTTTTTGAGGTGCAGGAGCATTACGCGAGAAATCTGGTGATCGGATTTGCGCGCCTGGACGGGCGTCCGGTGGGTATCGTCGCGAACCAGCCCGCCTACCTTGCGGGTTGTCTGGACATCGCCGGTTCGATAAAAGGCGCGCGCTTTGTAAGGTTCTGCGACGCGTTCAATATCCCGCTGGTCACCTTTGAAGACGTTCCTGGATTTCTGCCGGGAACGACTCAGGAGTTCGGCGGAATCATCAAGCACGGCGCGAAACTACTGTTCGCGTTTGCGGAAGCGACCGTTCCCAAGATTACCGTGATCACACGAAAAGCATACGGTGGCGCATACTGCGTCATGGCGAGCAAACACATTCGAACGGACGTGAACTTTGCCTATCCCACTGCTGAAATCGCCGTGATGGGCCCGGAAGGCGCAGTCAATATCATCTATCGGCGAGAGCTCTCAGGCGCCAAAAACGTGGAGAAAGCGCGGCAGGAGAAAGTGGAGGAGTTCACCGAGAAATTTGCGAATCCCTACATTGCCGCCGAACACGGTTTCATCGACGAGATTATTCAACCACGCTACACCCGCCAGAAGCTCATCACCGCGCTTCGCATGCTCGACAGCAAGCGGGATTCGAACCCTCCAAAGAAGCACGGGAATATCCCACTCTGAACCGGTTTCACGGATCCTGTCGCCGTTAAGATGCTTCCAGGCCGCGCATCGACGCGACCTTCTGGCCGATCCGTAAAGACTGATCGTAAATCCATCCCACGCGAAGGCCGCCGGGCAGACGATGCCTTCCGATGGCGTTCAAGCCGGCGGAGGCAATGCAGCCGCACTGCTTGCAATCCGGGTTTCCGCCAAACTGGCACGGCGAGACTCGTGTCTTCAGGTCTGCAGTCACGGTGTGTGTGGTCCGCGCAAAGATGCATTCTTTCGGGCTGGATGGAGGGTTCAGAAACCCATCGAGCAGGGTTGCCGGCGTTGCGAGTTTTGGGAACCGGTTTCGCAACGCGATCAACTCGCGGATGAGTTCCACACGGGCAGTACGAGGAATAATTTCGTAACTCGTTTCTCCGATTTGCGGCGTGAACAGGCTGATCCAGATCTTTTGCGTTTCGGGCCGCGCACTCCAGAATTCGAGAAACTCGCGGATGTAGCCTGGCCGTTCGGTCATCTGCCGGGTGACCGTACAATGCACCGTGATCCGATGCCCTGCAATGTTCTTCAGGATGCGATCGTAGGTTGCCGGCTTCCGGCGCTGATCGTGTTCCGGTTGGAGGCCGTCGATCGACACGACGATCGTTCGGTCGAATCCGCTGCCACTCCAGCGGTATGTGACGAACCGCGCTCGTCACCAGTTGAATGTGGATGCCGCGCGCGGAAACCTCGGGCAGGATTTGTTCGAGTTCGCGAAATCGTACCAGCGGTTCGCCGCCGACGATGGAGAGGTGCAGGGGTTTGTACCGATCAATGGTTTGCAAAAAACGCCGACCGAGTTCGTCACCCTTGAAGTCGCTGACCTGTTTCAGAGCCAGTCCGCCGCCAAGATGATCGTCGCCGTAGGCGACGACATCCTGGGCACGATAGCGGACACTCGCGCGTGATTTCGATGGATAAAAATGGTGACTCGAATTGGAGTTGTTATTTTGACTCGTTCAGAGCGTTACGAAGAAGCACGATAGCTTTTTTCACCATCGTCGTGTCGCCGCCAATTCCGATTCGAAAATGATCGGGCATCTCGAAGAATCGGCCCGGCACGACTGAGGTTTGATACTTTTCGCGGAGGAGTTCGCAGAGGTTTCCGGAGTCGCCGCTTTTCAAACGTGGAAACACAACGGTACCGAAAGGCGGGCGTACTGTTTCCAATCCGGACTGCGAGTCGAGAAATTCGTCGAGCAGCGCGCGATTGCTCCGGAGCAGTGCTTCGGCGCGCCGGGCGATCCCGTCGAGTTGCCGAAAAGCGGCGACGGCAAGGCGCTCCGCCGGATGCGCGGCGGTGGCATAAAACAAATCCAGAAGGCGCCACATTCTCGTGGCGAGAGCGGGTTCAGCGAGAATCCAGCCGCAGCGCAGGCCGCTTAAACCATAAGCTTTCGTCAGGCTGCTCGTCACAATGAATTCCGGACCCAGATGAAACGCCGAGCGCGCCGGCCGTCCGCAGACGGACAGCAATTCCAGATAGACCTCGTCGACGAGAACTCGCGCTCCGACGCTGCGAGCGATATCGCGAATCTGCAGCAAGGTTGGTTCTTCAGTCAGGACGCTGCTGGGATTATGCAGGTTTGTCATGACGATCAACCGTGTGCGCGCGTTCACAAGATGACCGAGTTCATCCGCGTCCACTCGAAAGCCGTCGGTTCTTCGGTGGAATCGCCTGACGTTTGCGCCGAGAAAATTCGCCACGGAAAGAAGAGGATCGTAAGCGGGATGCTCGATCAATACGTCGTCGCCTCGATCCAGAACAGTCGCCATCGCCAGATGATTTGCGAACGACGTGCCCATCGCGGTAACAACGCAGTCTTCGGTCACGCCGTATCTTGACGCGATATTCCGTACCAGCGGCGGATATCCGTATCCACTCGTGCTCGTGAGCTCGATATCGCCGGGCGTGATCTCGAGTTCGCTGATCGGATATGAAAGAACGCCGCTTGCCGCAAGATTGAATGGCGCGGCGGATTGAGTTTTAGCCCACTCCATGTAGTCGGATCGTTTCATCGCGCCCGACTCTTCCAGAACCAGTACGCTGGAATCCCGGCGAGCAGAATACCGAAGCCGATGAGGGTGTTTCCCGGATATCGGTACACCGTATTGATCACGATGAGTGCGCAGACGGCCACGAAAAATACCGTTGTCCACGGATGGCCGGGCACGCGATAGCCCGTAGTTTGAGCGCCGTCGGCCCGACGAAAAGCAAAGAGACACGTTGCGCTGAGTCCGAAGAAAACGAAGTCGACGGATACCACGTAGTTCAGGATTTGTTCGTACCTGCCGGATATGGCAATGACCACTGCAAAGACTCCTTGCAACAGAACGGCCATGATCGGAACCTGCGTTCGATGATGAAGCCGGGCCACAGTTCTGAAGAACAAACCGTCGTCCGCCATTGCGTAGTAGACGCGCGGTGCCGTCAACATGCCCTGACTCAGAAATCCAAGTGTGGAGATTGCGATTCCCGTTGCAATGAGACGCGCGCCGTTGTTTCCAAGGACGGTACGCATCACGTCCGATGCAGGGGTGGTTGTCTGAGCAAGGCCCGTCGCGCCAAGGACTCGCAGGCAAACCATGTTGACACTGAGATAAAGTGCAATGACCGCGACAACGCCAATGAGCAGACCACGCGGAAGGTCCTTTTGGGGATTGCGCATTTCGCCCGCGACAAAGTTAGCGGTCTGCCATCCGCCATACGCAAACAACACCGGTATCATCGCGGTCAAAATGTTGTTTGGCTCAACCGCCGGTAAGGATTCGGTTCTTTCGCCGCCAAGAAAGAATCCGCAAAAAACCAGGACCACGATCGCGCCGATCTTCAGGACCATCAAAAAACTTTGAACCGAACTGCCTGCTTTGACTCCGAGGCAATTGATGATCGTCAGAGCGGCGAGAGCGGTTGCCGCGATCGTCCAGTCGGTGAGTCGCACACCGGTCAGTTCGATAAAGTAGCGCGCGAAAGTGATCGCGACCGCGGCCATGCCGCCCGTTTGCGTGACGAGAAGCAACCCCCATCCGTAAACGAACGCAACCGCGGGATGGTACGCCTCCCGGATGTACGCATACTGGCCGCCGACGTCCGGCCGTCTTGCCGCGAGTTCCGCGTAAATGAATGCGCCGGCCAGGGCGACCAACCCGCCGGCAGCCCATGCAGAGAGGATCATGAACGGAGTGTGAACCTGACGCGCCACAACATAGGGATTCATGAAGATCCCCGAACCGACGATGCCTCCCATGACCAGCATCGTCGCGTCGAACAAGCCGAGGCGTCGTGCGAGATCCATTCGCGCGTGATCATACGCATCGCGAGGCAACATTCGCAACGAGGCCCACCGGGCCGGATGCATTAGCTGCGAGTCATGGCACTTTCGGGTTGCTGTCTCTACTGTAATTGCTACATTTAGGTCCAGAAGGACAATAGATGAAGAAGTATCAGCAGGTTTAGAATGCCGGAAGAATGATGACTGATGCGGAACTTATCGAGAACTGCCTCAGAGGCGACAACGGGGCGTGGGAGGAACTGATTACGCGTTACAAGAGGTTGATATACTCGGTTGCCCGATCCGTTTGCACCGAGCCCGAAGATGCCGCCGACGTTTTTCAGTACGTCTGTCTCGAGTGGTATCAGATTCTCGGTCATCTGCGCAGCGTCCGGACGCTCCCGGCTTGGTTGATCACCGTGACGCGGCGCCGCGCCTTACGAGTCGTGCGCGAGCAGCGGTCGGCCGTCGAGCTTAGGGACTTCGAAGCGATGAGCGACGGCTTTTTCGACAGTCGCCTCGCTGCTATCGAGCAGGAACACGCTATCGCAATCGCTCTCGAGCGTTTACCGAAGCGGTGCGGTCTTCTCCTGAACCTGCTCTATATCGATCCGGAAAAACCAAGCTATGCTGACGTGGCCCGTCTTCTGGAAATGCCGTTGCCGAGTATTGGCCCGACACGTGCACGATGTCTTGCAAAACTTCGCAAGCTCTTGGATGAAAAATGAGCAGTCCGGACGTTTCCACTCTTCGCGCGCGGTTTGAAGCCTTTTGGGAGGAGATCCGTGGTGCACGTCTTTACGCAGGTCAGCCTCGCAGCCAGAAATCCGCGGCGAGCGTAACGCTCGCCAGGGAAGCGTTGCGTTTGGCCGGCTCTTCCGGCGATACGAACCTGATGTTTCAGGCGTCGTGGATGTTGGCGTACAGTTTGACCGCGAACGAGGACTACCAGGAGTCGATGTCCTATTGGGAGCAGGCAACAGCCACTGTTCCGGCAGGGGATCCTTCGCTGGAAACGCGCGTGCGAATCGGTTTTGTGACTGCGCTGACGCACACAGGACAGTATGAACGCGCGCTCGCCGTCGCCGGCGAGGCCGAGCGAAGCCTTCGGGAATCGGGCGACAAACTGCGCTACGCGCGGGTTTGCACAAACATTGGGAACATCTACCACCGGCTGGACCAACCGAACCGGTCTTACGACTATTACCTGACCGCCGCCGAAATCTTTCAACAACTCGGAGAGCGGCAGGCAGAAGCTCAGGTTTACCTCAACCTCGGAAACTGCCTTTCACAGGTCTATCGCTTCAAGCAATCGGACGAGATGTATGAAAGAGCGGAGAGAATCAGCGGGGATCTTGGACTGCGCGAGCTTTGGATTCAGAGCAACTACGGCCGGGCCTACATTCTTTATCTAAGGGGCCGATATGGAGACGCGCTTCGCGCTTTTGCGCAGCTCCGGGGCCGTTTCGTGATGAACGGCAGCACACGCTATCTGGCGTTGTGCGATCTGGACGAAGCGGAAATCTACCTTCAGCTCAATCTTTCCATGGATGCCGCGATGCTGGCCACCAGCGCCCGCCGTCACTTTGAGAGTATCGGGATGGCTTACGAAGAAGGCAAGGCGCAGGCCTTCTACGGTTCAGCGATGATGCAACTGCGCCGGTTCGATGACGCGTTAGCCACATTTGCCTCCGCTCAAAAAATCTTCGAACAGGAAGGCAACGATTACTGGGTTGGCGTTCTCGACCTTCAACGGGCAGATATCTCTCTTTCGGTGAAACGTTATGAGGATGCGCGCGAGCTTGCTTTGCGCGCGCGCGGGCGTTTCGAAGCGCTGGGGATCCCGTCGAGGCGGATCGCCTGTCTCGTCGTCCTCGGCCGCGTTTCGCTCGCAATGGACGACATGGATACGGCCCTCAAACATGCGGACGAAATTTTCGCCGCGGTCGCGGCGGGGAACATGCCGCTGCTCATGTTTCCAAGCTATCTCCTGCGCGCGCGTATCGCGGACCGGTGCGGCGACTGGCCTGAAGCGGACCGCCATTACCGGCTGGCGGTGGAAGACATGGAAGCCCATCAGTCGCGTTTGCGTCACGACGACTTGAGAACGATGTTCCTTCAGGGGAGAAGTCAGGTTTATGAAGCGCTCGTCAGGTTATCTCTCGATCATTCCGACTCGATCGGCTCACACACACACGACGTCCTCGGAACGGCGTACGCATGGTGTGAACGGGCCAAGTCCCGCGGCCTGATCGATCTGCTTTCGAATCATCTTCCGGCCTTTTCCGTTCAGGGCGATCCATCGCAATCGGATCGGATTGACCGGCTGCGCGAGGAATTGAATACTTATTACATCAGATCACGTCCGGAGGTTCGCCCGGTGCTTTCGATTGCGGAGCATGACGAAATCGCGTTCAAGGAGCGGGAATTGGCTCAAATGCTGCGGGACATTTCCGACGTCGAACCGGAATACGTTTCTCTTCAGCAGGGAACGGGCACGACGATCGAAGCCGCGCAGGCTTCGCTTCCTGAAAATGTCACCATGCTGGAGTACTTCTGCGCAGATGGGGAAGTGCTCGTGTTCGTGATCGACCGGTCTCAGGCGCGTGTGTTTCGAAGACTGAGTACTTCCGATCACATCGAGATGTTTCAGCGAAGGCTCGCGTTTCAATTGGAGAGTTTTCTTTGCGGTGACGATTACCTGCGTGCACATTTCAGCCAGATGTCCGAGGCGACGCATCATTACCTCCAATCGCTTTTCGATGTTCTGGTCGCGCCGCTGCTCCATAATTTGAGGACGCCGCGGCTGGTGATCATTCCGCACGGGAGCTTGCACTTTCTCCCGTTCCACGCACTCTTCGATGGGACTAGCTACCTCATTGACCGTTTCGAAGTGACCTATGCCACAAGCGCCGCGATTTTCAAGCGGTGCCAGGACAAACCAGACATCGAGAACGCTCCGCCGCTGCTGGTTGCTGTACCCGACGATAGTGCTCCGATGGTGGCGGCCGAGGTTCAGCAAATCGGCGCGCTGTTTCCCGACGCCCAGTCGATGCTTGGCCTCGTCGCGACACGCCAGTCATTCGGCGCCGCCATCCAGCGAAGTTCTTTTCTTCATATCGCGACGCACGCCGTTTTCCGTCAGGACAATCCGCTTTTTTCCAGCTTCAAACTGGCGGACGGATACGTGACTGCCCTTGACTTGTTCTCTCTGACCTGTCAGACGAATCTGGTGACGCTAAGCGGTTGCAAGTCCGGGATCGGGACGATCGGTGGCAGCGACGATCTCATCGGCCTCATGCGTGGGTTCCTCTACGCCGGTGCCCGTTCGCTGCTGCTGAGTCTCTGGAACGTCAATGACGAATCGACGCTCGCTCTGATGGTGGCGTTCTATCGGGAATTGGCGTCAGGCGCCACGAAGGGTCTGGCGTTGAAGAAAGCGATGCAGGCTGTTCGACAGGATTTTCCGAGTCCGTTTTATTGGGCTCCTTTCGTATTGAGTGGAAAGTGTTAAATTTTCTGAGAATGTATTTTTTGCAGGCTTGGGAGCACTTTTAATGCAGAGAAAAGAACCCATGCATTTGACTCTGGAGATGGCACTAGACTTGATCGAAGACAGGTTGAAGCCATGGTCTCGCGACCGTTGGTTGGCGCACTGCGTGAAATGCGGGGAATGCCGGCAGGAAGTGGAAACATGCCAGCGGCTTTGTGTGTTGATGGAGGGCAGGGGTTTGCTCGGCGTTCCAGCCGACCTCGTTGATCGTGCGATCCGCATCTTTGAAAACGACGATCGCCCCGTCAGCGGCCGGATTCGCAGAGTACTGGCGTCACTGGTCTTCGATAGCTTTGCCCAGCCCGCGCTTGCCGGCGCGAGAGGCGGGGGCGATGCCAGGCACATTGTACTCGAGGCTGAGGGCTTGGATATCCATCTCAAGATCCCTTCGGACCCGAACGCAACCCGAATCGAAGGGCAAATTCTTTTACGTGAGAGTGCTCGGTTTCTGACGTCCGCCACACTGCATTTGTTTCGCGATGGTGAATGCGTGGATTCCACGTCCGTGGGCGCTTTCGGCGAATTTCGATTTAAGGAAGTTCCGGATCTTCCCGTCAGCCTGCAAATTGACTTGCCCGGCGTGATGATTGTCGGTACTTTAAAAAAATTGAGTTCGTTACCTATGTGAGGGATTTATGGCAGGAAGTCGAACTCGTCTGTTGCTTGCCGTCGTTTTAACAGTGGCCCTGTTGGGCTCAACCGGGGCGCACGCGCAATCCAGCATACCGGTCATCGTCAAGCTGTCTCCCACTGCGAATCTGACGGTCATCAATAGCGTGCTCGGTTCCATACCTGTCGACTCCATCGCAGGCGCGAACACGTACCTCTATAACCTGCCCGTTCTGCCGATCGTCACCGCTGCATTGTCCGCTCTGGGCGTGCAGTGGGTGGAACCCAACACCGGTGTCACGCTGCCGCCGATCACGATGCCGGTCCTGCTCACGTTGCCGGCGTCGACACTGCCTGATTGGTATCGCTATCAGCCGGCGATGCAGTTAATCGGGGCGAACGAAGCTCGCGCCTATGCCACCGGAACAAGCGTCGTCGTCGCGGACATCAATTCTCAGGTGGATTATGCCCACCCTGCCCTGGCAGGACACCTGACTACCGGATTCGACTTCGTCGCAGCAAAGGCCCCGGGCACGGCGGCACTGAATCAAGCCAGCGCCGGCTTCCTCGATCAGGCGTCGGCGGGATTCCTGGACCAGGCATCCGCCGGATTTCTCGACCAGGCATCGGCAGGTTTTCTGGATCAGGCCTCTGCCGGGTTCCTCGACTCACAGAGAAACCCAGCTTACAGCCACGGAACATTGTGCGCCGGATTGATCGCCACCGTCGCTCCCAACGCAATGATCATGCCGCTGCGCGCGTTCGACGACAACGGCAGCGCAGAACTGTTCACGCTGGCAAAAGCGATTCGTTACGCGTCATCGCACGGCGCTCAGATCATCAACATGAGTTTTGGAACGCTTTCAAACTCCAAGACAATGAAGGAAGCAATCGATTTTGCCGGTAACGGCAGCGTGACGCTTGTGGCTTCGGCCGGTAACGCCGACACTGCTGCGGTCCAGTATCCGGCCGGGTTCTCCCCGGTGATCGGCGTCGCTGCGACGGACCTTCTCGATGTGAAGGCGTCCTTCTCGAACTATGGCACCGCGGTCCGCATGGATGCGCCCGGCGTCAATATCATCACCGCTTTTCCGGGCGATCGCTACGCGATTGTATCCGGCACTTCATTCAGCGCACCGTTGGTAGCGGCGTCTGCCGCTCTAGTCCGATCGATCCAGGCGACGGGCGTCGACAGCGCATTGACGGGCAACGCGGTGCCGATCGACAGCCGAAACCCCAACTACGCCGGCTCGCTGGGTTACGGTCGAGTCGACGCTCTCCAGGCTGTCCGGCCGCACTGACGTTCGAACGACTGTCATAAATTTCCCAGCGGCCGGGCAGTCTTCTTCATTCAATCGCGGAATTCAAGTTTTTCTGACACGTTAGGTATTTTTAGGCCTGTCTGGTTGCCCTTTTTCTCAGCTTAAAAAAGCAAACCAACTTTCCGGCGATAAGCGCTGACGGGACTTGTGCAGCTAAACGTCTCTGCGGGATTCGTGCGCCCGGACGCTGACTCTCGCCGGATTGGTTCAAAGACTGTCGTTCACGCGGATTTCGTGAAGGAGGAAAAATGCGAGAAACCGTTTCTTTGTCACGCGTAAGGAAAACCCGAGTTCTTTATATGGTCGTTACTCTGCTGTGCTGGTTCGCTGTCACCGGCGTCGCGGAGCCGCAACAAGGCGGCGGAAACATTCAGGCCAAAGGCAGCGCAAAGCCTGGCGGCGGTGGTGGCGGTGGCGGAGGAACCGGGTCGGCGACCTTCAGCGGGCATGCCACTGCATTACGTGCAAACGTGTTGGGGATCACCACGGTCATTTCTGAGGCTGGACCGATTTCGGCTTCCGGCGGTCAGGCTGGGACTTCTTTGGCGGAGGCGTCTGTTCCCGGTTTGTTGACCGTTGGCGTGTTGCACGCCTCGACGATCGGTGAAGGAAACGCAACACGTTCGGAAGCGTCGACGGCGAATCTGGTGCTTACTTTGACGGGCGTCACCGTCGAAGCGGAGTTTCTGATGTCGCGGGCAAATGCGTTGTGCTCATCGGTTACAGCAACCTCCGAAATACTGGGCCTGAAGATTAACGGAAGCGCCACCAACGTCAGTGGCAAGCCGAACCAAACGATCAATCTCGGGATCGGCAAAGTCGTGATCAACGAACAATCCACATCAATGGGAAGCATCACCGTCAACGCCCTTCACGTGATCGTCAACGGCATTGCCGATGTTGTCGTCTCATCGGCGCAGGCGGGTATCACCTGCAGTGGCACTCCTTCATGCGGCACCGGAGACTTTGTGACCGGAGGAGGATGGATTACGGGGACGCCCTCAGGAGCCAAGGGGAACTTCGGTGTCGGCGGCGGAATAAAGAACGGCGGCTTGTGGGGACACCTGACATTTGTGGATCACGGCGCCAGCGGACCCAAGGTCAAAGGAACCGGAGTAACGGCATACGTGAATGAGGGCGGAACACTCCGCAGAATCGAGGGAACGGCCGACATCGATGGCCAGGCCGGCACGTATCGCGTTTATGTAGCCGATAACGGTGAACCGGGACGCAACGACACGTTCGAGATCATTCTCTCGACAGGTTATCGCGCCACCGGTTTTCTCGGAGGCGGCAATATCCAGTTACATGGGGCCGGAGCCTGCAAGTAGCCACAGGCTTTGGCCGTGGGAAGGCCGGCGCGGGAGCGCGCGGCCTTCCCGTTGAAAGAAGGCGAAATGCAATGAAGTGCCCGATGTCGTGCTAAAGTCGGGAGAGTTGTGAGTCGGCGCTTCACTCAAAACTCAAACCCCGGCATGAGCATTTCGTAGTGAACTCGCGACTGAAATTTACCCTCCGCGCCCTTCGGCATCGAAACTACCGGTTGTTCTTCGGTGGGCAAAGCCTGTCACTGATCGGTTCATGGATGACGCAGGTTGCCACGAGTTGGCTGGTTTACCGGATCACCAAATCACCGCTCGCACTTGGGCTCGTCGGGTTCTCCGGCCAGGTGCCGGCGCTCCTGCTGACGCCGTTTGCGGGTGTTTGGGTGGATCGTTGGAACCGCCATCGCGTGCTCAAGGCGACTCAGACGCTTGCGATGATGCAGTCCTTCGCGCTCGCGGCGTTGGCATTGAGCGGACGCATTACGATCTGGCATGTCGTCGGGTTGACGATGTTTCAAGGAATGGTCAATGCGATCGACATGCCGGCCCGGCAGTCGTTCGTCATCGAAATGATCGAGGATCGGGCCGACCTGCCTAATGCGATCGCTTTAAACTCGACGATGGTGAATGGAGCGCGGCTGATCGGACCGTCGATCGCCGGTTTGATCATCGCCGCTGCGGGCGAGGGTTTTTGTTTCCTGATCGACGGCTTCAGTTATGTTGCGGTGATTATTTCACTCCTGTCGATGCGGATCGAACCGTCAGCGCCACGCCCCCGCCAGGACGTTTGGTCCGGGCTTCATGAGGGCTGGAAATACATCGTCGCGTTTACTCCGCTGCGCTACATCCTCGGACTGGTCGGCTGTGTGAGTCTTGTGGCGATGCCCTACTCTGTGTTGCTCCCGATTTTCGCCAGTTCCGTGCTGCACGGCGGTCCACATACGCTTGGGTTCCTGACGGGTGCAACCGGCGTCGGAGCGTTCATGAGCGCGCTGACTCTCGCCATGCGAAAAACCATCGTTGGACTTGGACGACTGATCAATATCCTGGCCTTCACGTTCGGCGGCGGACTCATTGCATTCGGTCTGTCCAGAGTCGAATGGCTGTCCTTCCCGCTCATGCTGATTGTGGGGTTTTCCATGATGGGACTGCTGTCGTCGAGCAACACGATCATGCAGACCATCGTGGAGGAGGACAAGCGCGGAAGAGTGATGAGCTTTTACACCCTTTCGTTTACCGGAGTGATGCCCTTCGGAAGTTTGATCGCCGGAGCGGCTGCTGCCCGGATAGGCGCGCCGTTAACGGTGATCTGCGGCGGTGTCTTGTGCCTTTCCGCCGCAATATGGTTTACGGTGCGACTGCCGGAAATCCGGCGAATCGTGCGTCCGATTTACAGGGACCTCGGCATCCTTCCCGAAGTAGCGACCGGCATCCAGGCCGCATCGGCACTACAGACGCCGCCGGAGATCGTGGACTGAAGTCCTGATGGGTTTTTCCTCTAAGACTTCCCCTTCACCCGAAGAAGGCCGGCCTTGGCGCATTCGTCCGCGACTGTCATGTACAGCTGCACGCTGTCTGCGCCGATCACGTAAGGATTCGGTTCGCCTGACGTACGCTTGAGCAGTGCCGGAATCTTCGTCTTCGAGCCGTCGAAGTTGGTGTGATTGGCGATCAGAACGTCCGCGCCGGCCTTCTTCGCAATATCCCGGAAGCGTTCGGCGGACTTGACGTACGTTTCGAACCAGAACGTGTCGGGATGTTCAGGTGTGATGTAGGTTGCCCGGCTTTGAAGCCAGTTGAACGCCGTTCCGCCCCATTCCGCGACAACGTGAGGCTTTCCGTTGTCTTTGACGGGAATGATCGTCGAGATAGTTCCGAGAGTGTGACCCGGCGTGAGGTAGAGCGTCAGTGTCGTATCGCCGAGCGTGAGGTGCTGGCCATCGGTCGCAATCATATCGCGCTTCGGTTTCGGCCAACTGCCGCGATCGCGTTCCATCAGATCCCAGTCCGCGGCCGACGCAATGACGTGCGCGCCAAACCGATCCTGCAGGAGTTTGGCACCGCCCGCATGATCGAGATGGCCATGACTGATGATCACGTATTTGATCTTCTTCGGATCGAGACCCAGCTTTGTGAGACCGTTGACGACTTCGTCTTCAATCGAATAGTCGAAGATCGCATCGACGACGATGATCCCATCCGACGTGTTGACCGCCCATGCCGAATATTCGGTCTGCCCGACGAAGTAGAGATTGTCGAAGACCTTGACCGGCTCCGCATGCCATTGCGCCCGATCGGGCGGACCGGCCGGTCGAGCGGGCGTTGTGCCTCTCGCCGCAGGTGTCGCCGGTGCCGCAGGAGGGGCCGTACAGACTCGGTCGAACAATTCGGTGTGTTCTCCGCGTGCCGCCGCTTTCGCTGCGGCGACGTGAGATTCCACGGTGTCGGTTTTAGCCTGGCCGAGAGCCATGCTCGCCGCGAACAAAAGAGCGATCGCGTAAGCCTTCATGAAGCGCCTCCTCAATCGACATTTCGCAAGTCGGATAGTCGCACCATTCTAACGGCATTTCGATGCCGGCGTTATACTACGGACCATGTATTCAAGACGAATTCTTCCCGTCATCCTCGTTCTGGTTCTTGGTGTTGCATGGACTCTTCAAGCCGCAGGCCCGACGATAACGGTGTTCAAAAATGCGACGTGCGGTTGTTGTGGCCTGTGGGTCGAACACCTCAGGGCGGCAGGATTCACCGTCGTGGTCAAGGAGGTTCCGAATACCGATCCATACGCGCATCAGTATGGCGTTCCCGATTCGCTTCGCTCATGCCACACGGCAATCGTTGATGGCTACACCATCGAGGGCCATGTGCCCGCGTCCGACATCCAACGTTTGCTGAAGGAGAGGCCAAAAGCCAAAGGTCTGGCGGTTCCGGGAATGCCTATGGGTTCTCCGGGAATGGAATCCGGGGAACACCGTAGCGCTTATTCGGTGATCCTGTTTCAGGAAGACGGAAAGACCTCCGTGTACGCAAAATATCCCGCCAAATAGTTCGCGTGAATCTCGTACTGCTCGAGCCGGACGATTTTGTGGAGGGCGATCGCGTCCGGCTTCATGGGCGTCGTCTCGAGCACATCCGCTCCATTCATCGCGCCTCTCCGGGTGACGAGTTGCGCGTCGGAGTCGTGAACGGAAAGATCGGCCGCGCGCGCATCGAATCTATTCAAAAAGACTTTCTCGAAATGCATGTCTCTCTTGAAACGGATCCTCCTCCGCCATTGCCGCTTCACCTTGTTCTGGCGCTGCCGCGGCCGAAGGTGCTGAACAGAACGATTGCCGCCGCGGCGTCCATGGGCATTCGGGAAATAGACCTTATCCATGCCTGGAGGGTCGAAAAAGCATATTGGACGAGCCCTCGCGTATCCGACGCTAATCTGCGCACCCAATGCGTCCTGGGCCTCGAACAATCCGGAGACACGATGCTTCCGACCATTCGTGTGCATCGTCTTTTCACACCTTTTGTCCGCTATGAACTTCCGGGACGGATCGAAGGCCGCCGGGCGTTTGTCGCGCATCCCGAATCAGAAACGCCGGCACCCCGCGGGGTCGTTGAGCCTGTAGTTCTGGCAATCGGCCCCGAAGGTGGATTCATCGAAAAAGAGATCGACACCTTCCGTGCAATCGGTTTCACGCCGATCAGCGTGGGTCGCCGAATCCTCCGCGTCGAAACTGCTCTCCCGTACCTCATCGCCCGCCTCCTCCCTTAGAAAATTTTCCGCTACCATGGTTTCGTATGTGGAACCCACGTCAGTATCTGAAATTCGAAAGCGAGCGGACGCAGCCATGCCGCGATTTGGTGAATAGAGTTCAGGTCGCGGATCCGCATCGGATCGCAGATCTCGGTTGCGGTCCTGGCAACAGCACGAGAATGCTTCGAGAGCGATGGCCCGCGGCCGAGGTCGTGGGGATCGACAGTTCGGCGGAGATGATCGAAAAGGCCCGTCAAGCGGAGCCGTCACTATCGTGGATCGTGGCCGACATTCGCGATTGGATCGAAACGCCGGATCGATTCGACGTGATCTTTGCCAACGCGACGTTTCAATGGCTCCCCGGGCACGACGTCCTCCTGCCTCGACTGCTCACTCAAGCTTCCGCGGCGCTCGCCTTCCAGATGCCCGATCAAACGACGGCGCCCGGCCATCAACTCATGCGAGAGCTCGCGTTGTCTTCGAAATGGCGGCAAGCCATTCCCGCCCTACCCAGATGGCATGGTCGAGATGTGAGCTTTTACTACGATCTGCTTTCGCCCCTCGCACGTCACCTTGATCTTTGGGAAACCGAATATGTCCACATACTCCCCGACGCTGAGGCCGTGGCGGAATGGTACAAAGGCACGGGCCTGCGTCCTTATCTCGATGCGTTGAAGACTCCGGAAGACCGTGACTCCTTCGTTGGGGATTTCATCTCGGGAATTCGCAAGATCTACAACCCCCAGCCGGACGGCCGTCTTCTGTTTCCGTTCCGAAGGATTTTCGTCGTGGCTCACAAGTAGAAACTCACTCGTCTCTGAGCGCGCGGACCGGATCAATCCGGACGGCGCGCCGGGCGGGAAGAAATGCGGCGAGGGCCCCGGTGATTACGACGAACAACGCAACAATACCGAAGACCGCCGGATCCGTCGCGCTGACTCCAAACAGCAGATCATGAATTCCGCGACCAACGACTATGGCCACCGCGATTCCCGTCAGTAGCCCAGCGCCGATCAGTGCCAGGCCGCCGCCCAATACGTTTTGAAAAACTTCTCGCGCTGTGGCGCCGAGCGCGATACGAATCCCGATCTCGCGCGTGCGCTGAGCGATTGTGTACGACATCGTTCCGTAGATCCCCACCAAAGTCAGCACCAATGCCACGGCTGAAAAAACACCGGTCAGCCAGCTCGTGAAACGGGAGCGTGCCGTCAGCGGTCGAATGAGTTCATCCATCGTCGAAATACCGGATATGAGCGCCAGCTTTTCCACACGGCGTACCTCGCTCCGTACGTTTGCGGCAATAGCGGCCGGCTCGACAGTCGTTCGTATCAGCATTCCAACGGCTGCCGGAGGATTCGCGTATGGAAAGTAAAGGTCCGGATCGGCGGTCGGATTATTCGGCAGATTTCGAGTCTTAGTCTCACGCACGACGCCGACGATGTTCAACCATGGAGCCTCTGAACTCACACCGCCACTCTTCACGCGTTTGCCGATGACGTCCTGGCCGGGCCAGAACCTCTTCGCTACTGCTTCGCTGACGATGACCGACGTGTTCGGTTCTGCCTCATTGAATTCCCGTCCTCCGACCACTGCAATTTCCATTGTGCGGAAGTAGGCGGGCGCAACCCGATGGACGTAGGCCCGGGGCACGTTTGTCGCGTCAACAGCCGGTTGGCCCTCGGCCGTATAGAAGATTGCATTCGATCCGGTGAACGGAACCTCCGTCGCGAAGGTGGCCGATTCCACACCCGGAATTGCGGCGACCGTTTCGCGCAGCAACTGCGCGTTGAGCCGGCTGTTGCGCGGAGTAGCGATCTGCGCTGTCAGCAGGTGGTCCGTGCGAAAGCCGGGATCGACTTGAGAAAGCCGCCGGAAGCTTTCAATGAAAAGCCCGGCACTCGCAAGCAGGACGAACGTTAACGCAACTTCGGCGACCACAAGACCATTCCGAAAATGCCGTCTCGAAAGGCCGCCGGTTGTTTTCGTCGAATTGCTTTTCAGGGTATCGCTGAGATTTGAAGGTTCGGCCTGAAATGCCGGCGCGAGTCCCATGAAAATCGTCGTGATCAGCGTGAGACCGATCGCGAACAGAATGACTTCCCGATCCACTCCAACGTTGACGAAGCTGGGCAGCTGAATCGGGCTCGCTGAGAGAATCAGCCGGACGCTCCAGACCGCGATCATTCCACCGAATACCGTGCCGATCGACGACAGAACTAAACTTTCGGTGAGGAGAAGCTGCAGAACCTGTTTCCTTCCGGCGCCAAGCGCGGTTCGCACCGCAATTTCCGACTGCCGCGTTTCTGTTCGAACCAGCAGCAGGTTCGCGACGTTCGCGCAGGCAATGAGCAGGACCATTCCGACAGCCGCGAGAAGTGCCAGCAGTGCGGGCCGGACGGAGCCGAATGTCTCATCAATCAACGGTGCGAGTTCCACGGCCCGCTTGTCGTTCGTTTCCGGATACGTCTTCTGGAGAGCGAGCGAGATGCTGTTCATTTCCGCTTGAGCCTGTTCGCGTGTCACGCCCTTGCGAAGACGTCCAACAGCGGCGAACCATCGATTTCCGCGGCTGGCGAAGAGTTGTTCCGCTCCCGGCAACACCGCAGGCGGCACGAAGAGCGAAGCTTGATCAGTGAGTCCGAGGAAGCCTTTGGGCATGATCCCGACGATGCTGAACGATTGCGAGTCCAGTTCGATCTGCCTTCCGAGAACACCGGGATCGGCACCGAATTCTTCCGTCCAGAAGCCGTGCCCGAGAATCACCACCGGCGCGGATCCGGGACGGTTTTCTTCTTCCGGAAGAAACTCACGACCCAAAACCGGCTTCACGCCAAGCAGACTGAAATACTTCGAGCCGACGATTTCCGCCGGGACGGCCTTCCTTTCGTCACGGCCCGTTAGTGTGAACGAAGCATT
This sequence comes from uncultured Solibacteraceae bacterium, assembly GCA_964584785.1. Classification (GTDB taxonomy): domain Bacteria; phylum Acidobacteriota; class Terriglobia; order 20CM-2-55-15; family 20CM-2-55-15; genus JAHFTY01. The sequence continues at coordinate 41,365 of CAZPBY010000030.1, forward strand.
CCAGTATGCGGCGATGCCTTCGAAAGACCCGTTCTGCTCGCTCCAATTCCGATAATCCGGAATAGAAGCGCCGCGCCGTTCAATCCGGGCGCGTTGAACGTTACCCCACAGAAGCACAAGCCTCCCGGGTTCCTCGTAAGGAAGCGGCCGGATGAGCGCGGCGTTGACGATGCTGAAGATGGCGACGTTGCCGCCGATGCCGAGAGCCAGAACCAGAATCACCGTTCCCGCAAAAACCGGGCTTTTGATGAGCATGCGTAGTGCGTAGCGCGCGTCCGTCATCAGGACCTCCAAGAAAGGCAGGCGTTTTTGATCTCTCCAGGCTTCCTTCGTTGCTTCCACGCTGCCGAACCGGACGAGCGCTGCGCGCCGGGCTTCCTGAAGCGTCATGCCGGACCGAACGTTGTCGTCCGTATGAAGGGCGAGGTTGCTTTGAATCTCTTCGTTGAGATCGACCTCCGCCCGGCGTTGCCGGAGAAAGTCGAGAGCGCGAACGAGCCACCCGCGGAAGCGTCTCATCGGGATTCCTTAACGAGGGACAGAAAGCGGTCGACGATGCCGGTTGTGCGCGTCCATTCTCTGGCTTCTTTCGCCAACTGCTTGTGTCCGGCGCGCGTCAGTTTGTAGTACTTCGCTTTGCGGTTGTTTTCAGAAAGCCCCCATTCGGATTTGATGTAACCCTCCTGCTCGAGTCTGAGCAATGCCGGGTACAGCGTTCCGTAATTGAGGACGAGCGCGTGTTCACTGGTCTGCTCGATCCGCCGGGCGATGCCATACCCGTGCAGCGGTCCGAGAGTTTCGAGGGTTTTCAGAATCATCAGCGCGAGGGTGCCTTGCCATACGTCCGCTTTGTCCTTCACGGGTTCTCCTATGGGCAAGCCATATCGTACCAAGCTTGTATGGGAAAGCAATATGGACACTAAGAGACGGCGCGGCCCATCCTGTTGAAGGCGGCGTCCGCCGGAGACAGTTCCAGGCTCGAAGGCAACGGGACGAGATCGAAGCCGTACCGCTGCCGGCGGAGTTGAATGTAATCCGTGACGTGATCGCGGTGGATATGGCCGACGCCGCCCGACATGGGATGCAGGCGTCTCCAGGCCGAGTACCGATTGAAAAGTTGAACCGCGAGAAACCTGCCGAATCCCGGAGAGTTTTCCGGCGTCGGAAGGTTTGTCCGAATGTTGAACGCGATATGCCGGGCGGAATAGAACTTTCGATAACACTCAAACAGAAGGTCCTGCAGATCATCGGCCGAGAGCGTGGGATGCCGCCACGTGGTGTTCGTGGCATCGAACCGGTCGAGATTGGGTTCGGTGATCCATCCCGCCTCACGAAATTCATCGTACTGTTGCGTTCCCGGAATCGGAGTCAGTACGTAAAACGACGCGCAGTCCGGCCTCATGGCACGCAGTTCGCGCAAGTGTTCCCGAACGCTTCCCACCGTATCCGTGGGGAACCCGATGATGTTCGAGAAATGCGCCGCAATTCGATTCGCGCGGCAGATGCGAACGATTTCACGGTAGGTCTCCGGATGATTCTGCGCTTTGTGAGCCGCGAGCAGCGTCTGACGGCTGAACGACTCCACGCCGACGAACATCATGAAACATCCGGCGCGCGCCAAAAGCTCGACGAATTGTTCCTGGCTCGCAACCTGTGTGTCGCATTGAACAAAGAAGGGCAGCCGCACCCGTTCTTCGAGCATCCGGCGCAAAAGCGTTTCGGCTTCGGGATATTTATTGAAGTTGTCGGACGTGAACATGATCAACTTCACTCCAGCGGCTCTTGCGGCGCGCAGACTTTCCAGAGTCGTTTCGATTTCCTGGCTTCGAATGCGGTGTCCGGCAATCTTGATAACCGAGCAGAAATTGCAGGTGAATGGACAGCCCCTTGCGGGATACAGACCCAGCAGGGGCGCGACATACCTCCGCAGATCCGCGGCCGACGGAGGAGTGAGCACGGGGGCTTCGAGTGTTCTTTGCCATCGTTGATCGACGCCGTAAACCGGAGCGAGTTCGCCGTGAATCGCATCACGAAGGATTTGGAACCAGATCATTTCCGCTTCCGCAAGAGCAAAGCTCACTCCGCGGTTTTGCAGCGCTGTCGTGTCGCAGGTCATCGGATGGGGACCGCCGATCACGCAGTGCTGTACGCCATTGGCGAGAGCGTATGCGGCGAGGTCGAGGCTCCGGTGAAACTGGTGCGATTGAACGCCGACCAGCGCAAGCAGCGTTGGACAATCGGACCGGCTCAGCAGTCGCAGATAATCGAGATCTGTCCGGACGTACTCGTCGATCGCGAGTGTTTCGATTGGAACGCCTTCGATCGATGAAGGGGTCATGCTGCGCAGGTAAGGAACCGTGCTGTTGGGCATGAACCCGCGGCGAAACCGCTCGACGAAGCCGCTGGGAGCATATTTGCTCGGCTTGAGAATAACCACCCGAAGTCTATCGGCTGGCATGGGGCACCTCGATCCGACAGATTGTAACTGGAATTTGAATTACGGTTACAATCACCTTTTGTCTGTGAGGGCTTGATGCTGCATGAGTATAAGGGAAAACGGCCGAAGTTGGGCGAGCGCGTTTACATCGCGGAAGGCGCGCAGATCATCGGAGACGTCGAGATCGGCGATCATTCGAGCGTTTGGTTCAACTGCGTCGTGCGCGGCGACGTTCATTACATCCGAATTGGCAAGCACACCAACCTTCAGGACGGGACGATCTGTCACGTCATGCGCGACGAGTGTCCGCTGATCCTGAAGGATTACGTGAGCGTGGCACACGGCGCAATGCTGCATGGTTGTGTCATCGAATCGCACTGCCTGATCGGAATGCGTGCCACGATCCTGAACCACGTTACCGTCGGCGAGGGTTCGATCGTGGGAGCAGGCGCCTTGATAACGGAAGGTACGATCATTCCGCCTCACAGTCTGGTAATTGGAATGCCCGCCAAAGTGAAACGGCGGCTGTCTGACGAGGAAGTCGCCGGAATCGATGAATTTGCCCGCCGATATTACGAATACAAAGAGACATATTTTCTGTATGGAAAACCTCAAACGAACGCATAGCTGCGGGGAACTCACCGTCGCGAATCAGGGCCAGCGGGTGCTCTTGATGGGATGGGTCGCGCGACGCCGCGACCACGGACACCTTGTGTTCATCGATCTTCGCGATCGCGAAGGCCTGACTCAAGTCGTGTTCGATGCCGAGCACAATGCCGCCGCACAGCAGTCCGCGAAGGAGGTCCGTTCGGAATTTGTTGTCGCTGTCGAAGGGGCTGTGCGCATGCGCGGCGATGGTGGCCGCAACCCGAATCTCAAAACAGGCGAGATCGAAATCGCCGGCGAACGTATCTGGGTTTTGAACGAAGCGAAGACAACTCCGTTCGTCATCGAAGACGACACCAACGCGTCCGAAGATCTGCGGCTGAAGTATCGTTACCTCGATCTCCGCAGGGGCCGGCTCCAGGAGAATTTCAGGCTGCGGCATCAGATCACGATGGCGATTCGAAGTTATATGGATCGACAGGGCTTCTGGGAGGTCGAAACCCCGATTCTCACCAAATCCACTCCGGAAGGCGCACGCGATTATCTCGTGCCCAGCAGGCTCTATCACGGCACTTTCTACGCACTGCCGCAGTCGCCGCAGTTGTTCAAGCAGATTCTGATGATTTCGGGTTTCGACAAGTATTTCCAGATCGTGCGTTGTTTCCGCGACGAGGATCTTCGCGCGGATCGGCAGCCGGAGTTCACCCAGGTCGATATCGAGGTTTCCTTTCCTTCGCGAGAAGCCTTCTTCTCGATGATCGAAGGATTGATGGTCCAGGTTTTCAGGCTGAAAGACATTCCGATCTCTCTTCCATTGCCACGCCTCACGTGGAAGGAGGCCATGGAACGCTACGGCAGCGACAAGCCGGACACCCGATTCGAAGTGTTTCTCCAGGATTTCACCGGAATTTTCAAGACTGCTGAAACGGGTGTGTTTCGTGAGCTGGCGGAGAGCGGTCAATCGATTTGCGGGCTCGTCGCGCCGAAGGTGTCTTATTCGCGCAAGCAGATGGACGACATCAACGCCTATGTGAAGCACATCGGCGGCGCAGGTGTGGCGACGATCAAGATCGGTGACGAAGGCATCACGGCGTCACCGGTCGTGAAAAATGCGGGGCAACCCGCGATTGACGCCGTCATTCGTCAATCCGGCGCGGCGAAAGGAGACACAATCTTCCTCATGGGCGGCAAGCCGGATACGGTCCTCGATCACATGGGCGCCGTCCGGCTCGAACTGGCGCGCCGAGAAAAATGGATAGCGGAGGGGAAATGGAACATGCTCTGGGTCGTCGATTTTCCGCTGCTCGAATTCGATGCGAACGAGAATCGATGGGTGTCGCGGCATCATCCATTCACGTCCCCGGTCGACGAGGATCTCGAGACTCTCGAGAGCGCGCCGGAGCGTGTGCGAGCGAAAGCCTATGACCTCGTTTTGAACGGGACGGAAATCGGCGGCGGATCGATACGAATCCATCGAAGCGATGTTCAGGCTCGAATCTTCAGGCGGCTGGGATTCACGGAGGATGAAGCGCGTGAGAAATTCGGTTTTTTCCTCGAGGCTCTTGAGTATGGAACACCGCCGCACGGCGGCATAGCTCTGGGGCTCGACCGAATCGTCATGATTCTTTCCGGACAGCCTTCTATTCGTGATGTCATCGCGTTCCCGAAAACGGCCCGCGCTGTCGACATGATGAGCGGTTCGCCAAATACGGTCAGTGAACAGCAGCTTCGCGAACTCGGCCTGAGTGTGAGAAAGGATTAAGGCACGGAGGCCTTGGCATAGACGACATGTCGAAGATCAAGATTCTTCCCGACGATGTTGCCAATCAGATCGCCGCGGGGGAAGTGGTGGAGCGTCCGGCTTCGGTCGTCAAGGAATTGATCGAAAACTCGATCGACGCGGGCGCCACGAGCATCACAGTCGAAATCGACGAAGGCGGACGCAAACGGATCCGCATCACGGACAACGGCGAAGGCATGATGCCGGAGGACGCGATGGCGTGCTTCGGCCGTCACGCAACCAGCAAGCTCTATGATCGCGACGATCTCTTCTCCATCAAGACACTCGGATTTCGCGGTGAAGCGCTGCCGTCGATCGCTTCGGTCGCTCGATTAACGCTGGAGACGCAACACGAGGGCAATGCCGGCACAGCCATAGAAATCGCGGCCGGACAGTTGATCGCACGGCGTGAACAGGCTTTTCCGCCGGGAACGCAGATCAGTGTTGAGGATCTCTTTTTCAACGTCCCTGCGCGGCGAAAATTTCTAAAGTCGGAATCGTCCGAACTCAGCCACGTCACTTCCGTCGTCACGCATTACGCGCTGGCCTTTCCGGAGATTCAGTTCCTTCTCAAGAGCGGAGGTTTCGAGATTCTGTCGGCTTCTTCGACTACAGGCTTCCGGGAAAGACTTTTCCAGGTTTTCGGAAAGGATCTTCTCGATCAGCTGGTCGAGCACAAAAAAGAGTTCAGCCGGCTCGGTTTCAAAGTGCACGCTTTCACGTCGCGGCCGCATATTCAGAAGTACAACCGGAATTCGATGTTCTTCTTTATCAATCGGCGGCTCGTGCGTGACCGCATTCTCATGCACGCGATCAGCGAAGCGTACCGGAACATTCTGCCGTCGGGCACTTTCCCGGTGACGATACTCTTCATCACAATTCCCTTCGAGGATGTTGATGTGAACGTGCATCCCGCCAAGACCGAGGTCCGATTCAAACATCAATCATTCGTCCACGACGCCATTCGCGACGCCATCGGAAACGCGCTCACCGGTGAAAAAACGATCGTGCCGATCGAAGCGCAAGCCGCCAGAGACAATCCTTATTTGGCGCCGGCTCCCCAGCCGCGCGTCCCCGAGTCGTGGGCTTCCGACGATCCGATCGCACGCGCGTCCTTCTCATTGGACTCCACGTTGAAGACGACGGCCGGATACGAAGTCCCGCTGGCCTTGAACTTCCGGCAGGAACCCAACGTGGCAGCCGCCTACGCGGAGTTTGGACGTGTTTCCGGCGAGGTCCGGCCTCTCGGACAGCTTCGCGACAGCTTCATCATCGCTGTCGATCTGACCGGATTGATCCTGATCGATCAGCATGTCGCGCACGAACGCGTCTTATTCGAGGCTTACCTGCGACAAAGGCTTGCGGGGAAGCTCGAAGTCCAGCGATTATTAATGCCCATCGTTGTTCAACTGCCGCCGCGGCAGCTCGTCATACTTGACAGTATTGTTCCGGAACTGGCTGCGAATGGCTTTGAAGTCGAACCGTTCGGACCGAAGACGATTGCGATCAAGACGGCTCCCGCAATTCTCAAAGCTTCCGCCGTGGAAAAACTTTTGATCGAGTTGCTCGACGGACTCGAGCGCGAAACGCAGGTCATGAACATCGATGCGCTGAAGAAGAAGATCGCTGCAACGGTCTCGTGTCACGCGGCGATCAAAATCAATATGCCGCTCGATGAGACGAAGATGCGATGGCTTGTTGAGGAGTTGATGAAGACGGATGTCCCGACCGTTTGTCCGCACGGCCGGCCCATCATTCTTCGCTACGACCTGAGAGAAATCGAAAAAGCTTTCAAAAGAGCGTAGGCCACCACAATTGCTTAGTTGACAACATGGATCGTAACCCCTAATTTGATTGCTTCGCTTTGGTGCGTTGCGTAATAAATCGAAAACGCTGCAGCCGCAGCTCTCATGTGAAGAAGGAGGACTTTAGATGGCAAAGATGACGCAGACCCAGACCTTCACCGAACTTTCGACGAAGACTGGTCTCTCCAAGAAACAGGTCAAGGATTTCATGACGAGCCTTACCGACTTGGCTTACCGCGAAGCCAAGAAGGGCGAGTTCGCCATTCCGGGACTTGGAAAACTGGTGAAGCAGAAGAGAAAGGCTCGGATCGGTCGGAACCCTGCCACGGGCGAAGAGATCAAGATTCCCGCCAAGACCGTGTTGAAATTTCGTGTGGCGAAAGCTGCAAAAGACGCCGTTCTGGGGATCACCAAAAAGTAGGTTTTTCTGTATCGCTCTTAAAGCCCGCCGTCGCCTTACTCAATACGGCGGGTTTAACCCAAGGTGATGGGCGAAAAACGTTACCAAAAAGGAATCAAGGTTGGCTTTCTTACGACAGCGCCACAATCGGCCTAGTTCTCTCGTTTGTCCCGTCGACTGATTTCCCAACTCTGAAAATCACGCCCGAGTATGAAGAATTTCCGGCCAATTTGAACGATCGGAATCCTGTCTTCTTCAATGATCCTGCGGAAATGCCGGATCGAGAATCCTGCCATTTCAGCAGCGGTGGAGATGTCCAGGAACATCTTGGTTCTTGGCTGCGTCGTGCTTGCGGTGTCTCCGTACATCATGAGTTGTCCTCCTCTCCCGGCCCGTAGATAGCACTTGGTCTTCCATCGCTTTTGAGCCTATTCACGTGTCAGATCTTTAAGAAAACTCAGTAAAAGCGGGCTCAGTCGGAGAAACCGTGGAATAATTCCAGCTGTTGTTAAGCGCCCAAGCTTGAAACCGTTTTATGAGCGTGATGTACTTCCATGGGCGGCATGAAAGCCCACCGGAAAGCGCTGGCCTACACAGCGCAGCTTTATGAAGAGGGCGCCGCGATAAAATGGAGGGGAAAGGAACTACGAAGATGAAATGGATTTTAGGCTTCACTGCGGTGGCCGTGCTCGTTGGCGTGGCCGCGACCATAACGGTTCCCGCGCAAACCGTAACGCTGGATGAAGGGACGCTGAAACTCCTTCCGCCGGAAACTCAAGGTATCGCCTTCATTGACGTTGCCGGCCTGCGCAACGCTGCGCTTTTCAATGACCTCATTCTCCAGAAAATCCCTGCGCTCCCCCACGAACTTGGCGAGTTCACTCAGGCAACCGGATTCGAGATTCCGCGCGATGTGGATTCTGTAACGGCCGGACGAATCGGAGACCATAACGCATTGGTGCTGATTCGGGCGCGTTATGACAAATTCAAAGTCGAGCAGTTCGTTCAGGACAAATCCGATCACATTACGACCGAAACCTATCTTGGACGCCTAATTTACACCGGCAACGATTCCGATCCCGATCACGCCGGGGGCGTTACATTCATCGACAACCTGATCATTGCGGGCAGTCTGGCCAGCGTGAAACAGGTCATCGATCGTATGGCTGCTCCGGCCGCCAGCGCGATCGACAATACCGAACTGATGCGGCAGATACACACGATTGAAGCCGGGAATCAGGTTTGGGCCGCCGGAAAGGTCGATACGAACATGTTTGGCGGGCATCCCGGGCCGGAGAAGATCGGAGAAATCACGTCCGCGTTGACAGCGGGAACGTACCAGATGCGGATCGATCAGGATGTGCACGCCAAAGCCACAGGCAGTTTTAACAGCGCTGAGATGGCCAAGGCCGCAAGTGACACGCTTCGCGGACTTCTGGCTATGGGCAGGCTGCAATTCGCGCAAGAAGAGAAGCTGACGCGTTTATTGGATGGAATCAGCGTCGAAAACAGCAGCGATCAGCTGACGGTCACTTTCAACGCATCGGGTGACCTGTTGAAGCAGATTCAGGAAATCCGCGGTCTGCCTGGCTTCGCCAGATAAACCGGAACTCACGAACCGGGAATCGCCAATAGCGCTATTTTTCGAGTGGCGATTCCCGATTCGCGTTTCCCGATCTCTCAGCTTCGCCCGCCCCCGCTCATTGACGCCAGGAAATCCGCATTGCTCTTGTTCTTTCCCATCTTGTCGAGCAGCAGTTCCATTGCTTCCACCGTGGACAGGGGATTCAGAACCTTTCTGAGAATCCAGATTCGAGTGAGCTCGTCCTTCGGAACCAGAAGTTCTTCTTTGCGCGTGCCGGACCGATTGATGTCGATCGCCGGAAACACGCGCTTATCGACGAGTTTGCGGTCGAGACCGATTTCCATATTGCCGGTGCCCTTGAACTCTTCGAAGATCACGTCATCCATGCGGCTGCCCGTGTCGACAAGCGCTGTGGCGATGATCGTCAGGCTGCCGCCTTCCTCGATGTTGCGCGCGGCGCCGAAGAAGCGCTTCGGCCGCTGGAGGGCATTGGAATCGACACCACCCGACAGGACCTTGCCCGATGGAGGCACGATCGTGTTGTAAGCGCGTGCCAGGCGGGTGATGGAGTCGAGCAGGATGACGACGTCGCGCTTGTGCTCCACGAGCCGTTTCGCCTTTTCGATGACCATTTCGGCAACCTGCACGTGACGCGAAGCGGGTTCGTCGAACGTCGAGCTGATGACTTCGCCGTTCACCGAACGCTGCATGTCCGTGACTTCCTCCGGACGCTCATCAATCAGAAGAACGATGAGGATAATTTCCGGATGGTTCGTCGTGATCGAGTTCGCGATCGTCTGCAGCAGCATCGTTTTGCCGGTACGCGGCGGCGCGACGATCAGGCCGCGCTGGCCCTTGCCGATCGGAGTCAGGAGATCGAGAACACGCGCAGACAGGTTGTCTTTCGTGGTTTCGAGCTTGATCCGCTCGTTCGGGTACAGCGGCGTGAGGTTGTCGAAGAAGATCTTGTTTCGAGCTTCGTCCGGATGCTCGAAATTGACGGCTTCAACCTTGATCAGCGCGAAGTATCGCTCGCCTTCCTTCGGCGGTCGAACCTGACCGGAAACCGTATCGCCGGTGCGCAGGTCAAATTTGCGGATCTGCGACGGCGAAACGTAGATGTCGTCCGGTCCGGGTAGATAGTTATAGTCCGGCGCGCGTAAAAAGCCGAAACCATCAGGCAGCGTTTCCAGAACGCCTTCACTGAAAATGAAGCCGCTCTTTTCGGTCTGCGCCTGCAGGATCTTGAAAATCAGTTCCTGCTTCCGCATTCCCGAAGCTCCCTGAATGTTGAGGTCCTTGGCGATCTGCGTCAGCGAAGAGATGTTCATCTCCTTCAACTGCGCGATATCCATGGTGGGGGCGCCTTCTGGTCGATCCGAGGCAACGAATTTTTTGCTCATAGGTGGGGTTATCTCACTGAGGAAAATCTGTAGCTGTTTGAATCCTGTTCAAGAGTTGATCTTTCCCAAGAGACGTAACAGCCGAGAACGGAATTATCTCCTTTGTGTTTAGTCGAGTCGCTCCTGTACGAAGCGCCTGTTGTAGCTGATTACGAGAAATCTTATCGGTCTTTGTGAGTACAACGATGTTTGGAATCCGACAATGGTCCAACCACTTTTTCATTAGCACGTCCGAGTCCGTCGGCGGCATTCGGGAATCGACCAACAGTATGGTCAGCTTCAACTGTTCCCGGTCCCGAAGGTAGTCTTCAACCATCGGACCCCAGCTTCTCCGCACTTCCCTGGCGACTTTCGCGTATCCATATCCCGGCAGATCCACAAAATACAAACGATCGTTGATCAGAAAAAAATTGATCGTCTGAGTTCTACCCGGCGTCGAACTCGTGCGCGCCAGTCCGCCGGAATTGGCGAGCGTGTTCAGCAAACTGGACTTGCCGATATTCGATCGCCCGCAAAATGCCACTTCCGGCCGCCGATCACGTGGAAAATCATCCGGTTGCTGTGCGCTTGTGACAAATCGGGCGGAACTGATTTTCACGAGTGGTAGTACAGCGGAAGGCTGGCCGCGTCAGATAACGGCGACCATTCTACCACAGAGTACCATCTGAAAAGTCAACACCAACTCAATGCATGATCGATTCCTGGATATCCGAGTCGCCACCAAGATTGGGCTGGAACTCGTCAATCAACGGAATCGGCTCGCTCAACAGCGCGATCTTCAAAACCTCGTCCATATTCTCGACGAAGTGAATTGTGAAATCCTGCTGGATCGCCGGCGGAATGTCCGCCAGGTCCTTCTGATTGTCCTTCGGAAGAATGATTGTCCTGATTCCGGCACGATGTGCAGCCAACAGTTTTTCTTTGACTCCTCCAATCGGAAGCACCTTTCCGCGGAGCGTGATTTCGCCGGTCATCGCGATATCGCTGCGCACGGGAATTCGCGTCAGAGCGCTGACCAGTGACGTCGCCATGGTGATCCCCGCGGAGGGCCCATCTTTGGGTATTGCGCCTTCCGGGACGTGAATGTGGAGATCGAGCCGGCTATAAAAATCCTTCGGAATACCGAACAACTGCGAGCGCGACCGCACATAACTCATCGCGGCTTGCGCCGATTCCTGCATCACGTCGCCGAGTTTGCCGGTAAGCGTCAGTTTTCCTTTGCCCGACATCAGCGTCGCCTCGGTCGAAAGAATCTCCCCGCCAACCTCCGTCCAGGCAAGTCCGGTAACGAAGCCGACTTCGTGCTTCTGCTCCTGCCGGTTTGAACGGTACTTTTGGATACCGATGTAGTCTCCGATGTTCTCCGCGGTAATTGTCGCGCTGTGCGTTGCGCCTTTTTTGACGACCGCGCGAGCGACCTTGCGGCACACGGATCCGATTTCGCGTTCGAGGTTTCTCACGCCGGCTTCGCGCGTGTAATGCCGGATCAGCGAGGTGATCGCGTCATCCGAGAACGTGATCTGATCGGGAAGCAGACCGCTGGCTTCCGTTTGTTTCTTTAGAAGAAATCGCCGCGCGATCTCGACCTTTTCGTACTCGGTGTATCCCGGCAGTCTCAGGATCTCCATGCGATCCTGAAGCGGCTGTGGGATCGTGTGAAGGACATTGGCGGTCGCAATGAACATGACCTGCGACAGGTCGAACTCGACATCCAGGTAATGATCCTGGAACGTGGAATTCTGTTCCGGATCGAGTACTTCAAGAAGCGCGGCTGAGGGATCTCCGCGGAAATCCATACTCATCTTGTCGACTTCGTCGAGAAGAAACACCGGATTCAGCGTACCGGCCTTTTTGATCATTTGAATGATCTGGCCTGGAAGCGCGCCGATGTAAGTGCGCCGGTGACCGCGGATCTCGGCTTCGTCGCGGACGCCGCCCAGGGCCAACCGGATGAACTTCCGTCCCGTGGCTCGGGCAATGGACATCCCGAGTGATGTCTTTCCAACGCCCGGGGGACCGACGAAACAAAGAATCGAGCCTTTGGGCTTCTTGACCAGCTGCCTGACGGCGAGGAATTCGAGGATGCGCTCCTTGATCTTCTCCAGGCCGTAGTGATCGTCGTTCAGAACCTTCTCGGCCAGGTCGATATCGCGAATCTCGCGCGACTTTTTCTTCCAGGGCATCACCAGAAGCCAGTCGAGATAGTTCCGCGACACGGTTGATTCCGCGGACATTGCGGGCATCATTTCGAGACGCTTGAGTTCCTGAATGGCTTTCTCATAAGCGTCCTTGGGCATTCCCGCGGATTCGATCTTCTTGCGCAGGTCGTCGAGCTCGGACTTCTCGTCTTTCTTGCCGAGTTCTTTCTGAATCGCCTTGATCTTTTCGTTCAGGTAGTACTCTTTTTGAGCGCGCTCCATCTGCCGCTTCACGCGATTCTGCACAGAACGGTCGACGTGAAGCTTTTCGATCTCAATATCGAGAATGTCGGCCAGCCGCTTGCTGCGTTCGATCGGATTGAAGATTTCGATCAGTTCTTGTTTTTCTTCGATGGAGATCGTGAGGTTGGAGCATATGACATCCGCCAGCCTGCCCAGGTCGTCGACACGGACGGCGGCAAGCACTTGCTCGCTGTTCAGATTCTGGTTGAGTTTGACGTATTGCTCAAACTGCTGCGTCAGCCGGTTGGATAGCGTTTCGTAACCTATAAACGACTGGTTGCGAAACGGCGACAGGCGCAAGTTGGCTTTCCAGAATCCGTCTTCTTCAGCGAGTTGGAGAATGCGAGCCCGTTCGATCCCCTCTACAAGAACCTTGGTATTCCCGTCGGGTTGTTTGAGCGACTGAACAATTCCGGCGATGGTGCCCACCTGATAGATCTCATTCGGCCGCGGGTTGTCGATGCTCGGATCGTGCTGGGTTGCCAGGAAAATTCGTTTGTCGGTTTGCAAAGCCGCTTCGAGCGCGGCGACGGAACTCTCACGTCCGATGAAGAAGGCCGCCATCTGGAACGGGAAGACCACGACATCCCTGATGGGAACCATCGGTAGTCGCGCCGTCTCGTATTTTTCTTTGGAACTCATAAGTGGAAGGGATGGCTTGCGAGGAGCCAGGATCTGGCTCGGCCGCGCCGGCTGAAGCCGGCGCCTAGCCGGCCTTTTCGAATGGCAGTTGGATCTCCTTCTTCTCGACCATTTCCTTGGTAATCGTGAGCTCGCGGCTTTCTTTCTGCTGCGGCAGTTGGTACATCAGATCCAGCATCAACTCTTCCAGGATAATACGCAATCCACGCGCTCCAACATTCCTCTTGATCGCTTCGCCGGCGATCGCTTCCAACGCGTCGTCGGAAAACTTCATTTTCACGTTCTCGTAATCGAACAGCCGCTGGTACTGCTTGACGAGCGCATTCTTCGGGCGCGTGAGAATATCGACTAGCGCCTTTTGATCCAGGTCGTGCAGCGTCGCGAGCACGGGAACGCGGCCAACGAACTCGGGAATCATGCCAAACTTGATGAGATCTTCGGGCTCGAGCTGGTCGAGCAACGTGGACCGCGTGTTCTGCGACTTGACGCGAACTTCGCCCTGAAAGCCCATCGTGCTGCGGACAGCCAGGCGTCTCTCGATCATCTTATCCAGACCAACAAATGCGCCTCCGCATAGGAAGAGGATGTTGGTCGTATCCACTTGAGTGAACTCCTGATGGGGATGCTTGCGTCCGCCTTGGGGAGGAACGTTGGCGACCGTCCCTTCCAGCATCTTCAGCAGTGCCTGCTGGACGCCTTCTCCCGAAACATCGCGGGTGATGGATGGGTTCTCGTCCTTGCGACCGATCTTGTCGATCTCGTCTATATAGATGATTCCCGTCTGAGCGCGTTCAACGTCGCCACCGGCGTTTTGAATAAGGCGAAGGATGATGTTTTCAACATCCTCGCCGACGTATCCGGCCTCCGTCAGTGTGGTGGCGTCGACAATCGCAAACGGTACGCTGAGAAGGCGCGCGAGAGTCTGCGCCATCAAGGTTTTGCCCGTTCCCGTCGGACCGATCAGAAGGATGTTGGATTTTTGCAGTTCGATGTCCGACTTCTTGCGCGACATCTCGATCCGTTTGTAGTGGTTGTATACGGCGACGGCGAGCTTCTTCTTCGTTTTTTCCTGTCCGATGACGTACTGATCGAGGAACCCTTTGATTTCCGGAGGCTTCGGCAGATGAACATTGCGGGGCGTGGGCTCGTAATTTTGATCCTCATCGATGATGTCCTGGCAAACAGCGACACATTCATCACAAATGAAGACCGTTGGACCGGCGATCAATTTCCTGACGTCGTTTTGACTTTTGTTACAGAACGAGCACCGCAGGACATCATCACTGTTCTTCTTCAATGTCGTTACCTCTTCGAAGCCCCACGCCACAAGCCACGCTTGACGTAGATTTCCGCGGTCCTATGTTCGTTTGGAAATGACTTCGTCAATAATACCATATTCTTTTGCCTGGCTTGCCGTCATGATGTAGTCGCGTTCTACATCCTTTTCGATGCGTTCCAGTGGCTGTCTGGTGTGGTGTGCAAGAATTTTGTTTAGCGTGCTGCGCATCCTCAGTATTTCCCTCGCGTGAATTTCGATCTCTGTCGCCTGGCCCTGGAGACCGCTCATCAGCGGCTGGTGAATAATGATGCGCGCATTCGGGAGTGCAAATCGCTTCTTGTCGGATCCGGCTGCCATCAGGACCGCGGCCATACTGGCGGCCTGGCCGATGCAAATTGTCGTAATGTCGTTGCGGATGAACTGCATCGTGTCGTAAATGGCCATTCCCGCCGTGATCGAGCCGCCCGGGCTATTGATATAAAGCGAAATGTCGCGTTCGGGATCCTCCGCTTCGAGAAACAGGAGTTGAGCCGTCACCAGGTTCGCGATGGTGTCGTCAACGGGAGTGCCGATAAAAATGATGCTGTCCCGCAGCAAACGCGAATAAATGTCGTACGCCCGTTCACCACGGTTCGTCTGCTCGACGACCATTGGGACCAATGCCATGTGCTCTTGGATTTGTCTCATGTCCCTTACTCCTGAATTCTTCAACCAGTGCGTTTGTAAATCAACGTTTTTGATAAAACTTCGGCCGGTTCATCACGGCGCTTGAATTATTCGCGCCTTCTCCTGCAGGAAGTCTAAAACCTTGCGATTTCGAATCTGCGCCTTGAGTCGTTCAAGACCCGTATCGCGGCTTAGTACTTCCCTTACCTTATGTTTCGGCTGTTGAGTTTCACGGGCAATCGATTCGAGTTCATATTCGATCTCGTTCTCGGACACACCCATGTTTTCCTTTTCGGCGACGAATTCCATGATCAGCGAGCCTTTCACGTCGCGCACGGCTTGAGCGCGTTGATCCTCGCGGATCTTGCTCCAGTCCACATCCAGACGCTGAGGGTTGATGCCCTGCCTCGATAGATCGCGGAGCATCCGTTGCAGTCTCGACGCTACCTGGCGCTCGACAAGTGTGGCCGGAACCTCGAACTCATTGTTGTCCTCGAGCCATTCGAGGATCTTTTCGCGCGTTTGTTCCTTCGCGTGGTCGCCTTTGTGCTTCTCAATGTCCGACCGAATCTTCGCTTTGAGTTCGTCGAGTGTTTTGTATTCGCCGTAACCCTGCGCGAACTCGTCATTGAGTTCGGGCAGCTTTTTTTCCTTCAAACCTTCGATCTCGAGACGGTATTGCACGGTCTTCCCGCCGAGCTTCTTCTCCGGATAGTCCGGCCGGTAGGTCACACGGAAGGTTCTTTCTTCGCCGGTCCTTGCGCCGGTCAGATTCTCGCTGAATTCCTTTAGTGTGGTGCGCGCACCAACCTCGCAAACGACCTTGTCGCCCGTGATTGGCGGTTCGTCCGAGCCCTCGATAGTTCCCTGGAATGAAATCTCCACAAAGTCACCATCCTGGATCGGCCGTCTCTCCTCGACCGGAACCATTTCCGCATTCTCCTCCTGAAGCTTTTTCAGGGCAGCCTCCACTTCGCCCTCCTCGACCTTGACCGAAACTTCCTGAACCGGCACGCCGATGTAGTTGTCGACGCTCAGATTCGGGTACACCTCGAAAACGGCCTTGAACTTCAGCGCCTGACCATTTTGATAGTCGATGTTTTCAAAGCCGGGAGTATGCATCACGACGGCCAGATTCCGTTCGGTGACGGCGTCCTGGAAGTAGCGCGGAAGGAGATGCTGCAAGACTTCGGACATGATTTCATCTTTGTACCGCGTCTTGACGACCGCAACCGGAGCCTTCCCCGGACGAAATCCCGGTACCCGCGCCTTTCGTGCCAGGTCCTGGGCGATGTGCTGGATCTCGCTGTCTACAACATCCGTTGGTATCTCGATGTCGAGACTTTTCTTCGTATCGCTAACGTCGATCAGTTGAGCTTTCATATGCGAAAGGAGGGACTCGAACCCTCACGGGTCACCCCACTGGATCCTAAGTCCAGCGCGTCTGCCAATTCCGCCACTTTCGCGAGTGTGGTCATCAGACTGAAACTGATTGTGCGGTTAACGAATTGCAGCTGTCAACAGGCCGTCCGGCCGACGGAAATGGCGGATGTAGAGGGAAGATCGCTTTGCGTTGAGGCAGTCAAAGCCGGATAATCTACCGGCCTCTGAGTCCTATCCGATGCTCATGAGAAGTTCGGCAAAGAAAAACATCGGTCTTCGCCCTGCCGTCGACTTGTTTGCAGGCGGAGGTGAGATGGGCGCGATTATGCGCTCGACGGACTGGTCGAAGACCAAACTCGGACCCGTCGAAGATTGGCCGCGAAGTCTCAGGACGATGCTCGGCGTTGTTCTGGGCAGCCGGTTTCCGATGTTGCTCTGGTGGGGCCCCGACCTCTTACACCTGTACAACGATGCATACCGCCCCATCCTCAGGGACAAGCACCCCGCGTCGCTTGCAGCTCCGGCAGCGGAAGTATGGGCGGAAGTCTGGGACGTTGCGGGACCCATGGCCCAAAGCGTCCAGGAAGGCGGACCCGCGACGTGGACGGAGGACCTTCAGTTGTTCATCAACAGTGGAGGGATGGCCGAAGAAACATACTTCACGTTTTCGTACAGTCCGGTGCCCGGCGACGACGGACAGATCGGTGGATTACTCAACACTGTCCAGGAAACAACGGAAAAAGTTCAGGGCGAACGCCAGATCCGGATGCTGCACGATCTTTCGGCGCGTGCAGCGCATGCCCTATCCGAATCCGACGCTTATCGTATTGCTACGGAAGTTCTGTCTGCTAACGAGTTGGATCTTCCCTTCGCGCTGCTTTATCGCGTGAATGAGAAAACCAACCTTGCCGAGCTCGTCGGGGCGTCGAGATTGGACAACTACGAGGGTCCCGCCAAGCCCCGCCAATTGACAGTCACCGTGGATCGCAACGGCCACCACTGGCCGCTCGGTGACGTCGTGCGCGACGGCCGGGAAATCGTCATCGACGATCTTGCGCGCCGATTTGGACCGCTCCCCCGGGGACGGTGGAACGCGCGGCCGGATCGGGCGATTCTCATGCCGCTCTCCCGCGCCGGCCAACCCATGCCTACGGCATTCCTGATCGCGGGTATCAGTCCGCACCGGTCCTTGAACAGTCACTATCAGCGGTTCTTTCGGGCAACCGCCGATCAGGTGATGGCCGTTATCGAACGGGCTTGCGCATACGAGGCCGAAAAACAACGAGCCGAGGCCCTCGCGGAGATCGATCGCGCGAAGACAACTTTCTTCAGCAATGTGTCCCATGAATTCCGTACGCCGCTGACGCTGATTCTCGCTCCGGTTGAGGATGCGCTTGCGCAACCGGCGAAGTCGCTTCAAGGCGAGGGTCTCCAGACGGTTCATCGGAGCGCGATCCGCCTTCGACGTCTCGTCAACAGCCTTCTCGACTTCGCCCGCATCGAAGCCGGCCGGCTTCAGGTGACTTTTGTGCCGACCGATCTGTCCAGCCTGACGAAGGAACTCGCGAGTTCCTTCCGCTCTTTGATCGAGCAGGCCGGTCTCGAGCTCGTTGTGGACTGTCCACCGATTCCCGATGTGGTCTACGTCGATCCCATTCAGTGGGAGAAGATCGTCCTCAATCTTCTATCGAACGCCTTCAAGTTCACCTTCCAGGGCCAAATCGCTGTGAGTCTTCGCTCGCTGGGTGATCATGTTGAACTCCGTGTTCGAGACAACGGCGTTGGGATTCCGGAGAACGAACTCCCCCACATCTTCGATCGCTTTCATCGTGTCGAGGGAACGACCGGGCGCAGCTTTGAAGGGACGGGCATCGGGCTTTCGATGGTCCATGAGTTGACGAAACTGCACGGCGGAAGCGTCAGCGCCTCGAGTGTCGTGGATCGCGGAAGCACGTTTGTGGTGTCGATCCCAACGGGAATCTCCCATTTGCCCTCCGAGCGGATCGTCGATCGCGGGCTGCCTTCGCCAACGGTGGAAAGCGCAACACCGTTTTTAATGGAAGCCTCGCAGTGGATCGCGTCCGGACAACAGCCGTCGAGCGGCCCCGAAATCGAGTTCGACGGATTTCCCGTTTCAGCGGACGCGACCTCCACCCGCGGGCGCGCTCGAGTTCTCGTCGTCGATGACAATGCAGACATGCGAGACTACCTCGCTCGTCTCCTCTCGAATCGGTGGCAGGTCCAGGTCGCGGAAAACGGGCACGCCGCCCTGGCCTCTGTACAAGATGAGATTCCGGACTTGATTGTGAGCGACGTCATGATGCCCGGAATGGATGGCGTCGCTCTTCTGCGTGAACTCCGCTCGAATTCTCGAACCCGGCAGATCCCGGTCGTTCTGATCTCGGCTCGCGCCGGAGAGGAATCTCTTCTTGAAGGCGTCGAAACCGGAGCGGACGATTACATCATCAAACCCTTCGCTGCACGGGAGCTGATGGCTCGAGTGAACACGCATCTGGAGCTATCCCGCGTCAGGCGCGAGTGGCTGAAGGAACTCGAACGCGCGAACAGCGAGCTCGAGGCTTTCAGTTATTCCGTTTCTCACGATCTCCGCGCTCCTTTGCGCGCGATTGACGGATTCAGCAAGCTGCTGCTCGCGAATTACGCGAGTCGGCTCGACGAGCAAGGCCGGCATTACCTCGAGCGCGTACGTTTTGGAACGCAGCGCATGGGCGAACTTATCGATGATCTCCTCAGTTTGTCACGGATCGCACGCACCGCCGTGAATCGCGAGCGCGTCGATATGACGGAAATCGCCCGGCGGATCTTGATCGAACTCGCCGGCCGCGACACGAATCGAGCGGTGGAGTACCGTGTTGCTGAAGGTCTTGTCGTCGAGGCGGATCCGCGCCTGGTCCGGGTGATGCTGGAAAACCTCCTGGACAACTCCTGGAAATTCACGTCGAAGCAGCCCAAGGCGATCATCGAGGTCGCCGGGCTGGAAACCGGTCACGATGTTTTCTACGTCCGCGACAATGGAGCCGGGTTCAACATGAATTACGCTGAAAAACTCTTCGCCCCATTTCAACGTCTCCATCCAGATTCCCAGTTCGAAGGGACGGGTATTGGGCTCGCCACGGTGAACCGCATCGTTAATCTCCACGGCGGTAAGATATGGGCCGAGGCGGAGCCCGGTAAGGGGGCCACCTTCTTCTTCTGTTTCGGAGCCCAAAAATGAACCTACCCGCCATCCTTCTTGTGGAAGACAACGACGACGACGTCGAACTCACCGTCATGGCATTTCAGGAATCGCGGATCTCAAATCCTATCGTTCGCGTCCATGATGGTGTCGAAGCCCTGGACTATTGTTTCGGCCGGGAGAATTATGCGGACCGCGATTTGAACGACATGCCGGCGGTGGTTCTTCTGGATCTGAACCTTCCGCGCCTGAGCGGACTAGAGGTCTTGAGAGAATTGCGCGCCAACAACCGGACGAAGCATCTTCCCGTTGTCGTGCTGACGTCATCGGACGAGGAATCTGACCGCCTGGCTGCTTACAATCACCAGGCTAACAGTTACGTGCGCAAACCGGTGGACTACGATCACTTCTGTATCGCCGCCCGCGAACTGGGGCTGTTCTGGCTGGTCTACAACCAAACTCCCGGTTCGCACTGAACGTGAATTTCGCGGCGAGCCTTCTGATGCTGTTCCCGGCTTTTCTGATCGGAGCGGCATTTGGGGTTATGGTCGTTCTCGGGCTCGCAGGGCCCGCCGGTCTTAAGAACCTTCGGCCGGTTGTTTTCAGCGCGATTGGTTCCGCAGCCGGAATAGTCGTCTTTCTCCTTACTGACTCCTGGTGGCCTCCCGTCGTCGGTCCCTTCATACTCTGTCCTGCTTTCGCGGCGGCCGCCGCTGCTGTATCGGGAAGGCGCCGTCGATGATCCGCAACGCGAGATATCTCTTGGTCGCCTTTTTCACCGGTCTTGCAGCATCGGTGTACGGCGTGTATTTTTTTCGCGCCGATCATTTTTTCCAGGGCGACACGATTTTCTGGTTCTATCACCGGCTTCATTCATTTCCGGAGTTCATTCGATCATTCGCCTCCCCGGATCCCGGTGGCTGGTACCGGCCGCTCACGAACCGAACCGTGCAGTCGGCGTTGTACTCCGCTTTGGGATTTCACACGACCGGATACCGTTTCGTCCTGTACGTCCTGTTCGTCGCCGACATCGCCGCGGTTTGGGCGTTAGTCCAGCGGTTTACGCGGAAGCCGCCGGCGGCGGCGATCGGAGCGACGTTCTTCGCCTTTCACACCGTGAATGCGTATACAACGTACGACCTCTCCTTTGTTCCGGAACTCGTGTACACATTGTTTTACTTGAGTGCGGTCATTGCGTTTCTTCGTTACCTCGATTCCGGAGCCGGCTTTTGGAAATTCACGTCCTTCGGTTGCTTTGTCCTGAGCCTTTGCTCGAAGGAATCGGCCGTGACCCTGCCCGCGACTTTGTTGATCGTCGCGTTGTTCGGTGGGTTCGCTTTCAGGAAGGTGCTCGTCGATCTGATTCCGTTCGGAGTCCTGCTGATCGCCTACCTGTGGTTCACGGTGATTCATCTCGGTGTTGCATCCGAGGCTTTGGCGAGTTTGCACACACCGCCCGCGCAGCTCGAAACCGGCGGCTATTACTTCATGGTGGGTCCGCACATCCTGACGAACGCGGCGACGGCATGGGCATGGGCTTTGAACCTGCCGGTAGGTTTGCTCGGTCAATGGCGGGACGTGACGCGGATGCGGTCGATCGTGCTGTGGGGCTTTGCAGCGATTCAGATGCTCCTGATCATTTATTATTGCGCCGTTCGCCGGAATCGACTTCCCATCTTCACCGCGGCCTCGTTGTTCTGGATAACCGCACTACCCGCGCTGCCTCTGATGGGCCATTTCCTTCCGTACTATATGTTCCTTCCCATCGGTGCGTTCGCGGCGTTGGTCGGAGCGACGTGGCAGCAGTTTTATGAGGATCTTGCGAAACGAACGCCAGCGGGTGCCGGACTGGTTCTCATCCTGATATTTGTGGTTCTTGGAGTCGTCTGCGTGAAGAGTGCGCGGAGCGAGGCGCGTAACAATTTTCTGCTCGGATCGTCGTCGCGCCTCGCGGAAGCCTCGCTGGCCGACTTCCGGGCGATCTCTGCAAAGATTCCTCGCCCCGCAGTCATCTTCATTGATGATGACGCGAAGCCGGACCTCGCATTCCATCACGCCGGCGGCGCGCTGTTCAAACTGGCTTTCGACGACGACTCGTTGCAGTTTCGCTATTCCTCGCTCAAGGAATCGTCGTCCGGCGCCACGATCAAGCTGATCTTTCGCGACGGGCATTTGCAGGAAGATAAGTATTAGTTCCGATCAGGTTCCGCTTGTGTCGGTTGCACAAACTGTAGTTGGATAGCGTTTCTCGATTTCACAGGAGAGATCAACATGGCAACCCGAACCCTGCAGATCCGAGGCACTCTGTCAGACGACTACCCTGACGTTTTCAGTCGCGACGCTTTGACCGCGCTCGAGGCCCTGGCGGGCCTGGACGCGGATCGGAAAGCGTTGATGACCGGACGGATCGAAAGGCGTATGGCACGCGCTCGGAACAAGGAACGGATCGGCTTCCTCCATTCCGAAGCGACCATCGCACGAACGAAAATCAAAGTTCAGGATGCGCGCGACGGAAATTTTGCCGGCAGCGAAATCCCCCGAGACCTGCAGCGTCAGTGGATCCAGGGGACCGGCCCTGCCGCGAAGCCGAATTCTCCTGTCGACAAGAGTATCCGCAACATCGCGTACGCCCTTCTCTCGGGCGCCGACGGATGGATGTTCGACGGCGAAGATGCGTTGGGTCAAATCAGCACCATGTCTCTGGACAATCAACGGAACCTCAGACTAGCCATCGATCGCGACTCGATATTTATGAAAACCGCCGAAAACGTTGCGGCCGAAATGAACGATTGGGCAAAGGGTTTCTTCGGACGGCCCATCATCCAGGACTGGGTCAAGCAACTCGACTTCACGACGAAAATCTTCAGGGCTCGCGGCCTTCATCTGGACGATCGGCACGTTCGGCTGAGCGACGGGTCGGGCTTTTCGGCATCCATCGTCGACACGGTGCTCTTCATCGTCAACAATCAGCGCCGCCTTCGAGACGCGGGCAGTTCGCTCGTGTTGTATCTGCCGAAGATCCAGACAGCAGAGGAAGCCGCCGTTTGGAACGATATCTTTTCCGCCCTCGAACAACATGTCGGCATCCCCGTGGGCTCGATTAAGGCATATGTGCTTGTCGAGCAAATCGAGGCATGTTTCCAGTTGATGGAGATCCGCGCCGCTCTGGGAAAACACTTCATCGGGTTCAACACGGGCCGGTGGGATTACATCAACAGCGTATCGGACGCGGTGGCCTGGGAGCGCGGCTTCATCAATCCGAATATCGACGCGATTACGATGACGTATGGCTACATGCGCGTTTACGAAGACCGCGTGCGCAGGGCCTGCGTCACACCCGATAAACTGGGACAGCGAGCGTTATGGGAAGGCGGGATGGAACCGAATATTCCTGTCGGCTCCGAGGTTGGCGTGACGAACGGCATGAAAAGAGCCGTCGCCGGCGCTGAGCGCGAGCAGCGCGAAGGCGCAAACGGGAAGTGGGTGGCGCACTGGAAAATGGTGCACATCGTCCGGCCCGTTTGGGAGAAGGTCGGCGAAGACAATCAGCTCGGCCGAAAATTTCCGCCGCTCACCTACACGCCTGAAGACGCCGCGGGATTGACGCTGCTGGAGCCTGCCTCTCGAACAGTTCGAGGGGCGCGCGATCTGTTCAGTGTGGCACTCCAGTATGGCAATGCGTTCGGTCAGGGATTGCAGGCCGCCGCATTGAAGCCTGCGGATTACTTCGGTAATGAAGACGTCCTCTACCTGATGGAAGACATGGCGACCGGTGAAATCCGTCTCAGCATTCTGTGGGAGTGGCTGCACAAGAACGCAACCTTTACCGAGGCCGATCCGGTCGGCGTGAAAGCGGGCGACCGATTCACGGCGGATCTGTGCGCGCGCCTGCTGGCTGAGGAATACGACAAGTTGACCAAAGCGAGTAATCGCGACGTTCACGATGTTTCGAAGAAGACGACGTTGCCGATCGCACGCGAGATTGTTGAAGCCTACGTTATGGACAGCGTCAAGATGCCGTGGTACATCGACCTCCTGAACATCAACCTGAACAACCACGATCTGAGCGAAGCGAAGCGCCGAATCCAAATGCTGGCCGATGCATTCCGGAAGGATGGAACCCGCATCACGATGAACCTCGATTTTGATGAGGCGAAACGAGCGTCCTGAATGACAATTACGTATTGAAATATTTCCAACGGAGGAGGAGGGCATCTATGGTGAAGCGAACGATAGGCGTTGCGATCGTTGTATTGCTGATTTGTGCGTCCGGTTTCGGTCAGGAAACTTACAAAAAGCCGCCGCAGGCGATTCTGGATGTTTTGAATGCCCCGCAGCCTCCGCAGATTTCGGTCAATCCGTCACGCGACACGATGATTCTGGCTGATCAGCTGCGCTATCCGCCGATCGCCGATCTGGCGCAGCCGATGTTGCGTCTTGCGGGTTCACGAATCAATCCCAACACTAACGGACCCCACCGCGGGACGTATTTTGTCTCGTTAACTGTCAAGAGAATTGCAGACAACGCCGACATGAAAGTCGCGCTTCCGCCAAATGCTAAAGCGAGCATGCCGCGGTGGAGTCCCGACGGAAAGCAGTTCGCTTTCATGAACACCGTGGCGAACAGCATCGAACTGTGGCTCGGCGATACGGCGACCGGAAAGATACGGAAGATTCCAGGGGTTACCATCAATGCCGCCCACGGCGAACCGGTGCAGTGGACGGATAGCAAATCATTGATCGTTCAACTGGTGCGCGCCAATCGTGGAAAGGCGCCATCGAAGCCCGCCGTTCCCGTCGGACCAAACGTTCAGGAAACTTCAGGCAATGCCGGTCCCGCGCCTACCTATGAGGATCTGCTGCAGAATCCTTACGACGAAGCGCAATGGGAATACTACACGACGGCCCAGCTGGCCTTTGTCGACGCGGCTTCCGGAAGAGTGACAAACGTCGGCCAGCCGGCAATGTTCCAGTCGATCGATCAGTCCCCGGACGGCAAATACCTGCTCGTGACCACAATCCATAAACCGTTTTCCTATCTGCGTCCCGCGAACTCTTTTCCGAAGCTCATCGAAGTCTGGGACAAAACGGGAAAGTCCGTACATAAAATTGCCGACCTTCCCTTGGCGGATAACGTGCGTATTGGCGGCGTCCGTGTCGGTCCGCGAAACGTGGAGTGGCAACCCAAACAACCGAGCACGCTGGTGTGGGTGGACGCACTGGACGGCGGCGATCCGGACAAGAAGGTACCGAATCGAGATCAGGTTTTGACGCTGAAGGCTCCTTTCACTGACACCCCTGCCGAATTCTTCAAGACCGAACACCGATTGTCCGGATTGAGCTGGACGGAGAAAGACAACATCGCGCTCATCAGCGATACCGATCGCATGAAAAAATGGACGCGGACGTTTGTCGTCAACATCGATCAACCGTCTGCCGAAGCGAAGGTGATATGGAGCCGCAGCACACAGGATCGCTATAACGACCCGGGCCGGGCGATGGTGCGTCAGCTGCCGGGCGGTGAAACGGTTGTGGCGCAGAGCGGCGACTACATTTTCCTGGATGGCAATGGCTCGTCTCCTCAGGGCGATCTCCCGTTTTACGACCGGTTCAATTTGAAGACTCTCCAATCCGAACGCGTTTTCAGATCGGCTCCGAACACCTATGAAACCGTCGTCACGACGCTCAATGAAGATGGATCGAAGTTCCTGACCCGCCACGAGACCTCCACGGAACCGCCGAATTACTACGTCCGGACAACCTCCGGCGCGGCTCCGCAGATCCTGACGAAGTACACGGATCCCACGCCGGTCCTGCGCAAGATCAAGAAGCAGCTTGTGACATATAAGCGTGATGACGGCGTTAATCTGTCGTTCACGCTGTATCTGCCGCCGGATTACAAGGAAGGAACGCGCCTGCCCACGGTCGTTTGGGCGTATCCGACCGAATACAACGACAACGAAACAGCGAGTCAGGTGAGCGGCTCTACGGCGCGGTTTACGACGATCACCGGGCCTTCGGAGTTGTTTTATGTTCTGGCCGGTTACGCGCTGCTCGAGAATGCCGCCATGCCTGTCGTCGGCGCCCCCGATGTCGTCAACAACACTTACGTCCAACAGATCACGATGAACGCTAAGGCCGCGATCGACAAAGCCACGGAAATGGGCGTCACGGATCCCAATCGCGTCGGCGTCGGCGGTCACAGCTATGGCGCTTTTATGACTGCCAATCTGTTGGCCCACACGGACCTGTTCAAGGCCGGTGTCGCTCGCAGCGGAGCATACAATCGAACGCTCACACCGTTTGGATTCCAGAACGAGCAGCGGACGTTATGGGAAGCCCCGGAGACGTACCTCAACATGTCCCCGTTCATGTATGCGGACAAACTGAAGGAACCGATCCTGTTTACACACGGCGAAGCCGACGACAACACAGGCACGTTCCCCATTCAATCCGACCGCATGTTCGCCGCCGTGCGTGGAAACGGCGGAACGGCGCGACTCGTGACGCTTCCGTACGAAGCACACGGCTACGCCGCGCGTGAAACGATCGAACACGTGCTTTATGAAATGATTTCCTGGTTTGAGAGATTTGTGAAGGACGTCCAGCCGAAAAACAGCAGTAAGTAGTTGAGTTCGAGTTCTGGGGACGCACACCCAAACCCCATAATTCGGGTGTGCGTCCCCTTATCTATCTTTCTTTCTCATCGGATGTCACGGCTTCATAACGGATTTCAGAGCTGAACGGGCTGACGCGGCATGTGAACGCTCCGCGGTCGCATCTTTAATTCGAATATGGCTTCTGCACGATCGAGTGCCGCATCTGGACGTCGTCCTGTCTACTTCACGCGGCTTGATCCTGATCCTTTCCCGGTTTCTGCCCTTTTTTTTGACCGAGCCGCAAAACTCCTAAGAGTTCTCCATCCGAGGTCGTGACCAGAGCGTTCTCGATGTCGTGTTTGCGAAGTTCCTTCAACGTTTCTTTAGGGTCGGCGTCCGGACGGTATGTTGTAGGCGCCGGATTCATCACCTCAGAAGCGCGTGACAAGGGGTTGGCGTTCCATGCGTCGCCTTCAATGATTCCCATGACAATATTGCGATCGTTCAGAACCACGCAAAAATCGTTGCTCCCTCGCCGGTTCTGGATTTCCTGCATCCGATCGCGCAGGAGGCACGTTTGCATGTCTCGTTTCACGTACTGCTTCAGCCTTGGCTTGTTTGAATCCGAGCCCTCCGTCTCAAACCCCGAAGCGATCCAGTCCTCTTTTCCGAGTGTGTATCGGTACACCTCCTGAAAACCCATGCTCTCGAGCCGCCAGGCAGCTCGGGCGCTGAGGTCGCATCGATAATTCGTGCCGTAGACGATCACTGCCTGATCCTTTCGAAGGCCTTTCGTGCTCGCAGGAGTCAATGTATCGAGCGGAATGCTGATGGCTTTAGGCAGGTGTTCCTTCTTGTATTCGGCGGCAGGCAGAACCTCAATGATTTGAGCACGATCCTGTGCGATGAGGGTTTTGACATCTTTTCTACGAATATCGATTGGCATACAGACCTTCCTACAGATTAGACGTCCAAACGCTACGTCTGTCTGTAGTATTTGGGGCACTCTGCTTCGGCACAGAGTTTGCTTGCGCACTGCCCTGAAGGTATGTATATGCCCGCACGAATCAAATGGAAGGACATCGCAAAAGCTGATCGCGACCTTATTTCTCAGGCGGTTAACGACGCTATCGGCCGGTATGAAGGGGACTGGCGGGTCAAGGTTTCGGGAACCGGAACCGGCGAGGTTTGGGAAATTCGCATCGACGGCCCGGAAGGATTTGTCTGGAGCCATCGATTTACGGGTGCCGAACGCGCGCAGACGATCATTGCCAATTCCGCCCGCGCCGCCGTCGAAATGGCGGTCGGCGAACTGAGCCACGCTTTGGCGGAACTGATTCGTCAGGGTATCACCTTCACGACGCAGCCCCGGCCCGACGGCGGAACCAGCTACGTCATCAATCGTGCGGAGTTGAGCGAGGAAGAAGTAACAGCGCTCGCCAGGCAGGGCGCACTGACGCGCGACGGTCTTCGCAGCTATCTTCTCAGTCGATAACCGGTTCTTTCACGGTGGTACTCTCCTTCCACAAAAATTGGCCCACGACTTGCAAAAACCGTTTCGGCGTGTTGGGTTTATCCTAATATTAATTCAAAGGAGGCCTATGGTCTTGAGAGTCTTGCAAGTTGCTCGTGTGTCACTCGTTTGTTTTCTTGTTGCCGCGCTGCTCACCCCGCAATTGCTGCAGGCGCAGTCGTCCATCGTCCAGCCTTCCGAATTGAAGAACGCCCTCCAAAAGGCATCGTCCACCCGGGAAAGAAACCTCGCCCAGGTTCGTTCGTTCTTCTCCAGTGAGCCCGTTCGTGAGGCTTTGTCGAAGACGACGATGAAGCCGGAACAACTCAAGGAAGCGGTCGCGTCACTCAGTCCGGAAGAACTGGCGAAGCTGGCGCAAAAAACACAAAAGCTACAGGCCGACTTCGCGGCCGGTTCTTTGAACAATCAGGATCTGACGTATATTGTGATTGCGCTCGCCGCTGCCGTACTTGTTTTGATCGTCGTCGCGGCGGGCTGATGACCTCTACTCTTGCCCTGTTGCTTGCACTCGGCAGCGCAACATGGCTCGACGTCCCCTTCGTCCGGCAGCCCAAAGATGGATGCGGGTCGGCCTCGATCTGGATGCTGATGCAGTATTGGAGGGCGCCTCAGATCGAACCGCTGAACGATATCCATCGCGACGTGTTCTCTTCGAGAGCCGGAGGCGTGTACGCGGGCGACATGCAGCGTTACTTCGCGTCGCACGGCTTCGATGCGTTTGCGTTCTCCGGCCAATGGACGGACCTTCAGGATAATCTCGCGAAGGGCCGTCCATTGATCGTTTCACTTGAAGGAAATGCCCGCGACATGCCCCTGCATTATGTCGTCGTCGCCGGGCTCGATGACGAGCAGCAGCTGGTCCTTCTGAACGACGCAGCCGATCGTAAACTTCGGGCAATTCGCCGCACCGATTTTGAAGAACGATGGCAGGTGTCTGAAAACTGGACGCTGCTGGTCACGCCACGAGAGTCCGAGCCTGCCCCTGCGATTTCGAAGGAACTCGATCACTCGTCACCCGAACCGGCGGCCGTCGGCGATCTGGAGGCTGCGACGGCTGCATTCCGCCGCGAGGATTACCCGGCCGCCAGGCGATATGCGCGGTCCGCATTGCGTAAAAGTCCGCAGGATGTGACGGCAAACGATCTTCTGGCAACGTTGTTTCTTTTGGACGACAACCTGGAAGCCGCGTTGAAGTACTGGAATCGTTTGGACAAGCCCGCCGTTCGCGACGTTCGTGTCGACCCGCCGCTAAGGTTCGATCCCGTACGCCTGGATCGCGCGTTCGCCTTTTCGCGCGGCGGCACACTGACGCTCGACGAATATCGCCGCACCGCGGCACGGCTGGACGCCGCCGGAAGCTTTTCCCGCTACGACTTTGATCTCAGCCCAACGGATTCGGATTCCTTTGACCTGACCTTCAGGGCCTCGGAACGAAGCGAGGCTCCGATTCTCTCGTGGTTTGCCGGCTTGCCTTTTCAGACGGTGCAGCCACGCGCGACCGATATAGGCGGAAGCAGCATGAATGTGGAGTCCTTGCTCCGCTGGGATCGCGTCAAACAACGCGCCTTCATGTTCACCTCCGGTCCGCTGGGATCGAGCGCGTCCACCCGGTATTTCGTCGAAGCCGACGCCCGCAAAGAGGAGTGGGATTGGCGCGGCAGCCGGCTTGTCCTGAAGAAGTTCGAATCCAAACTCGGCCTGAGTTCACCGATCGGGTCGCGCGGCGCATGGTCTTCGGCGGTGATCGTCGGTGCACCGGGTTTGGGATACGCCGGCCAAACGGATTTCGACGTCCTGCGATGGCCCGAAAGACGGCTGGTGTTGAATACCGGAGTGCGTGCCAAGGTGAAGCGTGTGGGCGAGACCCGTTTCGCAAGGGCGGAATTCGATGGTCATTTGAGTTGGTTCCCTCGGTCGCGAGGCTCCGACTTCGCGACGACCGTCCGGTTAAGGGCAGGCGCCGCGACTGGTCAAACGCCGTATGACGAACTCTTTGCTTTAGGCATCGACCGCGACTCCGACTTGA
Organism: uncultured Solibacteraceae bacterium; assembly: GCA_964584785.1. GTDB lineage: Bacteria > Acidobacteriota > Terriglobia > 20CM-2-55-15 > 20CM-2-55-15 > JAHFTY01. Next base: position 71,147 of record CAZPBY010000030.1, read on the forward strand.
TTTTGCGAGGACATCGAGCCGTCACGAACGGACGCAAAGGATCAGCCGTTTTTGCGCGGCATTACGGCTTGCTGAATCTCGAATCCGAGAAGACACTTCACGATTTCACACTGGCTCGACTATCGGCAGCGCCATTTGTGGACGCCGCGAAGGCGCCGGGATGGTTCGTTGACACGGGCGTCGAGTTGCGGCTGCGGCTGGCCTCCGTCGCCAGCTTTTCATTTTCGATCGGCAGGGATCTTCAAACCGGACGCACCGTCTACGCACCGAATTACCATTGAAGGGTGTGGCCTATTTAATCACCCAAAAAAAATCCCCGGGCGATGGACTCGCACGGGGATTGGTTGTTTGAGTCTGGATTTTTAAATTACTTGCAGATGGAATTCATCTTCAGTTCGCTGGCCTTGAAAACGTCTTTGCCGCCCTCTTTGGCCATGGCGCCGGTCAGCGTCACGTTGTGATTGTTGGCATGGCGGGTCAGCGTGGCAGTGTCGCCCGTGACAACCCATTCCTTGCCTTTATCGTCCTTGATCACAAAATGGTCGGCATCCGCACCTTTGTTAAAGCAGCCGGTGACGGACGTTGAGCCTCCCATGTCTTTCTTCTCTCCGCCGCCCTTCTTCTCCTGACCTACCAGCACTACCGGCAGCAGAATAGCTAACACTACGACAAACACGAATACTAACTTCCGATTCATGCATCCTCCTGGGTTTTGGTGATTCAGTGCGTGAGTGTATATCACGAATCGGCCGGGGTCAAACGGGCCGGTCCGGATCGATCATCGTGCGCCACATGTGCGCCACCGGGCTGTTGTCGAATCCCAGTCCTTCCGGCGGCTGACGGAAGTGTCGTCCGATAATATCCTCGAAAGGCTCGATGGCCGGCGTCGCGTTCCGATCGAAGCTGTAATCGTCATACAGTGTGATCAGCCGCGCTTCCATGTACCACCGATGGTCTCGCGCGTACCGGTATGCCGATTCGATATGAGGCTTTGGCCGATAATCGGCTCCGAACATGCGGACGTACATCTCCGGATATTCATAGCCCACTTCCGGATCGGGATAAAACCGCAGCGCCTGATGATAACGAATCGCCCAGCTGACCTTCTCGGACACATACGGCTCCACCAGCTGAGCGCCCCACCATCCATGATCCGGCTTGATCAGCCACAGCCCCAGATCATGCAGCAAACACGCCAGCACCGTCTCTTCCGGTTGCCCCGCTTCCAACGCCATATTCGCGCTTTGAATGCAGTGATGACCCGGCGGAAAGGGGAGGTTATTGCGGATCTGCCGGAACCGCAGATTGAAGAAGTCCGCAAGCGCCGGGCGGTCCGGCATCGGGGTCCAGGCTGTGTCGTTCACCCGGCTATTGTAAGCGACATCACGAACCAAATTGCCGTGCGAGGCGTCTGGAATAGTGCGAAGCTGAACTGAAGGAGTGTTGTCATGACTAAGGGTCTTAAAGCGCTGCTGGTCCTGAACGCATTGTTGCTGCTTTGCATTGTGCTCGGCGTGACCGTCCATGCACAGCGGCCGGCTGCAACGAACGCCGACGGCACACCATTTCTGCCGGTGAACATCAACCCAACGGAGGTGCCTCCGATGGTCAACGTGAATCCGAACGGAGAACCGGCAAAGGTGGACGTGGTCGGGATGGGGGATATCCGGCTGCCCGATGTGAAAGTCACGCCGTCCGGCTGCGATTCCCGCGAAAACTTCCATACCGCCGTCGGTCGATCCATAGCGGGCCCGATGGTGCTTACGTACTTGAATCTCGCGTCGCAGATTCAGGCCACCCTCGTTTCATCCGGAGCCGACAACCAACGTTTCACGTTTTCCAACGCGGCGACGCTCGCCTCCGCAATCTATCTGCGCGCGGGCCAACAGCTAACATTCGATAACGACATCATGTATTCCGGCTGCCGTCCGCAGTAGCTATGGATTCATACAACGTCATCCAGTCTGAAAAAGGAGTTCCGATTCGCGCCTGGACGCGAGGTGTGCTGCTCGATCCCGAAGCGGAAAAACAGCTGAGGAACGTGGCGCAACTGCCCTGCATCTTTCGATGGATCGCCGCGATGCCCGACGTGCATTGGGGAATCGGCGCGACCGTCGGCAGCGTCATTCCGACGAAGGGCGCCATCATCCCGGCCGCCGTCGGCGTGGATATTGGCTGCGGAATGATGTCGGTTCAGACAACGCTCAACGCTCGCGATCTTCCGGAGAATCTGAAGAGGATTCGTGAAGCGATCGAAAAGGCCGTGCCCCACGGACGCACGAATCAGGGCGGCAAAGGCGATCGCGGGGCCTGGCACGACATCCCTCAGCGAACCGCAGACGTTTGGGACGTGTTGAAGCCGGCATATGACGTCATCCTGAAGAAGCATCCGAGACTCCATCACGGCAATGACGTCACTCACCTCGGGACGCTCGGCACCGGGAACCACTTCATCGAGGTTTGCCTTGACGAATCCGAAAACGTTTGGCTGATGCTTCACAGCGGATCGCGCGGCGTCGGAAACCGCATAGGAACTTACTTCATCGATCTGGCGAAGCGCGATATGGAGAAAGTCCTGGGCAATTTGCCGGATCGGGATCTGGCCTACTTTTCCGAGCGGACCGAGCACTTCGACGATTACGTCCACGCGGTCGGTTGGGCTCAGGACTACGCCCGATGGAACAGGCAGTTGATGATGGATGCGATCGTCGCGACGCTTCGAAGTTCGGGACAATTGCCGCCCTTTGAAGTCACGTCAGAGGTCATCAACTGTCATCACAATTACGTTGCTCGCGAAAAGCACTACGGCGAAAACGTGCTCGTGACACGCAAGGGAGCCGTCCGCGCCGCCGCCGGCGACATGGGGATCATTCCGGGAAGCATGGGCGCCCGATCCTACATCGTCCGCGGCAAGGGCTGTCCTGAAAGCTTCAACAGCTGCAGTCACGGTGCAGGCCGCGCGATGTCGCGCAACGAAGCGCGTCGCAGGTTCACGGTCGACGACCACATCCGCATGACCGCAGGCGTCGAGTGCCGGAAAGATCCCGATGTCATCGACGAAACGCCGGCCGCCTACAAACCCATCGAGGCCGTGATGGCCGCGCAATCCGACCTCGTCGAAATCGTCCACACGCTGCGCCAGGTCGTCTGTGTCAAGGGCTGACCCGCTTTACTGTTCTCGCACCTTCTCAATACTGTCGATGACAATCACATCGACGGGACCTTTGCGGGCTTCGAGCCGGAGGCCCAATTGTTCGGTGATTGCCGTGAATATGGATGGGCCGGAGTCCTCGGCCGGAGCGCTTTCGGGTTTGTAAGCCAGCCGGATGTCGTAATCTCCGGCAAGACCGGTCATATCCATGACCGGCCGATCCATGCTTCTCGACAAACTTCCGGCAAAGGAGGATAACGTCCCAACACTATGCATGGTCGACAGACGCAGCGCCGGCGCAGTGCCGGCGCTCGAACCCCCTCCGCCCGATGCGGCACTCGCGCCCGGTGCCGTCCGGGACTCCGGTGCCGAAACACGATTTGGCACGGCAGGATCGGATTCGTTTGCTCGAACGAGTTTCGAACCTTCCTTGGCCACCAGCAGGGCAAAGATCGGCATCTGGCGGACTTCCCGATGAAACTTCATTTTGAACCGGTCGGTGAGAAGCGATTGGAGTAACTGCGGAATCTGAGTGTCGGGGACGCCATCGGGAGCCTTCGCCCGAATGTCATATCTGTCGGACTTCATCCAGTCCGGACCGATAATCTGGTATTCCCGAGCTTGAAACGCCAGGCGGACCAGCTGAAGTAATGACTCGTTCGTGCTTTCGTACCTGCCGTTGCGACTATGAGAACTCGAGCTTCCGGAACCGGAATTGTTCGATCGAATGGAAGCCACTTCGAATTCCTGCGGAGCCATCGAGCTAATCGCAATAAGAGCCGACAACAATGTCCGGCAAAACATCGATTCCCTCCACGAGGATGGACCCATAAATCGCTACTTTGGTTGACGTCCGGCAGCGACACAAACGATGCTGACGCTACGAAAAAAGCCCGAATGCTCTCCGGGCTTAACCATTCTTGTTTTGGTTAAATGAGCCCTGTGCCCGTCGCACAGAACTCAAGAGCGGTTCGGAACAATCCGAAAACGCCTGCGGCCGTGGATCCGATAGGTTTCAAAGTCGTCATGATCGATAGTGAGGATTAAGCTGAGAGACTCACGCTCGGCGATGTGGACGAGGGTTGCATCGGCAAAGTCCATCGGACGATCCCGATATTGATTCATCAGCACATCCAGGGGTGGCAGGTCGGCATCGTTTATCGGCGCGATCGTAAGCGCGCCTGAACGAACAAACTTCCAGGCGGCACGTACCTGACGGCCATCATCGCCCACAAGATGAAACAACTCCGTCAATACGGCTTCTGAAGTGAACAATGGCAGGCGGAGTTGCTTGAAAGCTTCTGTGCACGGTTGATGCCAATGGTCGCTGCGATCCAGTAGAGCAACAATCGCACCAGTATCGATGAGACCATTACCGGCCATGGCGGCGCCTTAACCGTTTACGGACATTCTCGCGCGCTCGCTCTGCACGCTCTGGATTTCCGCTGACAATCGTGCCGATCGTCTTGTGGACGCTGGCGTGGAGGCGTACCTGTTCGGCGTTATCGTCGGTTTGTCCCCGCCGGGATTCGATCCATTCTGTCGTAATTCGATCCAGCAGTGCAGAGACTGTGGTTTTTTCACGGCGGGCCTGATTCTCAATGGCAGTCTTGGTCGCCGAAGTAATTCTCCAGCTGTAAACCTCTGTTTTCTTCATGCACTACAGTGTAGTGCATGAAAGGATCCAAGCGCAATCTAAGGAAACGTCGATGAACGGAAAACTAACGAGGCTGCGCCTCAGACCGACAGGACATGTTTAGCTCGATTCAACATGAGTGCTCGTCGGTCTGAGGCGCAGCGTCGTTAGAAAAAAAATTGGATAATGCTCCGTCCGTCGGTTCATGACGGGGTCGACTAAAAGTCGCCACCAATAAGTGGACCGAATGAACGGTCTAGACGCCTCCGAAGAGGCAAAACCTGGCGAACGGAGCGAGGATGAAGATAGCACAGACGGTGGCCGCGGTCTTGGATCAACACGTCACAATGGAAGTGGAATGCACGAGCCGGTTACCGCTATGCCTTGTCGATGCTGCAAGTGGAGTTTTCCTTAACCCAGGCGTTAGACCGGCCGGTCCACGGCCGTCAATTCTTTGAAGAAGTCATCCGCGAAAACATTGACCTGGGCCGGCCGGATCATGTGCAGTTGCTGTTCGACCGCAAGATCAACCGCACCACCCCTGGATTGTTGCGCACCCGAATCATTACCGAAGGCGTCACGCCTGCGCTTTACGTGCAGTACAAAAACACGCGGATCAAGCAGTACCACAAAGAAGGACAAGCCCTGCGAACGGAAACGACGATCAACAATACGTACGATTTTCAAATCGGCAAACGGATTCACAACCTGCCGACACTACGTCAAATCGGCTTTCAAGCCAATCGACGTCTGCTGGAGACGGAACGGATCACTCACGACTGCATCATGGCCGAGGAAGTTTTCCAGAAACTCAATCGGCCTGTTGAGTTGGATACGCAACGGGCTTCCGCTTTGCGCTTTGCGGACTCCAAAGTTCAGGCCCTTTGGAATGCGTTGTTGGTCTTCCGACTTTTACCCAAGGGATTTTCCAACGCCCAACTTCGAGTTCATCTCGCCGAGCTTCTCGGCAAAAAACCGACTCAAATCACGCCGGGGGCTATGACCTACCAATTGCGCCGTCTGCGTCTCCATGGCCTGATTCAACGCATCCCGAAGACTCATCGTTATCAGGTGACCGAGCTGGGCTTCCGGGCCGGATTATTCTTCTCGAAGGTGTATTCCAGAATCCTCCGGCCCGGCATCGCCTTTGTATTGCCTGAGGTCGTCGCAATAGATTCAAAGCTGCGCCGCGCTTTTCGCAACGTCAATCTTGAGGTCGAAAACTGGATCCAAAATGCGAACCTTGTCGCGGCTTGAAAATCTGACACATGAAGAACAACTTTTGTTGTTCAAGACTCCCTAGCCAAATCCGCTTGATCGAAATTGCTCTCGCGTCGACAAACCAGAGAACCCGAGACGGTCAATTTTCTTCTGACCACCGTGCACGATCTACCAACGGTCGATCCTTAGATCCTCAATCGCATCGAAATGGTTATCACGAGAAGCTATTGTGAGGCTGCTTCGCCGTGGCTGCGATCCATAAGTCGTTTTCTGGAATTCGCCGACTTTTTCGTGGAGAAAATCCTGATTTGTCCGTAGTGGCGATCTGTTGTCGGATCGCAACCGAGAACTCGGTTCGCCGCCGGGAATTGATCAATTGATCCACTGTTCGAGTGTTCGATTCAACGCGAGCCGATTTCCGAGCGCCACAATACAACTCGCCGAGAACGATAATCGAAGCGAAGCCTCAGCGGCTTCGGAAACGCGGCGATTGGCATCGATATCTCACCGGCTGTGCGTCAACGCGTCCCGACGTGCGACGGATGATTACGAACGAATAGCTTGTAGCCCGCAGTTTTGGTACGCAGCTTAACTTCTGCGCGAGGATCATATGCTGTCGTGTCAAGAAATCAAACGAGTCATGATCATGTATTGTTCCGGGTTTTCAATTGCTCGACGTGCACTAACTGATCTGGGCGGAAATAACGGAGAACATCTGCCAAATCTGCATTTTTTGAGATGATCAGTCGATAAAGGTACGGCCAGTATGGAGTGGCAAGATAAGGATGCCCCTGAAAATTCGCGCGTACAAATGGGGCTTCTGCTAATTGACTATCGTCCCTGACGTCATGTTGGCTTATTTTATTTTGTAAGAGACAAACTCGCTCGATTGGCGCGATGTAAGCCTCCTTCTTTGCTGCCCACGGCGGCTTCCACCACGCTCTTCCGTAATGGACAGGCCCGCTGATAGCGAATATATCCCGAATACAGCTCTCAGGTTTAGGTCGATACAGAATGAGCAAATCGCCGGTTTTAGCCTTCGATGAGACATTCCATTCTGGATGCTGTTGCATCTCTGACAGCGCCTTGACAAAGTGACCTGCAGCCTGAATCCAGATCTGAAGCATTCGAAAGTTCCTACCGACCTCGGTGGCCTTCCATTGCGCGTCACAGTTGCTCTCTAAAAGCGCTTGCCCGCATACTAGTCGCCGTGAAAGAGCAGCGAGGACGAGATTCTGACAAAAACCAAGAGCGTTGGAAAGACTGGGTTCACCGATTGGAAAAACTGAGTAAGCGTCAACTGACATGGTTACAGAGTGTCATCAACCAATTCAGCGTCGAATCCGAAATGTATCGTGATGGTTCGTCAGACATTGTGTCGGAATGCGTTTTGGAAGGATTTGCCGATGTTCTCCGAATTCATCACGCCCTGTCAACGGAGGCCCTCACGAAGGATAAATTCGAGTATGCATTGCTCCGTATTCTCAATGATTGTGACGTTCCCGCGTTTCTCTCAGATAAATGCAATCCTGGCCATGACATCACAATCCGGCACGAACGCTTCAGCTTGAAAACACAAGCGAATCGTAATATCGCGCGCAGCTACCTTCATATCTCGAAGTTCATGGAGCTAGGAAAAGGCGCTTGGGCGGCAGAGTCAGATCTATCCGGACTACGCGAGCAGTTTTTTAGACACGTCGAGGGCTATGACCGAGTACTTCAACTTCGACGGATCGGCTTCTCCGACAAGTTCCAAGAATATGAACTTGTTGAAATCCCCAAAGCCTTACTATTAAGAGCAAAAGACGGGGAACTTCGCATGGTCATGGACAGCCGACAAAATCCCAAGCCGGGTTACTGCACGGTACGATCAGAGGACGGGAATATCCTTTTTGAGTTGTACTTTGACGGCGGGACAGAAAGGAAACTGCAAATCAAACGGCTTGATAAGGGACAGTGCATCGTCCACGGTTGGTGGAAGTTCAGCCCCATTCGTTAAAAGTCGAGCCCAATCTGTACGGCTTTGATGCGTCGTCTTGCTATCTCAGCATATTCTCGCTTTAACTCGATTCCAATGCACTCCCTGTTCAATTCTGAAGCGACCGCTCCTACTGTTCCAGCGCCTAAGAATGGATCGAGAACGATGTCGCCCGGTCGACTGCTGGTTTCCACGCATAGACGGACAAGCGTGCGCGGAAACATCGCAAAGTGAGCTTCCTTTGATGGCTCAGTGTTGATTATCCAAACTGATCGCCGGTTACGGAATCCTCCTTCGTCAGAACGTTCGCGTATCGCGGCCGCCTCATAGTAGTAATCTTCGGACTTTGACAGCAGAAAAACGTATTCATGAGAGCGCGTGGGACGATCCTTTACAGATTCGGGTTGGCAGTTGGGCTTGTACCATACAATGTCGGATCGCAAATACCAACCATCTTGTTGCAACGCGAAGGCAATTCGCCACGGAATGCCAATTAGGTCCTTTGGCTTGAGACCCGGTGGCGTGGGAGGTCTGTAGTTCATGCCCCGTGCGGGATTCTTTCTGTCAGCATCTCTCCAACCTCGGTTTCCACTGGTATACGAATCACCGATATTCAGCCACAAGGTCCCATCGTTTCTGAGAACTCGTTTGACTTCACGGAAGACTTCGCGGAGGTTCGCGATGTAGTCGTTCACCTCATTTTCGGCCCCAATTTGGCCGGGTATCCCATAGTCGCGAAGCCCCCAATATGGCGGACTCGTAACCGCACACTGGACACTTTCTGAGTTGATCCTTTTTAGAACTCTCCGCGCGTCTCCGACGAATATTTCCGAACTTCGATGCCGAGAAGATACTTGAGTTTCTACAAGGCTCATTCCATTCCACTTCCTTCCAGTTCGCCGCTGTTTCTCCGAAAAAACTATCGAAAAGGAGGGCCATTTCAGGTCCCTGTGATCAGAGCGATTCCTATTATACGTAAGCGCTCACGTATGTCTCAATAGCAATTGCTGCAGCGGTGTACAATCACTGGTAATGCGCAAGAAAAATCCTCACGCTCAGGCACTTGGCCGTTTAGGTGGTCTAAAGGGAGGAAAGGCTCGAGCTGCAAAACTGACGCCAGAAGAACGAAGCGAGCTTGCGAGAAAAGCTGTTCGCGCCAGATGGGCTAAGACACGAAAAAAGTCCCCAAAATGAACACTCAACACTTCTCCCGCAGAAACCTGACAATCTCCATCATGACGCGACAATCAACTTCATTGTACTGTTGAATCTCTTTCATCAATTGAACATCCGCCAAATGAGTTCCGTTCATTGAGGCCTCCTTGCTACATCGCCAAGCTCCAATCATTGCGCCCAAGCCGTCCGTTGGGCCGCTTTCCCAACTTGAAGAGATCAGGCGATGTTTATGCATCGCCTGCGCCACAGCTTTTAGTCCGAAGCTCAGCGCATCCCGTACGACGACTGGCTGAGCCTTCATGACCTGCTTTAGAAAATCGAACCATGCCGGTTCTGACCACACCCCTGCGTATTCGGGATGCCGACGAACGGCTGCGTTATATGCATCCCGCAAATTTGAGGTTTCAGCATGGGACCAATGAAAGACGTACGGCACGTGATTTAGCGAAATTCTGGTACGAACATTAGCCATGTGAGATAACCAGTTGTTAATGATATCGGCCTCAGCCAATGGATTCAATTGGTCGGCAGTGAAGCAGCTAAACCTCCACTT
>CAZPBY010000031.1:0-1690 GCA_964584785.1 uncultured Solibacteraceae bacterium
TGTTTGTGAACGCGACACGCTGCGCGCCGTTTTCATCGCTGGTGAGGGCGCGCAGGTCTTTAGTTTTCGCGGATGTTCGTTTGGGATTTAGGCGCGTTACCTTCCGGACAGACGACGACGGTAACGTTTTTTGCCGTTGCGAAGGACGCAGGCAGCGTTACCACCACCGCGCAGGTCACCAGCAATACACCGGAACTAGACACGACGAATAACGCGGCGAGTGTTCAGTTCAATGTCGTTCCGAAAGCCGACGTCGGATTGACGGTGACAGCGGCGCCCGGGCTGGTGGTGTTGGGAAATAGTGTCACCTATACCCTGACCGTCGTGAACGACGGACCTTCAACGGCCACTGGTGTCACGGCGACAGACGTACTGCCGGCGGGGTTGCGCTTCGACTCCGCGACGACGACGCAAGGAACCGTCGGCGTCGCGAACGGTGTCGTGACCGTCAACGTCGGCAGTCTGCCGAAGGGCAGCACGGTCACGGTGAATATTGTTGCTGTTGCAGCGTCCAACACTGGACCCGCATTGACCAATACGGCGAGTGTAACCGCAGCGACTATCGATGAAGACGCGGACAATAATTCCGCGACCATCGTCTCAGTATTGCTTCCCACAGGAACCGGTTTGCTTTATGGCGCCGCCTCCCCGACGGGCACAGGCGCCTCGACTCTCTACCTGATCGATACGGCTACGGGAGCGGGTACGCCCGTCGGTCCGATCGGCTTCGACCGGGTGAGCGGCATGGACTTCGATCCACGGACGGGAATTCTGTATGCAACCGGTCAGCGGCTCGGGCAGACAACAGCGGTGTTGATCACCATCGACACAATAACGGGTGCGGGCACGGAGATTGGCACTACCGGGATCAATCTGAGCCAGAGTTTCGTCAACGCCACGGATCTCTCCATCCGAAACTCTGACAGCGCGCTGTTCGCATATCTGAGTAACAACAAGCTCGCACTTATCGATAAAACCACGGGCCACACCACGATCGTCGGGAACACGCTCATATCCGGCAGTGGCAACGGCCTGGCCTTTGCGCCAATAGATACGCTGTATCGCGCCAGCGACCACGAATTGGATGTCGAAAATGTGGATACGGGGCGTGCCTCTTTCGCCCTGACGCTGAACTATCCGTCAGCTTCGTTCCCACGGGTCAATGGGATGGACTTCGATCCGAAGTCGGGTTTCTTGTTTGCTTCCATTGCGACCAATGACGACACCAACAGGAATCTCCTGGGGATTGTCGACCTTCCGACGGGCAATGTGGTGGTGATCGGTCCTAGCGTGGCGGGTCTGGATGCCGTTGCGTTTGTGCCGACGGCGCAGCCCGCCAATCAACCACCCGTCGCCGCGAACGATACCTACACCACGAACGAAGACACATCGCTGAATGCAGACGCAGCACATGGTGTGGTGGCTAATGACAACGACCCGGACGGCAACACGATCACTACGCTGCTGGTGTCCGGGGTGCAGCACGGCACGCTCAGCCTCAACGCCAATGGATCGTTTACGTACACGCCCGCAGCCAACTACAACGGTCCGGATACCTTCACTTACAAACTGGACGACGGCCAGACTGCAAACAACTTCTCGAACATCGCGACCGTTACCATCACGATAAATTCAGTCAACGATGGGCCGCAGGGTGCAAGCAAGACCGTCACGACGCTGGAGGACACGG
>CAZPBY010000031.1:1790-80289 GCA_964584785.1 uncultured Solibacteraceae bacterium
CGAATGCGAACGGCGCATCCTTCGCGACGATGACGTTCCAGGTCCAGGACAATGGCGGAACGGCAAACGGCGGCATCGATCTGGATCCGTCGCCGCGCACGATCACCATCAACATCACGCCGGTCAACGATGCGCCGCAGGGTGCAAGCAAGACCGTCACGACGCTGGAGGACACGGCTTACACGTTCGCCTCGTTGGACTTTGGTTTCTCCGATCCGAATGACACGCCGGCGAACAGCTTGCAGGCGGTGAAGATCACAACGCTGCCGGCCACCGGCACATTAACCAACAACGGCGTGAACGTAACGGCCGGCCAGTTCATCACTGCCGGCGACGTCAATGCCGGCAAGCTGATGTTTACACCACCCGCGAATGCGAACGGCGCATCCTTCGCGACGATGACGTTCCAGGTCCAGGACAATGGCGGAACGGCAAACGGCGGCATCGATCTGGATCCGTCGCCGCGCACGATCACCATCAACGTCACACCGGTCAACGATGCGCCGGTTGCGAACGACGATTCCGCCACGACCGGCGAAGACACGACAGTGGTGATCAACGTCGTGAGCAACGACACGGATATCGATGGAACCATCGATCCGAAGACGGTTAGTATCACCACCAATGCCGCCCATGGTGCACTAAGTGTGAATCCTTCGTCAGGAGCTGTGACTTACACTCCGGCAGCGAACTACTTCGGCAACGACACCTTCCGGTATATCGTGAAAGACAATGAAGGCCTGGCGTCCCGGGAAGCGGTTGTTTCCATTACGATCAACGCCGTGAACGATGCACCCGCAGCGGTGAATGACACTTACACGCTTTTTGAGGATCACCCGTTGACCATCAATGCTGGTGGTGTGCTGGCCAATGATAGCGATGTCGAGAACAATCCGCTGACAGCCGTCTTGGTGTCGAACGTCAGCCACGGTACGCTCACGCTGAACGCAAATGGTAGTTTCACCTATTTGCCCGCCGGCAACTTCAACGGTTCAGACAGCTTTACCTACAAAGCCAATGACGGTCAGTCGCTCAACAATCTGTCTAACACCGCCACGGTTATCCTGCGAATCGATTCGGTTAATGACCCACCGGTGGGCAGCTCGCAGACGGTAACCACTCTCGAAAACGTCGCGTACACGTTCAAAGCCGCCGATTTCCCGTTGACCGACCCGAACGATTCTCCTGCGAACAGTCTCCTGGCGGTCCGGATATCCAGCTTGCCTTCCGCCGGCAAACTAACGGTCAACGGCGCCAACGTGACGATCGGACAGTTTGTTAGTCTCAGCGACATCAACGCCGTCAAGCTGATCTTTACTCCGACGGCTAATACCAACGGCGATAGCTATGCGGTCTTTACCTTCCAGGTGGAGGATGATGGTGGGGTCGCCAACGATGGTATCGATCTCGATCCGGTCGCAAGGGCGATGACAATCAACGTCACGCCCGCAAATCGCGCTCCCGAGTTCACTCAGATTTCCGTAACGCCGGTGGTACCTGAAGATGGGATTGCCGTGCTGACCGGGACTTTCACCGATCCCAACGACGCCGATGGTCACACTCTGGTGGTGGATTGGGGAGAGGGAACTCCGGAAGTCGTGAAGCTGGGTGGTGGTGTGAACTCATTTAATGTCATCCATAAGTATCTGGACGATAACCCCACCGGCACAGCATCGGATACGTACAAAATCAATGTGCTTCTCAGTGACTCTCATAATGCGAGTGTCACGGCTGTGTTGACGACGACAGTTAAGAACGTCGAGCCGGCAGCATCGATCGACGCGCCGGCCAGTGGCGTTCGGGGCCAGGACCTGACGTTTGCCGGCAGCTTCATCGATCCGGGAACATTGGATACGCATCGGGTCAGCTGGGATTTTGGTGACGGAGCCGTGATTGGCAGTCATTCGAGTGTCGACGTCAACGCGTTGAAGGTGACACACGTTTACACGGCGTCCGGTACTTATACCGTCAAGCTGACGGTTGTTGACGACGACGGCGGAACGGCGACCGTCAGCGGGCAAATCACTATCAAGGCAGTCGATCTTCAGACGGATCCCTGCGACTCCACCAGGACAGCCTTAGTCGTCGGCGGCACCAGCGGCGACGATACGATTCGCTTTGTGCCGCAGGGCAATGACGGCGACATCAAGGTGTTGATCAACGGTGCGTCGCAAGGAACATTCCGCCCAACCGGACGAATCATCGCCTACGGTCTGGACGGCAACGACGACATCGAAGTAGCGGGGAGTATACGATTGTCCGCTTTCCTGCACGGCGACAGCGGCAACGATCGCCTGGCAGCCGGCGGTGGTGATAGCGTGCTGTGCGGCGGCGATGGCGACGATCAGCTGCTCGGCGGCAGCGGGAGGAGCGTGTTGATCGGTGACGGCGGAGCGGACCGGCTTGTAGGAGGCTCCGACGACGATATCCTCATAGGCGGAACCACTCTGTACAACTGCGATCACATCGCACTATGCGAAATCCTCGAAGCATGGAGCCGGACAGACCTCACCTACGCGCAGCGCATCAACACGATCAGCCAGGGCGAATTCACACTGAGCGCTGCAACGGTTTTTGACGACGGCGCGGCCGACACACTCACCGGCGCCTCGGGACTCGACTGGTTTTTCACCGGACGCAACGACAAGGTTACCGACGCAAAGCCGGCAGAAACGATCACGTTGTCCAGCATCGCGTGACACTGCGTCACGAAGCCCGTCGCTGCGCTCGGGGTTCTGCAGATGGCGTCAATTGTGCGCAGAGTTAAGAACCCGGAGCGCAGCGATGGGGTGTGTGCTGCCACCTTTCAGTCGAATACCTGTCAATCTGCAGTGCTATCATGACTTGCGAAAGGTGATCCACCGCTGATGTTTCTTCTGACCGACATCCGAGTTGGGCTGCGCACACTCGCGAAGAATCCGGGTTTCACGATCATTGCCGTTCTGGCTCTTGCCCTGGGAATCGGAGTGAATGCGGCTGTCTTCGCTATCGCAAACGGAGTTCTCTTCAGGGGAATACCCTTCGTGAGCGATCGTATCCTCTATATATCGACTAAGAATCCGGCTCGCGGACGCAACAGCGACGGCGTTTCTGATCCCGACTTCCGCGACTACCGCTCTCAGTCGAAGTCGTTCAACGCCTTCGGGGCCTTCCGCTTTAATGTCGTGAATGTCAGCGACAAGTTCAATACGCCGACGCGCTACAACCTCGCAACCATCACTGCGAACGCTTTCTCGATGATCGGTCAAAAACCCGTGATCGGGCGCGACTTCACTGCTGACGACGAGAAGCCCGGCGCCTCGCCTGTCGTGATCCTTGGATATGGCGTGTGGGAAAACAGATTTGGCAAACGGCCGGAAATCATCGGGCAGGAAATCAGGATCAACGACGAAGCGGCGACCGTGATCGGGGTCATGCAGCGGGACCTGAAGTTTCCAGTCGATTCGGACATGTGGAGGCCGCTGGTTCCCGGTCCGAATTCCGAGAAGCGTGAAGATCGCGGACTGAGTGTGTTCGCGGAATTGGCGCCGGGCGCGACTCAAAAGTCGGCGATTGTCGAGATGGAAGGGATCGGACGCAATCTCGAGCAGGCGTTCGCGGCATCGAACAAAGGCGTCATTCCGGTCATCCACACGTTCAGCGAAGAGAACAACGATCCCGATACATGGATGCTCATCGCCGCTTTGATGGGAGCGGTCAGCTTCGTCCTCCTCATCGCCTGCGCCAATGTCGCAAACCTGCTGCTGGCGCGGGCCGTGGATCGATCGCGCGAGATTTCGATTCGCATTGCCATTGGATCCGGGCGCTGGCGAATCATCCGCCAGCTTCTGGTGGAAAGCGTGATGCTGTCGATCCTCGGCGGCCTTCTCGGCTGGGTCATCGCGATCGTCTTCCTGCGTGTGTTCGACACCCAGGTTCGGGATCAGATTCCCGCCTGGATGAACTTCTGGATGGACTACCGGGGCTTCGCGTACCTGGCAGCCATCTCCATCGGGACCGGTCTTCTCTTCGGTCTGGTGCCGGCATTGAAGTTGTCGCGGCTCGATCTCAACCGCTCGCTGAAAGATGGTGGATGGGGATCCAGCGGGGGGTTGCGCGGCAAGTATCTGTCGGGTTTGCTCGTCATTGTGGAGATGGCGCTGGCTGTGGTGCTGTTGAGCGGTGCCGGACTGATGATCCGAAGTTTTGTGAATATCTACCGCGTGAAGACCGGTGTGAATGAGAAGAACGTTCTGGTGATGCGGATGTTTCTTCCGCAGGCCAGGTATCCCAATGGTCCGCAACGCATCGCGTTTCATGAGCGGCTCAAGGCGCGGCTCGACGCTTTGCCCGGCGTCGAGGCGTCGACAATCGCGAACACCATGCCGACGGGTGGCGCCGCACAGTTTCCATTCGAGCTCGAGAACGGCCCGCCGTCGGATCCGGAGCACAGGCCGTCGATCTCGTTGCTCTCGATCGGACTGGACTATTTTCGAGTGATGGATGTTCGCATCCTCCGCGGGCGGACTTTCAACGCGGTCGACGGCGTCGAAGGCCAGCCGCCCGTCGTGATCGTCAATCAGCTTTTTGCCGACAAATTCTGGCCGGGAGAAGACGCGATCGGGAAACGATTCCGTTTGTTCGCGGCGAACAATCCGGAAGATTGGTTGACGGTAGTGGGAATCGTACCGGCCATCCTGCAAAACGGGATCACCGCGCGCGGGATGCGGCCTGTCATCTATGTGCCGTACCGGCAGAAACCCATGAGCGACATGGCGCTCATGGCGCGCACCGTCGTTCCTCCATCAACCCTCGCCGAGGCGTTCCGTCGTGAAGTCCAAAGTGTGGATAACGATTTGGCGCTTTACAATCTTCGAACTCTCGAAGAACGGTTCGCGCAGAATTACTGGGCGCAAAAGATTTTTGTCGGCCTGTTTGGTTTTTTTGCCGGGATTGCGCTGACGCTGGCCTCGATCGGCCTGTATGCCGTCATCGCCCATTCGGTCAGTCAGCGCACGCAGGAGATCGGGGTCCGCATGGCGCTCGGAGCCTCGGCTGGGGAAGTGTTGCGGCTGGTGTTTCGCCAGGGCGTCGGACAAATGGCGATCGGGCTCGGTGTGGGTCTGGCGGCTGCCGTGGGTCTCACAAAGGCTTTGACATCTCTCATGGTGGACGTGACCTCCACCGATCCCGTCACCCTTGGACTTGTGTCTCTGGTGCTCGGCACTTCAGCGATCCTCGGATGCTTGATTCCCGCCATGCGCGCGATGCGCGTCGATCCTGTAGTCGCACTTCGGCACGAGTAGCAGGTTCATGTAAGATGTGGGGCAAATTCGGGAGGACTAACATGGAAAGTTTCATATTCAAAGCCCTGAAGGATTTTGAAAATGGAAAGATGAGCCGGCGGCAGTTGATTCACACGATTGCCGTCGCGGCGGCGGTCTACGGTGCCGGGGAAGAGGCAGCCAATGCTGCGCCTTCAACCGGTTTCAAGACGATTGCAGTGAATCACATTTCGTATAGCTGTCCTGATTACACGAAAGCGCGAGACTTCTACTCTACTCTGATGGGAATGGAAAACCTGCCGGACAAGGACACCGGAACGCAGGCCTATCTCGCCTTCGGTCCAAAGGAAGGCGGCACATGGCTGCTTCCCCGGGGGTTCGAAGGTACTACACCCAATCCCGTCGCCGGACCAGCCGCCGCTCCACGCGGGAACGGCGGTGGTGCGCGAGGCGGTGCGCCTCCGAACAACGGACCTCAGGATCCGCCGACCACAGCGGTCATTGACCATCTGGCATTCACCGTGGCGAATTTCGACAAGACCAGAACACTCGCCATTCTGAAAGACTGGGATCTTCATCATCAGGGCGAAGGTCACACACCTCGGCCTGACGGCGATAGTTACCACGTGTGGGATCCATTTGGATACGACCTTCAAATTTGTGGCAATGGCATGGGCGCGGGCCCGCAGGAGTAGGAGGGAATATGGAAGCTTTAATTGCTCAATTGCTCTCGAAGTTCGAACAAGGACAGATCTCGCGGCGCAAACTCGCCGAGACCCTCGCTCTGGCTGCAACGGCCATCTACGGCGGCACGAAGGCCGCGGAGTCCGCGGAAGCCGCGCTGCCTGCGGGAGGCCGGGGCACTCTGCGCACACTTGCCGTGAATCACATTTCGTACGCGTGTCCTGACTATCGGCCGGCGCGCGACTTCTACATGGACGTCATGGGGATGGAACACTCGGGTCCGGTCGACGACAAAGGCAGACAGGCGACGCTGACGATAGGCGCCAAAGGCACGGCTCCGATGGGTTCTCCGGCCGGGACACCGACCACATTCATCATCGTCCGCAACGGTCGCGGCACACAGGAACCTGGCGGCGGTATCCGCGGCGGCGAGGCCATGCCCCCTCCGCCCGTCAAGGCAGTCGTCAATCACATTGCTTATACGATCGCGGATTGGGATCAGAAGCGCGTGTTCGAGATTCTGAAGAAACGCGGACTCCGTGGACGCAACATTACCGAACCCCGCGAGGATTCCGTCAACAGCTATCACGTGATGGATCCGCACGGTTACGATGTGCAGATCAGCGGCATCAAGATGAGCGCCTTCGGCAGCGGCAACGGATAGCAGGGGCTCAGGAATCCAGGTTTGCCTGTGGCAGACCTGGATTGAGGCGTGCGCCGCTACGCTCGGGTTCTGTGTAGAGCATCCATGTGATTATCCGTTTCTTTTTCGTCTCGACTTTGTATTCAGCGGCGGAAGTAGATCTTTGACCTGGATCGACAGTTTGGGAAACGCGACGAGGTTAAAAGTCTCGCCTTCAGTGTACGTTTTCTTGCTGCGATAACCTTCCGGACGGGGATCGCGGTAATCTTCCAGTTCGCGCGTTTGCGGGTTCAGCAGGCAGAATTGGATGATCCCGTTGCGTGCAAACAATGGGCACTTCACATCACGATCGTACGACAAACTGCTGTCGCCAATTTCCACGACAAGAAAAATGTCTTTTGGCCGCGGATGGTTTTCAATGTAGCGGTCATCGGGCGGTGTGACGAGCGCGATATCCGGCTCCGGTTCTGAAAAATCGTTCAGCAGAATCGGGTTTTGCACGCTGACGATTACACGATCTGCCAGCGCGCTCGAAAAGAATCGGTTCACCCGGTTGGTCGCTAACACATGCTTGTGGTTCTTGGCGGCCATCTGAACGATTCTCCCCTCGATCAATTCAACCGCTTCGTCTTCGCCGATAACGCCTGATTCCGCCATCCGCTCGTACTCGTCAGCGGTGAACAGCCGCGATTCCGGGATATTTGCCTTCAGGGCCAAACCTTCAGGTTGCAAACTCGTTGGAACTCTTAACGAACTCATAGGTCCTCGTCGTTAAGTCCGAGGATAGGGATTTCAGACGGCGTGCCGCAAGCGGTTTCTTCAGTTGATCGAGACGCAGTTCCCTTACACGACGATACCGACGCGATGCATCAGGTTCACGAACCGTGGATCGGAGCGGACGTTGACGAAGTGGGGATCGGAGTTCAGGAACACCAGCATTTCGCCATGTTCCTGATGCGCCTTCTCCATCCACTCGAATCCCTTGTCCGTTTCAGCGAGAGCCAAATAGATGGTGCCGATGAAAAACGGCGAAACGTACTTCTCGTTGGATTGGTGTTTTAACTGGTCAATCAGGCGGCGGGCGTCGTCGTTTCGTCCGAGATCCACAAGAACGCGGCCCAATATGGCAACCGTATCGGGCGTGTCGGCAAGCCCGCGCGCCTTTTCCAATTCCTGAAGGGCTTTGTCCAACAGACGTTTCTCTTCGTAAGCCCAGCCGAGGAAGGCGTGTGCCGGAGCAAACCGCGGATAGCTGCGCACCGTTTCCTCGAGATGCTGGATCGCGTCATCGTAACGGCGCGCGAAAAGGAAAGCGACTCCAACGGTCACGCCGACGTCTGCCGGCAGCGGATCGATCTGTTCGGCGTGTTTCGCCTCAGCGATCGCCTCATCGTGGCGATTCGCAGCCGACAGGTATTCGCTGAACCATTGGTGCGCTGTGACGTAGTTGGGATTGAGGTCGATCGCTTTTCGAAACTCCGCCTCCCCGCCGGCCCAGTCCCAATCGTAGTGAAACTTAATCATGGCCAGCGAGGTGTGCGCTTCCGCAAGGCGGTCGTCGAGCCGCAGCGCTTCCACGGCGGCGGCTTTCGCCTTCAGCACGCTTTCCTGCAGCGGCAGGTCCACGGTGGAGTGAAGGTAATAGGAGTCCGCGATGCCCACGTAGGCGAGCGCGTAGGTGGGATCCAGTTTGAATCGCCCGGTTGAAAAACTCAATCGACTTCTGAAACCCCGCGAGAGTTCGATCGCGCGCATAATTGCGTCCCTGCAGGTAGAGCCGGTACGCCTCGATGTTTTCCGTGGGCCGCTTCACCAGGCGTTCCCTCTCCTTGCCGCTCAGCTGTAAGGCAAGGGCATCCGTCAGCCGGTTCGAGATCGCATCTTCAACTGCAAAAAAACTGGTGAACTTCTCATCGAACGTCTGTCCCCACAGAACCTTGTTGTCGCTCAGCTGGACGAGTTGCGCGGTCACGCGAATGCGTTCAGCGGAGCGTTGAATCGTGCCGAGCAGAATCAGGTCGACGCGAAGATCGCGTCCGATGGATGCGGGGTCTTGTTCGGTGTCCGCATATCTCCGAACCGCTCGCGTCGGGCGGACGATGATCTGACTGCGGCATCGACTTCGTGATCATCGGCGGGTACGCCGCGGTGAGCTACGGATCGTCTCTGGTCACACACGACGTGGATATTTGCCTCGGGCAGACAGTGAAGTCCACGGACGCGTTTTTCACTTGCTGGGTCTGGAAAACCTGATTGCCGCCAAACGCAAACGAGGTTTATGACAATGAATCCGGTTCTGAACAACTTTTACAGGCTTTAACAGCGGCGGGCGAATGTCCGCGTTATTCTCGGGTCATGCGAGTTTTCAATCATTCTTCGTCATTCTTATCGCGGAGGCAGTTCCTCGTGGGCGGAGCGTCGGCGCTCACATCCTTCCGACTTTCCAAAGCCGGAACGCCGTGCGTGTTGACTGCAGAACAGGAAGAAGGCCCTTACTACATCGATGGCGCGAACCTGCGGTCCGACCTGACGGAAAGGAAGGCGGGCGTGCCTCTACAGCTTCAGATCGCAGTGATGGATTCCGGCCGCTGCGCACCGCTTGCAAGTGCCGCGGTAGACATCTGGCACTGCGACGCGACGGGCGTTTATTCGGGATTCACGGCAAACGGCGGCGGACCACCGGGAGGACGTGGAGGTCCACGAGGACGCGGCGGCCGCGGTAGTCCGCCACCGGCGCGGGTAACCGATGAAAGCCGGTTCCTTCGCGGAATCCAGCTCACGAACAGCCAGGGAGTCGCCATGTTTCAGACGCTCTATCCCGGTTGGTATGCGGGTCGAACCATCCACGTTCACGTGAAGGTTCACCTGCTCGGCTCCATTGAGCGGGAGCGCTATTCCGGTGGCCATGTGTCGTATACCGGACAGCTGTTTTTTCCCGAAGACATTACGGAGCAGATCGCGAAACTGGATCCGTATGTCAGTCATTCGAATGTTCACCGAACTCTGCAGACCGAAGATCCAATATTTCGGTCGCAGGGTGGAACGCAATCGGTGTTGGCTCTCGAGCGGCTTACGAAAGGATCCGATGCCGGAGGTTTCAGCGCGAAGATCGCTCTCGCCGTGCACTCGTAGACGCGTGTTATCCGCTAAAGATGGGGAATTCCGAAAATAGACGAAGTGAAGTGCCCATCCGAAAACACAAATCTCGAATTGGACTTCGCGCGGCGCCGCGTCCAGTTTCAAATTTGTGTTTTCGGGTTGGAAATGCAGGACTCGTTCAACTTCAAATTTAACTATTCCTATCCTATGATGCCTGCACACGACAAGGGGGTTCCTTATGGGCGCGTCTTTCCGCAAGTCGGTTGCCGTACGATTCTTATTACTCTTTGCGCTGTTGTTGCCGGCAGGGTTTGCACGTCTTGAAGCGCAGGATGCGAACGATCGCTATGTTTTGCCGCCACCGATCATTCAGGAATACATCAATAAGGATAAGAACCTCGCCAGCCTCGATCAGATGAGTCCGGACGGCGATCATTTCCTGATCACATCCACGACGGAGCTGTCTTCGCTTCAGTTGATGTCGCAAAAAATTTACCGCCTGGCCGGGCTGAAAGTGACACCCGCAACGAATCGCGAACTGGATCACTCGACCTACGGTGTCTATGCGATGAAGATTTACTCGCTGAAGCGTCGCGCGTCGCGCGACGTTTCGCTTCCGGCGGGGACGTTCATCAGCGACACCGTCTGGTCTCCGGACGGAACCAGGCTCGCGTTTCTGGCGCATCTGACGAAGGACAGCCAGGTTTGGATCGCCGACGCCGAAACCGGCACGGCGAAGCCGTTGAATGAAGCCATGGTGATGGCGACACTGGCCAAGAAACCGGAAGGCGGACGCGGCGCCAGCGTTCCGTCTCGAATGCTTCAATGGATGCCCGACGGTTCGATCGTGACGCTTCTTGTTCCGTCCGGCCGCGGGGCCGAACCCGCGCTCAACCCGATTCCGGCGAGTCCATTGATCCGCCGAACTCCGGATAAGGCAACACCCACTGCAACCGAACCCTTCCTTCTGGACTCGCGACACGACGGCGATCTGTTCCGCTATTACACGACGGCACAGCTGGCGATTCTGTCGCAGGGTAAGGCTCCGCAACTGTTGGGACAGCCTGCGATGTATCTGAGCATCTCGCTCAGTCCCGATGGAAAGTACCTGCTGGCCGACAAACTCGTCGAGCCTTTTTCCTATCTTGTCGGGTACAACGGCTTCGGCCACAACCTCGAAGCCATGGATATCAGCGGCAAGACCGTAAGCACCCTCGTCAAGACGCCGCTGCGCGAAGGACTGCGCAGTGAAGGCGCCGACAGTGGAGGAGACCAGCCTCGAGATTTCGCCTGGAGGCCGGATGGAAAAGGCCTGACGTTCCTGTCGATGGAAGAGCGAAGCAAGAGCGAATCGGAAGACGCATCTCCGCGGAAAGATCGGATCATGTCGCTCACCGCCCCCTTCAACCTCGCACAGGCGCGAGTCGTTGTTTCGGATGCGCGCCGGATCAGTGACGTCTCGTATTCCAAGGACGGTAAATACGTCTTCGCGACGCTCGCTTCCACGCCGCGCGCGGGCGCGAAAAAGAGTCAGGACACTGTCGCGTACGATGTGGGCGGCGCTCAGGCACAATCCTACGTGCTTGTGAAGAATTCAGACCCCGACGACATCGTGAATCTTCCGGGATCCATCAAGACGCGCATCGATGGAAACGGCGTCATGTCGGCCATGCTGTCGGCGAACGGCGATTCGGCTTATCTTCAAGGCGGTGGGAACAAGGCGGACTTCCGTCCGCGGCCATTCATCGATAAGGTGACTATTCGAAGTGCGGAGAAGCAGCGGTTGTTTGAAGGTTCACGAGATTCCTTCGAACGCCCGCTCGTCGCACTCGATGATGATATTTCGCGCATGATCATCAGCCGCGAAACCAAATCATCCATACCCGACAGTTTTCTCTGGACCAAAGCCGGAGGAAACGACAACCTGACACGCAACAAGGATCCATACCCCGACATCACCGCCGCAAAGCGCGTCGACTTCGAATTCACGCGACAGGATGGCCTGCTCGTCCACGGCCGGATTTCTCTTCCCACAAACTATAAGGAAGGCACTCGCGTTCCCGCCGTCTACTGGGACTATCCGCACGAGTATGCAAGCGGCGACGAATATGCAAAGGATGCCATACGTTCTCGCAACAGCAATGCATACACGCCGCTCAGTTTCCTGCGATGGTCCGATCTTTGGCTGACTCAAGGGTATGCCTTGGTGTACATCGACATTCCAATCGTCGGAAAGAACGGTTCTTACAACGATCATTATGTGCCTGATCTTATCGACACGGTTTACGCCTCGATCCGCAAACTGGATCAGATGGGTTACATCGACGTCGACCGCCTGGGTCACGGCGGCCATAGCTATGGCGCGTTCACGACCGGCAACCTGCTGGCTCACTCGACCTTCTTTAAAGCGGGGATCGCGGGAGACGGTGCGTACAATCGAACTCTGACACCGATGACGTTCCAGAACGAGAAGCGGATGTTCTGGGATGCGCCCACAACGTACACCGAGA
The DNA here is from genome assembly GCA_964584785.1 of uncultured Solibacteraceae bacterium. Classification (GTDB taxonomy): domain Bacteria; phylum Acidobacteriota; class Terriglobia; order 20CM-2-55-15; family 20CM-2-55-15; genus JAHFTY01. The sequence goes on from CAZPBY010000031.1 coordinate 13,991, forward strand.
TGTCCCCATTCTTCTTTGCCGATCAGATCAACGCGCCGCTGTTGATGTATCACGCCGCCGAAGACGACAATTCGGGAACCTTTCCGATCCAGTCATTCCGGATGATGCAGGCGTTGACCGGTCTCGGAAAGAAAGCCGTCCTTTACGTTTATCCATTCGAAGCGCACAGCCCTCGTTGTAAAGAGAACTACCTCGACATCTGGGCCCGGTGGACCGAGTGGTTTGATACGTACGTCAAGAAGGATCGGAGCAGCTCACAGCAGTAGGCGCGGGATCAAATCCGGCTGTTTGCATTTGACGTTGGACCTGGACATCCCAACATTTCACCCCACCAGCAGCCGGCTCCGAATATGTCAAACGTTGGGATGGTGGGTAGTGGGTCCGTTTGAAAAATGCGCAAGACCCACGCTCGGCTCAAACTCACAACCGGTGCGGCTTGCAGACGAGTCGGGGTACTCCCCTCCTAAAGTTAGGAGGGGAGACTGCGAGGGCGTTTCAGCCCGAGCAGTCGGGGTGGTTTTCAAAGACCGCGAAGCGCTCCTTTCAAATCGGTTGCGCTTCGCGCGATATCTATAAGGAGGCTGCGCATCGTTTCAAACCACCCCCGTCTACACCCGCGGTGCAGACGTCCCCTCCTAACTTCGGAGGGGAGTCGCTGCCCCACTACTCCAAGATTCGGTAATTTGGACGGCTGTGCCTTCAAGGAGGGGCAGCCGCTCCGAGTTTTAGGGAGCATGACAATTTTGATCGGCGCGGCCGCCCCTTCCTCGCAGGAGGGCAAAAACGCACGCACAAATTCAAACTGACCCACTGGATGTCCAACGTCCAACGTCAAATGCAAACGGCCGGATCATCCGAGTTTCCGCGACGCGTCCTTCACCGCTTGGGCGGCATTCTCGACGGCTTGCGCAGCTTCTTTGGCTTCGGCGGCCAATCGGCGTTCGGTCGCAGCGGCTTCTTCCGATGCCGCGAGTGCCTTACGGAAAATGCCTTCGGCTTCACGTCGTTCCTTGTCGGCTTCTCGCGCCGCGGCAGATGCCGCTTTGAGGGCATCCTTTACCCCTTCCACTCTGGCCCGCGCGTCGCTTAACGTGCGTTCGGCGGCGGCGAGCGAAGCTTCTGCTGCTTTGGTGGACTGCGGCGACTGCTTCGCTGGTGCCGGTGTCGGCTGCGACCGTGAGTCCGCAATCAAGGCGGCGAGCGCTTCGAATCCGGGAGGATCCACGTCTTCAGTAAGACGACCGGGGCATGGAGAGTCCGGCAACGACGCGTAGATCGACATCGCTTCAAGTGTGACGGTGATTCGACGCATCGTGTCCGGCGCTGCGTTATGACCTGATTCCCGCAGCAGTTCCGCCGCCAGGCGTGACAGCTCGGAAACCGCGTCGCGCCGGGCGTCACGCGGTTCGCTGATTTCAGAAACTCTCCCTGCAAGTTGTGATGCCTGAGCCTGACGGAATCGCTCACCGGCTTCGATCAACCTGTCGAACGCCTCGCGATTATTCCAATAGAGTTGGTTAACGGCCCATGCGGAAATGGGAGGCTTGGCAAGGGCCTTCACGCGTTCCGACTCTTGCGGCTGCCCGGCCTTTTTCAACTGCGCCGCAAGCGAGTTGCGGGCGTTCGTAAACTCGGCCAGCGGGAGTCTGAAGAGCGCATCGATATCCTTTTCGATCATTGTTTTCGGATGGCACGTCCAGCCAGCGTTCCCGTAAACTTGCCGTCTTCGATGGCGAGTTTGCCGTTTACCAGAACGTACTTCATTCCGGCGGCAAGAATTTCGGGCTCTTCGTAGGTCGAGCGATCGGCGATCGTTTTCGGGTCGAACACAATAACGTCCGCAAAGAATCCTGGCGTGAGCCGGCCACGATCCGGAAGGCGAAGCGATTCCGCCGTCAAAGAACTGCTGGACCGGATCGCAAACGGCATGGAAATGATTTTTTTGTTCAGGACGTACTCGCGAATCTTTCGCGGAAACGTCCCGTACTTTCGCGGATGGCCGCCGGAGCCGTCGGATCCGGTCATCACCCAGTCCTGGCGCATGAAGTTTTCGACGTCTTTGTCATTCATATTGAACGAAGCGACGCTGGCGCCGCCGTTCTTGATGATGTCGAGCGCCGCGTCGATCGGCGATTTCTTCCATTCGGCCGCGATCGCGTCGAGTCGTTTGCCGATGATCTGCCGATCCCGGCCGCCGACGATCAGCAGGGAATTGGCGCCGCCGCGCCGTTTGAGGTTCACTTCCATTTCGTCGGCGAGTTTATTTCGCACGGAGGGATCCGCGATTCTCTTCAGCAACTCCTGATCGCCTCCGACCTCCGCCCAGCGCGGCAGCAGCGATGCGCCGACGCTTGTGCCCGAGGCCAGGTAAGGATACTGATCGGCCGTCACCTCGATGCCGGCGCCGCGCGCACGTTGAATGGTGCGGATGACTTCGGTGCTTTGTCCCCAAACGTCGGTTCCCAGAGCTTTGATGTGGGAGATATGAACCGGGATTCGCGCCTCGCGTCCGATGCGGATCGTTTCCTGAATCGAGCCGAGCAATCCTATCGTGTAAGAACTTTCGTCGCGCATATGGCTGTCGTAGATGCCGCCTTTTCCGGCCGCGATCTTCGACAGTTCGATCACTTCTTCCGTAGTCGAGTAGCTGCCCGGCGCGTAGTACAAGCCCGTGGACATTCCGATCGCGCCGCCGTCCATCGCTTCGCCGACCATGGCTTTCATGCGGTCGATCTGTTCTGCCGTCGGATGGGCATCGGTCATATTCATGACGAGCCGTCGCACCGTTCCCTGCCCCGTGTACAACGCGGCGTTGGTTCCTATGCCCTGCTTCTCCCAGGTTTCAAACGATCGTGATGCGGTAACCGGACCACCGCCATCATTGCCGGTAACCACGGTCGTGACGCCTTGCATGAGATAGGGCAGGTTTGACTTACCTTGAGCGGAATTGAGGTCGTCGAAAGTATGTGTGTGCGGATCGATAAACCCGGGCGACACAATCAAACCGGCCGCATCCACCGTTCTGGACGCTGAGACCCGCGACGCTCGGGCGTCGCCGATGAACTCGATGCGATCGCCCTTGATTCCAACGTCGGCGGCCACGGGTTCGGAACCACTCCCGTCGATGACGGTGCCGCCCTGAATCAGCACATCCACCGCGATCGGAGTTTGGGCAAGCAGCCAGATCGCACACACCAGTACGACGAAGCAGACGAACAGGATCTTCTTCATGATTCCTCGATAGTAGGCTATTTTCGGAAATTCGATAATGTTGGTGAAGAAAAAACCGCAGCGGAAGGTAACCATGATTCGACCGAATGCCCGAGTGCCCGCCCTGTTGGTGATCGCTGCATTGAGTTCGCCGTCGGCCGAAGGACAAGCGACGCGCACGGCCGCAATCGATCGAGACTTGACGGAGATATCGATCCAACGGCTCGAAACACTGTACGCGCAGAAGAAGTACACGGTCACTCAGGTCACCGAGTGGTGTCTCGGTCGCATCGACCGGTACGACGGTGTTTACAAGGCCATCATCCACGTCGATAAAGCCGGCGCGCTCGCAACGGCGGCGGCGGAAGATGAGGCCGCGAGGAAAGGAGGCAAGGATTTCAAGCGCGGTCCGATGTGGGGCGTCCCCATGGTCATCAAATCCAATACGAGCGTGAAAGGACTGGTGACCAACAATGGATGGAACGGCTACCTCATCCCCGGTCATGAACTCGTCGCGCCGGAGGATGCGACGATCGTCGCAAAACTGCGTGCGGCCGGCGTGGTGATCATCGGCCAAACCAACATGCCGGACTTCGCCGCAAGCGATACGAACCTGAGTTCAGCCTTCGGCCGGACGGGGAATGCGTATGACTGGCGGTTCAGTCCGGGCGGATCGTCGGGCGGAACGGTCACGGCCGTAACGGCAAACTTCGCGGTGCTCGGCAACGGCACCGACACGGGCAATTCGATTCGCATGCCTTCCGGCACAAGCGCCGTCGTCGGCTTGTTCCCGACGCGCGGCATGGTGAGCATTGCCGGAATCCATCCGCTCGATTGGCTTCTCGACAACACCGGACCGATCGCACGAACCGTTACGGACGCCGCGATCGCGCTCGAGGTCATGCGCGGCGAAGATCCAAAAGATTTCAAGACGAAAGGATCCGATTCGAAAGCACAAAGCGGGCCTTACACGAAATACCTCAAAAGCGATGCTCTCAAAGGAAGACGATTCGGTGTTCCGGCATTCATAGTTAAGGAGACGGGGCCGGGTTTGCTTCTGCGTCCCGAGACACGGGAAATCTTCATGAAATCTCTCGAGGGCTTGCGGGCGGCGGGCGCTACGGTCATGTTCGACAACTCCATCCTATCGGACAGTTTCACGCGTCTCATCTCGGCGGTGAACACGCGCTTTTACCAACGCCAGGGCATCGACGATTTTCTACGCGATTTCGGACCGAAGGAATATCGATCGTCGGCCGATTACGAGCGAGTCGTAGGATCGCCGATCGCGATTCTGCGGCCCTACGCGCAAGCGCCGCCACAGCGTATCCTCGAGAATGATCCGGAATCGGAAACTTTGTATTGGGGACCGCAGCGCATCGCTCTGGCCGCCTATGAAGAGCCGTTGGATCGGCTGCACCTGGATGGGATGGTTTATCCGGCGCTGCAGATGCCGTCCAACGACGAAACGATTCCACAGCCCGACGGACGCCCGAGCAGCGGTCCACATAGCGCCACCGATTGGGTCAACAAAATCGGTGTCCCCGCGATCGTCGTTCCGGCCGGCTTCTATGCGAACGGTTTGCCCTTCGGCATCGAACTTTCCGCGCGCCCCTGGAAAGACGGCGACCTGCTCGGCTGGGCGTTCGCATACGAACAAGCCACGAAGTATCGCAAGCCACCGGTGTTGGTAGAAAAAACGAATTAATTGCGTGTATATTCTCCCTCGACGCTAGGGAGGACTCGCGTCCAAACCCCAGCGCCCTCCAACTTACCCTGGTCTTCCAAGGAGGAAGAATGCAAACTCTAAAACCATTTCGTGTAACTGTTTGTCTCAAGTTCATTCTCATGATGACGTTTGCGCTTTCGATTCTGTCCGGCGTAGCGCAGGCCCAATGGCGTGCGACGGTCGGGGCTCAGAGCAAGGACAAGGGACGGCAGGCCCTGGCCTTTCTTCCAAACGAACTATGGATTCACGCCGGCGACGACATCACATGGACCTGGCAGGCTGACGATATTCATACGGCGACATTCCTTATCGCCAATCAGCTCCGGCCGCCGTTCCCGGTAGGCTGCGCGCCGTTTCCGCCGGGAACTACGTCGTTGTTTTCACAGAGTGGCGTCTCTTTCGACGGGCAAACCTGCGTATCTTCACCGCCCATGGTAACCGGTCAAACCTTTAAAGTCGTATTTCCCAAGGCCGGTAATTACAAGCTGGTGTGTCTCGTCCACGAGAGTATGACCGGTACCATCCATGTGCTCGATAAGGCCGCGGCTCTTCCTTACACGCAAAAACTCTATGACCAGCAGGCTGCGGACCAACGCAACGGCCTGTTGTCCGACTCGGACGTACTCGGCGACGAAAACGATCACGACACCGGCGCGCATTCACCGTCGGGTCATAACTCCGTGACCGTGGGCATCGGCGAAATCGTTGCGACGGGCGGAGGACACAACACGGTTTCCGTCATGAGGTTCTTCAGACCGCAGTTGGTTATCCATGCCGGCGAAACGGTGGAATGGACCAATGAAGATCCCGTGACGCCGCATACCATTACCTTTGGAGTCGAACCGAAACCGGAGGAACTCCTGATTCCGTCAGCAAACGTTTCCAAGGACGCCGACAACGCTCTTCACGCGACCATCAAGACCACTTCGGACAATGTGCATTCCGGTCTGATCCTTGCTGAAGGGCACGAACGGATCGGGGTTCCGACCTCGCCCGCCGGAGTCACGCGCTTCCGTATCACGTTTACCAAGGCAGGGACCTATCCGTATATCTGCGCCCTTCATGACAATTTGGGAATGAAAGGGACGATCATTGTTCTGCCGTAGTTTTGTAGCACGCCGGCGGCGTGTCAGGAGATTGGCCCGGAGTTAAGCGCGAAGCGCAACTCCGGGTGCTAACTGGGTACTACGTCTGCTGTAGCGGCGGTCTATGACTGTCTATGACCGCCGGCTTTATGGTCCTCACGAGGCAAATGCTGCAAGAAGGCGACATAAAACCGGCGGTCATAGACGTCATAGACCGCCGCTACAACAGAAACCGCCCCGCGACACTTTTTGTGCAAAGCCGGTACGGGGAATCCCAGCATCGTTCCAGGGTGCGTTTCAGTGGCTAATGTCCTTCACGCCTCCGGCGTGCGGAAAAGCGATTGAAATAAATTGCGCACGAGGAATGGCGTCTGGTCGCGATTCGCCAATCATTTGCGGCCTACGGATATATTGTTTTTAAGCTGACGCGAGACCTTGCTTCGTAAGTACTACGATTAAGTCAGGAACGGCGAGAGTTGGTCAGCGGCTTGAAGAAATCTTTTCGGAGCGCCGCAAGTAGCAGATAGGGAATAGGTTGCCCGAAGCGGCCGGCCAGAGGACCGTTTCAATGACGGAAAAGATTATCTTCGTGACGGAAATGATTTTGTTCGTGACGAACGAGATCTTTTCCCAAGCAACACAGATCTCTTCCATCGCGTCGGCGATTTTTTGAGCGGCGGGAAAGATCATTTCCAACTCGGACCAAATCTTGTCGGCGGCGGCAATAACCTTCAGTGCAGTCGAGAGAGTCTTTTCCCTGGCCGAGATGATTCTCTCCGCGACCTAAAAGATCGTCGCCGTCGAACAAAAGCCTTTGTCGCGTACGGTTGATGTAGAGCTGGCCTCGACAGAGAAAAGTACGTTGTCACCGGGCTGAACTCGAAGCGTCCCACCAGGCATTCGCGGCTCGAGTGAAAATTGTGGCGGGTTGACCCAGCCAGCGGACGATCCGCATGACTCCGGGAAATCCGATCCGCCCGCCTTTCGCCAGGTTTGTCAGCATGGCTGCGGTGAATCCACCCACTTCGCGACCAGCTTCCTGCCAGGTCATTCCTCGAGCTTGCCGTTGCCGGTTCAAGGCGGCGTGGAGTGCCGGAGTATCCCAGCGAAGGATTTTGTCGAGCCCAACGTCGCGCAAACGGTAGCGCTCGCCGCCGGCGTCAGGGATGCCGGCAACAAAGCTCTCCGGCGTTCGATGCAGCCAAAGCAGCATTTGTAGTACGCCGTCCCCTTCGGCGACGCGCTTGTTGCGGAGTCCGGTCATTGTTGAACTGGCGATCGGATGTCCACCCGTTTTGAATCGGTTGATCTCGCGAGCTGCTGCGGCCCAGCTCATGTCGCGAGAACGTCGTTGTTCATCAAGAGCCTCGTACAGAGCTTTTAAGTCGAAGTCCGCGTGTGCCATCAAATCACCCAATCGATCACTGCTGCGTTGTAGGAATCGAAGTGAAAGCCGGGCCATCGAAGCGGAGTCCGAGGACGGACACATTGCCGGTCGCCACCGTGAATTGCGCGGATCCTTTTTTCCCCGCCATTCCCGCAAGTCCCGGAAGAGTTCGCATGTAGAGCGCGGTTTTGTTATTCGCAGCCAGATTTACCGACGAGGTCCCGGCGACGTTTCCGTTGTCGTCCCACAGGGTGACGGCGACCGTGACGGCCGCCGAACTCGGATTGACGATAGCCACCGCCGTCGTGACGATTCTCTCATCCCATATGAGTGTGCTGCCGGTCGATGAAGTTCCCGTGAGCGGCACAACGGCCTCCTGATCGGGGAAGCCCTCGAGGCTCTGGCGGAACACACCGTAGCCGACGACTCCGTTGGGCAGAGAGAGGGAGACGTATCCCTGATTGAGAGGTCCGGCATTCGGTGCTTCGATCACCGCCGTACCTCGCGGCGCAATATTCACGGTCGCCGAAGAGCCACCCACAGACGGAACGTTGAGCGGAGCGCCATTATCCCCGATGAAGCTGACGGTAAATGAAACGGCGGTCGACCCGGTGTTCGAGAAGTACAAGGCGGTATACCAACCGCCGCCGAATGCGAGTTGAGGAAGAACGAATCGGGTGGATGGCCCCTGGTCGGCCTGCGGCGTTTGCGTCACCGTGAATGCCTGTGCCGCGACCTCGATCGTTGTGGATCTCGTGCCGGAGGCCGCCGCGAAGCCCACAGACGTAACGGAAGTCCCCGTTCCACCAGCGCCCGGAGTGACGAAAGAATCCGTGTCGAGAACCTGATAGGAGCATCCGGTCTGCGATACGACAAGGATGGGCAGACTGCCGGCGGTGACTCCCACGGTCGTTGATGAGAGGCTAACTTTGTAAGTACATCCGTTCACCGCAGGAACGTTATCAACGGAGTCGAGGAACAGTGTACCGAAATATTTCAAAGTGCCGGACGTGAGTGTGAGGTAGGCGCCTCCGAGGCTCGCTGACGCTGGAATTTGAACGTCGATGGCATGTGCCGTGACGCTTTGAGCAGTGACTGTCTGAGCATTACCCGTCGCATCCGTGAGAGTCACAGCATGCGGAACGAGTGAGCCCAGATTGAATGCATTGAGCCGAATCGTCAAGCCTGGCGCGTAAGCCGCAAGCTCTCGATATTGGCCGTCCGTGATCCACATGCGCCGGGACGTCTGGTCGACGATGTTGTTTCCGGTGGCGATGTTCTGTGAAGCCTGAACGATGAGAGGCTGCGCGGTTTCGTACGAGGAAGTTGAAGACTGAACAGCCGCATTACTGTTCGAATCCAGCAAGTAGTTTCCACTTACCGAACCGCGCGTCGTATTGCCCAGCCACACTGCGGACGTTCCCGAATCCGCGATAAAGTTATTCGTAATCGAAACGTTCTCGTGCGGACTCGCCGTCAGAACACGCCCGGCATTCGTGGTCTGTATGTCGATACTGCCTAACTGAAGGGCCGGATAACCGGTCAACGCCCAGTTCGCGCCGTCAATGACGTTGTTGGTTACCGAGTAGTTCACCGACGGTGGATTATCGATATTACCGGGTTGTAGAGAATTCTCCGTGTGCAGCGCATCCATTCCCGACCTTTGCAAATAATTGCCTCGAATCACGCTGCTCGTGGGGCCTCCGATCGAAAAACCGGTACAGCAATCCGTTTCTTCTTCGAGCGCGTTGTTTTCGATCACAGAATTCGCGTTTCGTTGATTGGGATCGAGTGCGAAAGCGAGAGTCCCCGCGACGCCGGAAGGAAGGTCGCGATCGAACGTCACCGTGGAAACGTACGACTGGCCTGTGTTTTGTGGGGCCGTTTGTGAGGCGATGGCCGCTGATCCGAGAATGGCTCCATCCGACAGCCTTTGAAATGCAAGCGGAGATCCGTTCGGTAGGGATAACCCATATTCCAGCAAAGTCGTGATGGTGCCTTCGAGAACAACCGTGCGACTGTCCGTCTGACTCTTGACCGTGGCGAGGAATACCGAATCGTATTCCAATGAGCAGTCCATCGTTCGAATCACTCGATTCAGACGAAGTTGATTGCCCGGTCCCGCATCCGGCAGCCATATTCCCAGGAAATTGCTCACGAGGCGATCCGTTCCGGGTCTGGGAATCGAATAGATTCGTTCGAAGACGCTCGATTGGGTGTGTCCGGCCTGAAAGCCCCACTCCGTGCCGGAATACACCGTGATGTTGCGAAACGTGCATCCCGTGCAATACAGCACGCTGACGGGTCCCGATCCATACCGCATCCCCAGAAACACGATATCGCCGGGCCGGATCTGCGATAACAACGCTGCACTGGGCGGCACATTGGGCCCGGTCGTGTTGGCGATCGTCAGTTGATTGCTGCCGAGAGGATTCGCGGCGTACATGCGAGGCAGGTTGGGGACAGGACGGCCGCTGCGGAAGAAGTGCATCTCCACGCCGCGGCCATAAACGTTGGGGGCGACGGCGAAGACGGCATTCAGAGCGGTTGGATTCTGCCAGCTTCCATCGACCGCGAACTGAATCTTGCGTTGCGCGGTATCGACCGACACGACTCGAACTTGTGTGAAGGGAAGTGGATCGTAATCGGCCGTGAAGTTCTGAAGCACGAGATTCGTCCCGTTGGTCACCAGGAATCCCTGGACCAGCGGAGAGGTGAAGTAGATGTCGGAGCCTTGAAAGTCGATGACGAAATTGCTGAGGCTGCCCAACGCCGCGTGAACCGCCGGCCCTTCCAGACTGCGAAAATAATAGCCGCCTTTATCGGCGATGATGCGAGGGATCTTGTGATTCGTCGCGTAACCGACGCCACGAAGGAAAAGCTGCGTCACGTCGAGGCCCGGCTGATTCGGCACCATGTTCGTCGCAGCGATGCCGAGGCGTACAAGATCCTGCGAAAGGTTCAGCGTCGTCTGCGCGAACGCCGAACCACTAATCGCCAACCAAACGACGAGCAGCCTCACCGGTGTTTTCATCTTACCTTCCGGGTGGCGGAAGAATATTCGAAAAGAGAATCGCCGGCAATAAGGTCGCCGTCTTGTCTATTCGTCGATCGTCAGAAACTGGCTTACCATGGAGCATCACGACATGGCGTTAACGGCGGGCACGCGAGTGGGGTCTTACGAAATCGTGTCGCTGATCGGTGAAGGCGGCATGGGAGAGGTGTACCGCGCCCACGACGCTGTGCTGAATCGTGATGTGGCGGTGAAGGTGCTGCCGGCTTCGATTGGCGACGACGCGGACTTGCTGGCGCGTTTCCGCCGTGAAGCGCAGGTGTTGGCCTCGCTGAACCATTCGTCGATCGCGACCGTGCATGGATTCGAAGAGTCCGCTGGTGTTCGCGCTCTGATCATGGAATTGGTCGACGGTGAGACGCTGGCCGAGCGGATCGCTCGCGGACCAATTCCACTCGAAGACACTCTGACGATCGGGAAACAGATTGCCGAAGCGTTCGAAGCGGCGCACGAACAGGGCATCATCCACCGCGATCTGAAGCCGGCGAATGTCAAGGTGAGGGAAGACGGAACCGTCAAAGTGCTCGATTTCGGTCTCGCCAAAGCACTCGGGCAAAACCCGCGCCCTGGATCGGCGGACCCTTCAAATTCACCGACCCTGACGGGACGCGCAACTCAGGGCGGCATGATTCTCGGGACGGCTGCATACATGTCGCCGGAGCAGGCGCGAGGCAAGTCGGTCGATCGACGCGCCGACATCTGGGCATTCGGCGTGGTCCTGAACGAGATGCTGACGGGCAAGCGCACGTTCAAAGGCGAGGACGTTTCGGAAACGCTTGCTGCCGTCTTGAAGGACGTGCCCGACTTCAGCACCCTCCCGGCGGCGACGCCTCGACCCTTGCGGCGCCTGATCCAGCGCTGTCTGACGCGCGACCCGCGAACGCGGCTTCGCGACATCGGCGAAGCGCGAATTGTCCTGGAGGAATTGATCAATGGAGCGACCGATCCGGCCTCTCCGCAGGCCTCGTCATCCGCCACTATCGAGGCATCGCGGTCGAACTGGATACGGATGTTGCCGTGGACGATCGCGGCCGTCGCCGTGGTTGTGGCCGCTTTAGCCTGGCTGCAGCCTCGAGAACGGGAAAACTCATCGCGCGTCGTGACGCGCTCGCGCGTCGAGCTCAAGGATCTTTCCGGGTTCATTAACGTGTCGCGCGACGGAACGAAAGTTGTGTACGAAGTCGCGGGCGGGCCGCGTGGACTGTATCTCGCCCTCCGGCAAATGGATCAGTTCGAAGGAAAACCGATTCCCGGCGGTGATGACGCGGAGTATCCGGTCTTCTCACCGGATGGTCAATGGATCGCCTACAGCAGGAGCAAAATCCGAAAGATTCCAATCGGCGGCGGTGCACCGATAGTTCTGTGTGATGGCAACCTTGCCAACGGCGGCGACTGGGGACTCGACGACACGATTGTTTTTAGTGGACCTCAGGGCTTAATGCGAGTCTCGGCGAATGGCGGCACGCCGCAGCCGTTGACGACGATCGATAAGACGAAAGGCGAGACCGCACATGTTCGCCCACAATTCCTGCCGGGCGGCAAGCAGCTTCTTTTTACGGTGACCTTCAAACCCAACGACCGGCCGCAATTTGCCGTCTTGAATTTGGAAAACGGACAGTACCGAATCATCGCGCCGGGAGGGGACAACGGCCGTTACGCAGCGAGTGGTCATTTGACGTTCGTCCGGACAGGCTCGCTCTTCGTGGTTCCGTTCGACCTCGCCCGTCTTACGGTTGTGGGCGCTGAGGTTCCCGTGATCGAGTCCGTTTCCGATTTGGGTCCACCGGGAACCGGCGACTACGCGTTCTCCGAGAACGGCCTGCTCATTTACTCCGAAGGTCTCGCAACGCAGGGATCGACGCTCACGTGGATCGATCGGAAAGGATCCGAGCAGGCCATTCCTGGGCAGAGTCCGCACCGATGGGGTACCGGGCGACTCTCGCCGGACGGTCTCCGCGTTGCCAACGGCATTCACGACGAGAAAGGGATCGATATCTGGATCATGGACCTGCAGCGCGGCACGGCGAACCGGCTGACATTCGAAGGTCAGAGCGATTTCCCGGTATGGTCTCCGAATGGCCGTGAGGTCGTGTATGCCCACACGACTACGGACGGCAAGTTCGGCCTGTATTCGGTGCCGGTCGACGGCAGCGCTGCGCCGCGGCTGGTGCTGCCGACCGGACAGGACGCGGTTCCCACGTCGTTCACGCCGGACGGGAAAACGCTGCTTTACCATCAGGTCGATGCAAGCGGCGGCCGGTCCCAGATTTTCGTATTCACACCGGGCGTCGACGCGGCGTCGCGGATGCCGCGTTTATTGCGGCAAAGTGTCGCGTCGGATCGGGATGCCGCCGTGTCGCCGGATGGCAGGTGGGTCGCGTTCACCTCAAATGAGACGGGAACATCCGAAATCTACGTGACGTCATTTCCAACGGCCGGCGGACGAACGCGAGTGTCTACCGCGGGCGGACGCTTTCCGCGCTGGTCGCACAACGGCCGCGAGTTGTTCTTTTGGGGAACGACGGCTGGGTCTGTCGCCGTCTTCAGCGCGACGGTTCAGACGACACCGTCATTCGCCGCCGGCACGACGGTGGAGCTGTTTCGCGTTACGAGTGGCACAACCTGGGATCCGGCGCCGAGTGGAGACCGCTTCCTCATGGAGAATCCCCGAGGGGCAGGAGTCGCTACCGCATTTGTGACGGTCACCGATTGGTTCGATGAAGTCCGGCGGCGAGCGCCAGCGAAGAAGTAAGGTGTCCGGTTCGGAGACGCGTCGGCTATCATACGGCGCTATGCCAACAACAAAACGTCACGTTGCGAAGCCGAAGGCGGGCCGGCCGCGGATGCCCGAATATGGCGTCAGCGCCGGTCGCAAAGGTCTGCTGCCGTGGAAGTGGGCCGACGATACGTTATCGAAAACTCGGAATTACTTCATCGCGACTGTAAGGGCGGATGGCCGTCCGCACGTCATGCCGATTTGGGGCTTGTGGATCCGGAAGCGTTTCTACTTCAGCACCGGAGAAACTTCAGTGAAGGCAAGAAATCTCGCGGCCAATCCGAACTGCGTTTTGTGTCCCGGCAATGCCGACGAGGCCGTCATTGTGGAAGGCGCCGTGGAGAAGCTCACCGACAAGAAAATCTTCGCGCAGTTTGCGAAGGGCTATTTCCGGAAATATGGCTGGGATGTTTCCAGGATGGACCAACCGGTGTTCGTCCTGAGCCCCACGGTCGTTTTCGGCCAGATCGAAAAAACATTCACAAAAACGGCGACGCGCTGGACGTTCGAGTAAGCCGGACGCGGCGCCTACTATCGAGCCGCAACCTTAAACTGGATTTCTGTCTGCATGAAGGCCATTCCTTCCGGAATCACGGCGAGAGATATGAAGTCCCCGGCAAGAAAGCGCCGCAGATCGTCGACGGTGACGTGATCGATTTTGTCGATCCGCAGGCTGAGACGGCAGATCCCGTTCTCCGCGACGATTTCGCATTCGAGAGCGTGAACCTTCTTGATGATGTAATGAAGCTTTTCGAGGAAGGTGGAGTACTCCGACTCCGGCCGTATCCGGACAATGACTTCGCGCGGAAGCCAGCATCGCTTGTCGTTGGAGTAAAGGATTTTGAAATTGCTGCGCTTGATTTCGATGACCAGCCCCAACTCGTCGGGGAGTTGAAGCTGGTCGCGATGGTATCTGGACCGGCAGTGGATGAAGTCGCCGACGCGGATGGTGTCTGGCTTAATAGAATCCTCTTATCGAGCGTTGACGGCGCACACGAATTCCGGTATCGCCTCCAGGTCGATATGAGGATTCTCACCACACGTGGTGCATTTCGGATCGCGACGGACCTTGAACGTCCGGAACGTCATGGCGAGCGCATCGTAGACCAGGAGACGTCCGACAAGCGGTTCACCGATGCCCAGCAGAACTTTGACGGCTTCTGTTGCCTGAATCAAACCGATGGTTCCCGGCAAAACTCCGAGAACGCCCGCGTCGTCACAACTCGGCGCCAGTTCCGGCGGCGTTGCTTGCGGATACAGGCATCGGAAACACGGGCCCTGGTAAGGTACAAAGGTCGAGGCCTGTCCGTCAAAGCGGAAAATACTTCCGTAGACGACGGTCTTCTTCAGCATGACCGCTGCGTCGTTCACAAGATACGCGGTCGCGAAGTTGTCTGAACCGCTGACAACGACGTCGTAGTCTTCCATGATGTCGAGGACGTTGGATGCATCCAGCCGAATCTGATGCGTTCGAACCTTGACGTCGGGATTCACTTCAAACAGGGTGCGCCGAGCGGAATCGACCTTCGGCATTCCGACCGACGAGGTCCAGTGGAGGATCTGCCGCTGCAGGTTCGATTCGTCGACGACGTCGCTGTCGATCAACCCGATCGTCCCGACACCGGACGCCGCCAGATAGACGCCCGCAGGCGATCCCAGTCCGCCCGCCCCGACGAGCAGAACCTTGCTCTGCAGCAGTTTGAATTGCCCCTGTTCGCCAACCTCTGGGATCTTCAGATGCCGGCTATATCGAGCGAGCCGGTTCCTGGTGAGCTTCTCGGGGACCACGAAGGGAAGGCCGTTGTTTTTCCATTCGCCGTAGCCGCCCGCCATGGAAACGACATCGGTGTACCCCAGCTGTTGCAGGCTCCCGGCCGCCAGTGCCGATCGAACCCCGCCGGCACAATAAACAATGATCGGTGTATCCTTCTCGGCGATTGTCTTTTCGACTTTCACTTCCAGGAAGCCGCGAGGCAGCAGGTTGGCGCCGGGAAGATGGCCCTCATCCCATTCGTCTTTTTCCCGGACGTCGAGCAGGACGAAGTCGTTGCGGTTCTTGATGGCGTCATTCACTTCGTGAACGGTAACTTCTCGTATTTCCTTCTTGACCTGCGAAAGTATGTCTCTGAAATTCATGCCCTTAACCCAAGTCGATCAAAATAGTCATGTAAGCATACAACGGCTTGCAAATCGGTTTCAACAAGCTGGCGAGATCTTACCAGTTCCAGGCATCACCCTTTTCGCGCAAATCGTCGAGAGTCCGCTGCATTTCATCATGAATAAGACGAACCTGCTCTTCGGACGCATCCGAAGTCACCCAGATCGGCGGTGCCTTCAAAACAATCGCGCGAGTAAACGGAAGCGGGATCTGGAACAGGTCCCAGCTGCGAAGTTGAATCCTCCGCTGCATGGAGATGTGGAAGCAGAAGATGGCGGCGCCGGTTTTCCGTGCCAGCAACACCGGGCCTTGTTTGGCGATGTAACGCGGTCCGCGAGGACCGTCGATCGTGAACGCCGTATGACGGCCGTCGCGCACGAATCGGATCATCTCCGCCAGGGCCCGAAGGCCACCTCGCGAACTCGATCCGCGGGCGGCGCCGTAGCCGAATCGTTGGATGCACTGCGCGATCGCTTCGCCGTCCAGATTCATGCTGGTCATGACAACGATTCCGCGGTTTCGCCAGTAGTAGGTCGCGGGAAAAATCCTGCCGTGCCAGAACGTGAATATCGCCCGCTGACCCGAATTGAGAATCTCATCAAGGTAGCCGTCGCCGACGGACTCCCATCGCATGGTTCGGCCGATGAGATGAATGAAAACAAAGCCGATCCAACCCAGGAAATAGGTTTTGATGCGTTGAGTTCGGCTGAACGCCATCGAACCGCTCAAGTCTCTCCGAGCATCGTAGCCATTTGTTCTCGACTCTTGCGTTCGCGGATTCCATTGGGCAGGAGGATCCAAAATCGGGATGCTTCGGCAACGATCTGATCGGGTGGCGGAAACCCGTTCGTGTGTCCGATCTTCGCCGGTTCGACAGCCGAACCCTTATCGAGCACCCGGCCGTTGAGCAGCATGACGCTTCCGAACAGCGGCGCGTCCGCCGTGATGAGCGTCTGAGTGCGATCGGACAACGCCCGCAATTTCTCCAATGTGATTAGCGAGGTCTCAACCAAATCCGTCTCCGGGAAATTGAGATTAGAGATTTGGGACGGAGGAACAATTCGAAACAGAATCTTTCGCGAGTTTCTCCTCGGTACCAAGATAGAGAGGATAAATCACATCGGAAATCCACAGTAATCGTTTCTTCCTGCGGGGCGTCGATACGAGCGCGACATTTGGCACTTCAACTGCACGTCGGAAACGGGAGGTGCGAATATGATTTGCCCAGGCTGCGGAACCGACAACGAGATGGCCTATTCAATTCTTTCAAACGGTTTGGTGTGCCTCGAACCGAGCTGTGACTTCGAACTCGAAATGCCCGTGGTGGAAGCTCAGGAAGTTCTCGAGCCGGAAGGCGAGCTGGTTTTCGCGTAGCCGCGGCAAGATCGACAGCTTCGCGCTGCCACTCGACGTACAATGGCGCGCATGAAGCTGCTACTCTTCGACGTCGATGCGACGTTAATTCTCACCGGGGGGGCCGGACTCCGGGCTCTGAATCGCGCTTTTCGCGACCTTTTTGACGTCGAAAACGCGATGAATGACGTCGCCCCTCACGGCAAAACCGATCCTGCCATCGTCCGGGAAATCTTCCAGAAAAACATGCCGGGTCAAAGCGTGAATGACGCTTTAATCGTCACTGTTCTGGAAAGTTACGTGGGTTTCCTGAGCGATGAAGTGGACCGGTCGGACGCGTATCACGTCCTGCCCGGTATTCTCGAAATTCTTCACCATCTGCATCACCGCCACGACGTCCTTTTGGGACTGGCCACCGGAAACGTGGAGAGCGGCGCACGCATCAAGCTGCGTCGTGGAGATTTGAATCGTTATTTCGGATTCGGCGGATACGGATCGGATGCCGAGGATCGTCCTGGATTGGTTCGGCGGGCCGTTGAAAAAGCCGCGCGCCATCATGGCCGCGTCATCGAGAGTCACGACGTTTTTGTCATCGGCGACACCCCTCTCGACATCGAAGCCGGCCGCAATGCCGGTTACCGAACCGTTGGCGTCGCGACCGGGCACTATTCCGTGGACCAATTGCGAGAAGCCGGCGCGGATTTCGCGATTCCCAATTTCCGCGAGGGACGCAATTATTTCTTGCGTTCCACCTTCATCGAATAAATGTCGACGCGCTCCACAGGCCGTTCGTTCTCCTGCGGTACGGCCGCGATCTTCTCCACGACGTCCATTCCTTCGACGACTCTTGCGAAAACCGTGTAAGTACCGTCCAGCGCCGGCTGATCCGCAAGAACAATAAAGAATGACGTCAGGGCGCTGTCGATCGCGTCACCCCGCGCCATCGAAATAATGCCGGCCTTATGCTTGACGTCGTTGATCTCCGCCTTGATGTTAACGACGTATTTCTGGGCAGCCTGGGGCATCGGCTCTTTTCGAGTATTGAGATCTCCGGCCTGAATCACGAACCCCGGTGCGATCCGGTGAAACGCTGTTTTGTCGTAGGCTCCAACCGACGTCAGCCGCAGAAAATGCCGGACGTGCTCGGGAGCTTTGTCGGGTATCGGTTCGATGACGATGCTGCCTTTCGACGTTTCCATCACGACTCGAAACTGGGCGAGCTCCTCGGCCGTTTCCGTCGTGAAAGGCGGCGGCGTCGGTGGAGGAATCTTTCTGACGGTGATGCTGTGAATCTCGACGCGATCCCTGGCGATCTGTTTATCGTCGGCCGGCGTCGTGGAAATCTTGTCGACGACTTCGATGCCCACGACCACGTGCGCGAAAGCGGTGAATTGGCCGGTGAACTGCAACTGATCGGTCACGCAGATGAAGAATTGGGACCCGCAGCTGTTGGGTTCGCCCGGCAAAACCGTCGCGACGACCGTGCCCTGGGAGAATGGAAGCTTGCTGATTTCCGGCTTCAGCCCGAGGTTGAATCCACCGGTTCCATACTTCGCTTTGGACTGCGGGTTCCTGGTTTCCGGATCACCGCCCTGGACAATTCCATGCGCAACGACGCTGTGAAAAGTCGTCCCGTTGTAGAAACCCTGTCGTGCCAACTCGATGAACTTCCGCACATGGTTTGGCGCCTCGTTCGGATAGAACTCCAGGATGAATTGTCCCGCGGAGGTGTCGAAGACGGCCTGCAATGTGACCGGGTCTTCCTGTGGAAGGACAGCGAGCAGCAGCGTCAAAAGCAGATTCATGACGTCTCTCCGGCCCACATTATCGCTTAATCGTCCAGGAGTTGGGAGCCGCGCTTTAAAGCCGCTCGACCGAATTTCTCTCGGATTTGGTCGACGCTGTGGCCGAGGGTCTCGTCCTTCCGCGGCGCGGCGGCGAAGAGGCCCAGCTGGGTTGAATCGGCGACTTCATGGACCAGCTCTGCGGATCCCACGCCGATGAGCCGGATCTTCCGGTTGAGCGGGAATTGATTGAACAACGCAATGGCCACCGCACCGATCTCCTCATCCGACTGCGTTGGACGTTCAAGCGACGTCTGCTTCGTGTGCGTTGAAAAGTTTTCATAACGCAGTTTCAACGTCACCCGGCGCGCGCGGAAGTTCTCGGCACGCAGCCGGCGGCCCACTTCGTCGGCAAGCCCGTGAATCGTTCGGACGAGCAGATCGCGGTCATTGGTGTCGATGTCAAAAGTCGTTTCGTTGCTGATCGACTTCGGTTCCCAATTCGCAATGACCGGCCGATCATCGTGGCCGTGAGAAAGTTGGTGAAGGTGTTCACCCAGGTTTCCCAGCCTGCCGACGAGCACATCGCGAGGCATAGCGGCAACATCGCCAATGGTCTTGAGGCCCATGGGCCTGAGCCGCAGTTCTGTCTTGGGACCGACTCCCCAGAGTCGGGACACAGGGAGCGGGCGCAGGAATTCGGCGATCTGCGATTCGCTCACGACGACCAACCCATCGGGTTTTTGTAAATCCGACGCGATCTTCGCTAGAAACTTATTCGGGGCGACGCCGACGGAAGCGGAGAGCCGCGTCTTTTCCCGAATCATCGTTTTAATCCTGGTTGCGATTCCGACTGCCGGTCCATGGAGTGCGATCGAACCCGTGACGTCCAGAAATGCTTCGTCGATGCTGAGCGGTTCGACGAGATCGGTGATCTGGTGAAAAACGTCCATCACCTGCTGGGACATTTCAACGTAGCGCGACATCCGCGGCCGGACATACACCCCTTCCGGACACAATTTCCACGCGCGGCTGATCGGCAATGCGGAATGGACTCCGAATTTCCGTGCCTCGTACGAACACGCCGCGACGACGCCTCTTCCGGCGCCGCCTTTCGGATCGGCACCTACAATCACGGGTTTTCCCCGAAATGCCGGATTGTCGAGTTGTTCGACGGACGCATAGAACGCGTCCATGTCCACGTGCAGAATCGAGCGAGTCACTAAATGTGGTACATCACCTGGCGCTGCCGGCTTGCCCGCGCGCGTTCGGCGAGGTCTTCGAAGTTGACGTTGTTCAGGACGGAGGCAATCGCGCGATCGAGATCCCACCAGATCGATTTGAAGTGGCATGTCGCCTCGCGATCGCACACTTCCTCAAAGTTGCCGGAATCCAGACAGGAAAGCTGAACAAACGGACCGCTGACGCTTCGAATGACATCACCCACCGTGATCTGCTTCGGCGACCGCGCCAATACGTATCCACCCTCCGTTCCGCGCTTGCTGCGCACAATATCCACGCGCTTCAGGATCTGCATAATTTGAAACAGAAACTTGAGGGGAATACCATGCCTCTCAGCAATGTCCTGAACGCGAACGGGCGCGTCGGCCGTGTAGTTGAGCGCAAGTTCCAGGACGGCCGAGCACGCATATTCGTCTTTCGCGGAAATCTTCATCGGGGGCTATTGTACGTGTTTTTCAATATCAAGGGACCCAATCTGTCTGGCAGCAATTCCAAGCTAGACGCCGTACACAAACCATACCCGGAGCAGCAGCGACGGGAAGAAAGAACACACCCGTGTTGAAATTACGTCGTATCGAATTAATTGGGTTCAAGTCTTTCTCCGAGAAGGGCGAAATTTCGGTCAACGACTCCGGCGTCACTGCCATTGTGGGTCCCAACGGTTGCGGAAAGAGCAACGTTTCGGACGCCATCGCCTGGGTTCTCGGCGAGCAGAGCGCGAAATCTCTGCGCGGAGAAAAGATGGAAGACGTCATCTTCAACGGTTCCCGGAATCGGGCAGCAATGGGGATGGCCGAAGTCACGATCACGCTAGCCGAATCCGCCAACGGCAACGGTAACGGCAATGGAAACGGAAATGGCAACGGGAACGGGAACCACCACCACGAACCCCGTGAGATTGTCGTTCAGCGACGCTTGTACCGGTCCGGCGAGAGCGTCTACATGCTCGATGGAAAACCCTGCCGCCTTCGGGATATTCAGGACATTTTCCTGGGAACCGGCCTGGGACCGAACAGCTACGCCATCATCGAACAGGGCCGGGTCGGTCAACTGCTGACGGCTAAACCTTCCGATCGGCGCGCGATCATCGAAGAAGCCGCCGGCAACACCAGGTTCAAAGCCAAACGCAAGCTGGCGGAATCACGGCTCGAAGCGGCGCGACAGAATCTTTCCCGCGTGAGCGACATCCTGGCCGAAGTCGACCGCCAGCGAAACGCGCTGAAACGCCAGGCCGGGAAAGCGCGGCGGTACATCGAACTCCGCAAACGAATGAAGCAACTGCTCGGTGCCGTCTTTTCGACACGCGCCGAAATGCTCATCGATCAACAGGAGCTTGTCGATGCCGGCCTCGGATCCATCGACGGCGAAGGCAGGCAACTCGAGTCCGACATCGAGCGCTTGAACGGACTCGTTCATCAGCGCCGCACGGATGTCGACAACCAGGACCATTCGCTGCAGGAAAAACGCCGGCGCCATTCCGAAGTCGAACTCGAACACGAAAAAGCCGCGCAGCGGATCGAGCGCCTTCGCGATCAAATCGAAACACTTGCCGATCGCAAAAATGCGCTCGGCGATGAACGCGCCAAAGCGCTGGCGGACCTCGATCGCAACCTCGCCGATCAACAGTCGAAGGCTGCGCAGCAAATGGAAATCGAGCACGCCAGATCGGAGATCGAGCAGGTTTTCCATCAGGGCAAAACGCGAACAATGGAATTGGCGGAAAAGAGGAGCGCGGAGGAACACGCGATCGACGAATCACGCCGCCGGCAGTTCGACATCGTTGGACGCGAAGCGAGATTGAACAACGAGATTCAAAGCCGGAAGGAAACGATCGGCAGGATCATCGCTCAGCTCACACGTCTCGATCACGAGGAGTCGGAAGCCGCCGAACAGAGTTCCGAAGTCGAGCACCTGCTGAATGCCGCAAAAGACGAGCATTCCGGACACCGCGCGGGATTCACGCAGCTCAAAGGTGAACTCGGCGTCACCGATAATGAACTGGCCGGCTTGAAGAAGGATCTCTTGGAAGCTGTCGCCTTGAGCGCGGATGCGCGGAGCCAGGAGGAAGCGATCCGCCAGCGATTGAAGACCATCGGAGAATTGGCGGTGCAACGCGCATACAGCACCGAATCCGTTCAACAATTCTTCAATCACGTTCGAAGCACGGACTGGTCGCCCTTGGGAATCCTCGCGGACTTCGTCGAAGTCGATTCGGAATACGAGTCGATCGTCGAGGATTTTCTGAAATTCGAGCTCCAGTACGTGGTGGTCCACAATCGAGAGGACGCCGGCCGAGCGCTGGCGGTCGTCAAGGATGTGACCAAAGGACGGCTGAATTGTCTCGTCCTGAATGGAAGCACAACGCCAACGCTGCCCGAGCCGATCCATGGCACGCTGCCGTTAGCCAGCGTGGTCCGGTTCGATGAGCGTGTTCAACACTTCAGCAACTGCATCCGGGACGCCTACATCGTCGATAACGCCGAAAGGGCCTGGGAACTGGGGCACCAGTACCCACACTGCAAGTTTGTCGCGCGATCTGGCGAAATCGTGCGCGGCCATGTGATCGGCTGGGGCGAACACGACGCTCATGGACCGCTCTCGCTGAAGCGTGAGATTCGGGAGCTCGATCGAAAAATGGATCTCGCGGTGAAAGAAGCCGCCGCTCGCCAGAACGATGCGGCAAAGCTCGATGATCTTGTCCGCGAGCATGAAGCGCTTAGAGCGCGCCAACTCGCCGACCTTCAGGAGTTGGAGAAGGCGATTCTCAGTGCCGATCATCGCGTTCGCGAGCTCAGCGCGGAATTCGATCGGGTCGAACAGCGGCGACGGGTTGTGAGGTCGGAAATCGCAAGGTTCGAAGAAGAGCGGCGATCGACTGAAGCTTCACTCGTTCAGGCGGAGATCGATCTCGCCGGTATTTCCGGTGAGAAGCGCATTGTCGAAGAGGATATTCGGACTCGTTTGCAGAAAGCTGAAGAGCTCCGAGTCGAAAGCGATAATCTTCGTCGTGATGTTGCCGAGCTTCAGTCGCAAATAGCCGTTCTCGATGAGCGGCGATCGTCAGTGTTGCGTGAGCTCACTGTGCTCCGGCATCAAGCGGACGAGCTCGAAGACCGGTCGAAGCGGGCGGAACGTCAAATCCAGCAGGCCGAGGAGCAGCAGGACCAGACCCAGGCCATGATACGCAACCTCGAAGAGACGCGATTCGAGCTCGATCGGGAGCGTCAGTCGCTCGAAGTGTCGATCACGGAGGCGGCAAACCGTTTCGAGGAACTCCGTCAGGAGCTACGCGAGACGGAAACGCGATGGGACGAGGCCCGGGCCCGGCTGGACTCCTGGAAAGATCGTCACAACGAGCTGGAAATTGAAAAAGCGCAGGTTGACTCGGATTTGAAGCACCTCTCGAGTCTCTGCCTCAGCGAGCTCAATGAGACGATCGAGTCGATTTGCATTACCTGCTTCACGTCGCTGCCTCCCGAACAGCTCGACCTTCAGGAGAACGAGTACCGCGAGTTGAAAGACAAGGTCGAATCCATGGGCGCCGTGAATATGATGGCCGTTGAAGAACATCAGGAAGCTGAAGAGCGATTTCAGTTTCTCACGGCGCAGCGTCAGGATCTGCTGGATTCGATTCGAGACACCACTCAGGCGATTGACGAGATCGACCTGGTCTGCCGGAAACAGTTCAAAGATGCTTTCGAAGCCATCAACGCCGCGTTCAAAGACGCTTTCGTATCTCTCTTCGGTGGCGGCCACGGCGAGTTGCGTTTGATGCAGGAAGCCGCGGAGTCGGACGCGGGGGTTGAGATCGTCGCGCAACCACCCGGCAAGAAACTGCAGAATGTGTTATTGCTTTCAGGTGGCGAAAAGGCGTTGACTGCTCTGGCTCTGTTGATTGCGCTGTTCCGCTACAAGCCGAGTCCGTTTTGCGTGCTGGACGAAGTCGACGCGCCGTTGGATGATGCAAATGTGGATCGATTCGCTAGTATGGTTCGTTCGATGAGTTCGACGACCCAGTTCATTGTCATCACGCACAGCAAACGGACGATGGAGACCGCCTCCGCTCTTTATGGCGTTACCATGGAGGAGCCCGGTATCTCCAAAATCGTTTCCGTGAGATTAAATTAATGACAACAAGCCCACAAATCATGCAGACAAACCTGCCCGGCCTGAAACTCCATGGCCGCGGAAAGGTTCGCGATATTTACGATCTCGGTGAACACTTCCTGATTGTCGCGACAGACCGGCTCTCGGCCTTCGACGTCGTCCTGCCGACGCCGATTCCGGACAAAGGCAAGGTTCTGACGCAGATGTCCGCCTTTTGGTTCGACCATTTCAAGACGTTCGTTCCCAATCACGTCGTTTCGACAGCCGTTGAAGATTATCCGGGCTCGGTCCGGCAGTTTCGCGATCACATCGCGGGACGGTCCATGCTCGTCCGGAAAGCCAAAGTGTTTCCGGTCGAATGCGTCGCGCGCGGATTTCTGACCGGCTCCGGCTTGAAGGACTACAACAAGACGGGCGTCGTGTGCGGAATCCAACTACCCGCCGGACTGCGCGATTCGGATCGTCTGCCCGAGCCGCTCTTCACACCGGCGACAAAAGCCGAAACCGGTCACGACGAGAACATTTCGGAAGATCAGGCCGGCGCCATTATCGGCGTGGACAACATCCGCCGTTTGAAGGAACTCACGCTTGGCATTTACAGCCGGGCCGTCGATTATGCGTCAAGCCACGGAATAATCATCTGCGACACGAAATTCGAATTCGGGATGATCGACGGTCAGATCACGATCGTCGATGAGATGTTGACACCGGATTCGTCACGCTTCTGGCCCGCCGATCGGTACTCGCCGGGTAAGCCTCAGCCGTCGTTCGACAAACAGTTTGTGCGTGACTATCTCGAACGCATCGGTTGGAATAAGCAGCCGCCGGCTCCGGAACTGCCGCATGATGTCGTCAACGCAACCAGTTCGAAATATCGGGAAGCGCTGCGGATCCTGACCGGACGCGACCTGGTGTGACGTATGCATTTTTCGCTGATTGATCTCGCGATCGTCCTCATCATGGCCTGGTGCATCGCTCGAAGCGCGATGAAAGGATTCATGCGCGAGATCCTCGGCCTGGCGACGATCGTTCTTGCCATTCTGATTTCGGCGTGGTTTTACCAGAGGACCGCTTTCCTTTTTAAGGATGTGGTGAGGACTGAAAATCTTGCTCTGTTCTTTTCGTTCTCGACGATCTTCATTTTGGTGCTGGTGATCGGCGCCGTCGCGACATGGCTCGCGGCGAGATTCATGAAGTTCGCAAAACTCCAGTGGTTTGACCGTCTCCTCGGCGCCGCGTTCGGATTTATTCGCGGATGGGTGTTTGTTTCCGTTCTTCTGCTGGGACTGACCGCCTTCGATATCCAATCGGAACGGGTCCGGACCTCCGGGCTCGCGCCCTATTTTCTGCCCGGCTCGCGAGTTCTCGCGGTTGTGACCCCGTATGACCTGAAGGCCAGATTCCTCGTCGGCTATCGCGCCGTCGAGAAATGGTGGCGCGAACACTGAAGCAACGTCTCGTCGAAACAAAACTGTCGCAGCCCGGTCGCGCGGCGGCGGGCTTTGTGGACGTCACTTTTCAAGCTTTAATTCTTGCGGGGTTTGTCGGTTTCGTGGGAGAGCTTGACGAAGCAGTCGCGATGGTAATCCTTGCCGTGAAAAACAGTTCTCAGATCGTAGGGCGCGATCCGAATGCAGCAGCGATGACACCAGACAGGTTGTGGATTGGCTGGGACTGAGGATGACTTAGCCTTCGCAGTCTTCATCGAATTCATCTCCTTGAGCATTTGAATCGGTGACCACATTCTTAGACGTGCTTAGGTCAAAAGTGGTCCTGTCTAGAATCGGTGAAGGTAGGACGCCTTAAAAAATAATCCGCGGCTGACCGTCATGTATGTGGCACCCGCCTGTTTTTCGATCAGCGATCCGTATCCCGCGTGCATCACGGACCCCGGCACCAATTCGTACGACGCGAGATAGTCGGTGAGGATGCGACGCCGCGAGCTGTCGTACTGCTCGATGGCGCGCAGGAAGAAGTGTTTGTTGAACTGGTACGTGCTTCGAAGATTGAGGATGCGA
The DNA here is from genome assembly GCA_964584785.1 of uncultured Solibacteraceae bacterium. Taxonomy (GTDB): domain Bacteria; phylum Acidobacteriota; class Terriglobia; order 20CM-2-55-15; family 20CM-2-55-15; genus JAHFTY01. The sequence continues at coordinate 39,913 of CAZPBY010000031.1, forward strand.
ACGTCGTAAACGCGCTCTCCCGTCGACGCGCGATTGAAGTTGATCGCGTTTACACCGATGCTTTGGTTCAGTCTGGAATTGGGTTGCAGCGTGACGTTTAAATTGCCCGAGGTCGAGTGGCCGAGGTAAGGGTTTTGCGGATCGTAAAACGTAGACCAGCCGTATCTGAAGTTGCCGTTAAGATTCAGCCAGCGCATCGCTAGAATTCCACCCTGCATGCGAAAATTTCCGTCTTTGAACTCACGACCCGCCCAAGGCTCATGGCCCACTCCGCGATCGATGCGCAGATATCCTTGACGCGTGAAATTCATCCGGAACGCCACAAGATGAAAGGCCTCATTGCCGTTTTGAATGCGGTCGCGTCCGGCACGGTTCCAGTAAAAGGCGTTGTAGCGTTTCACCCATGAGTTGCTGTTTTCGGGATACCAGTTGTAATCGGCATACGTCCAGTTGGTCGTGAATCCGGTGCGATTGTAGAACGACGTGTCGCTCTGAAATCCCTTGTCGTAGTGTTCGGTTTGACTCGACACGTTGAAACTGCGGCTGCTGTAGCTGTAGGAAAACTGACTGGCGAAACCGTCGGACGAACCCGGCGCGTCGCCGTTCACTGCGGTTGACGAAGAGAGCAGCATGGCGCTGACCTGCTGCTTCTTCTTAAATCGAATCGACAGATCGCCGCCCCCGACGCGATTCGAACGGCCGAAGTGTTCGGTATTGCTGACGATTGCGCCGATGTAATTCGATTCACCGATTCCATAGATGGCTCGCCCGACGGTGAAGAGCTTCTTTCGGTCTTTAACGATATCGCCGCGGTCCCCGATGTCTTCCGGACTCTCATCGTCGGCGCTCAACACTCCGAATGTCGCTTTGCCCGCGGAACCGGTTATTTTCGAGCCCCACAGCGGATTGACGATACGCCGGGTGTGAACGGATGCGATCATGTTTCCGTCGCCGTTCCCGCTTCCCGCAAGATTGAAGAGTCCCATCCCTTCCATGAAGAACGGGCGTTTTTCGGAGAAGTAAATGGGAAAACGCTGGTTGACCTGAACCTGAAACGCATCGCTCTCGACCTGGCTGAAATCCGGATTGATCGTGGCGTCCAGCGTGACGGACGATGTGAGCCCGTATTTGACGCTGAGGCCCGCGTCCGCCTTTCCGTTCCATGAATCCCAGGTATGGTCAGGCTTGCGGCTTTGATTCACGGAGTACGTCGAGCTCGGCAGAACCTCGATCAGCGGAGGTTGCTTCAGATCTTTGTAAATCAGATGAGCGTGGCGATTGAAGACCCACTGTCCGGGAGGAATGTCGGGCCACGCCGCGGAGACGCCAAGACGGCTGATGCGCCGCCAGAACAAAATACCCATCCGGACTTCCTCGCCGCCCTTGAATCGTATGCTCTGCAACGGCAGCCGGATTTCGACGATGTATCCGTCGTCCGTAAGGCGGCCGGCACTGTCCCAGATCCAGTCGGCTTCCCAGCTTTCTCCCGTGGCGGTGGAATTGAGAGCGTCCATTTGGATCCCGCTCGGATTGACCATCATGTGGTAGGACGTCTGACCGTTGCCGTTCGTGTCGAGGCTCAAGCCGACCCAGTCGTCGCTGAAAATGTTGTCGCGTCGAGAAATGGTCGTGCGAATTCTGTCGGGCTCGGAATCGAAGCAATGAAATGCGAAATAGAGATACCGGTCGTCGTATGTGGCTCGGACCTCCGTGCGCTGCGCTTGCTTCTGACCGTAGAGTGGATCGTAAGACAGCCAATCGCCGGTCGGCAGGGGTTCGATGTTCCATGCGGCGTCCTCCAGAGATCCGTCAATGACTGGAGGCTTGGCACTTCGGCTGATAATGAAGTCCGGCCGGCCCTGCGCCACGGCCAAAGCGGGTGTGAGCATGAACAGAATCACGACAGCACGAATGATGGTTCGCATATTTGGTTAGAGATGTCTCAAATATAGGTTCGGATGGCATACGAGAGTGACTGCTACGCTACTCAGAAAAACCGTCGGGGACGTGAAAAGTTACGGATGGCGTCGTGCGAAAGTTCCGCTACTTTGAGATTTGCGGACTATCCGCGTTCGCCTCTTTCCCTTGTTCGGCGCGGATAATGCCGGTCTTGTCGGTGAAGAAATATCGGTTCTGAGGAGATGGATTCGTCGGAGCCGCTACAATTCGATACGATCCTGCGTCTGCCGCGGGCCGCAACTTTATTTCGTAACCGGTGGCATCCGGAACCGGTTCTTGCTGCATGAAGTGTGACTCTATCAACTCTTCGTACGTCAAAGCGTAGCGGCGATGCCGCTTCATATATGCGGCTTGTGCCTGATTGGCTTCGTCGAGTATACGGATCACTGCGTTTTCATCCGCCGGCTTCGCTTGAACGATCGGTGAAGATGGTGCAGGCTTGGATGCCGGCGATTCGCTGCAGCCCGATGTGAAGAGAATGATCAGGGTAATCGCCAGATATTTCACGCCGGTGATTATAACCATTGCCAACCATCCGCGTAACCGCGGTTCCTAACCCGACGTATGCTTAGACAGATGACAAACCACCGGTTCACTTTGATCTTCGCCGTCCTCGCCGTGACGGCCGTCTCAGCCGCGCAGACCCGGCCTCAGAGCACGCCGGCGTCCACGCAGTCCACCGATCCGAAAGGCGTCATTCAAGGCACCGTTTTCAAGGCCGGCGCCGGTCAGCCCCTGAAGCGGGCACGTATTTCGCTTCGGCGGCAGAATCAGGCTCCACCCCAGCAGGGGGTGCAGGCCGATCAAGCCGCTGCGCGGGCAGCGGCGATCAGCGATGCCGTGAGCAACATTGGCGGTCTGGCGGGAATCGGTCCTCAGATTGAACTTCAGCTCCAGTCCGTGATGGGCGCGGTCAATACGCAGGCGGTTACGGATGACAGCGGACGATTTACGTTCAACGGCGTCGATCCGGGCCAATATCGAGTTTCCGCCGATCGCGACGGGTATATCCGGCAAGAGTTTGGACAGCGTTCCTTCAGCGGGCCCGGCACGATCATCACCCTGAACCCGGGACAGCGGCTGACGAATATCGATTTTCAGATGGTTTCTGCCGGGTCGATTTCGGGAAGAGTGTTCAATGAAGACGGCGAACCGCTCGCCGGAGTTCAGGTCCAGGCGCAGACGTACACGTATCAGCAGGGACGGCGCGTTCTGAGTCCGACCGGGCAATCGTCGCCGACCAACGATCTTGGCGAGTACAGGATTTACTGGCTGTCGCCGGGTGAGTATTACATCAGCGCGACAGCGCGTCGCGGCATCATCGCTGCGGTCAATCCCGTCGTCACACAGCAAGCAGCGGGACAGCGCGCCGGAGGTGGACGCGGTGCGCGAGGCGCCGCCCAGCCGGGCGGACCCGGTCCGGGCGGCGGCGGCGCGCCGATGCAAATGCCCACTCCTCAAAACGAAGAAACGTACGCCCCCAGCTACTTTCCAGGAACCATTACTCCCGAGACCGCAACTCCCGTGCGGCTGACGCCTGCCGCCGAAATCCGCGGTATCGACTTCGGGTTGCGGCCGACACAAACGGTGTCGGTACGCGGCCAGGTCATCGTTCCACTGGTCTCCGCTCAAAACGCGACAAACCCGCCCGCGCCTCCAACAGGTCGAGGTGGTGCGGCCGGCCGCGGCGGACCATTCGGCGGCCGTGGGGGTGGTCCACAGATCAACGTCGTGCTGACACGAGTCGGTAACGGAGGACGCAGTTTCGGGATGGGTGGCATGAACCGGACGAACGTCCGTCAGGATGGGACATTCGAAATCACGAATGTCGTTCCCGGTTCGTACAATCTGGCGGCGGTCGCGCGTCAGGAAGGGCAGCAGTCTTCCGGCCGATTGAGAATCGAGGTCGGCGGGGCGGGACTCGATAACATCACCGTGCCGCTTCGCGCGGGCATTGCGATTCCCGGAAAAATCTTCGTCGATGGAACGCCTCCCTCAACTTTCAAGATGAGCCAGCTGCGCGTCAATCTCCAGCAAGCCGAAGACTTCGGCATCGGAATCGGCGGTGGTGGTGGCGGTAACGGCCAGGTCGCCGACGACGGCACCTTCACCCTTCAGAATATTTCACCGATGGATTATCGCGTCCGCGTCGGTGGATTACCGCAAGGCGCGTATGTCATGGCCGGCCGAATCGGCGGCGATGACGCCGTGAACCGGCCATTCACCATTAACGGGGATCAACAAATGATGCTGCAGCTGCAGATCGGGTTCGCAGCCGGTCGCGTGCAGGGCACAGTCGTCGATGAGAAAGGGAATCCTTACCAGGGCGTCCTCGCAACGCTCATTCCCGACGAAGCCCGCCGATTGAGACCCGACGTGTATTTCTCATCGCCAACCGATCAGTACGGGAAGTTCAACTTTCCGAACGTTCCTCCCGGAACGTACAAGCTGTTCGCATGGGAAGACATTCCGAGCGGCGCGTATCAGGATCCCGACTACATCCGCGGGTATGAGGACCGGGGCCGAGTCGTCAAGGTTGACGCTGGAGGATCGGTGGACATTCAGGTTCCCGTCATTCGTCCTTAGAGGCCGGATAGCGGATTGTGAAAATGGACGAGTCCTGCATTGGCAATCCGAAAACCACAAATCTCAGATTGAACCGCACCGGTCAAGACGCCACGGTCCAACTTGAGATTTGTACTTTCGGATTGGCATTGCAGGACTCGTCCATTTTCTAAATTCCCTTTTTCTGTGAAATGTCTTTTCTCCTTTCCACTATGATATTTTCCCACCGACCCCAAACGGTCAATACGACAACAGGAGCCAACCTTTATGATGCGCGGCGTACTCACCGCCTTCGTCATTTGTGTGATTGTTCTCACGTTCTCAACCTTTGGCCAGCAGCCCGGAGCACCCGGGCAGGAACAACCCAACGCGCAGCGTGGCGGCCGTGGTGGACAACAGGCAACCGGCGAGCCGCGTCCGTACGGGCAGGTCATTACGAGTGACGCCAAGTCCAAGGCGGGTCTCTTTACCGTGCATCGCATCAAAGAGCGGCTGTATTACGAGATACCGGCGAAGGAGCTCGACAAGGAATTCCTCTGGGTCACTCAGATCGCGAAAACCACGCTCGGCGTGGGATATGGTGGTCAGGCGCTTGGTAATCGCGTGGTGAAATGGACGCGGTTGAACAACAAGGTTCTGCTGCGTGGAATTTCCTACGACATCGTGGCGACTGCCGGCGATCCGATCGCCCGTGCCGTCGATGCCTCCAACACCGACAGCATCATCATGGCGTTCGACATCGAAGCCATCGCGCCAAGCGGCGCACTGGTGATCGATGTCACTCGCTTGTTCACCACCGACGTTCCGGAGTTCAGCGCGCGCACGCGATTGGGCGCGCGCGGCATGGACGGTACGCGCTCGTTCATCGAAAAAGCCAGCACGTTCCCTGAAAACATCGAAGTGGACTCCACCCAAACCTACACCGGTAACACCGACACCGCCGGCGGTCGAGGCGGTGGACCGCCGGATGAAGGCGGGCGCGGCCAGGGCGGAATGCGAGGCGGTACCGCGACGGTCGTACTCCACTACAGCATGGTCAAGCTCCCGGAAAAACCGATGATGCCCCGGCTTTTCGACGATCGCGTCGGCTACTTCTCGGTCCGCATGCTCGATTACAGCCAGGACGAACACCGCTCCCCGGAGCGACGGTTCATCACGCGATGGCGTCTGGAAAAGAAAGATCCGAATGCGGCTGTCTCGGAACCCGTAAAACCCATCGTGTACTGGATTGATTCCGCGACCCCGCTGAAATGGCGTGAGGCCGTGAAGAGAGGGATCGAGTCGTGGCAACCTGCGTTCGAAGAAGCGGGTTTCAAGAATGCCATCATCGCGAAACAAGCACCGACTCCGGAAGAGGATCCCGAATGGAGTCCGGAAGACGCGCGCTATTCGGTCATTCGATGGCTTCCCTCGACCACGGAGAACGCTTCCGGCCCCAACATTCACGACCCGCGTACCGGCGAGATTCTCGACTCGGATATCCAGATGCATCACAACGTGATGAATCTCGTGCGCGATTGGTACTTCATTCAAGTCGGCCCTCTCGATCCGCGCGCGAAGACGCTGCCGGTGCCCGACGAATTGATGTCGGACCTTCTGACCTACGTTATCGCGCACGAAGTCGGCCACACTCTTGGATTCCAACACAACATGAAGTCGAGCTCGACCTATCCCGCGGAGAAGTTGCGCGACAAAGACTGGATCATGAAGATGGGGCACACGCCGTCGATCATGGACTACTCCCGATTCAATTATGTGGCTCAACCCGAGGACGGAATCCCAGCCAAGAACCTCATTCCGGGTATCGGTCCTTACGACAAGTGGGCAACCATGTGGGGCTACAAACCTATCCCGACAGCAAAGACGTCCGACGAAGAAAAGCCCGTTCTGAACTCGTGGGTCCGCGCTCAGGACACGACACCATGGCTGCGATTTTCGACTGAAGGCTCTGCCGGCGCCGATCCGGGAGAAGAGACCGAGGCCGTCGGTGATGCCAATGCCGTGTGGTCGACGAATCTTGGATTGAAGAATCTCAATCGAGTTGGCGAGATGCTGCTCTCCGCAACCTCGACGAAGGAAGGCGAACCCTACAAAGACCTTGAGGAACTTCACGGACGATTGATGGGGCAGTGGGCCACCGAAATGAATCACGTGGCCAATATCGTCGGCGGGTTCGATTCGCAAACGAAACACATCGGTCAGGAAGGCGTGGTGTTCAACATCATTCCCAAGGCGCGCCAGATGGAGGCGGTGAAATTCCTGACCGAGAACGCGTTTAAGGCGCCCAAGTTCGCGCTGGATACCGAAGTTCTACGGCGGATCGAGCCTGTGGGAGCGCTGAATCGCGTGCGGACCAATCAGCAGCGGATACTGAACACGCTGCTTCAGCCGGCGCGCCTGCAGCGCATGATCGAACAGGAAGCGCTGGATGGTCCCGCGGCCTATCGTCCGGTCGATTTTCTTGCGGACTTACGGAAGGGCCTTTGGAGCGAACTCGACGCGGCGCAAGTGAACATCGATCCCTATCGCAGGAATCTGCAGCGCGCGTACCTGGATCTTTTGAACGATCGATTGAATGGTACAAATCCGGTAAACGATGATCAGCGCGCTTACTATCGTGGTGAACTGCGTTCACTGAGTACGGCCCTTACAGCGGCCATTCCGAAAGCCGCGAATCGTCAGACTCGCCTGCATCTGGAAGATGCAAAGGATGACATCGCGAAGATCCTGGATCCGAAGTTCGTTCGGCCGGCCCCGGCGACGGGTCAGCGAGGTCAGCGCGGCGGTGGGTTACATCAGTGACGTCACGAAGCCCGTCGCTGCGCTCTGGGTTCTGACCATTTCGAGCTCGAGCCGCAGTGTTTCAGAACCTGGAGCGCAGCGACGGGCTCCGTGACGCTATCAACAGGAAATGCACTTGTGACTGTTGGCCGATCCCAATAGTTCCAGGAGCGCAATGGTGTCGCGGTAGGGTTGAATGCGTTGACGCGGACCATTGGCCATATCCGCGACGGTCGTTCCGTTCTTCGACACCGCGTCGACCTTCGCCCCCTTCGACACCAGATACAAAATCATTTCGTTGTCGCCGCGCGACGCGGCATCGTGCAGTGCGGTAAAGCCGCCGGCCGCCCGCGCCGTATTCATGGTGTCGTCGCGCGCGCTGCCCGGTGCCGTGTCCGCACCATTGACATCCACGTGGAGTTCCTCGACGAGAAATCGAACGCTTGCCATCCGGCCTGCGGGCGCAGTCAGTTCGTTGTTGCCGTGGAAGCCTGCTCCCGCCGCGACGAGTAAAGCGCTGACGCCGTCCACGTTGGAAATGAATGGGTCTGCACCGCGCGACAGCAATAGTTTCAAACAATCGATGTCGCCGACGCTGGCGCATCGCCAAAACGCCGTGGTTCCGCCGTCATTCGTGGCTTCTTTGTTTTGCGTGTACCAGAGCTCTTTCGTCAACCGTGCGTTCGGATCGCCGCCGCGATCCAACATCATCTTCACCACATCGAGATAATGGATCTTCTCGTACTTCGTGGTTGGTTGAGGGCTGTCGGATTTGGGTGCCCATTGCGTGTTGACGACGCCATATAACGGCGTCGCTCCATCCATGCTGGCAATCGAGAGATCGGCGCCACGTTCCACGAGGTAGGCGGCAGTATCGAAACTGCCGTTGATGCTGGCCAGCAGAAGAGCCGTGCTGTGGTCGCCGCTGACTTCATTCAGCCTGGCGCCTCCCTCGACCAGTGCCTGCACCGCCTGGATATTGCCCTGGCGAGCCGCGTACATTAATGGAGTCAGTTCACCCCTGGGATTTCCTCCGGACCGCGGCTCGTTATTCTGACCCTGCTGCTGTCCCTGATTCTGTTGTCCGCGTTGACCGCGTTGGCCTTGCTGCGGCTGTTGCGCCTGCTGTTGTTGACTCTGTTGGCCGCGTTGTCCCTGTTGAGCCTGCTGTCCCTGCTGCCCTTGCTGAGCTTGTTGTCCCTGTTGTTGTTGCTGCTGTGGCCGTGGAAATTGAGGCCGTTCCGCCGGCTTCATGGGTTTGCTTTTCCTGTTGACGTCGGCGCCGCTCTGAATCAGAGCTTTGATGGCATCCGGTTGGTTGAACGCGGCGGCGAAGGATAGCGCCGTCTGTCCGCGTTCGGTTTCAATGGCATTCACATCGGCGCCGGCCTTCACCAGAAGATTGACGGCATCCGCACTGCCCGCGCTGGCAGCCATCATGAGCGGAGTGATTCCATCGGCAGCCGTTGTCCTGGCGCTGGCGCCGGCCTTAAGCAGTACGTCCACAACGGGTGCTGTGCCGCTCTTTGCGGCCATGAACAAAGGAGTGTAGGCGCCGAGCCGTGTCGTGGCGCGGACGTTGGCGCCGGCGTTCAGAAGCAATTCGGCCATCGGTTTGTCGCCATTCAACGCGGCCCAGTGAAGGGCCGTCATACCGTCGCCTTGAGCCGATCCCACGTCCGCGGCCTGCCTGATCAACGCGCGCACCGTTTCGATGTCATGCCGCATTGCCGCGTCGGCAACCCGTGTGTCGCCTGCGCCGGCGAGAATCGCTGAGGCTGCGATGGCTGTTGAAAGAATGGCGCATCCTACTGCCGCAATGGTTTTACTTCGCATAAAAACCCTCCGATGCCTACAGTTCGAGTTCTCCGGTGCTGTCTCCGAAGCTCTCGACGTCCTCGAGTCCGATACGATGCAACAGCGTCAGGAACATGTTCGCGGATGGCGTGCCATCCGCGGCCTTGTAATGGAGACCGCCTTTCAGCTTGCCTCCAGCGTGGCCGAGGAGGATCAATGGCACACGCTTGTGATTGTGCAGGTTCGAATTCCCCATGGGCGACCCATACAGAATCAAACTTTGATCCAGCAGCGTTCCATCTGCCTCGCGCGTCTTTTTCAGCTTGTCGACAAAATAAGCGACGGTGCTGATGTGGAACTTGTTGATCGCGGCGAATTGCGTGATGCGCTGCTCGTTCTCGCCGTGATGCGACGCATTGTGGAATCCGGTCGTGACGCCGCTTGGCGGAAACACGCGTCCGTTCACGTCGCGGCTCATCTTGAATGAAGAAATACGCGTGACGTTTCCGACAAACGCCAGAATTTGAAGATCGAACATCAACTTGACGTGTTCTTCCCAGTTCTCCGGCACGCCGATCGGAGCAGTCGGCACCTCGCGCGCTTCTCCGCTCATGTTCTGCTGTTCGATTCTGGTGATGCGTCGCTCGATCTCGCGGACGTTTTCGAGGTACTCGTCGAGTTTCGTGCGATCGGCCGGACCCAGATTGGTTTTGAGAGCCGTGACGCGATGTGTGACCCAGTCCAGAATGCTGCGGTTCGTTTGCCGGTTATGAGCGCGCTCCTGATCCGATCCTCCGACACCGAACAATTGATCGAACACCATCCGCGGATCGCGGATCATGGGCAGAGGCTTCGTGGGAGTAATCCAGCTCATCGTGTCGGTGTACACGCAGGAGTAACCGTACATGCAGCCGCCGGACTGGTCGACGCTTTCGATCGACAGCTGGATCGAGGGCAGCGGCGTGTCCTGCCCGAAACGTGCGGCATAGATCTGATCGAAGGATATGCCCGCTCGCACGTCGGAGCTCTGCGTGTGCTTCGGATGGCTCTGCGTCAGAAACACAGCGCTGGAACGGAAATGATCACCGCCGAGCTCATGAGTTTCCCACGCTTCTGCTCCGTGCATGTCGGTGTTGCTCACGATCGTCAGGTCGTCTTTCCACGCAGCCAGCGGCAGCAGGCTGCTTGCAGTGAGGTCGAAGTTGCGTCCCGCCTCTGCGGGCGACCACAGGTTTTTCTGCTCGCCATATCGAGTGCAACCTGCCGCGCCGTGCACCATCTCGAGACAAACCAGGCGCAATCTCGAATTGCCCGCTGCGGTTTTGCGTGCCGGTGTCATAGCCGGCAGCATCGATTCCAACAAAGGCAGCGATATGGCCGCTCCCATGCCGCGAAGGATCGTACGGCGGGGAATGTGTTTCTTCGTTATGAACATCTGTCCCTCCAGCTATCTGGCCGTGCTCGGCTCGGCCTGAGCCCTGTTCATCTGGAATGCGGGGCTCTTCACAATCCCTAGAATCAGAGATGAAAAACGATTGTCGTTTTTCGCGGCTTCCCGGTTAATTGCGCGGATCATCGGCATGTCGGAATACTCGACGCGTCTGCCGATCGCGAATGAGAACAGCTTCTCCGTGAGTGTCGACGTGAATGCGCCGGAATACTTCAGTATGGCCTCGCGCAGACTGGCCGGGCCGTTCAGCGGCGTACCGTCGTACAGAACAGTTGTGGAATCCACCGGAACACCTCCAGTGTGAATTCGAACTCCGGCCTGACTGATCGCATAGGTTTTGTCCCACGTTCTCCATTGGCCGGTAACGTCGAAGTTCTCGAGCGCGAGGCCGATCGGATCAATCATTCGGTGACACGACGTGCAGCTCGGATTCGCGCGATGCGTTTCCATGCGCTCACGAACGGTGAGAAGCTTGCCCGAATTCACGGCGGGCGTTTCGTCGAGTTGCGGCACAGAAGGAGGAGGCGGCGGAGGAGGCGTACCCAACAACACGCTCATGACCCACTTCCCGCGCTGAACCGGAGACGTGCGGTCTGCAACCGACGTCAGCGCCAGGATGGCTCCTTTGCCCAGGAGGCCGCGCCGATAGTCGTCCCTGAGTTCAACACGCCGGAATTGCGTGCCGCGAACAGGTTGTATTCCGTAATGAAGCGACAGGCGCTCATCGACGAATGTGTAGTTCGCCGTGATCAAATCAAGAACGTTCCGGTCTTCGCGAACGATGCTGTCGAAGAACAGTTCGACTTCGCGCAACATCGACGTAGCGAGACTGTAGTCGTACTGCGGGTAGTAAAAAGGGTCGGGCCGGAAATGCAGCAGGTCGGCCAGCTGCAGCCACTGACCTGCGAATTTGGTCGAAAGCCATTCAGACCGCGGATCCGCAAGCATCCGTCGAACCTGCTTTTCCAGCACGATGGGATCTTTCAGGCGTCCTTGACGCGCAGCAGCGATGAGTTCGTCATCAGGCGGATTGCCCCAAAGGAAGTAAGACAGTCGAGACGCAAGGGCGACGTCGCCGATGCGGTAATTCTGTCCGGGCTTCGCCGTCGCCGGTGGAGCTTCGACCTTCAACAGAAAATCCGGACTCGTCAGAATGACCTGTATCGCCATTCGTATGCCTGCTTCGAAATCACCTTCCTTCCGCCCCTGTTCGTAAAAGCTCATCAAACCTTCCATGTCTTCATCGTTCAGCGGCCGGCGGTACGCTTGCCGTGCGAGATCGCTGACGATCTTCGTGGCGCATGGCTTTTCCTCCGGTTGGTTCAGGGGCCGGCAGGTGAACACTCTGCGGCGGACGGGTGTGTCGGAAACTCCAGCGACGTTGAACGGACCGGTGATCTCGAATTCACGAAGGTGCGGGTACGTCGTCTTTTCGCCGTTATCGGCGATATCGATGTCGGCCAAGGTGTGCTCGATCGGAGCGATGATGTCTTCGACGATCTCCGAGTGCCCTTGAACGAACGCGGCGGAAACTCGGTGCGATCCTGCTTTCACGGAAAGGCGGTCCGTCGTGAGGTTGAGGCCTTTCTCCGAAGTTTCTTCCGCCATCGTAGGATCGACTGTCAGCAAAGCCAGTCGCTCACCATCAATCGAAATCTCGAGCTGCTCGTTGGGCACATTGCCGAACAGCGTGCCTTCCGTATCCCCGTGCAGCAGCGCCCGGAAATGGTATTCGCCGTCGGCCGGGAAGTTGAAAACGAACGATATCCCGCCACGCGTGCCGAATGGCGCGCCTTCGACGTGTCGTAATTGCGATGCTGTGCGGCTGACTTTGAAGATGTTCGATGACGCGTTTGCGTTGGGATCCCCGAGCGCCTCGCGGCTGATTTGAGAGGCGGCGCGAATATAGCCTTCCATCAGGGACGCCGAGAAGGATTGCGTGTCCGCGATGTTGTCCAAGCCCTCGCTGAGAGTGTCGGCAGGAAGGTACTTGTCGACGTCCACATCGATTCCGAGAAGTTCGCGAACCGAACGTGCATATTCGTCACGAGTCAACCGCTGGAACGGCCGGGTTCCCGGATTCGGGTGAAGCGCCGCGGACTTATCGAGTTGGGTTTCGAGGACTTTAAGGAACGCCAGAGCCGTTTCCCGGTCCGGACGGCGAGTTGCAATCGCAGGCGGCATCAGACCGGTCCTTAGCTTCTTGATAATCTTTTCAGCGAGCTCCGCGTTTTCATCGACGTGCGTCAGGTCAAGTGCCGTCAGGGTCATGCTGCCCGAGCGCGTCGTATCGTTATGACAGCCGGAACAGTAGTCCTTAATGAGAGCCTTTTGCGATTCCAGCGGCATCAATGCCGGGGTTGCGGATGCCGTGGCGGCCTTCGGTATTTGAGGTTTCGGAGAGGTTGTTGTCGCCGTCCTCGCCGGTCTCGATTGCTGTGCGCCGCTGAAACTGTCTGCAGCGAACAGACCAAGCAGAATGATCCCCAGTACTGCCAACGTGCGTTTCATAAAGTTGTCCCGTCCGTTCCAGGCTTGTTCGATGGACTTCCGTTTGTAAGTACCACTTTTTGCGTGGAAGTTCAAGGAACGCAGCGGTTTAGAACCGCAACAGCCTCCTATGTTAACCGAGCGCCGCGTGAACGGCTTCAATAATAAGGTTCACTTCGCCCGGCATCAGGTGCGGGTGTATCGGGAGGCTCAGGATTTCCCGGCAAACGCGTTCCGTTATCGGAAGCGCCACGTGGGGGACACGTTCCCGGTAGGCGGGCTGGAGGTGCACGGGTTGCGGATAGAGAACAGCGGTCACGATGCCCGACTGCCGCAGGTTCGACTGCAGACGGTCGCGATTCTTCGAGCGAACCGTGTACTGGTGGTACACGTGCGCCGCTTCAGGATTCGACGCGGGAATCAGCAATGACGCCTGCCCGAACGCCTCGTTATACGTCGAAGCGATCCGCCGTCGTTCCGAGTTTTCAGCGTCGAGGTACTGGAGTTTTACCCGGAGGATCGCGGCCTGAAGCTCATCCAGGCGGGAATTCCATCCGGCCGATTCGCTGACATAACGAGTTCGCCAACCGTACTGTCGAATCATTCGCACCGACTCCGCAAGGCGGGAATCGTTTGTGACCACCGCGCCGCCGTCGCCGAGCGCGCCCAGGTTCTTGGTCGGGTAAAAACTGAACGTCGCGAGATGTCCGAACGTACCTGTCTTCCTGCCATGCCACGTTGCGCCGTGAGATTGAGCGCAGTCTTCGATCACGAGAAGCTTGCGACGTCCGGCAATCTCGATAATCGCCGGCATCGGCGCCGGGTGTCCGTAAATATGGACGGGAATGATCGCGGTGACGTTCTCTCCGTGCTCATCGAGCGCGCGTTCAATGCTCGCCGGATCGATCGTAAACGTGGCGGGATCGATATCGACTAAGACGGGCGTGGCTCCTGCTTCTTCGATCGCGCTGACCGTGGCGACGGCAGTATGCGACACGGTGATGACCTTATCTCCGGGGCCAACGCCGCAGGCCCGCAAGGCAAGGTGAATGGCTTCGGTGCCGTTCCCAACGCCGATAGCGTGCGAAACCCCGAGGTACTCGGCGAATTCACGTTCAAACGCGGCGACCTCATCCCCTAGAATGTAGCGGCCGCTTTCAAAAACCCGTTTCACGGCCGTGTCGATCTCATTTTTGTGCGCGAAGTAATTTCGTCCAGGGTCTGCAGGTAAGATCGTGTTCACAAGTAATGCTTCAAGTGAAGGCGGTAGAACGCGAGCGAGTGTTCCAGCGCTTCCGGTAACGGGGTTTGGGGCCGCCATCCGAGGGCGGATTCGATCCTGCTGAAGTCCGCGTAGTAATCGCCGATGTCGATGGGCTTGCGATCCGGCGGATAGTCGCGAACTACAAATTGGCCGCCGCCATTGACACGTACGAGCAGCTCGGCAAGGTCGTGCAGGCTGATGACCCGATCGCCGCCGAGATTGAAGATCTGACCGTTCGCATTCTCGGATACCGCGGCCAGGAGAAACGCGTCGACGGCGTCGTCGACGTAAGTAAAATCGCGAAGCTGATCGCCGCCCCAGACCTCGAAGGGCTGGCCCTCAATCACGGCGCGAATCCAGATTCCCAGGAATGTCTGCCGCGCATCCTTCACTCTCATGCGCGGCCCGATCGTGTTCGTGAGCCGCAGCGCGCACGAGCGAAGGCCGTAAACGTTGTTGTACAGGATGTGAAACCACTCGCCCGCCATTTTGTTGACGCCGTTCACGTCGGCCGGCCGCAGCAGGTGATTCTCGTCGACAGGCAAATAGTCGGGCTTGCCGTACAGTTGGCGCGTGCTGGCGAACACGATCTTGATATCCGGGTTGCACTTTCGGCATGCCTCGAGAATCGAAAGCTGCGCGCGGCAATTGATTTCGAGATCCGTGTAAGGATCGCGCATGGAATCCATGTGGCTGGTCTGACCGGCCAGGTTGAACAAGTAATCCTGGTCACGGACGAGATACTGCATGCTGTATTCGTCGCGAACGTCGGAGACGTTGATCTTCACGCGGTCCTGGAGATCGGCAACGTTGAATGGATTGCCGCCGTACTCCGGAACAAGGCTGTCCACGAGCACAACCTTTCCGCCCAACTCGACAAGCCGATGCGTCAGTGCGGAGCCAACAAATCCCAGTCCGCCCGTGATCAAGACTCGCTTGTTCTGGAAATGCTCCCTCATGTAACGGCCGACTATATCAGATCAAATAGAGTTGCGCCGGAGGCGGGCGGCGGCACATTGACAGGATGATGTTCTCAACTTAAGTTAAATTCGGTCCCAGGAGAATTATGACGTCGCCGGCGCCGATCGCTCTGTTTGTTTTCAATCGCCCGCTGCACACGAAGGCAACACTGGAGAGCCTTTCGCGCAATCCGGAGAGTTCCCAAAGCGACATTTTTGTTTTCTCCGACGGTCCACGTTCGGCCGCCGATGAGGAGACCGTTGGGCAAGTAAGGGATTGCATTGCGAACGCGTCGGGTTTCCGTTCCATGAAGGTTGTACAACGGTCCGAGAATTTCGGTCTGGCGCGTTCGATCATCAGCGGTGTCACGGAGATCCTCGAGACTTCAGACCGAATCATCGTTTTGGAAGACGACCTCATCACCTCGCCGCATTTTCTGAAATACATGAATGCCGCGCTGGACTGCTATATCGATGATGAGCGCGTTGGCTCGGTCCATGCGTACATGTATCCCATCGAAGGTCTGCCCGATTTCTTCTTCATGAAGGGCGGAGACTGCTGGGGTTGGGGAACCTGGCGCGACCGATGGCGTCTTCTCGAAACGGATGGCGGTCGATTGCTGCTGCGCCTGACGAAACAGGGTCTGCTTCGTGAATTCGATAAGACGGGCGGCAATCACATGGTCCGCATGTTGACGGACCAGATCCGCGGAATCAATTCGTCGTGGTTCATCCGATGGCATGCGTCGTTATTTCTGAACGGCAAGCTGACGCTTCAGCCTGGACGATCGTTTGTTCAGAACATCGGAAGCGATAACAGCGGAACGCATTGCAGCACGACGGATATGTTCGATGTCGTGGCGCGGAGCAGCTTCGACGGACTCCCGCCGTTAGAGGTCGACGAGAATCGAGCTGCCGTCGATGAGATCCGGCGCTTTTTCGACAGAAGTCAAACAAGCGCGTGGTATCGGCGGCTCGCTCGAGAAGTTCTTGATGAAATCCGTCTGCAGAAGATTGTCCGATCGGTTGAAAGAATTGAGACCTAACGAATCGACCAGGTGTGGGAAGCAACAACCGAACCGTATCCTTTCGGAGGCAGTTTGCCGCTGCCGTAAAAGTCTCCGTCTTCCACTTCGACGCGCGCAGCTTCCCGAACCCAATCCGTCATCACACCGTTAATCGTGCAATAAAGATTGACCGTATACATTCCCGGCAGGAGCGGGAGTTTGTCGAAGCAGCAAGTGAAGGCGCCTTCGGAGGGAATCATATCGAATTGCTGCGCGGTAAGGTCGTTACTCAAGTACAGCGCGCCTTCGCCGAAGGGGTTGTAAAACGCCATCGAGATATGAATGTTGCGCAGCGGCACGGATTCACCGGAGTACCTGATGACGAACTCGGCCGAAGAACCGCAGGAGACGGCCGTTGGAGAGAATTCTGTGAAGCGCAGCCGTCCGTTTCCCTCGCGATCCTGACGCGATGCCAGCGTCTGCGTTTCGGCCTCGCGCGCTTCCACGAGGTACTTGTCGATCATCTCCGGGACGGGGCCGGATCCCACAAGTCGTCCACCCGAGAGCAGGTGCGCCACCGTGCATAGGTTTTGAATTGCGCCCATGTTGTGGCTGACGAACACCACGGTGCGTCCCGCTTTGGCGACCGACCCCATCTTCCCGAGACACTTCTTCTGGAACGCAGCGTCACCGACTGCAAGAACTTCGTCCACCAGCAGGATTTCAGGCTCGAGATGCGCGGCAACCGCGAATGCGAGGCGTACGTACATGCCGCTCGAATAATGCTTCACGGGAGTGTCGACGAACCGGCTCACTTCGGCGAAGTCCACGATCGCATCGAAGTTTCGATCGATCTCCTTCTTTCGCATTCCCAGGATGGCGCCGCTGAGATAAATGTTCTCGCGGCCGGTAAGTTCCGGATGAAAACCTGTGCCGACCTCCAGAAGACTTCCGACTCTGCCTCGAACGCGTGCGTGACCTGTCGTCGGTTCGGTGATTCGTGAAAGGATCTTGAGTAGTGTGCTCTTGCCCGCGCCATTCCTGCCGATCAATCCAACAACCTCGCCATGCTGAATCTCCAGGGAGACGTCCTTCAACGCCCAGAACAATCGGCCCGCGTCAGTGGCGTTCCTCCGCTTGAACAGATCGACGAGGCTGTCTCTCAGCGCTTTGTACTTTTGATATTTACCCAGCGTGTATTGTTTGCTCAGGCCTTCGATCTGGATTGCGAATCCGTCCATTACCGGCCTCCCGACCCGATCGCGTCGACGAACGTGCGTTCGCGGCGCCGGAACCAGATAATCCCGGTGACGAATATTGCGAGCGCAACGGCACCACTCACGAAGACCATCGAGTCCGGACCGTTACCCGAACCAAGAATCGCCCAGCGGAATCCTTCAACCACACCAACCATCGGATTCAGCCCGTACAGGGCACGCCATCGTTCCGGCACGACATTCGAGGAATACACGACGGGAGTGATGAAGAACCAGAACTGGTTGAGAAAAGGAATGGTATACATCACGTCCCGGTATTCGACATTCAGCGCCGATAGCCAGAACCCCGTCCCAAGCGCCGTGATAACCAACAGCATTGTGAAGATGGGAATCCACGCCATCTCCGGACGCAGAGGCATTCCATAAAGAACCAACAGGACAAGCAGCAAGCCGCTCGCAATCACGAAGTCCACGATCGCGCCGCAGGTTGTGGCGATCGGCACGATGATGCGCGGGAAGTACACTCGGGTAATCAGCCGTTGGTCCGTCACGAGACTATTCGTGGATTCCGTGATCGCCCGAGAAAAAAGCTGCCATGGCATCAGCGCGGTCAGAGCGAACAAAGGATATGGAACTCCGCCGGTGTTGACGCCGGCCAGGCGTCCAAAGAACAGACTGAACACGACCATCATGGCAACAGGCTGCAGCAGCGCCCATACAATGCCGATAGCGGTTTGCTTGTAACGGACTTTGATGTCGCGCCAGGTGAGAAAATAGATCAGTTCGCGGTAGGACCAAAGCTCGCGGACATCCAGCATGCGCCACGCGGAGCTGGGCGCAATGTCAAAAACCGGTAACTCGGAGCCCGACATTCGCAGATAGTGAACCATAATGGACACGATCGTGTCGACCCGCTTTTCCGCAGCTTGAGCGGACCTGTCGGCCGTTGCCTGCTTGATTTCTGTTCACTCATGAGATGATTGCAGCGTTGTGAAGCTGGTGCAGTGGGTCACACAAGTCACCTGGGTGCGCGCAGTCAAAGCCGGCGTCCAGACACTTTCTCGGGAATTTGGCTTAGGATTCGGTTGGATGAGTGGACTGCTTCAGCTTGGAGTTTTCGCCGGCGATTACCGGCGGCTTAGGCGGCTCAACCATGGCGGCGCTTTTGATTTGAGCGCAAAGAATCTTTCTCCGTTCCTGCGCGACCGAACCGAGACGACTCCGCTCGATCCGATTTATGTTCTGCAGGATTCGTGGTTCGCTCGCAAGATTTCCGAACGGCGCCCGTCCAACCACGTCGACGTTGGATCGTCCGCCCGATCCATGACAGTGATCGCTCAGTTTGTCCCGATAACTTTCGTCGACATCCGGCCTGTTGAAATCGACCTGCCCGGATTTACTTTTGTCAGCGGATCGATACTCGCGCTGCCTTTTGCGGATCGATCGGTGCTGAGCCTGTCTTCTCTATGCGTGATCGAACACATCGGTCTGGGCCGTTATGGCGACACTATTGACGCGTTGGGTTCCGAAAAGGCTGCATCCGAACTGGCCCGTGTTCTCAGTCCGGGTGGGAACCTTTACGTCAGCGTGCCGGTCGATCCCCA
The DNA here is from genome assembly GCA_964584785.1 of uncultured Solibacteraceae bacterium. Classification (GTDB taxonomy): domain Bacteria; phylum Acidobacteriota; class Terriglobia; order 20CM-2-55-15; family 20CM-2-55-15; genus JAHFTY01. The sequence goes on from CAZPBY010000031.1 coordinate 59,006, forward strand.
GTGCCGCATTTACTTCAACGCTCACCGCGCGTTTTCGCGCGATTACCTTCTCAAGCTTTTTGCCGATCTTCAGCTTGTGGAAGAGCGCTACATTTACGATCGGTCCGTTACAACCGCTTACGATCCACAACGTCGTTTTGGCACGGGTCTGTATCACTTTCGACGAACATGAAGGCACGTGAGCGTTCCCCGTTCTGGCGCCGGGCATTGAGGTCGATCAGTCTCAGAGCCTTTCACAGGGTTGAAAACAACAACGATCCGGACTCTGCGCGCAACGGCGAAAGCTGGCTGCTCCGGCAGATCATACATCGCCGGACTGCTGAGAAATCGAACGCGTTGGTCTTCTTTGATGTAGGTGCGAATGTCGGCACCTACACGCGTTCCGCTTTGAAAGAAGCGCGTCGTGCAACTTGCCGGCTGCAGATCCACGCATTTGAACCGTCCCAATACAACAGCGACATCCTGAACAGCAGCTTTGCAGACCTACCGAACGTCCACGTAACGCGCGCTGCCGTGGCGGACCAGCCGGGGACGGCGATTCTTTACTCGGAAGCTCCGGGCAGCACACAGGCGTCTCTGATCAATCGAACCACCGTTCAGGCGCAGGCGAGAGAAGAAATTGAAGTGCCGGTGATCCGCCTCGATGACTACATGGCCGCTCATCGCATCGATCGAGTGAACGTTTTGAAGCTTGATGTCGAAGGAGCCGAACTCCCTGCGCTGCGTGGGCTGGGCGAGAAGCTGAAGCCGGAAACGGTTCAGCTGATCCAGTTCGAGTACGGTGGTACGGCGATCGATGCTGGCGTCACGTTGAAGGACTTTTACGATCTGCTTTCGCCGCGAGGCTACGTGCTGGCCAAACTGTTTCCGAGAGCTTTGGAAGTACGTGCGTACCATTCGTGGATGGAGCACTATGCCTACGCGAACTACGTCGCCGTCTCGCCGGAATTTATCGGAACGAGTGAATGACGGCGACGCGGCGGCCGGATCATTCCATAGTTTATACGGGCGGTGGTGGCCGGCTTGGCAACCAGTTGATTCGCTTTGCGCATTGGATCGCGTGGATCCGGGCGCAGCAAACCGGAACAATGGAGATCATCAATCTCGCGTTTTGGCCTTTCGCGAGGTATTTCGCCACCTGGAGCGAAAACCCGACGTGTATCTTTCCCCCAAGGCGATTTGATGCGGCTGATCTCGTCGCGAAGGCGTCGAACCGAATGCCATCCTGGTTGCGAATTCGAACGGAGTGGCGTTGGCAGTCGGTGGTGTTGAAAGCCGGCACGTGGCTGCCGAATTGGCAATCGATTGCGCTCGATGACGAAGCCGGAGAGGCAATCGATCTCGATTCGCCCGCGTTTGCCGAACGGATCCACCGTTCTCGAATAACCACTTGCCGGGGTTGGAAGATTGCCAGTTGGCGTCTCGTTGCGGAACAGCAGAAGGAATTGAGCCGGTTGTTTGTTCCGACGACGCCGCACCTCAAGCAAGCCACGGATTTTCTGGCGCCGATTCGCGAGCGTCACGACATCGTGGCAGGCCTTCTTATTCGACAGTCCGATTATCGTCACTGGTATGACGGCGCGTTCTATTTTTCCCAATCCGACTATCAGTGGTGGATCCGCCAACTGCTGGAGATTTACGCCGACCGGCGAGTGGCCGTAATCATTGCCAGTGATGAACGGCAGGATGCATCCGTGTTTGCGCAACCTCCATGCTACTTCGCGACAGGGTCCGTAAATAAAGGAGGTCACTGGTTCGAAAGCTTTGTTCAGCTTTCCATGTGCGACTTCATATTGAGTCCTCCAAGTACGTTCTCTGCGGTTGCGGCCTTCACCGGAAACATTCCGTTGTGGCCGCTCATGCAGCGCGGTCAGATGCTCGATCCAAACCAACTCGTGATGGAAGGCCTGGCCGGAGCTGCGAAGCATCCGGTGTTCGCAAAGTCGGTGAAGTAGTGTGGTAAAGGCGTGGCGGCGATCATGGCACTCGTATACTCTCGTACTCTGAAACCGATGCGAGTCATGCCATGAACATCGGAATTGTTCCCGATCTGCGAAGTGCGGTTGGAGGCGTGTACCAGTACAGCCTTACCATATTGGATGCGCTGCGGCAGTGGACTAGCGATGGATGTAAAGATGAGTTCACCATCTTGACCGATGTGACTCAGCACGCCGCCTTACAGAATCTGAGACCGGGCTGGCGCGTTCAGTCCGCCGAACCTCCATCCTTGAGAAGATCGGCAAAAAGAACCCTCACACGGATGGGACTTGACCGCGCCGTTTTCGACGTCCTCACTCGACTCCGCAACAAAGACAGCGAACCCGAGTTCGATATGGTGCGATCGCGTCCGGAACAAAAACGCTGGCTGGAAGGGCTTGGCGTTGAACTGATCTTCTATCCCAATCCGGAAACGCGGTCGTTCGAAATAGGATTGCCGTACATCATGTCGATTCACGACCTTCAGCATCGCCTTCAACCGGAGTTTCCAGAGGTATCGGCAAACGGCGTGTGGAAGCATCGTGAATACCTCTTCCGTAATGCCGTGCGTCATGCCAACGCGTTGATCGCCGACTCCGAAATCGGGAAAGAGGACATACTCAACTTCTATGGAGAATTTGGAGCTTCGCCCGACAAGGTAAAAGTGTTGCCGTTCCTTCCCGCTTCCTACCTGCCTGCGGAAGTATCACCCGAAGAGAGGCAGCGCGTTCGGACGGTTCACAAGTTGCCCGAACGATTCCTTTTCTACCCGGCGCAGTTCTGGCCGCACAAAAACCACGCGAGAATCGTGAAAGCGCTGGGACTCCTGGGCCAGCGTCAAATCGAAGTGCCGGTCGTATTTTGCGGTTCGAAGGATGGAGTGATCCGGCAGGCAGCCTTCAAGGAAGTCATGCAACTTGGGCATGAGTGTGGCGTGTCGAGTCAGATCGTGAACCTCGGATACGTACCGGAAGAAGACATGGCTGCTCTTTATGCGGAGGCAGCGGCGCTGATCATGCCGACATTCTTCGGGCCGACCAACATTCCTGTACTCGAAGCATGGAGATTCGGGTGTCCGGTGATCACCTCTGATATTCGAGGCATTCGGGAGCAGGTCGGCGACGCCGCGTTCCTAGTGGATCCAAAGTCCGTTGAATCGATCGCCGAAGGCATCGCCGTTGTTTGGACCGATCCGTCGCGTACCCAGACTGTCGCGGCACGCGGGCGGCAGCGCCTCGCATCCTATACGGCGGACGACTTTCGCATGCGTCTGATTCGCATCATTGAAGAAGCGAAAGCACAGTGTGGAGTGTGTTGAACACCTCAGGGTGTCAACTCTTCCGATGAAGATTCTCTTGGTGATACCCCACCTTTCCGGCGGCGGCGGAGAACGAGTCCTGGCGGATCTCGCATCCGGGCTCGAAACCGACGACGTGGCTGTGCTCGTCTTTGAAAGGAAGTCCGGGTATCCCATCAGCCGGCGTCTGATATCCCTGGACATGCCGATTCGGCGCCGATCCCTCATCGGCCGAGCCACCGGTTTTCTTCGCCGCTGCCGGATGTTTCGACAGATCCTTCGCCGGGAGAATCCGGATGCCGTCGTCAGCTTTATGGGCGAAGCGAACATGCTCAATGCGTTGTTCTCGCCGCGTCCGATCATCACCGTTCACAATCATCTCTCCAGCCTGAATCGACTGGAATGGTTGGCAGCGCCTAACGCGATAGCTCGAACGCGCAAATGGCTCGAAAGCTCCGTCAGCGAAGCATTGATGAAGGTCCTGTACAAACGCGCGACTGTTGTCGCAGTCGGCGAGGCCATCAAGAGAGAGCTGGTCGGGTATTTCGGCGTTCCCGAGAAAAAAGTCGTCGTTATTCAGAATGCGGTAAACACCTGCGAGGTTCGTGAAAAAGCGTCGGAGTCCGCGGCCGTTCCATGGAATCCGGACATTCCGACGATCATTACTGCCGGGCGCCTTACTCTGCAGAAAGGCCAGTGGCATCTCATTCGCGCCTTCGCGGAGGCTCGAAAATGGTTACCGTGTCAGCTTGCCGTTCTCGGGACCGGTGAACTCGACGGGTACTTAAAAGGTTTGGCGAAAGATCTCGGCGTTGAACGTGAGGTGTTCTTCCTCGGCTGGCAACAGAATCCGTTTAAATTCATGGCGCGCGCCCATCTGTTCGTGCTGCCGTCCATCACCGAAGGCTTTCCCCTGGTCCTGTTGGAAGCGATGTCGTGCGGCTTGCCTGTCGTGTCGACGGATTCTCCGGGCGACTCGCGGGAAATCCTCGCGCCATCGACTGCGCCGAGGCATGACGAGTTAAACGAGCCCGAATACGGGCGGTATGGTGTGCTTGTTCCGGAGTTCGATATGCAGCTTCGTGAGGCAGGTGTTCCGCATACTCCGAGAGAAAAACAGCTGGCCGACGTCATCGTTCGATTGCTGGAGAACAAGGACATGCTGAAGGGCTATGCTGCTGCCAGTTCGAACCGAATCCACGACTTCACCCAAAGCACTTTCATTGAGAACTATCGTCAGGTTATACGAGGCCAACGATAGGTGTTTTGACAAACCCATGGACGGCCGTGAACGTTTTAAATCCACTTGGAGCGGGGGCCGGCGGGTACATTCGCGCTGCGGGATTTGACGCGATCGGGAATCCGGCCGATCAGCCAGGGCAAATCGCCCTGCCGGATGTACCAGAGGATGCGTTGTATGCGCCCGACATTTCGGAGAAGCTTGCCGCGAAAGGATCTCACCGGATACGGAACGTACTTTGAGCGGATGATCTGGACTTCCTTCTGCGCGGTGGTCCACAGAACGTCGGATATTTGACCCGAATGAATGCGGTAGGTCGCGAGAAATTTCGGGACGTGTTTGAACTTCGCTCCCAGCGCGACGAACCGGAAGAATAGATCCATATCGAACGCTGCGCGAAACTCCACATTCAGTCCTCCGGCGCGTTCGTGAAGTTCGCGTTTCCAGAACGTCGCCGGCTGCTGCAGGTCTGCTCCGCCGTACAGATAACCCAGCTTCGAAAATGGGGTCTGCCGTTTTTCGGCCAGGACGTTGCCGTCGCGATCCGTCCAGAAGGTGTTGCCGTAGATCACGTCGGCTTTCTTGTCGGAAGCAAAAGCCAAGGCGATTTCCTGAAGCGATCCGGGTTGATACACATCGTCAGAATTCAGGTAAGCCAGAATGGAGCCTGTCGCTTTCTGGAATCCTTTGTTGATGGCGTCAGCGGGTCCGCGATCCTTCTCGCTGATCCAGTATGAAATGTACTTTTCGTATTTCTTGATGATGTCGACACTGCCATCTTTCGATCCGGCATCGATGACCATGTATTCGAGATTGGGATAACCTTGCATCACCACGGAACGGATCGTCTCTTCGAGGAATTGCGCCTGGTTGTAACTCGGCGTGACGACCGTAATCCGCGGCTGAAGGTTCATACCGTCCGCGATTGACGACACACGGCTGCAACTTTATCCGCTGCGGATTTTCCACTCAGGATGGAGTCTTCCATGGAATGGTAATCCCATCGGCCGTATCGTCCCGCCGTGTAGATGCCGCGCGACTCGAGGTAATCGGTCAGATTCTGGATGTGCTTCTGGCGGTGATCGTCGAAAACGACGTACGCATAGCGAATATCCAGAACGTGACGGGTTAGCACGCGATCGCTCTTGTTAAGGATCCCGCATTTCTGCAAGCCGGCCAGCGCCTGCTCGAACGCATCTTCCACATTCGGCATCTGGCCTCGAGGATGCGTGATCTCGATGTAGACCGAACTCGTTCCCGGAGGCACCACGCTCTTCGAGAAATTCATCGGGAATCCGATGCGTGAAAACACAAATTCCGGTTCAGGAAAGTAAAGCCAGTGTTGATCGCTGACGTCCGGCCGATCCACGCCGATGTTGATGTTCAGAATCGAAACGGCTTGAAGTTTCTGCGCGGCCTGGATAAGGGAGTCCGGTGTGTCACGCAGGATGCTGAAGATCACAGGTATCGGAAGAGTCGAAATCAGGTAGTCGAAAGTTTGATCGGTGCCGTCGCTCAGGTGAATGAACTGTTTTTTCGGATCGATCCATTCCACACCTCGGTTCACGAACAGCTTGTGGATCGGTGTTGCCAGGGCTTGCGGAAGGCAATCGATTCCCCCCGATCGAGGGTAGATGAACCGCGGGTTGTAACCCATGCCTTTGTTCGTCAATCCAAGCGCGCCGTTGAGAACTTCGTCAAGGGTGGGTTTGGGGATAGCCCAGCTGACCCAGTCGGAAGTGATCTGATGCAAGTCCTGCTTCCAGAATTTTTCGTTGTAAGGAAGCATGAAGTGTTTCGCGATTCCTGTCCCGAACGTCGTCAGGACCCAGTCGTGGAAATTGAGGGCGCCGTTAGCGGACTTTGTCTGCATGCTCTCAACGAACCCGAGGATGCACTCTTTCACGACTTCAGCCGGAAGACCATACGTGTTGGCCTGGAACGGATAATCCGTGACGGTGGATTTCGAATATATCGAGGCACGCCGTTCATGCGAATCGAACGCGTCGGGTAGAATACGTGCGATGAGATCTTTGGTGTACTGGTTCTTGAGATGGATCAGATGACCTGTGCAGTCAAAAGTGAACCCATCCTGATTAAACGATCTGCACAACCCGCCGATCTCATGCTCTTTTTCAAAAACAACAGGTTCGTATTCAAGAAGATGATGGCCTGCGCTGAGACCCGCCAGCCCTCCGCCGATAATGACGATATTCTTCACGGAGTGAGTTCAAACCTCGCTAGAGTCAAAATGAAACGTAATGTGCAAGCGATGACATACGCTTCAATAAGTTAGTAAGTATAGCGTCAGGACGAGTGGCGTCCTGAAACCCAAATCCAGCGGGTTCCAACCCTCGGAACACTTCGACTGTTTGCCATTTGAATTGCAAAAAAATGGCTACGGGTCTTGAGCAATGATGGTGCCATCTACGGCAATTGCTTTGGTTGTGTCACTCGTTCTAATCTGACGCACGGTGCGCGGTACCAGCGATTGAAAAAGAAGGTCTTCCACGTCATCACTAAGCTGGAGTTGGGCGGAGCCCAGGAAGTCACACTCATGACTCTGGAACGCCTTCCGCGAGAACACTACCAACTTGGTTTAGTGACGGGACCGGAAGGACTGCTGGTAGACCGGGCACGAGCCATCCCGGACGTGCAGACGTTCTGGATGGACTCTCTTGTGCGCGAAGTGCGTCCTCACAAAGATTTCACCTCTTTACTGCAACTGTGGAAACTGTTTCGTCGCGAACGTCCGCACGTGGTGCACACTCATAGCTCGAAGGCCGGCATTGTCGGACGATGGGCCGCGCGCCTGGCGGGTGTTCCCGTCATATTCCACACAGTCCATGGTTTCGGCTTTAATGACTACCAGAGATGGCCGGTCAAGATGATGTACCTCTGGCTGGAGCGCCTCACCACGAAAATCACCACCAAGACAGTCGTCGTTTCGTACGCCAACGCCGCGAAAGGTGAGAAGGCCCGTGTCTTCGGACCCAACGAATGGGTGTTGTGCCGCGACGCAATTCCGGTTGCGCGGTTTCTCGCGCCTGGCGACCGGCGGAAGAAGTTAAAAGAGTGGGGCATCGACGAAAACAAAACGATCGTGGGTATGGTCGCGTGTTTCAAGCCGCAAAAATCGCCAGTGGACTTCATCGATGTTGCCGCGCGCGTTCTGAAAGAGAACGACGGCGCCCATTTTGTCATGGCGGGCGATGGTGAACTGCGGCCCGAGATCGAAGCACGAATCCACGAACATGGAATTAGTGCAAGCGTGACGTTGCTTGGATGGCAGGCCGACATGCCGGAGGTTTACCGGAACCTGGACATTGTCGTTCTGACGTCACTGTGGGAAGGTCTACCGTGTGTGTTTTCAGAAGCAATGGCGAGCGAACTTCCCATCGTCGCGACGAATGTGGATGGCGCACGCGAAGCCATCATCGATGGAGACAACGGATATCTTCATCAGCCTCACGACATCGAAGGCATGGCGAAGTCCGTGATCGAACTGGTCCGCAACCGCGAGTTGAGACGGAAAATGGGAACGCGTGGGAAAGCGCGTGTCGCTGAGTTTGACATCGACACATCGGTGGCGCGCCTGGAGGAGGCATACCGAGAATGCTGCTCGTAGCGGCGTTTGCTCTCAGTTTTGTTTTTGCGATCTACTGGACTCCCGTCATGCGTAAGGCGGCGCTTCAGCTAGGCATCGTCGACAAGCCGGACGGCAATCTGAAAAAACACGAACGCGTCACGCCGTACCTGGGCGGTCTGGCCGTGTATACCGCATTTCTACTGACGGTCGGCGTCCTCACAAACTTCGAACAGGAGACGTTAGGGCTGCTGCTTTCGGGCGGCATTATCGTGATGGTAGGGCTCATCGATGACTTTGGCGCTCTCACGCCGCCGCAAAAGCTTCTTGGACAAACCGTCGCGGCGCTGGTGCTGATCAAGTCCGGAACGTATATCAAGCTGGAGTTCTTACCCCTTCCCGTATCGATACCTCTGACGGTTCTGTGGATACTGACTGTCACGAATGCCGTCAACATCATCGATATTCTGGACGGGCTCGCCTCCGGTGTTGCTTCGATCGCTGCCATCGTGATCGCCATGGCCAATCACATGGCCGGCCGTGACTCCGTGGCATTTCTGTCGATCGTCCTTGCAGGATCGTGCCTTGGTTTTTTGAGACATAACTTCCAACCCGCTCGAATCTACCTCGGCGACGCCGGCAGTCTGTTCATTGGTTTCATGTTGGCTGCGCTTTCGATGAATGCCGGCTACACAAGGTTCAATCTCTTGTCGGTCATCAGTCCTGTTCTGATTCTGGGGGTGCCTTTATTCGACCTGGCGTTCGTCATCTACATTCGCTGGAGGAGGGGGATTCCGGTTATGAAGGGGAGTCCCGATCATTTCGCGCTGCGAATGCGGAGATGCAAGCTTTCGGTCCGTGAGACTGCAGTTACCACGTACGTCGTGACCGCCATCCTTGGCGCGGCCGCACTGACCATGAGCCAGGCTCAGTTCGAATGGGCTGCTGCGACTATTCTCGGAATTGTCGCGGCTGGATTCGTGTTAGCGTACCTTTTGTTGAAAGTCGACATGACTATCGGACCGAATGTACCACTCAATAGTACGCCGCAGTCCTTCCTCAAACGCGACCTTCGCCCGGAACCCAAATAGCTCGGCTGCTCTGGTGACGTCGAGACATCGCCGGGGCTGACCATCCGGTTTCGACTTGTCCCAAACCAGCTCGCCATTGAACCCGGTGAGTTTCGCGATGAGCACGGCGAGATCCCGGATTCGAATCTCAAAACCGGATCCGACATTCACGGGTTCGCTGCCGTTGTAACGCTCAGTTGCCAATTGGATCGCGTCCGCTGCGTCTTCGACGTACAGGAACTCGCGCGTTGGTTCACCGGAGCCCCACAACACGACGCGTGATTCTCCGTTGCGGACCGCAGTGACACACTTCCGAATCAGCGCGGGAATGACGTGTGATGTTTCAAGGTCGAAGTTGTCTCTGGGACCGTAGAGATTGACGGGCAGAAGGTAGATGGCGTTGAAGCCGTACTGTTCGCGATAGCTCTGAGCCTGGACGAGCATCATCTTTTTTGCGAGGCCGTACGGTGCGTTCGTTTCCTCGGGATACCCGTTCCACAAATCCTGTTCTTTAAACGGTACCGGTGTGAACTTCGGGTACGCACAGATCGTTCCGAGTGCGACGAATTTTTCCAGGCCGTAGCGCCGGCCGTACTCCATCAACTGGAGTCCCATCATCGCATTCTCGTAGAAAAACTTTCCGGGATTCGCCCGGTTCGCGCCGATCCCACCCACTCGCGCCGCGAGGTGTATGACGATATGAGGCCGGCAGGTCTCGTAGAGTCGAACAATCTCGCGTGCTTCGACGAGATCAAATTCCTTACTGCCCGGCGTGACGATGGATTCGGGCGACGAGGCTTTCAACAATGGAATGAGATGGGATCCCAAAAAGCCGCGTCCGCCCGTGACGATAATTCGCTTGCCTGTGAGAATGCTCATGGTCGATTTAGAATTTTTTCTTCCTTCAAGTCGCTTTCAACCATCATCCGGACTAATTCCGTGAACCGAACCTTGGGTTGCCAGCCCAGCTTCTTTCGGGCTTTTGTGGAATCGCCCAGAAGCGCGTCGACTTCAGTCGGTCGATAGTACCTGGCGTCGATTTCGACGTAACGCTTCCAGTCGAGGTCGAGAATAGCGAACGCGCAATCGAGCAGTTCGCGGATCGAATGGGTCTCTCCGGTTGCGATGACATAGTCGTCCGGCGCGTCCTGTTGCAGCATCATCCACATCGCTTCGACGTAGTCGCCGGCGAATCCCCAGTCGCGTTTGGCCTCGAGGTTTCCGAGAAACAATTTGTCCTGAACACCGAGCTTGATGCGCGCGGCGGCACGGGTGACTTTGCGTGTGACGAACGTTTCGCCGCGTCGCGGTGATTCATGATTGAAGAGAATGCCGTTGCACGCGAAGACGCCATAGCCGTCGCGATAATTTGACGTCATCCAGTGGGCGTAGACTTTCGCGGCGGCATACGGACTGCGTGGATGAAACGGCGTCGACTCGTTTTGCGGCGGCGGTGAACTTCCGAACATTTCGCTGCTGGATGCGTTGTAAAAACGCGTTTTCAGGCCGGACTCCCGAATCGCCTCGAGAAGCCGAACCGTTCCGAGAGCCGTCACGTCGCCCGTGTACTCGGGAACATCGAAGCTCACGCGGACGTGGCTCTGCGCGCCGAGGTGATAAATCTCGTCCGGACGGATGTCTCGAATCGCGCGGTTCAGCGAGCTGGCGTCGTGAAGATCACCATACAGAAGTCGAAGATGCGGCTTGGACGCGTGCGGATCCTCATAAATGTGGTCGATTCGGCCGGTGTTGAACGAACTCGATCTGCGGATAACACCAAAAACCTGGTAACCCTTGGATAAAAGGAGCTCCGTAAGATAGGACCCATCCTGACCGGTGATTCCAGTGATCAAAGCAGTTTTCATTGTTCTCGTTTTTCTATCAAAAGGTTTCAGTTAGCGCGAAGGTTTTTTTCAATCAGTTGCCGGATAGCATAGATATATGCGCTGCTCGGGTAAAGCGACTGCGCAATTCCGATTTGATCCAGCGCTTCGCGGACCCGGCCGTCACTCGAGAGGCTCAGCGCGTAGCCGGTATGCGCGCCAGCCTTCTTGGGACTCAATTCCACCTCGGTCCTGAAAGCGTCAAGTGCTTTCATTTGGTGTTCCGGTTTCCTGCCGCCGACCTGGTACAGGTTCAGGTATATTTCGCCGGCATCGTGATGCAGGCTTGAATTGATCGGACAAATCCTGCGGGCCAGCTGCAATGTCTCGGTTGCCGTCGTCAGCTTTTTGTTGTCGTATTCGATTTGCGCCCGATATTGCAGTTCGGTCGAGACACATGAGATCGCTGCGAAAACGATGGCCATCACCGACAGCGCCGAAACCGCCGCGATCGATCCGCGCGCAAGAAGCGAAGGCGTCTCTACTATCGCGTTCGGTTGCCGCGCAAGGAGAGATCCTACGATCGCTGTTCCTAGTACCCCCACGCTGCCGAAGTAGATATCGATATCGACGAAATTGTGGGTGATCCACACCGCAAGCGCCAACACAAGCCAGAACGCCTCCGGTCTTTGCAGTCTCAGACGGGCCAATGCAGGCGCCTTAACGACTAACACGAGGGCAACGGCGGCCAGAAGCGGAATGCCGAGCTCGGACAGCAACTGCAGAGGCGTGTTGTGCACGTACTGCGTTTCGCTCCCGCCGGGCTGCATGTATTCGGGATAGATGATTCCGAACGTGTTCAGTCCTGTACCGAATGGATGTACCGCAAAGATGTTCCAGGCGGATACAAAGTTCTTGAACCGCAGTCCGGCAGGATCCGAACCCTCAATAACGCCGCGGCGAGAAGAATAGAAAACGGCCGCAAGAAGCAACAAGACCGTAAGCACGGGTGTGAACCGGTTCCACACCATTCGTCGATGGCGAATGCAGATTCCCACGAGCGAAAGCACTGCTATGCCGAGCAGAAATCCGAAAGATCTCGTGAGAAACCCCGCCCACAGCAGCATGACGCCGCTCAATGCCACAACAACGTTCAGCCATCGTTGGCGACCCCACAGCATGCCATGGAAGGGAATCGCGCAGACAAGGAACCCCCACAGCGTTCCGGGTAGTGCAAGCGTCGACGTGACTCGGCGCATTGCGATCAGGCCCAGAGCCGGAGCCTTGACGATTTCGTTGGAGGAGGAGTAAGCGATGATCGATCGGATCTCGTCAAAGCCCCAGAAATACTGGTAAAGGCCGTAACCCGACACGATTATCGACAGCGCAACCATTGCCATCGCGAGATCACGCTCGAATCCTCGGCTTGTGTACATGAAGTAACCGATGAGGCAGTAGTACGCCCAGATCAGACTCAACGTATCCAGCGAACGGTAAACGTCGATGGAGATCGCGAATGTGTGCAACAGCAGAAGACCGAAAACAGCGATGCCGGCTTGAACGAACTTCGTAGGAACATGCCGTTCGGATAACGCGGCAAGAAATGCAAACGTCGCGATCAAAACCACAGCAAGCCTGCCGTTCGAGTAAGCCTCGGGCGGAAGCAGCATCGCAAAGAACAAGGAGGAAAATGCCAGAACCCGGACAATAGGTTTCATGGACGTTCTTGCCTTACTTGGGGACGTCCGAGCAGAAGCGTTTCATACGGTTCACTGGTCTTCAAATTCTGATACCGCACCGCGACAGCCATTCCTCGCTGCCGGTATTCCTCGCTCTGGTGGGCGTCGCCGGTTTCAGCGAGCCATTGGGCGAGGCGCATATAGCCCGTCACATAGTTCGGTTCGATCTCGACTGCTGTGGCGAGTTCACGCTCTGCCTCATCCTGCCGGCCCGAGTTGTAAAGTGCTTCGGCCAGATTCATGCGCACAAACGGATTGAACGGTTCGATTCTGAGAAGGTCGCGATTGATGGCCGCGATCTGCATGTGGATCGGCTTGTCGAGTTCGCGATCGCCGGTTAGTTTTTCAATCACGAGTCGTTCGAGGCGCCGGCGCGGTTCGTCCGCATTCGGGCTTGTGTCACACGCATGCGTGAAAAGCGTCTCCGCTATTCCGAGCCATCGACGATCGTGCGTATCGAGAAATTTTTCGAAATAAACCACGCCGGCATTGTCGAGAAAGATGTAGTGGTCCGGTGCAAACGCGACCGCTTGCTGATAGTACGCCTCGGCGGATTGAAAGTTGTCGCGGTCGTACGCCAGACGCCCGGATTCGTTGGACATGATGGCTGCGCCGGGGAGGAGAATGCCGTCCCCAACGATCAATAGAAAAACCATCGACACGATTGCGATTGCGCGTGGTGGCCATTTTGCGGGCAGTCTCCATTCTGAAAGCGGCAGGACATCGCCGCTCGCAAATACGACCAGTCCTGCGGCCATGACCGGAGCGCTCCAGTTGTTATCGACCAAGGCGTGAAGGCCAAGGCCAGTCGCCGTCAGGATTGCCGCTTCTTGAAAGACCCGTTGCTCTCCAGTCTCGGTCCGCGCACGACGAAGCGCGACGAGCACTAGGTAGCCCCCAAGCGTAAAGAAAAGTAGAGTCGCAGGTATTCCGGTCTCTGCCGCGCTCTGAAGATATTCGGAATGTGCGATCGCCGGACGCTTGAGGTATCGAGCGACGGTGCCTTCGACAGGCGGGCTGTAGCGTTTCGAGAAGTCATGAAACTGGCCCAGGCCGATCCCTGCGACGGGATGGCCGGCGACGATTCGCAGCGCGCTCATCCAGACCTTCGGACGCTGGTAGTTGTACGGATCGCCGCTTCCTCTGTCGAGGAACTTGCTGATCAACGTCGGACTCGCAACGATTGCGATGACGATCATCGAGACAAGGCCCATCACGATTGCCGCTCGCGGGACACGCCGTCCACGACTGAAACGCACGATCGCAAGAGCTGCCACCGCCATCGCGGCCAGCGTGGCGCCGCGCGAAGCCGCCTGCGTCATTCCGTAGTAGAGGAAAGCTGCAAACCCTGTTGAAACGATGCGGACGGCGCGACCTTTTCCGAAGAAAGAGAATGCGACCGCAGCGCAGAGACCCGGTATCAGGAAAGACGCGAAGTAATTCGGATTGACGAACGGTCCAATTAGCGGTCTCTTCCCGACGATCAGTGTGGCGGCCACGTAACAAGCACCAATCCCGACGACAGACCACAGCACCGAGCGTTTCCACCGCGCGCTTCGTTCACGGTTCACGGCGGCCATTGCTAGAAAAGCCGCACCGAAAAACAGGTATTGATACCAGCGATAGAAGCCGCTGAATCGAGGTCCTGGATTCCACATTAGCGAGGCAAGCATCAGCAGCAGTGTCAGCCCGCACAGCGAAATGTAGATCGGGCAGACTTCCGGCTCCCGTTTCTGCTTCAGCATCGACAACGAACCGAGCGTGATCGCCACAAGGAGCAATCGATGCACGAGAAAGACGACTGGAGCCGTGGCTTCTCTGCCCGTTGGTGTAACAGCGACAAGCAGGACGATGGCGATCAACAGCAGCAGTTCCGAACGGCTGTCTACGCCGAGAGCCTTAAGCATCCGGCCAATGTACCATGAAGGAACTGACGAAATTGGTAGCGTTTTCTCCTGTTGTGGCATTGACTCCCTCGGCCGGAGAAAACTATCGTAATGCAAGAAGTGAGAATGTTTCCCAAGCGGCATTAGCGCTGAAAATTGGAGAGTGACCGCAGATGGAACCCTGCCGCGCATGTCGTTCGAACAAGAGCCGTTTACAATACGTCATCGGCGAAAACCGCGTCGCCAAGTGTCTGGATTGTGGGCTCGTTTACCTCGACGTGTTTCACGACGGCGTCAGCATTAATGAGATGTATGCCGACTATGACCTTGGCCGCAACTTCTACTTCGATAACGTCGATTTGGAAATGAACGAGAACATCGACAGTTATTTGCGCCGATGCCGGCAATACAACGGGAGCTCTGAAGAAAAACTTCGATTACTTGATATCGGCTGTGGAGTCGGCATTCTCCTTGCGCGAGCGAAGCGAGGAGGCTTTTTGTGCGAGGGAGTCGAAATCTGTGATCCTTTGGCGAGAGCGACTGAAGAAAGGGTTGACTGCAAAGTGCATCGGGCTTTTCTGCGGGATGCAGACCTCTCGGACCACAGCTTCGATGTCATCACAATGTACGACCTGATCGAACACCTGCCGGAACCCCTCACCGAAATTCAACGAGCCCATCAATTGCTGCGGCATGGCGGAATCCTGTTTGTTTTGACCCCTAATAATGATGCTTTGATGAGACGCGTCGCCAAATGGGCTTACCATCTCTCGCTTCATGGGTTACAGAAACCGATGCGCACGCTGTATTACAGCCATCACCTCTCGTACTTCGATCGAGAGAGCCTTAACGGCCTGCTACGCCGGAGCGGATTCGAGATCATGCATACCGAGACACGCAATCAGGAATTGTCCCGGCTGAGCTTGTCCAAGATGGAACGGCAGGCCGTTCGTGTCCTGTTCCATATCTCTAAACGTTTTCAGTCCTTAGGCGGAAAGTTGCTTGTCTGGGCGCGCAAGGGCACGCCTGATTAGCCTCGATCAGCCCCACGAGCCCGCTGCTTCTTCAACACAACAGCCGTAACCGAAACTGGACAGGTTTACGCACGATTGACGCTCTCCGTCACAAAACGTGACGCAAATTGTTAGAACCCGGCCTGAATGGCGCCGTTATGTGCTTCAGTCTTCGAAATTGTCGGATTTGGGTGACAAATTGCCAAGTATCGGCCAAGTCGCTGACAGATGTGCGGTCTCGATCAGAAAACCGTTAGCGAAATAGAAATCTTTGAATCAAAACTTGGAGGGTTAGATGTCACAAAAAAACGAGAAAAACAACAAGGGATTTTCGCTGCTGGAACTCTTGATCGTGGTCGCGATTATCTTGATCATCGCGACGATCGCGATTCCCAGCTTGCTGCGTTCACGTCAGGCTGCCAACGAATCCGCGGCAGTTGCGTCGGTCCGAACAATTACAACGGCGCAAGTGACCTATCTGTCTTCTTCGGGCGGCCGTTACGGCAGTCTCACGAACCTGCAGACCGCGGGATTGCTCGACAACAGCTTCCCCAACAAGGGTGGCTATACGTACGGCATCACTGTTAACGGTTCCGGTACGGACTACACCATCTCCGCTTATCCGGCGTCGACCAACAATGGCCGC
Source organism: uncultured Solibacteraceae bacterium (assembly GCA_964584785.1). Taxonomy (GTDB): domain Bacteria; phylum Acidobacteriota; class Terriglobia; order 20CM-2-55-15; family 20CM-2-55-15; genus JAHFTY01. The sequence goes on from CAZPBY010000031.1 coordinate 75,283, forward strand.
TATGGTTACTACAGCGTGCCCGACGGCGTGGTCCGATACTCGACCGACTCGACCTATGCTCCGTCAGGTCAGGCCGGCAACCCGGTTCAGTAATAGCGCTTAGTTTGATTGCGAAAGGGCCGGCAATGTACCGGCCCTGTTCCCGCCTGGTCTCGATTAGGGAGGGGGAGGTTATGGTGAGCAGTACGCGAGGTTTTTCACTTCTGGAACTTTTGATTGTTGTAGCGATAATCCTGATCATTGCCACCATCGCCATGCCCAGCTTGCTCCGGTCCAGACAGGCTGCGAACGAAACGGCTGCTGTTTCGACGCTGAAACAGATCAACACCGCGGAAGTCACGTACTCATCGGCAGCACGGAACGTTTACGGAACGCTTGCGGACCTCGTCGTCAGCGGTCTACTCGATTCGAGCCTGACTACGACCAAAGCCGGTTACAACTACAACGTTGAGCTTTCCGGCGACTCAAGGAATTACACCGCATCCGCAACCGCCCTTTCCTCGATGCAAGGGCGTTTCGACTACTACACCGCACCGGATTACGTGATTCGGTTCAGTACGGATTCGAGCCGGGCGCCGTCAGCGCTCGCCGGCGAACCTGTGCAATAGTTCCTGTGAAGTTAGAATAATCGGCGTTCTTTTTCGCTCTTTCGCATTTACAAATTCAGCTCTAAAGAACCGTTCAATAGCCTGAAACGAGCCTGGCGCAAATGCCTTTGGGGAGCCGAGGTTTTTTTGCGTTTTGGGTATTGGACTGACCTTCTTCGTCACTAAATGTGACAAAAAATGTTATAACAACACGGGCAGTCGGCGGCATGTGCTTTACGTTCTGTGGCATTCCGGATGGGTATTGGCTTGCTGAGCCCAAACCCCGGAAGCGCTGAGCGCTCTTAGATCAAGGATCTCGATCTGAAGAGGTTAGCGACACTTAAAAATTAGAACGATACCTTGGAGGGTTAATGTCACAAGAAACCAGAAACAACAATAAAGGCTTTTCGCTGCTCGAACTCTTGATCGTGGTCGCGATCATCCTGATCATCGCAACGATTGCTATCCCGAGCTTGCTCCGTTCCCGTCAGGCCGCCAATGAATCTGCGGCGGTTGCCTCCGTTCGAACAATCACGACGGCTGAAGTTACGTACCTTTCATCTTCCGGTGGCCGGTATGGTGATATGACCAACCTGCAGACTGCCGGATTGCTCGATAATAGCTTCCCCAACAAGGGTGGCTATACATACGGCATCACGATCAACGGCACCGGTACGGACTACACCATTTCGTCGTATCCGGCCTCGACCAACAACGGTCGATACGGTTACTACAGCGTGCCGGACGGCGTCGTGCGCTACTCGACGGATAGCGCCTATGCACCGTCGGGCCAGGCCGGCAACCCTGTGCAGTAATACCTTCATAGGATGACCTAAAGGCCGGCCATGTGCCGGCCTTTTTACAAATCAAATTGGAGAGGATTCCATGATTAGAAATAACAGAAGAGGGTTTTCGCTACTTGAACTGCTGATTGTCGTTGCCATCATTCTCATCATCGCAACGATTGCCATCCCGAGCCTCCTCCGTTCGCGTCAAGCCGCAAACGAAACTGCCGCCGTTTCCACGTTGAAACAGATCAACACGGCAGAGGTCACGTACTCGTCGGCGGCGCAGAATGTCTACGGCGATATGAGTAGTCTCGTTCAGGCCGGACTGCTGGATTCGAGTCTGACGACGACGAAGGCCGGGTACAACTACAATGTCGAACTCTCTACCGACTTTCGGAACTACACGGCCTCGGCTACGGCAGTTTCGAATATGCAAGGTCGATTCGATTACTACACGGCGCCGGACTACGTCATCCGTTACAGCACGGATTCGACACGCGCGCCATCGGCGCTCGCCGGTGAACCTGTCCGGTAGCGGCATTCCAAAGATTCGACGTTTTTCGCGTTGCCCAAGGGCTTCGCGCCTGTGACCGTTTAAGAGCCCGTCGATGAACGGGCTCATTGATCTCCGTCCGCCCTTCGCTTAATCTCAATTTATGCCTTTATTTCTAACGGTTTTGCTTTTAGTCGCTCAGACAGCGGGCCGTACTCCGCCCTCGCGGCTGGGTGACGTGGTGAACGGCGTCGATCGGCTGTTTGCGCAAATGAAGGATTTTTCAGCGGATTTTGTTCAGATCGACCAAATTAGTTTGAACCGAAACGAGCAGGGAGCGGGTCATGTATATCTGATGCGCCCGAAAATGGCGCGGTACGAATACACGTCGCCGGAGGAGCGGCTGTTCGTGTCTGACGGGAAGATGGTTTATTTCTACATTCCCGCGGACCGGCAAGTGCGGATGGATCAATTGAAGGAAGCAATCGATGACCGCATTCCGTTGATGTTCCTCGTCGGCCGATCCAATCTCCGTGACGAATTCGAACGATTTGAGACTCTTCCTGTAAAGCCGCAAATCGAAGGAACGATGGTTATACAAATGTACCCGAAACGAAAAACCGACCTGACGGAATTAGTTATGGAGGTCGAGCCGCAGAGCTACCTCATTCGACGCCTTGTTCTCACGCACGCCAATGGCTCTCGCACGGACCTTCGGTTTTCCAACATCCGCGTAAATTCGGGTCTGAAACCGTCGCTTTTCAACTTCAAGATTCCCGAAGGCACCAAGGTTCGGGAGGGGATCGGCCAGTAACGGCATTCGTTATGGAATTTGTCTGCAAATACGCGAAACCCACGGGCGAAGTGGTGAAGGCTGTCCAGGTCGGCCAGAATGCGGACGAAGTCAAGCACCGTCTGCACGAGCAGGGCTTTTTGCCGATTTCTGTGGAACCGCGAGGCTGGACGCTCACCGGAGGGCTCGGCAAACGCTCCCAAAAGATCGACGCTCAGGACTTCATCGTCTTCAACCAGCAGTTCGTCGCACTGATCAAGGCAGGACTTCCGATCCTGCGATCGCTCGACCTCCTGAGGGTGCAGATCAAAAACCCTGTGCTGCGGCGGTATATCGAAGACGTTCGAGACAAGGTTCACTCCGGCGAACTCCTTTCCGAAGCCCTGCGCGATCAGGCCGTCTTTCCGACGGTTTACGTGGCTTCGATATTCGCGGGTGAGCGGAGCGGCAACCTGGTCGAAGTGATCAATCGTTACATCCATTACGAAAAAACGATTCTTTCGGTGCGCAAGCGATTCCTCGGAGCACTGATTTATCCCTCGTTCCTGATTGTTCTTTCCATCGTGATGGTGCTGGTCATTGTCACGTATGTCATTCCAAGGTTCGGCCAACTCTATGCCGGCTTGAATACGCCTCTGCCGACGGCAACGAAAGTGTTGATCACGGTGGCGACAGCGATCCAAAACAACCTGCTGATTGCCGTGCCGGCCATCGCTTTGGCGATTGTGGGTTTCATTGTCTGGTTGAGTACGGCAGGGGGCCGCAGACGGCTGGATGAATTCAAGTTGAAAGCCCCGATCGTCGGCAATCTGTGGACGATGTTTTCGATGGCGCAACTCTCGCGCACCCTGTCGACGCTGCTTCAGGGCGGCATACCGCTGCTTGCCGCGCTGGAGGTTGCGCGGGATGCCACGGGCAATCGTGTGATTTCGACTTCGATTTCCGAGGCGATCGTCGGTGTCCGCGAGGGACAATCATTGTCCGACAGCTTGGAGCGCACGGGACACTTTCCGGACCTCGCGATCGAGATGATGCGCGTCGGCGAGCAGACCGGATCCCTGCCGGAAATGCTGAATCACGTCGCCGATTTTTACGATGAAGATGTGAACATCCGGTCGAACGCGCTGTTGAGCTGGGTTGAACCGGTGATTTTGATTTTTGTGGCGATATTTGTCGCTTCGATTTTGATATCGCTTTACCTGCCGATATTCAGTATCGGCAATGCGGTGCATTCATAGCAGTACCCGGAGCGCTGGCGACGGGCATTCGACATTATGAAGAACGTAATCGAAACCAACGGACATTCGACGGCGCGAGAGCTGGCGGCGAGATACCGCTACGAGCTTGTCGATTTGAAGGGTATTCACCTCGACCTCGAGCTGTTCCGAACCATTCCCGTCGATCTGATGTTCCGCTACAACTTTGTGCCGCTGCGCACCGAGGGCAATGGCCTCGTTATCGCGATGGCCGATCCCAGCGACCTGGTGATGGTCGACGAAGTGGCCGCGCTCCTGGGAAAGCCGCTGATCATCAAAGTCGCCGTCTTAAACGAGATTCAGGATCTCTTGAAGAAATCGGAATCTTCGCAGCGCATGCTCGACGAAGCGACCGAAGGCTTCAAGCTCGACCTCATTCGCGAAGACGAAACGGGCGACGAGACCATCTCGATCGAGAAAATCACCGAGGAAGAGTCCAGCCCGATCATCCGACTCGTCGACACGATCATCTTTACGGCGCTCGAACGGCGCGCCAGCGACATTCATATCGAAACGCAGGACATCGAAGTCTGTGTGAAGTACCGCATCGACGGCGCGCTGGGCGAAGCCATGGCGCCGATCGCGAAGGAACACCACTCGACGATTATTTCGCGCATCAAAGTCATGTCGGAGCTCGATATCTCCGAACGCCGCGTCCCCCAAGACGGCCGTTTCAAAACTCGATACAAAGGGCGCTCCATCGACTTTCGCGTCTCGATCATGCCTTCGGTGCACGGCGAGGACGCCGTGATCCGTATTCTCGACAAAGAGAGCATCAGCGAGAAATTCCGCAACCTCAGTCTGGAGGTGGTCGGCTTCTCCGAATCGGATATCAAGAAATTTCGCCGGTACATCGCTGAGCCTTACGGCATGGTCCTTGTCACCGGGCCAACAGGAAGCGGAAAGACCACGACGTTGTACGGCGCGCTGATGGAGATCAAGAACGACGAAGACAAGATCATCACCATCGAGGATCCCGTCGAATATCAGATCAAAGGCATCACGCAGATTCCCGTCAACGAGAAGAAGGGTCTCACCTTCGCGCGCGGTCTGCGCTCCATTCTACGCCACGACCCCGACAAGATCATGG
>CAZPBY010000032.1:0-79210 GCA_964584785.1 uncultured Solibacteraceae bacterium
CTTGCTGGGAACGACTGGCTGGCAACACCCCTTCCTTCTGGCCGGCCGATAGTGGCGGGGCAGATGGCGGCCTTCGGTTACAATGCATAACTAGTCCGCTTCGCACAGCACCGAAAAGACGCGTGTAGGTTCGTCGCGAATCTTCGTTTGATCGATAGTTCAGTGAGGCCAGAGATAACAGTGCTCGCTGGACTGGACGCCCCGACTCGCATCGGACCGGTATCGCGAGCCGCCGCGTCTGACCAATCTCCTCGCGTACCTAATTCGCCGCCCGGACAGGGCGCTGTCCGGAGAAAAACCGCTGGAACTCAACGGTATCGTTGACGAAGTGCTGCCAGACAGCCGCTATCGCGTTACGCTCGACAATGTCGTGGTGGTCGGGGCGTACGCGTCCGGTCGTATTTGCAAGAGTCACATTCGCATCCTTGCGGGCGATCGGGTGACGCTGGAACTCTCGGTTTACGACCTGACGAAAGGACGAATCAATTTTCGACATAAGGACGAACGGAGCAGCGGAGCAAGGCCAAGCGCCGCACTTCGCCTTACGGGCATCGCCGCTCGCCAAACTGGCTCAAGATGAAGTGCGAGGCGAAACAGGAACTCGTCGTTGGAGGATTCACGGATCCGCAGGGCAGCCGCGTCGGTCTCGGCGCGCTGCTCGTGGGCTATTTCGATCACGACGATTTCGTGTTTGCCGGCAAAGTCGGCACAGGATTCGACACGCAGCTGCTGACGGATCTGCGCTCGCGGCTGGACCAGCTGGAAATACCGAAGCCGCCATTCACGAAGGGCAAAGGCTTGCCGCGAGTGCGCTTTCATTGGGTCAAACCGGAAATCGTCGTGCAGGTCGCGTTCATCGAATGGACCGCGCACCGCAAGCTGCGGCATTCGCGGCTGGTCGGCATTCGCAACGATAAATCGCCGCGGGAAGTGGTCCGGGAAACGTGGTGATCAGCCATCCCGAAAAAATCCTGTTTCCGGATGACGGCATCACGAAAGGCGAGCTGGCCGCGTATTACGAGATGATTGCACCGGTGATGCTGCCGCACATCGTGAGGCGCCCTGTCACGATGGAACGCTTTCCCGCAGGTATCGCGAAACAGGGTTTCATGCAGAAGGACGTCTCGAAGGGGTTTCCTAAATGGTTGCAGCGCGTCGAAGTGCCGAAGAAGGATGGCGTCGTCCACCATCCGATCGTTACAGATAAAGAATCACTGCTGTGGCTTGCGAACCAGAACAGCATCACGCCGCACGTGTGGACGTCGCGCGCGCCCGAAGTCTACTACCCCGATATCTGCGTGTTCGACCTCGATCCCTCCGTCGACGATCAGGAGATGCTGCGGGCGGCCGCGCTTTCGGTTCGCGATCTGCTCGACGAGATCGGACTTCCGAGCTGGGTCAAGACATCGGGGTCCAAGGGATTCCACATCGTTGTTCCGCTGGACGGCAAAGCCAACATGGCTGAGGTCGAGAGATTTGCCCACACTGCCGGAACGCTTCTTGTCAAACGCGATCCCAAACGTCTGACTCAGGAATTTCAGAAGGCGGCTCGAGGCAATCGCATCTTCATGGATACCGGGCGCAACGGCTGGAGCGCCACGCACGCCGCCGTCTACGCGGTCCGCGCAAAGCCGGGTGCTCCGGTCTCCGCTCCATGCACGTGGGAAGAAGTGGAAAGCGCTAAGGTCGAACCACGAACGTTCACGCTGAGGAACATGGCCGTTCGAGTTCAGGCCGTCGGCGATTTATGGTCCGATATGCGAAAACGCCGAAGATCGCTCAAGCGTCCGATGCAGAAACTGTCCGGACTGTGATGTTGCGCGAAGTCGGACCTCCCCTGCCGCGCCGATGATTTCGGTAGCACGACATTAATCCAGTGGAAAGATCTTTTTAAGGTGGCTGAGGGACTATCGTTCCTTCGCGGCGTTTGAACCACCCCGACTGCTCGGGCTGAGGCGCCCTCGCAGTCTGCCCTGACTCAGGAGGGGAGTGTCGCCCACACCCCATCCGCGCAAACCGTCGGAAACCGCGTCGGTTGGGAATGTCAGCTCAGCACGTAAATCCAATTTGGACAGCTGTCGCTCACTCCCCGCGAATCACGGCGGTTGGATCGGCGCGAGTCGCGCGCAGGGCGGGCAAGAGGCTGCCCGTGATCGTCATGACGAGCGTTACGACGACCGTCATTCCTAATGTGATGGGATCATAAGCCGCGACGCCCGCAAGCAGAGTCTCAATCGAGAGCGCCACGCGGTAGGAGACGATGAGTCCCACAATCATGCCGGCTCCCGTGAGAACGATACCTTCGCGCAAAACAAGCGAAAGAATATCCAGGCGCCGCGCTCCGAGAGCGACGCGAAGCCCGAATTCCGGCGTGCGCTGACCGACTGCGAAAGAAAGCAGGCCATGAATTCCAATGCCCGCCAGTAAGAGCGAAAGGCCCGCAAAGGCGCCCACCAGCCGAAGCTGGGTCGACCGCGGCGCCGTCTGAAGATCGACAACGTCCCGAAGCGTTCGAACCGCGGATATCGGCATTTCCGGATCGGCTTTATTGATGATGCCGCGGATGGATGGGACCAGTGTGACCGGGTCGGCCGTGGAACGAATCACCAGTTCCTTCGGCGAATAATAAGTGGACGTGTTGTCCGGCAGCTGCTTGTAGGCGAGATACACTTGCGGCTCGCTCCGTCGTTCGAGGCCGCGGAATTTCACGTCACCCACCACACCGACAACGGTCCGTTCAAGCTGTGCAAAAGGAAAATCGAGATCGAAGTGAAATGTCCTCCCGACGGGATTCTGATTCGGCCAGTAGCGCCGCGCGAACGACTCGCTGATGACGGCCACGGGAAGCGTGTCCAGCGTGTCTGATTCGGTGATCTCGCGGCCGGCTTTAACGGGAGTTCCCGTCGTGTCGAAGTAGCCGGATGAGACGAGACGGAGCGCGGCTGTTTGCCGGGTATCCGTATTTCCGCCGACCGCCACCGGCCAGATGCCGCCTCCACCCGCCATCGGTAGAAAACTGATGAACCCCGCGTTGCCGACGCCGGGAACGGATCGAACGTTCGTGAGGACTTCCGTATAAAACGCATTCCGAGTCGCGGTGAGGTTATAGCGGGGCATCGGCAGCCATGTTTGCATCGACAGCACGGCATCCGGCCGGAAGCCGGGATCGATGGACTGCACCCGCAACAACGCGCGAACCAGCAATCCGGCGGATACCAGCAAAACGACCGACACGGTGATCTCCGCAATCACGAGCCCCGACCGCATCCACTCGCGGCGGCCGCCGACACCGGATCGGGACCCTTCCCTTAATCCAGCGTGGTCCAGGCCGGTACACATTCGCAAAGCCGGCAGGACGCCGAATCCCAAGCCTGTCGCGAGTGTGATCAGTGCGGCGAACATGAAGACACGACGATCCAACACGGTGACATCGGTTAAAGGAAGTCGCGACGGTATGAGTTGAGAAAGCAGCGGAAGCCCGCCGATCGCCACCGCAACTCCGAGAAGTCCTCCCGCGATGGACAGGACAGTGCTTTCCGTCAACAACTGCCGGACCAGCCGCTCACGTCCGGCACCGATCGCGGCACGTACCGTCAACTCCTTGCGCCGCGCCATGGCTCTCGCTATCAGAAGGCTGGCGAGGTTCGTACAGGCAATCAGCAGGACGCAGAAGGAAGCGCCGAACAGAGCCCAGAGAAGCACTCGCGTTTGTGCGGGCAGGAGATCGTGCAGCGGAACAATTCCGGCGCCCAGCCGGTCGTTTTCCTTCGGATACTCACGCGCAAGCTGATCGGCGATCACGTTGAGTTCGGCGCCCGCCTTATCGATGGTGGTGCCGCGCTTCATTTTGGCGATCCCGTAGAGGTAGTAATTATCGCGAGCGTAATTCCGCGGATCGTCGACCACAAGCGGTCGCCAGAATTGAGTTCCACGGATCGGAAAGAAAAAGTCGCGGGGCATCACGCCGACAATGGTGGTCACATTGTTGTCCAGGCGGATCGTTTTGCCGAGTATGTCCGCACTGCCCCCAAAAGCGGATTGCCAGAAGGCGAATGTCAGAATAACCGCTCCGGTGCTCTCTCCTCGAACGTCTTCGTTTGTGAACACCCGTCCCAATAAAGGTGTAACGCCCAATATCTGAAAAAATTCCGGTGTGACGCGCGTGCCTTCGAGACGCTGCGGGCCGCCCTGGCCGAGGAAGGTTGCGGAATCCGCGCTGTAGGCGGCCATCGCTTCGAATGACGTGCTCGATCGGCGCCAGTCCACAAAATTGGGCGGAGACAATTCGATTTGGGGATACGCCGGGGTCTTTTGCCAGAGCTGCACCAGCCGATCGGAATCCTTGAAGGTCAGCGGACGCAGCAGGACGTGATCCGTGATGGAGAAGGCGGCCGTGTTGGCGCCGATTCCGAGACCGGTGATGACGATCGCCGTCAGCGCGAACCCCGGCGCGTGCGCCAGCATTCTTGCGGTGTACCGCAAATCCTGGCGAAGGATGTCCCAATGCGCATGCGCCGCGTTGATGACAACGTCGAGGAATTCGCGTATCCACAGAAAAAGGATCTCGAACGGATGCGTTGCCTGCTGCCGGCGCTGATTAAAGGCATAGGCCAGTTGAGCGCCGTATTCGGATCGGAACGATGCCGGGTAAAGATAGAGGAGCAGTGAATGCAGGCGCATCATGGCCTTTCCGGAACGATTCCCCTGGCGCGAGCCAGCTTGATGAGTTCAGCCAACCGTCCCGCTTCCGCGCGTGCGACGGCGTTTCCAAATGGCGTGATCTGATAGTAGCGGCGGCGTTCGTCGTCCTCTTCGGGGTCCGGCCGCCGCCGGCTCTCGACGATCAGTCCCTGCTCCTGCATGCGCTGAATCGAACGGTACAGGGTCCCCGCGCTCATTTGAAGCTCTCCGTTCGTTCGGGCGGCGATGTCCTGAATGATCGCGTATCCGTGCCTGTCGCCGTCGGCGACTGCGATCAAGATATGAAAGGTGGCGGGAGGAAGAGGCAGCAGCTCGTCGATCTCGGTTTGCGAATATGTCATACCGCTGAATATAGCCATATTGGCTATATTGTCAATGGCTATAGATGACGGAGCAGCCTCGCGATGTCCGAGAACACCCTGCGCTAGGTATCCGCGCCGGCGCAGGGTGTTTGGCGAAATGGCTTACTGAGGGCCGGGGCCTGTAGACGGGGTTGCCGCCTTTCTCTTGGCGACCTCGGCTTCGTAATCGGTGTCGCTCATGTAAGTAATGTTGATCCATGCGTGGCCCATCTCGTCCACGGTGCGATCGCCGAAGCCGACCCATTGGTTGGGATCGGGGTTGTTCTTGTTGGCTGCGGTGTTGTCGTACCACGACGTGACTTTCAAGATCGTCCCCTTGGGGAGCAGCGGAGCAGCGTCGTCCGCGTAGATGTAGTTGTTCATCCACTTGAAATCGAAATTATTCACGCTGCTCAACATGATCGTGGCGCCGGTGGGAAGAATGGCTTCCAGCGACATGGCCTTGCCGCGCAGGTGCATATGCGGCTGGAAGTTCTCGACGCGGCCCGCACTCCGAAGGACCTGGAAATCCTGACTCATCCACGTGGAGTTCGGTGGAATGTCGAGTGTGTCCCGGCCGAATCCGCCGGCAATGGCGCTGAACAGCGCCAGAGTCTGGCGGTATTTCGGTTCCTGTCCCTTGGGGTAGAAATAAATCCCGACCTCCACACGATCCGAAATCTCCTCTCCGACGGCGTGGGTGTGGATCTCGAAAATCATCTTCGATCCCGGTAACATGAGTTTGCCGGAGTTCGGCCGCATGATCTCGCCTTGTTTGCCGACTGCCCATTCCATAAACAAACCTGCGGCGACTGCCGCGGCTCCCGGTTCATCCTGTTGAAGTCTGGCCAAAGCGTGGTGGGTGATTTTTCGGCCCTTTACGGTGGACGGATGAATTTCGATGGCGCGAACCCAACGCGTTTCGGTCAATCCGGTTTCAACAACCGGCTTGTACCACGCGTCCTGATCGACTGCCTTGACCGTATACAGCGGAGACTTGACGACGAGATCCGGAGGCCCACCGAACTGACCGGCAAAGTTCCAAACGGTCTCATCCGGCCATTCTTTCTGAGCGGGCATGTCTTTGGGATCACCCTTGGGAGCGCCGGAGTCCACCCACTGCAGGATCGTCTGGATCTGATCGTCGTTCAATGAACGGTCATTCTTGAACTGCTGGATGCCGACCGTCTTATCGATATGCCATGGCGGCATTTCCCGTTTTGCAACCCTGGCTCGGATCGCCTGGGCCCATGGACGTGCGTCTTCATAACTGATGAGCGACATCGGCGCCATGGAGTCGGGCCGATGGCACGCTTCGCACTTCTCTTGAAAGATCGGGGCAACATCTTTTGTGAAAGTAACGGTCGACTTCGATGTCTGCTGTTGTCCGGTTGCGACAAATGGCACCAGCGCGCAGCACAAGATCAAAACCAGTATCCGGATCCTCGGGCTCCCCATCACGTGCTCCTTCCAAACATGCGGTTACCTGCTACTGGACAGTTCATACCGCTGGAGCCGCCCGCAGTCAAGGAATCGTGTCAAGAAACGAGCAAAAACTGGCGGAAAGGGTTAAACGGTCTTGGAGTTTCGAGCTGCCACCAATGCGGCTTTTCGGCTTCTGAGGAATTCCTGCACGGTGAATCCGATTGCGGCGGACATCACGGAGCCGACGATCGTCAGCAGCAATGATCGAAAGGAACTGAAATAAGCCGGGCCGCTCCCCTTGCCGGAGCTGAGAGGAATCCCACGGTAGGCCAGCGACAAGTCGCCTTTCTGGGCTGTAATGACGACGGTGCTCTCCTTCGAGGGCGCCAGACTGACGGCGATTTGCCTTGTTTGATCGAACCGTTCTTCCGGCGATTGCAGGTGCACGCTGATGACGTGGTCTCCAAGTGACAGATGAAGCGTTCTCGAGAACGTTCCCTCGACTTTCTTGTCGAGAAAGCCGAAGCGTTTTTTCACCGTTCCGGAGATTTGATCTGAGAATTCCAGCTTGCCGTCCACAAAAACCGAAAGATCGGCTGCCTGAAGAGTGTGGCGGCAAACCAGATTGAGACTGCCGGAATCACCGGAGAAATAAAGGTAAATCAAGGATCCGACGAAGATCGATCCGATGCAGACGGCCAGGCGTGCCTTCAGCGGAGTGAATCGAGGCGTCTTCGCCGTCTGGGACAGTGCATCGGTCATCCGGACGATTGTACGGTCGGGACATCACGATCAAATGACTTTCGCTTTCGGTTCTGACAGATTCTGCGAGCGCGAATTGCTCCGCGAAACTCATTGCTGTGATAACTTGAACACGACCGATGAAGAAGATTCTAATCGTGGAAGATGACCGCACTGTTCAGAAGGCGCTGCGGCGGATCTTCGAATCCGAAGACTTCATGGTCGAGGTGACTGGCGACGGAAAGTCCGGCCTCGACCTGTTTCGCTCTTCTCACCCCTCCGCCGTGGTTTTGGATCTCCGGCTTCCCGGAATGCCGGGAAACGAAGTGTGCATCGAAATCAAAAAAGAGGCTCCTTCGGTGCCGGTCATCGTGCTTAGCGCAAAATCACAGATTATGGATAAGGTGGTCCTGCTCGAACTGGGCGCCGACGATTACGTCACGAAGCCGTTCAGCCCGCGCGAGCTTGTGGCCCGAGTGCGGGCCGCTGTGCGTCGCACAAGCCGCTCGGAGGCGGCAGACGTGTTCGCTTTCGGAAAAGTTGCGGTCGACTTTTCGAAGATGGAATTGAAGCGCGACGGCCAACCCGTTTCCATCACCGCGCAGGAATTCCGATTGTTGAAATTCTTCACTCAAAATCCGGGCAGGGTTCTTTCGCGTTCCGAACTGTTGAATGAGGTTTGGGGGTATCAGGACTATCCTTCGACGCGTACTGTAGACAATCACGTTTGGAAACTCCGGCTAAAGCTGGAAGACGATCCATCAACCCCGGTGCATTTTCACACCGTCCACGGCGCAGGGTACAAATTCGTGGCCTGACCTGACGACATGCTCAAGCTCCGATTACGAACAAAATTCCTCCTTTCACTGCTTATCCTGTCCGCCGGCATTACGTGGGGCACGCTGTGGATGGTGGGCCGCAGCATTCGCGTCGAACTTCGCAAAGAGATTGCCGAGAGTCTGCGCACCTCGGTTCTGGTGTTTCGAGACTTTCAGCGACAGCGCGAGATCAGTCTGGCAAGCTCAGCCGAATTGCTGGCGAACCTGCCGAACCTCAAGGCGCTGATGACCACCAGCGATGCGGCGACGATTCAAGACGCGTCCACCGATATCTGGCGTCTTGCTCCGAGCGATGTTTTCGTGCTCGCCAATCCCACCGGCAAGGTGATGGCCGTGCACACCAACACGCCGGGAATCACCCGCACCATTGCCGAAGAGTTACTCAAAACGTCCCTGGCTTCCGACCAGCCAAGCTTCTGGTGGTTTGGAGCGGGACATCTATACCAGGTTTTCCTGCAACCGATCTATTTCGGCACTCCGAGGAATGGCAGTCTGCTCGGTGTCCTCGGAGTTGGGCATGAGATTTCCGAAAGCCTTGCGAGCGAAATTGGCCGGCTCGCGTCGAGTCAGGTCGCGTTTTATTATGGCGACAAGTTGATTGTGAGCACCGTGCAGCCGGGTCAACAGGCGGACCTGGTTCGCTTCACGTCGTCGGTGAGTCTCGCCGAATCGAATGCCTCGGAGATTCGTCTGGGCGGAGAGACATTTCTGGCGACTACGGTCCAGCTGCTGCCCGGCGGCATGCCGCCGTTTGTACGGCTGAGCGTCTTGAAGTCCGTCGACGAGGCGGCGGCCTTCCTGGACAGTCTGAATCAGTTGTTGCTGTTGCTCGGAGTATTTGCCGTCTTGATTGGAAGCGCGGTGGTTTTTCTTGTCTCGTATACCTTCACGAAACCGTTGGCGAATCTGGCCGCCGGGGTGCGCGCGATCGAGAGGGGGAACTTTGCGTATCCGCTTATGAGCCGAAGCGGCGATGAGGTTGCGGAACTGACCGCAGCCTTCGATCAGATGCGCAGCACGCTCCAACGCACTCAGCAGGAATTGCTCGCATCGGAGCGTCTGGCGACGATCGGCCGGACCGCGAGTTCCATTTCCCACGATCTTCGGCATCCATTGACGGTGGTTGTCGCCAATGCCGAGTTTCTCTGCGACAAGGCCCTGTTTGCGGGTGAGCGTGAGGAACTTTATCGCGAGATCCGCACCGCCGTCGACCAGATGACGGATCTGATCGATTCGCTGCTCGAGTTTTCGAATGCCCGCGAGTCTCTTCGAAGGGTTTTCGGTAAAGTCGAAGATACCGTCGTCGGCGCTGTGCACGCGGTCCATGCCCATCCCGATTTTCATCGCTCGAACATTGCGATTCAGTGTGAGGGCAACTGTGAAACCTGGTTCGATCAGAAAAAGGTGGAGCGCGCGCTGGTGAATATCCTGCGCAACGCCTGCGAGGTCGCGCCTTCGGAGTCGGGACAGGTCGAGGTCAAGCTTCGCGAGACCAAAGGCAACGTCGAGATCCGAGTGTCGGACAACGGTCCGGGTGTGCCGCCGCCAATCCGGGAAAAACTGTTCCAGCCATTCGTCAGCTTTGGAAAGCAGAATGGCGTGGGTCTTGGCTTGGCGATCGTGCAGAAGATTTTTGAGGATCACGGCGGAGATGCGTCTTTGGAAAGCACGGAGCCCGGTAAAACCGTATTCAAGTTGACGCTCCCTATTCTTCCGAACGCGCGGCTCTGGTGAGCAGGGCGTGATGCGATCTCTCTTGCTTGCCTTCATGGTTCTTTCAAGTCCGTCGTTCATCGGATCCGCAGAACAACTACCGGCGGTGACCGGTCAGGTCGAGTTTTCGACCGCGACAAATCGGAAATCGGATTTTTCAAATGCCGTCGTTTGGCTTTTGCGATCGGAGAATTCGGGGCCAATGGCGGCGGGATTGCCGCGGGGAAGACTCCTGCAGAGGAACAAAACGTTTTCTCCACACGTCCTTGTGGTGCAGGTTGGAACGGCCGTCGATTTTCCCAACCAGGATCCTTTCTTTCACAACGTGTTTTCTCTATTCGACGGCAAGCGGTTCGATCTCGGATTGTATGAATCGGGCAGCAGTCGCACCGTGGTTTTCAATCGCGTTGGGATCAGCTACATCTTTTGCAATATCCATCCGGAAATGAGTGCGGTCGTCATTTCATTGGACACGCCATACTTTGGAATCTCGGATCCGAAAGGCGCGATATCCATCGCTAACGTTCCGCCCGGAAGCTACCAGCTGCATGCGTGGGACGAGCGCGTCCTGCCGGAGACTCTGACCAGTCTCATACGCTCGATAACGATTTCGGAAACGTCGCGATCGTTCGGAATCGTTCACCTGCCCGAACAGCGGAATCTGTCCACAACCCACAAAAACAAATACGGCCAGGACTACGAAGATCCCGCCCCGAATTCACCGGTCTACAGACGCCGGCCCTAAGCTTCGCTTACCCCCGGCTAAATTATTGCTACGCCTCCGGCGTGCGGAAAAGTTGAGACTAGAACACGATTCCCGAGGTGAAGCTGAAATGATCCGCGGTGCGCCGCGGATCATAAAAACCGTTGGACCACAGCCGGCGATACTCGATGGAAAAGAGCAGACTGGATCGAGGCTGAAGGATCACATTCACGAATCCGCTCGAATTTCGTTTCACCGGGTATCCATCGATGCTTCTCTGCAGCAACAGCGGTAAGAGGTCCGACCGGTAGGGCTGGTCCTCGCCGTAGGCCGTGTTGAATTCGATCTTCGGTGTTGCCTGAAACTTCAGTTGCGACCATCCACCGGCGCTATTCAGCGGAAACACCGTGCTCGCCGAAGCGGTGAGGGGCCCTCGAAGCAAAACACTGCCGCTCGCGCCGGCACCGAGACCGCCGATGGCGCGTCCACGATAAAA
The DNA here is from genome assembly GCA_964584785.1 of uncultured Solibacteraceae bacterium. Classification (GTDB taxonomy): domain Bacteria; phylum Acidobacteriota; class Terriglobia; order 20CM-2-55-15; family 20CM-2-55-15; genus JAHFTY01. The sequence continues at coordinate 10,960 of CAZPBY010000032.1, forward strand.
CTCGCCGGAGAACGAGAATCGTTTGTGCAGAGGTAGATCCCAGTCCGCGGTAGCGGCCCACGCATCGACCGTCCGGCCGAAACGCCAATTCTGCCTGGAGTAGTACGTGCCGATGCCGGCCGTGAAGGGGCGATCGCCGGCGTCGCGCTGCCACGCGAAATGCGTTGCGTACGCGGGCATGCGGCCGCGCTCGCCCGCGGTCGGGCTTCGATCGTAGTCCGTCGGGATCTCGCCGGTGAGGGCGTCCAGAATGCCGGCTCGAATGGAGACCTTATCCTTTTCTGAGAGGGCTACGCGATGCTCGACGTGGATCTCCGGAGTCCACGTCCAGATATTGCCCGCCGAAGAGAAAGCCGGATACGAGGAAGATGCAAGAGATGTTGGTGATCCGGGTGAAAAGAACGGAGTGTCCTGTCCGGCAACGATCGTGGTGTTGGCAAAATCCAGACTCAGTCTCGCGGTTCGCAGACGGATCAAGCCTGAAGTGAGGCCTTCGCTCGTGGTAGGGAAGCCGCCCCAGAAATCGAAGCTCATATCACCGGTGGTTTTGGCGCCGTTCCATTCCGGTCCAAAAACCTGCAGATCCAAACGCGACTGGCGGGCGGAAACGGCAAAGCTGCCTTTGGAATCTCCCAGCCTTCGGGATATCGCGTATCTCGGAAGATCGAGGCTATCCACCGAACCGCGCGTGCTCAAGGCGTTGATCAACGCCAGACCCGACAATCGCACGCGATACTTCGAGCCGCTTTCGATTTTCGTCTGATACTGGTCGTCGACCTTGGCATTGAGCAGTTCCTGATCCTCCTTCAATCCCGACGTATCCGGCACGGACGTCACGACCTGCGAGTTCAGTGCACCACCAAGTTGCTGCCGCATCGAGTCGAGTTCACGCCGCAGGTCGGCCGACTCCCGCCGGGAAGCATCCAGTTGGTTGCGCATGGTGTCAACGGACGCGCGCAGTTCCTCCATCTGCGTCATCAGCCGTTGAAGCAATTCGGCGCCTGGCATGCCGGATTCCGAGTTCCCCTGAGCTGCAGCCATCGATGCGCAACCGACGCACAAAACGATTCCTCGAATAAGATTCTTCAAGAAGACACCTCCGGTGGGGGTGAAGAGCTTGAAACAGATTCTAGCCGAATTGTGGAAGTCCTGAACGCGGCGTCGCTGAAATCAAAAGAAGAAATGCATTAACCAGGAAGCGGGCCGGATGCGGTATTCTGTTCGTCAACAATATATGGAAACCGAACATCATACTCGAAAGCCCGGAAGCAACATCGACTCTTGGTGCGGTAAATGCAAGATGATTCTGGCCCACACGATCGAAGCGATGGTCGGCGACAAGCCGGCTCGCGTTCATTGCAACACCTGTCAATCGCAACATGCGTATCGGCCCGGTCCTCCGGCGGCGAAGACTGCGCGGCAGGCCGGAGACCGCGAAGGCGGCGAGCGTGCTCCTCGTCAATCGACGCGGACGCGAGCGACCAAGTATCAGTCGCTTTTGAATTCGAAGAGTTCCTCCGTCCCAAGAACATATTCTCCGAAAGAGAAATATGAAGAAGGCGACGTTCTGGAGCACCCGATGTTCGGTCGCGGTGTCGCTACGGCGATCAAAGAAGGCAGCAAGATCGAGGTTCTGTTCGAGAGCGGATCAAAAACGTTGATTCACGAGCGATGATCCGACATGAGTCCGGCTCCACGGTCGCGTCTCTATTTGCCGAAGTTACAGCAGCCACCAGCGACGATATTCGAGCATCTGGTCCATCGTTTTCCGCAAATCGAATCCGATGTCTGGCGGTCTCGAATCTCTCGTGGTGTCGTCACGCTGAGCGATGGGACGCCGCTGCGAGAAGACACCTCCTATCGGCACGGCATTTTCGTTTTTTACCGTAGAGAGGTTTCCGCGGAGCCCGATCCGGTTGAGGACGCCGTCACCGTTTATCGCGATGAAAACCTGATGATCGTCGATAAACCGCACGGCATGCCGGTCACGCCTTCCGGACCATACGTCGGCCGTTCCCTCATCATTCGGCTGGGGCGGTGCACCGGACTATCGAATCTTGCGCCAATTCATCGGCTCGATCGCGACACCGCCGGACTCTTGATGATCGCCATCCATGCGGATGTGCGCGGCCGTTATCACCGGCTGTTTTCGGAGGGAGTCATCGAGCGCGAGTATCTCGCCGTCGCGAACATGCTCGAGTTGCCGTCTCAGCGTTATTGGCGAGTGGCGAACCGAATCGAGGCAGGTGAGCCGTGGTTCCGCCGGCGGATTGTCGACGGTCCGGCAAACGCCGTCACCGAAATCGAACTGATCGATCGCCGAGAGGGTTTGGGGCTCTTCAAGCTTATTCCGAGAACGGGGAAGAAACATCAGCTCCGGCTTCATATGTCGTCGATCGGCTATCCGATTGTTGGCGACTCGATGTATCCGGAAGTCGGGCAGAATAACGAACAGCCGCTACAACTTCTCGCAAAGCGCCTGTCATTTGTCGATCCGTTGAGCTTCGAATCGCGAAGCTTCGAATCCACGCGAAGGTTGCGTTGGTGACTCGTCAACTTGCAACGCAACGCATTTACTCGTGGCGGAGCGCGGTTGTTGGATCCACGTTGGACGCGCGTCTGGCAGGCAGGTACGCGGCCAGCATCGCAGCGTTTAAAGAGGCGGGTTCAAGATCGCCGCAGTTTCAGGTTGGGAATGCCCTTGAAGTCGTTGGGATTCACTGTCCATAGCTCGGCATTGTGGCCGATGGCACACGAGGCGATGGCGATGGCGATCTCACGGCCGCGGGCTCGCTTGACTTTCCTGTAAATGTCGGCTGCGATGATTGATTCGGCGGATCCGAACGGGATCGCGTCGGAGGATGAGAACAGAGCCTCTTGCGCCTCGATTTGCTCGGGGATTCGCGGACCGCGCCGCCACTCGAACAGCACCAGCGTACTTAAGTACATCCTCTCGCCGTCATCCAACAACTGCCGCAGCAGGGGCGCGAGTGGCTTGTTGCCGGTAAAGACGTCGATCATCACGGAAGTGTCCAGGTGAATCATTCGACGCGAGTCCGACGGCCGCCGGAACGGCGGGCCACCTGGATCGCAGCCTTCTCGGCATTTGCGGCGGCTGGGTTGCCGTCTGGAATCCTGGCGATCACGCGGTCGAACACTTTTAGGGCATGTTTCCGTTCTTCGTTGCTCAGGCGATCGGACCGGGCAGCGTAGTCCTGAATCGCTTCACGGACGACCAAGCTCTGAGGCTTCTTCAATCGATTGGCTGTCCGCCGGAGAGTATCCACAGTCGCATCGTCGAATGTAAAAGTCATCTTCACCATACCACGGCCATACTACCATACCAGGGAAACCTGCGAGAAGTTCTGGTGACGCACACTCCAACCGTGAATTCGGGTGTGCGTCCCCGATCTCTAGTGACGGCGGGAAGTTCGGATCGAACAACTACAGGAATGTTCCGATCAGGAAACGATCCGGATACGACAATTGGACTGCGGTGACAGTTGAGCCGTGTTCCGTGACGACTTTCTATGGGATGCGTTAGTGCAACACATTTTGGCGCGGCCGCCGGCTTGAAATTACTATACTCACTGCTTGTCGAGGCGCTGGCATGGACTTTCGCGGCTATCAAACCGAATCTTTCTATGACGAGATGTTTTGCGCGCCGGGCGCACCGCGTAACGGCGCGACGCTGCTCGTGCAGAAACTCGAGTCGCTCGATGACGGTGAACTGCTCGAGCGTCAGGCGGCCGCGGAACAGGCGCTGCTTCGGATGGGAATCACGTTCAATGTGTATGGCCAGGATTCCGGAACAGAGCGCATCTTCCCGTTCGATGTTATTCCGCGCATTGTCGAAGCATCGGAATGGAAGGTTCTGGAACGCGGACTCCGCCAGCGCGTTTACGCCTTGAATCTCTTTCTGAACGACATCTATCACGAACAAAAAATCGTGAAGGATGGAGTGATTCCGCGCGAATTGATCCAATCCGCGCGTTCATTCCGGCCGCAGTGTGTCGGGCTGAACCCGCCGCGCGGTATCTGGTGTCACATCACGGGAACCGATCTGGTACGGGACGGCGACGGACGATGGTACGTGCTCGAAGACAATCTTCGGACTCCTTCGGGTGTGTCGTACGTGCTCGAGAACCGTCAGATCATGAAACGCACGCTCCCTCAGGTTTTCGAGGCGTGCAACGTTCAGCCGGTTGCCGAATATCCCAGCAAACTGCTCGACATGCTTCACTTCGTCGCGCCGGAGCACATCTCCAATCCGGCTGCCGCGGTGCTGACTCCAGGCCTTTACAACTCCGCGTATTTCGAACATTCATTTCTTGCGAAACAAATGGGAGTCGAATTGGTCGAAGGGCGGGATCTGGTCGTCGCGGACGGTCACGTCCTGATGCGCACCACGAAAGGGTTTGAGCGCGTTGACGTGTTGTATCGCCGAATCGATGACGACTTCCTGGATCCGACGGCATTTCGTCCGGATTCGATGTTGGGCGTGCCGGGGCTCCTCGATGTCTACCGGTCCGGACGCGTTGCGCTCGCGAATGCTCCGGGCACCGGTGTGGCGGACGACAAAGTGATCTACGCGTACGTACCGAAGATCATCAAATACTATCTTGGCGAAGACGCCGTGATCGCCAACGTTCCGACTTACGTCTGTTTCGATGACAAGGATCGGCAGTTTGTACTCGAACATCTCGACACACTTGTCGTGAAGGCCGCAAACGAATCCGGCGGGTACGGAATGCTGGTGGGACCTCACTCTACGGCAGAGCAGCGCGCCGAGTTTGCAAAACGGATCGAAGCGAATGCGCGAAACTACATCGCTCAACCAACCTTGTCGTTATCGCGAGTGCCCGTGATCGTCGATGATCACTTCGAGGGCCGCCACGTGGATTTTCGTCCGTATATTCTTTATGGAAAGGACATTTTTGTTCTTCCGGGCGGTCTCACGCGCGTGGCGTTGAAAAAAGGTTCGCTGGTGGTGAACTCGTCGCAGGGCGGCGGCAGCAAGGACACGTGGGTTCTCGCATAGCTTATGTTGAGTCGCGTTGCAGATTCTCTATATTGGATGAGCCGTTATATCGAGCGTGCGGAGAACGTGTCGAGATTCATCGACGTCAATGTGCACATGACGCTCGACCTGCCGCTCGGCGCGGTCGAGCAATGGGAACCGCTGATTGCAACCACCGGTGATGACGAACTGTTTGCCGAACTGTACGGGCCGAAGGCGAACCGCGAAAACACGATCCGGTTCCTCGCCTTCGATGTTGCGAATCCCAACTCGATTGTTTCCTGCCTGCGCGTGGCTCGCGAAAACGCCCGGTCGGTGCGCCAGTTCATCACGGCGGAGATGTGGGAACAGCTCAACAAGTTCTACATGACGGTGAATTCCACCACCGCTTCGCTGCGCGCCGTGGAATCGCCGCACGATTTCTTCACGGACATCATGATGGCGAGCCAGCTTTTCCTCGGGATCACCGACGCGACGATGTCGCACGGCGAAGGATGGCACTTCTGCCACATGGGCCGAATGCTGGAGCGCGCCGACAAGACCTCCCGGCTTCTGGATGTGAAGTACTTCATGCTCCTGCCAAGCGTCGGCTATGTCGGGACGCCCTACGACGACATTCTCTGGAGCGCCGTCTTGCGGTCCACGAGCGCGTTCGAAATGTATCGAAAGAAACATCAACAGATTTTCCCCGATCGAGTCGTGGAGTTTCTGGTGCTCGATCGCGAGTTCCCGCGAGCGATCCATCACTGCGTCATTGACGCCGAGGAATCGCTGCGCGCCATCTCCGGCACGCCCGGAGGCACTTTCCAAAACCTTGCGGAACAGCGGCTGGGCCGTATTCGCGCGGAGATGGCCTACGTACAGGTGGAGGACATCATTCGCGACGGTCTTCACGAGTTTCTCGACGGCCTGCAGGACCGGCTGAACGCGTCGGGGCAGGCAATCTTCGATACGTTTTTCGCGCTGCGCCCCATCGACGGCGCTGTCGCGGTCAAGAAAGGATCAGCGGAGCGATGACGTTTTGTCTTGGGATGAGAGTGGAAGGCGGTCTGGTCGCTCTCGCGGACACGCGCGTAACGTCGGGGAACGAAGTCATCACGGCTAAGAAGATCTCGGTGTTCCAGAGAGACGGCTATGCCATGTTCATCATGACCTCGGGTCTCCGTTCCGTTCGCGACAAGACGCTGACGTATTTTGAGGACTACATCCATCACCGGAATGACCCGTTCGACCGGCTTTTCAAGGCCGCGAACGGATTTGCCGAACAGGTCCGCCGCGTCGCTACGGAGGACAAGGAGCCGCTTGCGGCGGCCGGTCTCTACTTCGATATGTACGCGCTCATCGGGGGCCAGATGGCGGGTGACAAGGAGCATCTCCTTTATCTGGTTTATCCCCAGGGAAACTGGGTCGAAATCGGCAAAGGCACGCCGTATCAGATTATCGGATCGCCCGCATATGGCAAACCCGTACTCGACCGTACGTTGAAATACTCGGATCCCTTGCAATTTGCCCTGAAAGTGGGTGTTTTGGCGTTTGATTCCACGCGGATCAGCGCGGCGGATGTCGACTTTCCGCTCGATGTCGCGATCTACCAGTCGGGTCAATTCCGCATTCTGGAACACCGCTACGAAAAGAACGATTTGCTGGAATTGTCGACGTGGTGGGGAACCCGGCTGAGGCAGCTGGTCAACGAAGTTCCTTCGGACGCCATTCACGGCATTTTTTCGAACCCCCTTCCGACCAATCCCTGATCAAAAAAACTAAAGATTTCCCCCTATGTTTCTCTTGAATTAACCCTTTCAATGACAATATGATCCGCCTCGTTAACGCTTTTTGAGTGCTCTAGGTTATAGTGAGGAGAATTGATGAGAGCAAAACTGACCGGGTTCATCATAACTGTACTTGCACTTGGAGGCTCTACCGCAACGAGTTACACGATAGGCGGAGAGCCGTTACAGACGTCTCAGGTCCCCGTAAAAGCTCCTGCCGCATCGACTCCCACGCGGGCGACCGCTACTCCGGCGACGGCCGCGGCCCACGCTGCGATCATTACCGATGCACAACTCACAAAGGTTATTCAAACGAATTGTGCGGGCTGCCATAACGATAAATTGAAGGAGCAATTCGGTAATCTTTCATTGCAGGCATACGACGTTGCGGCCGCTGCGAAAAGCGCCGAAGTTTCAGAGAAGATGATTCGGAAGTTGCGAGCCGGAATGATGCCTCCGCCCAACGCTCCCAAACCGCCGGCCGAGACGCTCACGGCACTGGTTGAGAGAATCGAAAACAAAATCGACGCTGCCTCGAAACTCGATCCGAACCCGGGTACTCGCGCATTTCAACGGTTGAACAGAGCCGAGTACAAAGCAGCCGTCAAAGATCTTCTCGGACTGGACATTGATCCCGGACAGTGGCTGCCGCTGGATACGATGAGCGGCAATTTCGACAACATCGCGGATGCGCAGTTCCTGAACCCGACGGTTCTCGAAGCGTACCTCAATGCCGCTGAAGACATCAGCCGCATGGCGATCGGCGACCGGAATGCTCCGGACATTTCCGTCAAGTATGCAAACTCCACATACCTTTCGCAGAACCCCGGGGATCACGTCGCAGGTACGCCTTATGGGACGCGCGGCGGTATTGCCGTGGATCACGTTTTTCCTGCTGACGGCGAATACATGCTGCAGCTGAACTTTGCGTCCGGCGGAAGCGCGAAGGATGAAAAACTCGACTTTTCGGTCGATGGCGAACAGGTGTATGTGCTGAACTACGATCCGAATGTTACGCGGCAAGCTGCCGCAGCGGACGGCCGAAGTTACGCCTTGCAGGGCACACCGTCGATTCGGGTCACGGCGGGGCAGCACCACGTCGCCGTCGCATTTGTCAAAAAGCAGGATGGACCTTTTGAAGACGTCATTCGGCCGCACGATTGGTCCTATGCCGGTGGTGGTTCCGGAGGAAATGCGATAACTCAGTTACCGCATGTTCATGAACTGTATATAAGAGGACCGATCAAGATCACCGGAATGACGGAAAGCAATCCGTCACGAAATAAGGTCTTCGCGTGCCGTCCGGTTTCCGCCACGGAAGAGCGTAACTGCGCTCGAACCATCATTGCGAAATTGGGTAACCAGGCGTTTCGGCGTCCCATGACCAACGCGGATACGGATCAGTTTCTGAAACTGTTTGACTCGGGTTCCGAAAGGGGCGGCTTCGAGACGGGTATCCGGGAAGCGCTCAGCGGAATCCTCGCGAGTCCGAACTTCGTGCTGAAAACCGAAACGACTCCTGCGATGCTCGCTCCCGGTCAGAAGAACTACCGCGTTTCAGATGTCGATCTCGCGACGCGCCTTGCATTCTTTATCTGGGGCACGCCGCCGGATGAGACGCTGATGAATCTCGCGTCACAAAAGAAGCTTTCCGCTCCGGGCGAGTTGGACAGGCAAGTCAAGCGTATGCTCGCCGATCCCCGTTCCGAAGCTCTGGGATCACGGTTCGCCGCGCAATGGCTGCATCTGGCGACCATGTACAAGATCAACCCGGACGCAAACTACTTCCCGAACTTCGACCAGTTGACGGCCGATGCGATGAAGACGGAAACGGTGATGTTCTTCAACAACCTGGTTCACCAGAATCGCAGCCTGCTGGAACTGTTCAACGCCAACTACACATTCCTTAACGAGCGGTTGGCGAGGCACTACGGTATTTCGAACGTGGCCGGACCGGAATTCCGCAAAGTGGAGTATCCGGATTCTTCCCGGCGCGGCATTCTGGGTCAGGGGAGTATTCAGGTTCTGACCTCGTTGGCAGGCCGAACATCTCCCGTGAATCGTGGCAAGTGGGTCATGTCGACGCTGATGGGGACTCCGCCGCCAAATCCCCCCGCGAACGTACCGCCGCTGGACGACACTTCGGGCGGCAAGGAAGGCCAGACTCTGACGACGCGGCAGCGCATGGAGATTCACCGGAACAATGCGATGTGCGCTCGCTGCCACAACCTGATCGATCCGATCGGACTGGCCATGGATAACTTCGATCCGACGGGCCGTTGGCGCACGCGCGAAGGCGGCACGACTTTGGATACGAATGGGAAGTACTACGATGGAACGCCCATATCGAATGTCAGCGAGCTTGAAGAAGCCTTGTTGAAGCACCCGATACCGTTGGCGAGAAATTTCGCCGAGAACCTTTTGTCTTACGCGATCGGCCGGTCGATCGAATACTACGATCAGCCGACGATTCGCACGATTGTGAAAGCGGCCGAGCCCGAGAAGTACCCGATGCAATCGTTCATCATGGGAGTCGTGAAGAGCGATGCATTTCAGATGAAGCGTGTAGAAACAGTTACGGAACCAACAACACGGAACGTTAACCGGAATTAACCTTAAGTCGAGGAGTCAACTATGTCCTTCATTACTGGAAAGCACCTACCCCGCCGTACCTTCCTGAAGGGGATGGGTGCGATGGTCGCCTTGCCCTACATGGAATCCATGGTACCGGCAGGTAAACCCGGAGCCGCGGTCGGCAATAAGACCCGCTTTATTGCTATTGAAGAGGTACACGGGTTGGCCGGATGCTCGCCTATCGGTATGGAAAAGAACCTCTACGCTCCTGCGAAGCTTGGACGGGATTTCGAGTTCGTTCCAGACAGCGCGCTGCGCGGTTTGAAGCCGTATCAGGATGATCTGACGATCGTCAGCAACACGGACGTTCGTATGGCGGAAGCATTCTCCGCACCGGAAATCGGCGCGGACCACTTCCGATCTTCCTCGGTTTGGCTCACCCAATCCCACCCGAAACAAACTCAGGGTTCGGACCTGTGGGTGGGTACATCGATGGATCAGATCCATGCCCAGAAATTCGGACAGGAGAACCCGCTTCCGTCCTTGCAGCTTTGCATCGAGAATCTCGATCAGGCCGGCACGTGCACCTACAACTATCACTGCGCGTACCTGGATGCGATCAGCTGGGCGACTCCCAACAGCCCTCTCCCGATGATCCGCGATCCTCGTCAGGCGTTCGACCTTCTGTTCGGCGTCGGCGGCTCGAAGGAAGACCGCGAAGAGCGCAAGCAAACCCGCAAGAGCGTCCTGGATGTGATCCGAACCGAAGTCGCCAGCTTGAACAAGTCGCTCCCGGCTTCCGATCGCGCACGGCTCGGTCAATATCTGCAGGCGATCGACGAAGTGGATCGCCGAATCAAAGCCGTCGAAACGCGTAACAAGAGCGGCGAAGCTCGAGAATTGCCTGACGCTCCTGCCGGCGTTCCCGATTCCTTCGGCGAACACATGAAACTCATGTTCGACATTCAAGTGCTCGCGTTCCAGAACGACATGACTCGCGTGATCACATTCAAGACCGGTCGCGACGCCGACTCTCGGCGATTCCCGGAAAGCGAAGTGCCGCAGGCCCCGTTCCATCCATCCTCTCACTACGGGAACGAAGCGGCCGTCATGACGTACAACAAGATCAACATCTATCGTATCGGACAAGTGGCATACCTCGCGGAAAAGCTGCGGAACACGATGGACGGTGGAACATCTTTGATGGATCAGACGATCGTCATGTGGGGTTCGCCGATGTCCAACAGCAACATTCACGCTCACCGGCACGCACCGCTGTTCTTCCTTGGAAAAGGCAACGGCCTGCTGCCCGGCAACATGCACTTCAAGGCCGAGGACGGCACACCGATGGCGAACGTGATGCTGTCGGTTCTGCAACATCTGGGTCACGACATGGACAGCTTCGGCGACAGCACGGGAGCTTTCGCCTTCTCGACGCCGACAACCGTCCGATAAGCGGACAAGGAGAAGATTATTCGTATGAAGAAGAAGACTTTTCTGATTGTTGGCATCGTAGCCATGCTCTGTGCCAGCGTTGCGATGATCGGGACTCCTGCCGATGCGCCCGTCGCCCAAGCCGCCATGCGCGGGGATCGCGACGGTGTTAAGGCGCTGCTGCAGAAAGGTGCCGATGTCAACGTCGCCCTGAGCGACGGCATGACGGCGCTTCACTATGCGGCATCGCTCGGCGACGCTCAAATGGCCGAGATGCTGGTTTACGCCGGCGCGAATGTGAAAGCTCCGACCCGAATCAACCAGTACACGCCGCTCCATCTCGCCGGCGAATCCGGCAGCGCTGCGGTGATCAAGGTGCTGTTGAATGCCGGTGCGGACGTCAACGCAAAGACGACCGTCACCGGTGTTACGCCGCTCCATCTGGCAGCGGGTGCCGGTAGCGTGGATGCAGTCAACGCTCTGTTGGAGAAGGGCGCCAATCCGAACGCACGTGAAGCCGAATGGGAGCAAACGCCTCTGGTTTTTGCGGCGGCGAAGAATCGTGCGGAAGTCATCACCGCGCTGCTCGCTCGCGGGGCGGATCCCAACATTGCCTCAAAAGGCTCGGCATTTCCTGCGGGCGGTCGTGGCGGCTTCCCCGGCGCGGGTGGTCCTCCGGCTCCTCCAGCAGCGGCAGGCGCTGCTCCGGCAGCCGGTGGTCCTCCGGCAGCGGCGGCAACAGCAGCAGCTCCACCGGCCGGTGCTCCGGCAGCGGGTGGACGTGGTGGTCGTGGCGGACGCGGTGGTGCTGCGGCAGCTCCTGCAGCGAATGCGGCTGCGGCTCCAGCGCCTGGCGCTCCGGCAGCAGGCGCTCCGCCTGCGGATGCTCCTCCTGCCGCGGGCCAACGCGGTGGACGCGGCGGCGGACAAGGCCAGCTTGCGGTTAACGACGACACTCCCGTCGGTCGTGGCGCTCCCGGCATGGGCGGACTGACTCCTCTGCACCAGGCCGCGCGTCAGGGTTATCTCGCGGCCGTCCACAGTCTCATCGATGGCGGCGCTGACCTGGACAAAGCCAGCTTCGACAGTTCGACTCCTCTGGCCGTCGCTGTGCTGAACTCCCAATACGACGTCGCGATGGAACTCATCAAACACGGCGCCGACGTGAATAAGCCGCTGACATACGTTAATGCAGGTCCACTGTGGCTGACGATCAATTCACAATGGCAGCCTCGGACTCGTTTCCCTCAGCCTCAGGAAGGCGGTTATCAAAAGGCCAGTTATCTCGACGTGATCGCAGCGCTGCTCGATGCGGGCGCGGATCCCAATGCGAAGATTTCCGGTCACCCGTTCTTCATGGAATACACGGGCTGCGGAAACGGCCGTTGCGGTCTGGAAGACATGACGGGTTCGACTCCGTTCATGCGCGCGGCGTACAGTCTCGATGTCCCCGCCATGAAGTTGCTGGTCAAGCGCGGAGCACACTTCAATGAAGGCATCATCGTCGCTGCGAACGGCGCACGGAATGGCTTGCCGCCGGCAGTCGCCGGTGCGGCAGGCGGTCCGCCGCAGGACAACATACCGCGCGGCACGGATGGACTTCCTCTCGCTCCGATCGTCAATAAAGTTGCGACCGGCCCGGTGCTCGCGGTCCACTATGTGGCTGGTGAAGGTTACGGCGAAGGTTTTGCCGGTAACGCCCACGTCCACGCGCCCGACGCCTGGCTGTCGGCGATGAAGTATGTCCTCGAGGAATTACACCAGGACGTGAATGCGCGCGATGATCAGGGTTTCACCGCATTGCATCACGCCGCGGCTCGAGGTGATTCCGACATGATTCTGTACCTGATTTCAAAGGGTGCGGACGCCACTGCCGTCAGCACTCGCGGCCAGACGGCGGCCGACATGGCGAACAGTCCGACCTCGCGTATTTCGCCGATGCCGACCATTGTCGCATTGCTTGAAGCGCTGGGTTCCGCCAATAGCCACAAATGTACTCAGTGCTAGCTCGACTCTAGACCGGTTCCGTTCCAAAACGCCGTGATCATGACGATCACGGCGTTTTTGTTGATGGACGGTTTTGTTGCGATGTCCGCACGGTGACGTGATGAATTAGATAAAAGCCCGAACTATAATGCGGCGCCATACATTCCATATCGTGAGCGGAGACGATGGGACTTTGTCACTGAGGCCTTCAATGTGTTCAATCATCTGAACGTGTTGGGAGTGAATCCGGTTTACGGATCAGGACCACTGCCGGCCACAGGGTTCGGAGCGGTCACGGCTGCTGCACCGCGGCAGGTCCGGTTTTCCATCGATTATGAGTTCTGACGGCTGGTGCCACCGGTCACTCACGCGAGTCGGCGCGCCGGATTTGAGTTCGCTTCTGCGAACACACCGGTAGATGAATTTGTAGACCTGAAAGCATCGCCGTTCAAATCGGTAAGTATTTCGCATTGCAGACACCCTCTTTTAGGTTTCCAGACGACTTTATCGCTTCAGACCATACCTATCCACTAACTCGTCAACCGATTCAGGCATATCGAAGGGCATCACATCACGGTCGCCGCCCTTACAAAAACCTTTCTCGCTGATGTCGTGTTTTCGCTCGCAAATCCGCATTGTTTTGTGTGGGCGGATGTGCCGACGACTTGTGAACCGGGCGATCGTGCGTCACGTCACAACACAATATTGCTGACAATAGAATCGGGTTCCTTTTTGGTTTAAGGGACCCATATATAAACTACGCCGCTTTCATGAGTAAAGACCGCGAATGCAACTCCGATCTGCAAATTCGAAAAGGTTGATTTTGGCTCGGGCGCGAACCATCGAAGGAGCTGTCATCATGACAGGGAACATGTCAAATCGAGTAGCTCTATCTTCCGGACCCGGACCCACAGGTTGGACGCACTGCAGCAAACTTTTTCCTCCTCTCGCGGTCTCATTCATCCTTCTTGGTTTCAGCTTGAACGTTTTCGCTCAAATCATCACCACTTATGCGGGTCCGCCTCTCCCGATCAACGGGGCGCAGGCAATCACTCAAGTCATCGAAGGTCTCGCATCCGTGATTCCGGATGGTGCAGGTGGTTTTTACGTCGCCAGTGTGATTCAAAACAAAGTGTATTGGGTATCGGCGCAGGGTCTGATTAGTACGGTGGCAGGCAGCGGCGTGGCAAGCTTCGGAGGAGACAGTGGTCCTGCCACTTCCGCCCAACTCAACGCTCCCTATGGGATGGCTGTGGACAGTTCTGGCAATCTGTTTATTGCCGATACAAACAACAATCGAATCCGGAAGGTCAGCGCTGGAATGATCAGTACAGTTGCAGGTACCGGCACCGCGGGATTCAGTGGAGACGGCGGTCCTGCCACCTCCGCGCGACTCAGCGTTCCCTTTGGAGTGGCCTTGGACAATTTCGGCAATTTGTTTATCGCCGATACGGGCAATAGTCGGATCCGGAAGGTCACACCGTCCGGATTGATCAGCACGGTGGCGGGCAACGGCACGCCGGGTTTCAGCGGAGACGGCGGTTCTGCCACCTCCGCTCAACTCGGGACTCCCTTTACGGTGGTTGTCGATGGCTCCGGCAATCTATTCATCGCCCAATCAAACGACAATCGAATCCGGAAGGTCACTTTCTCGGGAGTCATCAGCACGCTCGTCGGCACCGGCACGGCGGGCTTCAGTGGAGACGGGGGACCACCCACCTCCGCCCAAATCAACCATCCCTTAGGGCTGGCCGTGGACGAGTCTAGTAATTTGTTCATTGCCGATAGAGGTAACCATCGCATCCGGAAAGTCACGTCTTCAGGGGTGATCAGCACGGTCGTTGGCACTGGCGCAGCGGGTTTCAACGGAGACGGCGGTCCGGCAACTTCCGCCCAACTCAACTCTCCTCGTGGGGTTACTGTCGACAGTTCTGGCAATCTGTTCATCGCCGATACTGGAAACGATCGAACTCGCAAGGTCACCTCCGGAGTTGTCAACACGGTCGCCGGCAGAAGCGTAAAGGGCTTCAGTGGAGATGGAGGACCGGCCACCTCCGCGCAACTCAGTTCTCCTTATGGATTGGCTGTGGATAGTTCCGGCAATCTGTTCATGGCTGATACAAACAACAATCGAATCCGGAAGATTACGCCAGCCGGGGTGATCAGCACCGTCGCCGGCAGCGGCACGTTGGGCTTCAGTGGAGACGGCGGACCGGCCACGTCTGCAGAACTCAGCGCCCCCTATGGAGTGGCGGCGGACAGTTCCGGCAATCTGTTTATTGCCGATACATACAACAATCGAATCCGGAAGGTAACGCCGGCAGGAGTGATCAGCACGGTCGCCGGCACCGGCACGGCGGGCTTCAGCGGAGACGGGGGCACGGCCGGCTCGGCGCAACTCAGCGTTCCCTATGGAGTGGCTGTGGACAGTTCCTGCAATCTGTTTATTGCCGATACTAGCAACAATCGAATCCGGAAAGTCACGCCCGCCGGAGTGATCAGTACCGTCGCCGGTAGCGGTACGTCTGGATTCAGTGGAGACGGCGGTCCAGCCATCTCCGCCCAACTCGCCTTTCCCACGGGGTTGGCGCTGGACGGCTCCGGCAATCTGTTTATCGCCGATACTGGCAATTCTCGAATCCGGAAGCTCGCGTCCTCGGGACTCATCAGCACGGCTGCGGGCAGCGAATCCCAGCAACTCCAAGTTGTGTATGGGGTTGCTGTAGACGGTTCTGGCAATCTGTTTATCGCCGATAGGTTCGCGGGGCGAATCCTGAAGGTAACGCCGGCAGGAGTGATCAGCACGGTCGCCGGCACCGGCACGGCGGGCTTCAGTGGAGACGGTGGACCAGCCACCTCCGCCCAAATCACCCTTCCTACTGGGGTCGCGGTGGACGGGTTCGGCAATTTGTTCATCGGAGACGACAGCGGCCGAATTCGAAGGGTCTCGTCCCTAGCTTTGACGCGAATCGGTACTTTCGCACAAATTGCGTCGGGTGGCGGATGGAAGAGCACCTTAACGCTGGTCAATTTATCTGCAGTCAATGTTATGGCCCGCGTTACGTTCTACTCGGATGCGGGAATTGTCACGGCCTTGCCGCTTGTCATGCCCGATGGTACTGCAGGAACATTTTCAGTTGCAGACGTAACCATCGGAGCAAAAGCATCGGCCACTCTCCAAAGTGAAGGCGCGACGCCGTCAGTGAATTTGGGTTGGGCCGATGTTCAGGCTTCTGGACCACTAAGCGGTTACCTTATTTTTCGCCAACGCACTCCAGGGTTTCCTGATTCGGAAGGCACGGCACCCTTGGAGAAAACGAGTACGTCCTCTGTTGTGTTTGGCTATAACAATAAATCTGGATTCTCAAGTGGGATTGCGCTTGCGAATCCCAACACCGAAGAGTCGATGATTACGGCGACGTTCTGGGATCAGGACGGAAACCAACTCGGTATGGAGCAGTTCCCGCTGCCGGGTTCCGGCCATGCATCCTTTATGCTGAACAACAGATTTGCAGCAACTGCTGATCGAACGGGTACCATCGAATTTCAAAACTCTTCTGGGGGCGGTATAACAGGTCTCGGATTGCGGTTCAGTTCATCGTTGTCTTTTACATCGTTGCCAATTCTTCGCTGAAGTCTCCTCCCGGCAGGCTACGCATCACCGGAGGGCCAACAATTCCTGCCAATCAGAGAGGCGCAAAGAGTATCCTTGGGATTCCGGATGCACGCGTCGCATGTTTCCATTTACTTCATTAAGGATTAAGAATGGATTCTGAGGAAATTGCTTTTATTGGAGCCCCCGTCCATCATGCACATCACGCAGCAACTGCGTCCATCGTCCGAGTGCATAATGGATGGCTACCGTCACTTCGGATTTCTTGGACAGCTTCGAAAATCATTGCTTGAGCCTGAGCTCGCGTTTTTGCTTTTAAGTTCGTAATTTGGGACAGAGGAGAAATTCGGGACGAGATTATTCTCCTCCGTCCCAAACCTCTTGAATGATTGTTGGCGTGTCGCATACTTTAGGGTCATGAAGAGGGAATTCATCATCGGAGTCTTGGGAGCCTTTGGGCTCGTTGTGACCTTGGGGTATGGAGCTTTGCCGTCTCAGGATGTGGATCGAACCACAGCCGACGGCGTTTACACGGCCGCACAGGCGGATCGGGGAGCTCAGGTTGTCGAAAATTACGGTTGCCGGAACTGCCACGGTGCGACGCTCGAAGGGGGCGCCGAAGAGGAACCGCCACTCTGGGGCGAAGAATTTGTCGGTAACTGGGCCGGACGCAAAGTCGACGAACTGGCGGAAAAAATTACCACCATGCCGGCCAATGCCGAACCGGCATATCAGGTCAAACCCGCAGCCGCCCCCGATGTTGTGGCGTTTCTGCTTCGAGCCAATGGTTACCCTGAAGGAAAAACCGAGCTGCCGGCGGATAAGAACGCGCTAAAACGCATCAAGATCGTCGAGCCACAATAGACGCTCGCTTACCGTTTGTCGTATTGAAGTTTGATATCGGTGCTGACGGTTTTCCTGCCTTCGTACTGGTAGCGGTTACTCAACACCAGAAAATGGTAGCCGGCGTCGGTAAGTTTGGCGTTGACGTCCCCTTCAGCGGTTCGCGACGATGATGCCAGAGACTTGGCTTCGGCTCGCACCGCGGGATCGTCATCGCTCCACTTTGTGTAGTTCGCCTCGTTGAAAACGAACGCTTCGATGTTCTTCGGGGTTCCTTCCGTCACCACGAAATGACCTGAAATCGTCACGTTGCTCATCGTTTGAGGATCCACTTTCACCCGCCATATCTGGGGTGACGGCGCATAGACCACATAAGTGCCGGACGCCAGTTTCTGGGTGACCGGCGACTGACCCAGCGCAATTGCCGCGGTCGTCAGGATCAGAGCAACAACCATACATTTCGAGAGCTTATGAATGATCAAGGCGGCTCCTTCTCAGTCCTTCAATGTCGGAATCGGAGGAGCATTATACGCAAACTAAATAGGTTATTCCGGCATCAATTGCACGACTCAAATTGAGATCGCAACACGTACGTTGTTCGTATATTCTTATGCGTCTTTAATGATAATTTTTGATGATTGTCGGAGGTTTCTGATGAGTGCAACCAAATGGACACTCGTTTTTATATTACTCGCCGCAACTACTGTCACCGTGTTGGCACAGCAGCGGGATCCGGCGGGCCTGAGCCTGGATTTTCCGGTGCCGGTATGGCCGGCGAATGGCGTTTTATCGCCGGATATGAAGGATCATTTCGTGTTCGTGGATCTTGCCAACAACGAGTACGTCGTCGCTTACCCTGAAAACCTCGGGTCGCCGAATTACGACAAAGATGGTCCGAAAGAGCGGCGTGTGTTTCGATACAAGCTTCAGCGCGCCGTGGAACCGCAGGTTGGCGTCTCCATCACGTCGACAGGTGGAAAATACAAATACGTGTATGCCGTTTCGAATGGACCCAAGGCAAAGCAGTCCATTGATCAATGGGCGCTCGTGTTGCCCGAGGGCATCGCCGGGACTGCTTCCAAACAGCCTGCGGGTTGGTTTGGCACAGTTCAGTCACGCAGAAAGATTGCAGTTGCGAACCCGGACTGGATCAAGAATGGAGCAGCGGCGGTGTTTTCGTTCTCGAAAGCGGAGGGACAGATCCAGCCAGGCGATGCGAAGAGCGGCTTTGAGCTGGAGAGCGATTTCAAACCCGGATTCACGATTGGATTCTTCCGTCAGGCGGAATCGACGGATTCGGTCGTTCAACAATCGGGCAACATTCCGCAGGTCGTGATCAAGAACGCGACGCCGCCTCCGCCCCCGGGCGGTGGACCTCCGGCTGGCGGCGGTGGTGGCGGCTTTGGAGGCAACCAGACTCCTGCCGCAGCGACCACGGCGTGGCAGCCGATCAAGGACGCCGTCGACAAGCTGATTCAGTTCGAATACAACAGCAAGCCCGCCTTGTTGTTGGGACCCAAGTTCGACAAGAGCGCCACGGACAAAGGCATCGCCATGGATTTCATGCAGGGAATCACCGTGCTGAGCAAGTCGGGCACGATCCCCGAGTCTGCGTTCGTGAAGAGCACTCTCAGCGATCTGGATGGCTACATTAAAGCCGGCGGTTCCGGTCCGCTCAGGCTGTCGGGACAACCGAAGAGCGCAGCCGAAACCGAAGTGTTCAATGCGATGAAGATTAGTCTCCATCTGCAGTAAGGTTCCGCAATGCGGTTCGTGGTTTTTGTTGTTGGTCTCGTTATTCTGATATCCGCCGCTCCGCTACGAGCGGCGGACCTTCCGATCACGTTCAACAATCAAATCATCCGGATTTTTCAGCAGCGCTGCCAATCGTGTCATCGGCCGGGAAATATCGCGCCGTTTTCGCTGCTCACCTATGCGGACGCCGCAGGTCACGCCAGTTCGATCAAAAGGCAGATCGAAACGCGGCAGATGCCGCCGTGGAAGCCGGTGAATGCCGAAGGTGTTTTTGAAGCCGAACGAACGCTGACGGATCAGGAACTCCAAACCATCGTTCGATGGGTCGACGGCGGTTTGCTGGAAGGCTCCGCCAGCGATCTGCCGGAGCCGATTCCGTTTCCGCTCGATTGGACCTACCGGGAGCCGGATCGCGTCGTCGCGCCGTCGGACGCTTATTCGCTGGATCCGGCCGGCGGAGAAGTCTACCGTTGTTTTTCGATCCCGGTGAATTCGGCGGTCGACCTCAACGTGCGTGGATACGAAGTTCTGCCCGGTAATCGCGAGATCGTTCATCATGTTCTCTTGTTCATCGACCGCCGAGGCGTTTCGGAAAGCCGCGATGCGGCCGATCCGGCTCCCGGCTACACATGTTTCGGTGATCCGGGCTTCACGCCGGATGGGGCCGTGGGCGGATGGGTGCCGGGTATGCAGCCGGAAATGTTCCCGCTGGGAATCGGTGTGACGATACCCGCCGGTTCGCGAATCGTGATGCAGGTGCACTACAGCCCGCTCGGCCATATCTCGCATCCTCACGAATCCGACGGTCCGCCTGCCCCCGACCGCACTCGAGTCGGTCTGTTTCTGTCATCTCAGCCGCTGAGACAGATCGCTTATGTGCCGGTCGTGAATCCGTTCTTCAGCATTCCAGCCGGCGCATCCCGATACCTGGTGGAAGCGGTGGCGTTTATTTCGGCCGATCGCGAGTTGACGGCGATCACGCCGCACATGCATCTGCTGGGACGGGAAGTGGTCGTCGAGGCGCGGTTCCCGAATGGAACGACGCGCGAACTGATTCACATCGCCGACTGGGATTTCGAATGGCAGGCGGAATACACGTTTCGCCAACCCATGCTGCTGCCCGCAGGTACGATCGTTTCCATGAAGGCGTGGTACGACAATTCTTCTCTCAACCCGCGGAATCTCTCGAATCCGCCCGTTCCCGTCAGCTGGGGAGAGCGAACCACGGATGAAATGTGTTTGACCTTTCTGTCGGTCACTGTTCCCGGGCCGCGATTGATGAGCCAGATTCCGTTTACCATGGGCGATCGCGGCGGTGTCGCGGTCAATGGCGTCGATGCCGGTGGGCCAGGCACGTCGGGATATGCGCAGATCTCGCCTCAGTCGGCAACGGGGTCCGAAGGTCTTGCCATATTCGGATTGAGACAGAATGGTGTCCTGGTCGCGGAAGCGGCCGTCGCCGCAGCTCCGCGGATCAGCAGCGGACGGATGTTCGCGGAAACGCGGGGCGCCATAAAGAGCGGCATCGCCCTCGCGAATCCGAATTCTGCCGCGGCGACCGTTTCATTTTCCTTCACCGATTTAAGCGGGCGTCAAAGCCCGGAAACGTCGTTTGCGATCCCTGCAAACACGCAGCTCGCCGCATTTCTCGATCAGAGGCCTTTCAACGGACCGGCCGACTTTGTCGGATCGTTCTCATTTACGTCGTCGAGTCCGTTATCGGTTGTCGCGCTGCGGCAAACGTTGAATGAACGGTCGGAAGCGTTGATGACGACGCTGCCGATCACGGAAATCGGAACAGCGCTGCCGGCGGCTCCGCTCGTGTTTCCTCAATTCGCCGACGGCGATGGATGGACCACCCAGATCCTTCTGGTGAATCCCACGGACACCGCTGTTTCCGGAACGCTCGAGTTTCGCGGAACGCAGGGCACGTCGCAATCCTCGACTTCTTACAGCATTCCTCCTCGGAGCGTTTTCCGATACGAGACATCCGGTAAGCCGGATGTGGCCAACACCGGTTCGGTCCAGGTGTCTCCCGCCAACAATTCGGCGGTGCCTTCGGGATCGTTGATATTTTCGCGGAGCGCCGGCGGCGTGCGCGTGACCGAAGCGGGTGTGCCCGCCGTTGCGGCATACACCGCTTTTCGAGCCTATGTGGAGTCGTCGTCGGATGGGAAGATCGAGTCGGGAATTGCGATCGCGAACACAACAGCGTCAACCATTGAAGTGAAGCTGGAGTTGACGAACCTCGACGGAAGTGCGGCCGCCCGATCCACCATCTCGCTGCCGCCGAATGGACAGCTGGCGACATTCCTCGATCAGATCCCGGGGTTCGAAGGATTGCGGCTTCCGTTTCAGGGAACGATTCGAATTCTCAGCACGGGGCCGGTGTCCGTGATCGGTTTGCGCGGACGCTACAACGAGCGGAACGATTTCCTCATCACGACGACACCGCCGGTCTCCGAAACCGCCCCTGCCGGCGTCGCCGCGAACGAACGGTTCTTCGCGCACTTTGTCACCGGCGGCGGCTATACCACTCAATTCATCCTGTACAGCGCCTCACAGTCCTCCACGGGAACGCTGCAGTTCTATTCCAACACCGGCCAACCCATCAGTTTAAGCGTCAGGTAACCGGCGCTCATTTTGTGAAGATCGATTTCGGCAACATGGCATGAACGCCTTTGGTGCCGTCCACAACCTGCGTCACGATCAAGTCCATTGCGGCGCTCAAGAGCATGTAGGCGTCGTCGCGTTTCAATCCCTTGGTCTGAACGATGAAATCGAGCATCTCGCGGGCGGCAATCTTTGCTGCTTCGTCGAGGTCGGCGTTCAAACCCATCGTCATGTAATGGGTGGCGGTTTCTGCGCGGGGCCAGCGGATGGGAACGTTTTTGTGAAGGACAACCTGAATCTCGCCCTTTAGCGATGTCTCCACAGCCGAAAGACAGATCTCGCCTTCGCCCTGCGCCGCATGCCCGTCCCCGATCGACAGCAACGCACCGGGAGCATGAACGGGCAGGTAGATGGTGCTGCCGGCTCCGAGATCGCGATTATCCATGTTGCCTCCGAACACGTTAGGGGGACCGCTGGAGACTCGTCCCATCCCCGGAGGCGGCGCCACGCCGATGACGCCCCAGAACGGCCGCGCTGGAACGATGATGCCGTTTCCATAGTCGATCGTTCTTTTGGCGAGATCGATGAACAAAACGCGATCCCGCCCATAAGGAAAGTCGTCGGGAAGAAGTCCGCGGTTCGGTACAAAACTCTGTGCGCCGATCGGCAAGCGTACTTCGACGGATCGGATCCGCACTTCCAGCATGTCGCCGGGTTCGGCGCCATTGATGTAGATCGGGCCGTCCAGCGTGTGGTCGCCGCGCCCGTCGTCGTTGACGCCTTCAAACTCGGCGTACAACTCCCGCGGAATCTTTTCCTTCGGCACGCCCAGCTTTTCGAAGTAGCGAGGATTTCCAGTCGACGTCTCCAATCGGACAATATCTCCCGAATCAACGCGAAGCACGGGCTTGAGCGCAGCGTCAAAGAATCCCCGGTGAACGGTGGCCGGCGTCGCTTTGAGTTCGTGAACGGCGGGAGCCTTCTGTGCAACTGCACACAACGCGCCGGCAATGAGAAAAAGGAAGACTGCGGAAATGCTGCGAAGCATGAACGGCCTCCGTCGAGTGGAATTGTTTGCGTGAAAATTGTCTTCGGCATTATCGCGTGTACACCCTTAGCAAGGTCAACTTAAGTTAAGTGTGCGACATTCCCCTCCTGAGTCAGCTGAGTCAGGAGGGGAATGTCGGCGGCTTCAGCCAGCGCGTGTTGTATGATTCCGCGCAGGAGGCGATACATGTTCCGACGAAACCGCACCGTGGTGCTCGCGTTCGGATGGGTTGTTGTCGTTGCGGCGGCGGCCGCGCAAGCGCAGGTTGATTCGAACATCAATGCAAGAATCCGTCAGGAAGGAATGGAGCATTCGCAGATCATGAAGACGATGCATTTCCTGACCGATGTCTACGGCCCGCGTCTGACGGGTTCACCGAATCATGAGAATGCGGGCAAATGGGCGGTGAAACAAATGGAGACCTGGGGGTTTGTGAATGGCCATCTCGAGCCGTGGGACTTCAATCGTCCCGGCTGGCTTAACGAGGAGGCCACCGGGCACATCGTGTCGCCGGTGAAGGATAACCTCGTGTTCGAAGTGCTTGGCTGGACGCCTTCCACCAATGGCGTGGTGACTGCACAAGCGGTGCAATTGATCACCCCGACCGGCCCGCAAGCGCCGCCCTCAGCGAACGGCGGCGGCCGCGGCGGTCCGCAAACGCCGACGTTTCTTGGACCCACCGAAGAACAGTTGAAAAACTATCTTGCAGGCATGGCGCCCAAAGTGAAAGGCGCGATCGTTCTGGTCGGCGCTCATGTCAACGTTCCGTTTCAAGAGGTAGCGCCGGCGAAACGCATGACGGAAGAGGCCGCACGTGAACGCTACAACCCGGCGAACCCGCCGGCGGGCAACCAGGGTGGGCGCGGAGGACCGCCGTCAGCCGCTCCGGATACGACGCGATTGTCCGCTGCGCGCGTTGCGACCATGGTCAACGATTTCCTTGTGGCCAACGGTGCTGCCCTGCGCATCAATGACGCGGGCCGCGAACATGGCCAGATTCGCGCGTTCAATTTTGCCGGCTACGATCCGGCGAAAACGATTCCGACGGTTGTCCTTCGAAACGAAGATTACGGGCGGATCGCACGCATCATGGCGGACGGTACGCCGGTGACGTTGAAGTTCAACATCGTCAATCGTTCTTTCCCGGAAGGAAAAACCTCATACAACGCGATTGCGGAAATCGAAGGCAGCGATAAGAAAGACGAGGTCGTGATGCTCGGCGGTCACCTCGATTCCTGGCATTCCGCGACCGGCGCCACCGACAATGCGATCGGTTGTGCCGTCATGATGGAGGCCACGCGGATTCTGAAAACAATCGGCGTGAAGCCGCGCCGCACGATTCGCGTTGCTTTGTGGGGCGGCGAAGAGGAAGGACTGCTGGGTTCGAAAGCCTATGTCGCACAGCATTTCGGAACGGCTGAAAACCCAAAACCGGAGTTCGCGAAGTTCAACGGTTACTTTAATGTCGACGGTGGGACCGGCCGAATTCGCGGCGCTTCCATTTTTGGTCCACCGGAAGCCGCGCAGGTGCTGGCTCCATACTTCAAGGCGTTCGAAGACCTGGGTGTCTACGGCGCGATCCCGACCACCAGTCGAAACCCCGGCGGAACCGACAGCACGTCGTTCAACGCGGCAGGTCTTCCCGGAATCGGACTAGGTCAGGATTCGATCGAGTACAACAGCCATACGTGGCATACCAACCTCGATACGTACGAACGTATCGTTGAGGAGGATGTGAAGAAGTCCGCCGTCTCGATCGCGTCCGCGGTCTATCACCTTGCCATGCGGGACCAGATGATCCCGCGATTCAGCAAGGAACAGATGCCTCCTCCGCCCGCTCCACCGAGTGGAAGCGGACGGCAATGAATTTCGAAATCGGACAAGTCCTGCATTGCTGATCCGAAAACACAAATCTCAAATTGGACCGGCCCTGGCCGCCGGCTTCGTCCCAACGGGGGCACGCGCCGTCCAATTGGCATTTTCGGATTTCGGATTAAAAATGCAGGACTCGTTCATTTTCAAAATTCCCCTGAGTTTTTGAGCGGATGATGAGGGCGCTCTTCTATTTCCATCTACGCGTCGGCGTTCGCGTGGCGTTGCGCGCATCGCCTCCACTCTTCTGCGGCATCGTCGCCGTGATCCTGTTTCAGGATTCGCCGACGGCCTTCATCACCGCGATCGCGCGGTCGGCGTATTCCGGCGGTTGGCCGCCCGGGTACGTGATTCCCATTATCGTAATTGCGTTTGTCTTGCCCGCGTGGGGAAAGGCGCGACTCTCCGAAGGAATGTCCGGCTGGATCCGTCATCTGCCTTCGAGCGATGCCATCCAGCGCGCCGGCTTATTGCTGGCCCTGGTCAGTGTCCAGCTGCCGCTGATTGTGATGCTTGCAATCCTGGCGTGGATTGCGTCGCGGATCGGGCTGCCATTGGCTGTGCCCGGGTTTCGATGGATACTGGTGTTGCTCGCCGGTGCAGTGGCAGGACTCTTTCTTAAACGTGGACCTCGGAAGGTTCGAGTGTGGCGCAGCTCGGGTGTTCTGGTGAATTGGCGAATCATGTGGCGCGCAATCGGCTGGCGCGTCGTGTCTGCTTTGGCGTCAGGATTTTTTGCGATCGGCGCCGGCTGGCTATTCGTGGTGAACAACCATCTGAGCGGCCGGACACAGGCTGCGGCGTTGCGGCTTGCGGGTTCGGTCGCGTGTGCGTTCTGCTTGACCTCGTTTGCAAGGAGGCTTGCTGAACGGCGGCCGCCCTGGCCTCTCTCGCGTTCATTCCCGTGGTCGGCCTTTCGCCGGGTCGCCGACGACAGCCTGTTTATGTCCGCGCACGCGCTGCTTTTGGTGGTGCTGGTTTCCGTCCTCAATTTCGCTTCAGGGATGCTTGTGCTTTCGGTCCTTCCGTTCATGTCGGTTCGTGCCGCAGAGTACGTCCGCCGTATTCCGGAGCGGCGCGTGGCTGCATTGGTGTTGCTGGGTGAAGGTTGTGTGGTGTCGATCGTCCTGACACTCCTGCCGTGGACGGCCCTGCTTTGGATTGCCGCAACGTTTGTCGCGCTGCGTTCAGCCCGCCGTGCGGAGCGTGATCGGCGAACCACCGGCTGGTTCGAACTTCACCATGCCGGCGCCGGCGACACGTCGTCGTGGAATTAATGATGATCCGGCTGCGGGACGTGAGTTTTGCCTATCCTTCCGGAGCTCGCGTTTTGGATCGCGTCTCATTGGAAATTACGGCCGGCTTGACGCTGCTGTTGGGACCAAACGGTGCCGGCAAGAGCACACTTCTCAAGATCGTCGCGGGAATTGAGCGGCCGCATTCCGGCAGCGTGGAAATAGACAGTTTTGATCTTTGGAAGGATGAAGTCGCCGCGCGACGGAAACTTGCTTATGTATCCGAACATCCCGACCTCACTCCGTACGCGACGATCCGGGACGTCATTTATCTTGTCTGCCGGCTGCGTTCGGAGCCGTTGGAGAGTGGTGATGCCGTACTCCATCGTGCGGGCCTGAGCGACGTGGCCGGCCGCTCGATCCGGGAACTGTCGATGGGGCAGCGGCGGAGAGCCGTTATTGCCGCTGCCTGGATTGGACAACCGATGGTCGCCATCCTGGATGAACCCCTCGAAGCAATGGATCGTTTGATACGCAAGGAAATCCTCATGTGGATCGACCGCTTGCTCGCGAATGGCGCCGCCGTGCTCGTCGCCACGCACCAGATCGAGCCCTTCATCGAGAAGACAACTCGCGTTATCCGCGCGCGCAGCGGTTCCTGCCAGTTATTGGATTCACTACCCGCCGACCTGTTTCAGCGTACGAAGGTTCTCGAGGCGGCGGCCGGGAACCGGGAATGACCCGGTTATTTGCGCGGACGCAACATCACGAGCTGACTGCTTCGTGTTGCCGGCAGAAGTGTCCCATCGGGCGTGATCCCGAGTTCGTGCGAGCGGACTTCGAATTTTCCCAGAAGCTTGCCGGTCTTCAGATCGATCTTCACAACGTTGAACTCATTGTCGAGCGATACGCCTTTAGGATGCGTGGCAGCGTAGAAGTCGCCGTTTCGGCCGAACGTGACGGTGTAGAACTGTCCGCCGTACGAGTACTGACCGAGGAACTTGCCCTGTTGGTCGAACCACTGAAGACGGCCGTTTTCGCGATCGGCGACGTAGAGATTCCCGTCCGGTCCCATCGCGATGGAATGCACCGTATTGAACTCACCGGGACCTGTTCCTTTCCTGCCCCATTGCTTCAGCTTCTTGCCCGTTGCGTCATATTCGATCACACGCGCGTTGCAGTAACCGTCGGCCACGAAAACATGACCGTTCGATGCGAAGGCAATGTCGGTGGCGCCGCAGAAATCACGAGTGAGATCGGGAACGTCGCCGACGCTGATTTCGAGGAGCTTCTTACCTTCCGGCGTGAATTTGTAAACCATCGACGTGTTGGCATCCAACGTCCACACGTTACCCGCGGAGTCGATCCGAATCCCGTGAGGGATTTTGTACATGCCTTTTCCCCACGAGCGAATGAAGTTTCCTTTCGGATCGAGCACGACAATGGGATCGCCGTCGGCAGGACGGTGAATGACGTAGATGTTTCCCTTTTGATCCGCAGTTACCGCAGAAATACCGTCAAGCGTCAGCGGCGGGTTCACTTTGACGTCAACGCGTTCGACCGGCAGCTGGGGCACGGTCTTGATCGTGGCCCGCAAACGGTCAGAGTCCGCGTCCGGCGCCTGGACCAAAGCGAGCAGAAAGGCAATGATGAGTTGCGTCATGCGCGGCAGTCTAACACTGCGCTCATTCGTGGCGCAAAGCGCTGATCGGATCCACGCGCATCGCGCGCCACGCCGGCACAGACACAGCGGCGATCGAAACCTCAGCAATGATGACGATCGCGACAGTCGCAATAATCGGGTCGCGCACTTCGATGCCGTACACCGTTCCAGTAAGAGTTCGCGGAAATGCGTTTCCGGGTCTGCCGCTCAAGCGTTTTCACGTTGTAGATCACCAGAACGTAGTTGTCTGATGGACACCGAACTACAGGGGATGAGTCGCAATGAGTTTTGGACAATGACGTTTGACGTTGGAGATGGGACATCCCGACAGTTGATGTATCCAGAAGCTGCGGTCGAAATGTCTCAACTGTCGGGACATCCCATCTCCATCGTCCAACATTACCGGTTGACGGTTACATTGGCCAGGGACAGAATCGGCGGATGAACCGCTTACTCATCTCTGTTGTCCTGGCCATGCTTGCGGCTTCACCGACTCAGGTGAAGGAATTCGAAGTGGCTTCGATCAAACCGACGCGGGTTGCGGGCGGAGTCCGTGGCGGTTGCCACGGCATCGATTCCAAACGGGACCCGGATGATCCGAACGCCAGGATTCCTCTCGGCCGATGCGTCGTTGTGGCCGGCCGCCTGAGTCACATGATCGGTATGGCGTACGGCATCAGCATGAATATGCTTAAAGGTGGTCCGCTCTGGGTCGCGACCGGCGATGACCGGTTCGATGTCGAGGCGAAAGCGGAAGACTCCGCATCCGCAACCGAAGATCAACTCGTTGCGATGTTCCGCGCGCTGCTTGCGGATCGATTCCAACTGAAGTTCCATCGCGAGTCCCATGAAAGCCAGGGGTTTGCTTTAGTCGTGGCCAGGAACGGACCAAAGCTTCAAGAGTCCGGACCGGACGATCGGCGGAATTCTCTCCTGACCGCGGCCGGCCGTTCCGAACCCGATCTCATCAAGGGCGCACGCGAGGGCGTTTCCATGGTGCTCATCGGTCAAAGACAATCCATGGCGGATCTGGCGGGCTTTCTCGGACCATATGCACGAGGTCCGATCTCGGACGAAACCCATCTGACCGGGGCTTTCAACTTCAAACTAACATGGGAGGCCGGCCAGTCTCTTTCCGGTCCTCTTCAGGATCAGCTTGGGCTTCGCTTGGAGCCGCGAAAAATCTCCGACGAGTACTTCGTCATCGATTCTGCCGAGAAACCCAAAACGAATTGAGGATCCGCCGTAAATGAAAAGAAACGGCCGCGTTATATGCTAACGAGGTGATCGACCCTGCACACATCGCGCGGATATCCGGATTGGCGAAGCATCCGCAGGCAGAATTGCTGACCGAGGTCGTCCTCGGCGAGACCAACGTCAGTTCGTCGGGCTTTCCGTACATTTCCGACAGGAGCTTCCACCTCTTCATTCAAAAAGTCCCGCACCTCTTTCGACACGGCGAAGCGATTCTGGAATGGCTGGCCGTCGTGAAGAGAAACATTGCCGATTCGAAAAGCATCGCCGCGGATGAAGCGGCTTCCATCAATCGCGCGATCCAGGTTCTGCGGACGGTGGTTTATACCGCCGGCGTTACCGCCCCTCCGGATCTCTGGCTCGTGAAACAGGTCCTGGCAACGCATCAGCAACTCGGCATTACAGAGGATCTGCGTTTGGCCGAGGGGCTCGATCCGGCGGAGAGCGCCGCGCGCCGCAATCTCAGCGTGCGGCATCTCATGAGCGATCTGAATCTCCTTTTTTCGCGGGGTTATTTACGAAAGGCCGGCACGCGCTTCTTTGCATCGAACGATCCCCTTGTCGCCGCAGCATTGGATGCGGCACCTGGAATCGAGGAGCGTCATCGGGTCAACCTGGTTCCGAGACTGGCTGCGTGGTTCGGTGGAAATTCCGCCGACACAGAATTGTTGTCGGACTGGCTGCGCTTCGATTTTGTCGAGCGCCCGACAGGCTCGTGGATTGCTGACCGTTTTCAGATCGAACTGGGCTATCGGCTGACGCCGCTCGTTCTGAGTTTGAAGGTCTGTGAATTCACAGACAAGTTGTCCGAGGGAACGGTGTTCAGTGATGCGGTGCCGCGTTCGCTTCCTGAAATGATCCGCATTCTCGAACATGCCGGTATCGTCGAGGATGGCCGAATCACGGATTTCGGCGATCGCGTCTTCGAGCGAGGTCCCGGACCGTTTGGAATTGTTGGGGCATACCATCCCTACCTCAACAATCTGGCCTCGTTGTTGACGTCGGGAGCCGCCGGCGTTCACGTGCAGCGCGGCGAAAACGTCGCGGCAAGCCAGGATGCCAACCGCAAGACATTCGAACAGGCGAACGACAAGCTGGATGCGTTTTCGAAGAAGTATGGATTTCGATACGCGGTCTTCATTGAGCACGCGGTAGGACGCGGCGAAGCGACTCGCCAGCGCATGCAGCGGAGCGGGGAGTCGGAGATCCGTTACTTCGGGGCAGACCTCGAAGACGCCGCGATCGACCAGGCTGTCGAGCAGCAGAAACGCGGACTTCTGCCGCAGAATATGGAGTTCATCAGATCCGCGGACATCGGAAATCCCGCCAAGGTCGTCGAATTTCTGGCGGCTCGTGGACTGGCGAACGAGCCCACTGTCATGATGGTCGGCAATGGATTCCACGAAATTCGTCAACAGACCAACGACCGGATGATTGAGGTGTTGCGATCGTATCAGAGGGCGGGATTCGTCCTGATTTTTACGGAAGAATCCGCGCTGGACAACGATGATCTTTTGCAGACTGCCTGGAATACCTATCACGCGGGATTCCGATATGTGCACGAGCTTTCCGGCCAGGGCCTCAGGCCTGCCGTCGACCGGGAAGGCCGATCCGACCGCTGGAGCTGGCGACGTTGTGCCGCGGAAGCCGGATACCTCGTGGTCGAAGGACTGTCGTACAAATCGCGGACCATTTATCCTTACAAGCGTCCGCAGAAGGAGAACCCCTCGATCAGCGAAACCTACTTCTGCGTTCCCGCCAGAATCGCTGAGTCGCTTGCGATACCCGATGCCGAGATCACAACCGGCGTATGACCAAAACCGAACTCGATTCGTTTGCCGCAGCCTTCCAGGAGTGCCGCATCCCGAAGAGCGAATGGACGCATCAGGCACATTTGAAGATGGGAGCCTGGCATATTCTGAACTTTGGCAAGGATGATGCGTTGACGCGCCTGCGCACCGGCATATCGCGCCTCAACGATTCGCACGGCGTTCCGAATTCCGAATCTCGCGGTTATCACGAAACGATAACGCGGGTATATCTCCACCTGATCGATGAGTTTCTTCGAGAACTGCCCGCGGGAATTTCCATCGACGATACGCTCGACCGGCTGCTTTCCAGCAGACTCTCGGAGAAAGATTTTCTCCTCGCTTTTTACTCGCGCGAACGGCTGATGTCGCGAGACGCTCGCCTGGCCTACGTCGAGGCGGATCTCGCGCCGGTCTCAAGGATTCGTCATTGACACTCTTTTCATTGCCCGCTCCTCGAAGATTGTTGCCAGTGTATTATTTTCAATCCGGCTTCTGACGGAGGCTACACATGCGATTAAAAGACAAGGTTGCGGTAATCACCGGCGCGAACAGTGGAATCGGACGCGGCGTGGCGCAGCGGTTTGCGGAGGAAGGCGCGCACGTGGCGATCAATTATTTGCCCGGAGGCACACGAACCGCGGACGCCGAGGCGCTGGCCGCAGCGCTGCCGGTGCAAGGTATGACCGTGCCGGCCGATGTCAGCCGTCGCGACGACGTGGAGCGCATGATGGCGGATATCGTCGCCAAATTCGGACGTATCGATATCGCGGTCAGCAATGCGGGCATCGAAATTAAAAAGCCCTTTCTGGAAGTGACCGACGACGAGTGGACGCGCGTCATCAATGTGAACCTGTTGGGTTCGTTCCTTGTCAGTCAAGCCGCCGCGCGCCAAATGGTGAAGCAGGGGCAGGGCGGCAAGCTCATCTTCATGTCATCTGTCCACGAAGATATTCCGTTTCCGAGCTACACGGCTTATTGCGCGTCGAAGGGCGGAGTGCGCATGATGATGCGGAATATTGCAATGGAGTTGGCGCCCTATCACATCAACTGCAACAACATCGCTCCGGGCGCGATCGCAACGCCGATCAATCAGGCCGTGCTCAACGACGAGAAGGCGCTGCGCGACGCCGTCAGCGAGATACCCTGGGGACGGTTCGGATACCCTCGCGAGGTGGCGGCCGTCGCCGTGTTTCTGGCCAGTGATGAGTCGGAATACGTCACAGGCAGCACCTACTACGTCGACGGTGGACTCACGCAACAGGTGACGCTGTACTGATGACTGCCGAACACGATCGCCTCGAAGAAGACCGTAGCCGTCGCGTCAGGTGGAAACGGTGGGGGCCCTATCTGAGCGAACGCGCGTGGGGCACCGTCCGCGAAGACTACAGCGCGGACGGCACGGCG
Organism: uncultured Solibacteraceae bacterium; assembly: GCA_964584785.1. Lineage (GTDB taxonomy): Bacteria > Acidobacteriota > Terriglobia > 20CM-2-55-15 > 20CM-2-55-15 > JAHFTY01. The sequence continues at coordinate 42,854 of CAZPBY010000032.1, forward strand.
TGGGATTACTTTCCGCATGATCACGCTCGATCGCGCGTGTACCGCTGGAACGAAGATGGTCTTGCCGGTGTCAGCGACGACAAGCAGTTTATCTGCCTCGCCCTCGCCTGCTGGAACGGACGCGATCCTATTCTGAAAGAGCGCTTGTTTGGTTTGACCGGCAACGAAGGCAATCACGGCGAAGACGTCAAAGAGACCTACTACTACCTCGATAACACTCCCACGCATTCGTACATGAAGTACCTCTACCGCTATCCCCAGGCGGCCTTCCCTTACGAACAATTGGTGGAAAAGAATCGCCATCGCGGAAAAGCGGATCCGGAGTTCGAGCTCGAAGACACCGGCGTATTCGATGGCGATCGATATTTCGACATCGTCGTGGAATATGCCAAAGCCGGGCCCGACGATCTTTTGATGCGGATCACAGCGACGAACCGCGGTCCGGAAAAGGCATCGCTGCACCTCCTGCCGACCGTCTGGTTCCGGAACACGTGGGCGTGGGATCCACAAACCGTGCGCCCGGTGCTGGCTTTGGTGCCGCCCGCCGAACACGGCTTGCGATCCGTCGCGATCGTCCTGCGTCACGGTGAGGCCGGAAGGTATTCTCTGTTCGCGACCCAAACGCCGGAGGTGTTGTTCACGGATAATGAGACCAACTTTGAGCGCCTGTTCGACATCCGGAATTCTGCGCGTTTTACGAAGGACGCATTTCACGATTATCTCGTTTGTGGCCGGACCCAGGCGGTCAATCCCGAACGCGCCGGAACGAAAGCGGCCGCGCACTATGCGTTCGAGATCGGTGCGGGAGCGTCCGCAACGGTGCGGCTGCGATTGATTGGCGACGGCGAGCCCGTGCCGGACGAGCCGCTCGGCGATCGATTCGACACGATTTTTCGCGACCGCGAAAGAGAGGCCGGCGAGTTCTATGCGTCGATCACACCGCCGTCGCTGTCGCTCGCCGAAGCGTCGGTCATGCGCCAGGCCATTGCGGGACTGCTCTGGTCGAAACAGTTTTATCACTACGACGTTCTGAAGTGGCTGCAAGGCGATCCCGGGTCTCCGACACCACCAGGCAGCCGGCTCATGGGGCGCAACCGCGGCTGGACTCACCTGAACAACGCGGACGTCATATCGATGCCCGATAAGTGGGAGTATCCCTGGTACGCAGCATGGGACCTCGCTTTCCATTGTCTGCCGCTGGCTCTCGTTGATTCGGAGTTCGCCAAAGAACAGCTCGAGCTGATGGTGCGTGTCTGGTACATGCATCCGAACGGGCAAATCCCGGCTTACGAATGGGCTTTCAACGACGTGAATCCGCCCGTGCATGCCTGGGCCGCATGGCGCGTCTATGAGATCGAACGCCGGGTGCGCGGCAAAGGCGACATGGCTTTCCTGGAACGCGTATTTCACAAGCTGCTGTTGAACTTCACCTGGTGGGTCAATCGCAAGGACGCGGGCGACAACAATATTTTCGAGGGCGGCTTTCTTGGTCTCGATAACATCGGCGTGTTCGATCGTAATCATCCGTTGCCCGACGGTAGCTATGTCGAACAGTCGGACGGTACAAGCTGGATGGCGATGTACTGCCTCGACATGCTCACGATTTCACTTGAGCTCGCCCATGCCAACCCGTCCTACGAGGAAGTCGCAACCAAGTTCCTGGAGCACTTCTTCTATATCGCTCACGCGATGAACAATATCGGCGACGACAACGCCGAGTTGTGGGATGAAGCGGACGGTTTCTACTACGATATCCTGCGATCCACAACCCAGCCGTGTTTCAGGATGCGGGTGCGGTCGATGGTGGGTCTGATTCCGCTTCTCGCCGTAACCACGCTGGAAGCCGAAGTCCTCAGCAATCTGCCGGGGTTTCGACAACGTCTCGAATGGTTTCTCGTGCATCGGCAGGACGTCGCCGCAAACATCTCCCACATGCGCGACCCGGCCCGTCCGGATCGCCTGTTGATATCGGTCGTCAGCCCGGACCGGCTGCGCCGCATCCTGCGTCCGATGCTGGATGAAGCCGAATTCCTGTCGCCATTCGGATTGCGATCGGTATCGCGATACCACCGCGATCATCCTTACGAGATTCAACTCGACGGTCATGTTTACTCGATCGATTACGAACCCGCGGAATCCACCACCGTGCTGTTCGGCGGAAACTCGAATTGGCGCGGGCCGATATGGATGCCGGTGAACTACCTCATCATCGAGGCGCTTCAGCGTTTCGAGTACTACCTTGGAAGCGACTTCAAAGTTGAAATGCCGACCGGCACCGGAGAATTGTTCAACCTTGCCGATGTGGCCGCGGAACTCTCCCGCCGGCTCACGGCACTGTTTCTGCCGGACTCGAACGGTCACCGTCCGTTTGAGGGATCGGACCGCACCCATCGAAACGGCGACGCCGTGCTCTTCCACGAGTACTTCCACGGGGATACCGGGAAAGGACTCGGTGCCAGTCATCAGACCGGCTGGACGGCGCTCGTCGCCAAGCTCATCGAACAACAAGGCCGCATCGGTTAACTGAATGCGTCACGCGCCGATGTCTTCATTCCAGAGCGCGGGATTGGACTTGATGAACTCATTCATCAAGTCAATGCATTCCGGGTTCTGAAGGACCTCCACAATAACGCCGCGAGACTTCAACAGTTCCTCGTCACCGAGGAAGGTCTGGTTCTCGCCAACGATCACTCGCGGAATGCCGTACAAAAGGATAGCGCCGCTGCACATCGCGCACGGCGAAAGGGTGGTGTAAATGGTGCACTCACGGTAAACGGAAGCGGTCTGGCGGCCCGCATTCTCGAACGCATCCATTTCGCCGTGCAGGACCACGCTGCCGTTCTGCACGCGACGATTGTGGCCGCGTCCGATAATCTTTCCGCGATACACGATCGTCGAGCCGATCGGAATCCCTCCTTCGCTCAGTCCTTTTCTCGCTTCGTCAATCGCGGCCCGCATGAATTCGTCCATGGTGCGTCATTATAACGAGGGGAAAAGGCGAGATCCGGCTATTTGCATATCACGTTGGACGTTGGACGTCCTACATTGGGCATATGCGGAAGCTGCCTCCCGAATATGTTTGATGTTGGGATGTCCAACGTCAAACGTGGTACGCAAATAGCCGGATTTCTTCCACCGCGCCCGGTTGCCGCAGTTGACAACCTCTACTTCTGTTTTCGATACTCTCCTCAGCGCGCTTTGGGGCGCCTCCTGTCCGCGGCAAGGGAGAGTACTCCCACCCAACCTTACACGTACAACAATCCGGACCTTCACTCCGGCCTGTACTCAGCGGACTTCAGGCGAATACGGAAGGAAGGTTTTGAGATGACAAGGCGAATCACGCCTCAGACGACCCTCGACAATCTGAAGAAAGAAGCGAAGCGCTGGCTGAAAGAGCTGCGCGCGAACGATGCCGCAGCACGTTTGCGGCTGGAGCAAGCGATTTCGAAGCCTCCCGAAATCCCCACACTGCGCGACGTTCAGCGTGCGCTCGCCGTCGAATTCGGATTCCCCGGTTGGGCGGCGATCAAGGAAGCGGTGGAGAACGGATCGAACTACGAACGGCTTGCAAACGATATGGTTCGCGCTTATGCCACCGGCGACGCAGCGGCCATGCAACGTATCAACGAGCATTACGGACGATCGTCAACTGTCGAGGATCTTCGCGCGACTGTTTGGCGGCTCATCTACAAGGTTCGACAAGCGCGAGGCGATGCGCTCGCTTTCGGTGTCGCCGAAGCGCAGGAACTGATCGCGCGCACGTCCGGCTTCAACAACTGGACTGCTCTGAAAGAGTCCGTGGCCAGGGGTGTCTCTACAGCGGTCCCTGCCTACGCCGTCGATGCACAGCAGAAAAAGATCTGGCCCGGGCGCGAAGTCACCGAAAAGGAATGGGACGAGATCATCGATGTCATGAAGGACCACCGCATCACCGCGCTGGAAGCCCACGGGCTGATGACCGACAGCGCGCTAAAGCGGGTTGCCCGGCTCGATCATGTGACGTCACTTCAGCTCGGTGGTTCGCGGCAGTTGAGCGACGAAGGCTTGCAACAACTGGCGAACTTGCCGCTACTGGAACATCTCGACCTGAACGAATATCCAGGCGGCAAACTCACGGACCGCGGGCTCGAGGTTCTCCGCCATCTGCCCAATCTGCGAACATTCGACATGACGTGGCAGCGCGGCATCTCCGACGACGGCGTCGCCAATCTGAAGTTTTGCGAGAAGCTGGAAGCCGTCAACGTGATGGGCACACCCACAGGAGACGGCGTCATCGCAGCGCTTCGCGGAAAGGCGAGCCTGCACCGTTTGGATACCGGACGGCTCGTCACCGACGCCGGTCTCGCGTTCCTCCACGATTTTCCCCGGTTCAAGAAGTGGCAGGGTGGCGAATCGGCGGACGCCGAGTTGCCGGTCGACGACGAACCAACGCATCTGCTCATCGACGGTCCTTTTACGAACAAAGGACTCGCCAATCTTGCCGGCCTCGACGGCGTTTTCGCGCTGGATCTGTTCTGGCACGTCACCGGCATCACTGCAGAGGCTTTCGAAGTCCTGCGACACCTGCCGAACCTCGCTTCTCTCGGTTGCGACGGCGAACTCAGCAATGACGAAGCCATGCGGCATATCGCGTCCATCCCACGGCTGCGCAAGCTGCGCGCGCAGGGAACCGTCGCCACCGACGATGGGTTCATTGCCTTAAGCCGGTCGGCAACTCTCGAACGATTGTGGGGAAGGGAGTGTCCGAACCTCACTGGAAAAGGCTTCGTGGCGTTGTCCAAAATGCCTGCGCTGCGCGCTCTCGGCGTCAGTTGCCAGCGCGTGGATGACGGCGCGCTGTCCAGCCTGCCTGGATTTCCGGCGCTGCGTGACCTGACGCCGATCGACGTCAAGGATGAAGGGTTCCGTTATGTCGGCAGGTGCATTCGGCTGGAACGTCTGGCGTGCATGTACTGCCGCGATACAACGGACGCCGCAACCGAACACGTTGCGGGTTTGCAGCTCAAAACGTATTACGCGGGGTTAACGATGATTACCGACCGAAGCCTCGAGATTCTCGGCCGCATGCTGCCGCTGGAATCCATTGAGTTTTATCAAACCAGGTCCGTGACGGACGCCGGACTTCCGTACCTCGCGCGCCTGCCCCGTTTGCGAGAGGTTCACCTCAGCGGACTACCCAATGTCACGCTGGCGGGAACTGCGGTTTTTCCCGCCGGTGTTCGGGTGGTATACGACGTTTGAAGATTACGTCACGAAGCCGGTCGCTGCGCTCGGGGTTCTGCTCGTTGTGTCGCTGTTGAACAATGTCCAGAACCCGGAGCGCAGAGACGGGCTTCGTGATGCCAGCTTCAGTGTTGGAGCGACTCACCAAATATGTACGTGGTCGGAGTCCGGACGCCACATGGGCTGGCCTTCCTTTACGCCGAAGGCTTCGTAGAATTCGGGAATGTTCGAGAACGGACCGAGGACGCGCCATTTCGGCGGCGCGTGGACGTCGCTCAACAGGCCTCGGCGCAGCAGTTCCTCACGCCGCTGATCGAGCCAGCCCAGCGAATAACCGAGGAAAAATCGCTGAAGTGGTGTGAGGCCGCCGATCTTCTCGCCTTTCTTGTATTGGTCGGTCTTCTCGAAAGCATCCAGTCCGAGAAGGATTCCACCATAATCCGCGATGTTCTCGCCCAGACTCGCTTTGCCGTTGATGTGCAGACCGGGCAGCGGTTCATACGCGTCGAATTGTTTGACCATGAGCGCGGCTCGCTCCTCGAACTTTTTCGCGTCCTCTTTGGTCCACCATTCGGCGAGGTTGCCGGCCGCGTCGTACTGACGTCCGTCGTCGTCGAAGCCGTGAGTGATTTCATGGCCGATCGTCGAGGCGCCCGCGTATCCGTAGACCACGGCATCATCGGCGTCCGAGTCACGCACGCCGGGAATTTCGAAGATTGCCGCAGGCAACACGATCTCGTTATTCGACGGGTTGTAGTACGCGTTGTAGGTTTGCGGCGTCATCGTCCATTCTGTCCGATCGACGGGTTTGCCGAACTTCGAAAGATTGTCGTCGAATCGCCACCGGGCCGCGCTCAGCATGTTTTCACAAAAGGACGACCGGCCGATGACCAGCGCGGAATAGTCTTTCCACTTATCCGGATACCCCACCTTTTTCGTCACGGCCTGCAGCTTCTGGTGAGCTTTGGCTTTTGTGACGTCGCTCATCCAATCGAGTTTGTCGATGCGTTCGCTGTAGGCCGTCCGGATGGACTCGACGAGATCGGAATAACGCTTTTTCGCCGCCTCGGGAAAATACTCGTTCACAAAGATGCGCCCGAGCACCATTCCCATCGCCTGGTTCTCGGCGTCGAGCACGCGCTTCCATCGGGGCCGCGGCTCTTTTTGACCCGAAAGGACGCGGTGGTAAAAGTTGAAGTCTTCGGTATCGATGTCCTTGCTCAGAAACGGCGCGTATTCGCTGAGCAGATGAAAACGCAGGTAGTCCTTCAGCACCGGCATCGGTGTCTTCTTCAACAGGCCGTCGAGACCGCTGAAGAATTCCGGCTGTCCGACCACAACGAAAGTCGGGTGGAGATTCCAGGCGACGAGTTTGGCATTCCAGTCGATCGATGGCGTCTTCTGGCGGACCTCCGCCAGAGTCATCTTGTTGTAGTTGCGCAAAGAATCGCGCAGGTCTTCAAGCTTTCGGGAGACCTTCGCCAGCGAAGTCTCGAACGCCATGATTTGGGAGGCCTGTGTTGTGGCGGTTTGATCATCGTTTCCGAGCAGCTTCAGCATGTGCTGCAGATGCGAAACATATTCTGTTCGGGTCTTCGCCACACCCGCTTCGTTGTTGAAGTAATAGTCGCGATCCGGGAGCCCAAGTCCGCCCTGAGAAAGATGGACGGCCATTTCGTCGCTTTTCTTCTCGTCCTGATAAACGGAAATGTCGAAGAACGGTCCGACGCCGATGCGATGCAGCGCGAATGATTCGTCGATCAGATCCGGGAGGCTCGAAATCGCGTCGATGCGATCGAGTTCGATCTTCAATGGCTTGATGCCGAGTTCGTTGGCTTTGGACTCGTCCATCGCGGTCGTCCAGAAGTCACCGATCTTCTGGGGATCGCTGCCGAACAACGCATCCTTCTTATTCGCGGCATTCTCATTGATCGTTCGCAGTTGCAGGTACAGCTCATCGCGCACGACATTGCCGATCCCCCACGCCGACTCGGAAGCGGGGATGGGATTCCCTTTGAGCCATCCTCCGTTGGCATATTCGAAAAAGTCCTGGCCGGGATTGGCGGTCAGGTCCATGTTCGCCTTCAGAAAATCCTCCTTGGGTGCGGGTTTGGTGGCCGCAGGCTGAGACTGCGTGCGGTTACAACCGGAGAGAATGAGGCCGGCGGCAAGAATCAGTGTCAGGTAATATCGATTTTTGAGAGTAGGCATAGGTCTTGGAATTTTACGCTCGTTTTTGTTGAAAACCGCGGGTAACCGGTTTCGTTTCAGGCAGTACATTCATTTCTTATGAGCAATATCCTGTCGGACCTTCGTTACGCGCTTCGTGTTCTCCGGCGCAGCCCACTGTTCGCGGGAGTCGCCATCGTTTCTCTTGCCCTCGGCATCGGTGCGAACACCGCGATCTTCACGCTGATCGATCAGATAGTCCTGAGAAAGCTGCCCATCAAAGATCCCGAAAGTCTCGTGATGCTTTACCAGCGCGGCTCGAACATGGGGAGCAACATGGGAACGCGGATGCACTCCTATCCGATTTACCAGGACTACCAGCAAAAGGCCGAGCCATTCTCGGAAGTGCTGTGCCGCCGGCTGATTTCGACGTCGTTGAGTGTCGATAACCGGACGGAGCGCGTCGATGCGGAGATCGTGTCCGGCAACTTCTTTTCGATGCTCGGTGTCAGACCCGCCATCGGCCGTGTGTTCAGCTCGGAAGAGGACGATCGCGTTTACCAGGGGCATCCGGTCGTGGTATTGAGCCACGCCTATTGGACGAATCGATTTGCGAAAGATCCTAACGTCATTGGGAAGAAGATCCTCATCAACAACTACCCGATGACCATTGTTGGAGTTTCGGCCGCAGGATTCGTCGGCCTCGATCCCGCTCAGTCGCCGCAGATTCGCGTCCCGGTATTGATGAAACCGGTGATGGCTCCGGAGTGGGAGTGGCTTCATATGGATGATCGTCGCGCACGATGGGTACAGGTTTTTGCGCGACTCAAACCCGGCTATACGGTGGAATCCGCTCAAGCACCGCTTCAGGGATTGTTTCGACAGATCCGCGAATACGAAATGACGCTGCCTGTCGCCGCAAATTGGTCCTCCTACCAGCGCGAGCAGTTCATGAAAGGCACCATCCAGATTGAGCGAGCCGAGACGGGTTTCTCCGCGTTGCGAAACGACTTTTCCAGCGCGCTGATCGTCCTGATGTGCATGGTCGGCCTTGTCCTGTTGATCGCCTGCGCCAACGTGGCGAACCTCCTTATTGCGCGAGCGCTGTCACGCCAGAAAGAGGTTTCGGTACGGCTCTCGCTCGGTGCGTCGCGCGGCCGCCTTGTGCGTCAACTTCTGATGGAGAGCATGGTGCTGTCCATCGGCGGCGGTATCGCAGGTCTGATGATGGCATTCGCCATGACTCGTGGGTTGCTGGTCCTGGTTCCGGCGGAAGGCAATCCGCTGCTGATTCATCCGCAGCCGGACGGCCGCATTCTGATGTTCACAACAGCCGTCACGATTCTGACCGGACTCGTTTTCGGACTCGCTCCGGCATTGCGCGCCAGCAGTCCGGATCTGTGGACGACTTTGAAAGACACCGTCGGATCAATCGCGGGATCGCGCGGCCATTCGTTGTTTTTGCGCAAAGGCTTGATTGCGGTACAAGTCGCGCTCAGCTTTTTACTTTTGTTTGGCGCCGGTCTCTTTGTTCGCAGCCTGCAGAACTTGAGACTGACGAACACGGGTTTCGAGGAGATGCGGAATCTCATCACGTTCCAGTTGTCACCTGTGCTGAATGGCTATGACACCCCGCGGGCGGTCAACTTCTATCGAGACCTGCTGGACAGGCTCCGTCAGAATCCCGGAATCAAGGAGGCGGGTTTTACCGCAGTAGCGCTGCTTCACGGTTCCGAATGGGACAGTTCGATGGGTGTCGAAGGGCATGAGCCGAAAGACGGCGAGGACATGCAGGCCTTCATGAACTCACCATCCCCCGGTTTCTTCAAGACAATGGGGATTCCGATCCTCGAAGGCCGCGACTTCGATGCGCGTGACGTCCACAAGGATTCGAAGGTTGCGATCGTCAACCAGCGTTTCGCGAAACACTTTTTCGGCGAGCGGAGCGCGCTCGGCCGTCATATCGGATTTGGCACAGGTCCCGACAGCAAGCAGGATCTCGAGATCGTGGGCGTCACCGCGGACACCTTGTACGAAGGGCCGCGGGAAGGCGTTCGCCGTCAGGTGTTCATTCCGAACTACGGCAATAACTCGGTTGCGTTCTACGTGCGAACCACGATGGCTTCGGAATCAGCATACGGTGCAGTGCGAGAGGCGATCCGAAGTCTGGACGCGACATTGCCGGTGTCCCAGCTGAAGACACTCGAAGCGCAGCTCGACGAAACGTTGCTCACTGCGCGCTTGATCGCGCTGCTTTCCGCAGGATTCGGGCTTTTGGCCACTGCGCTGGCGTCGATCGGATTGTATGGAGTGATGGCTTTCGTCGTCGGTCAGCGAACGAAGGAGTTGGGTGTGCGGCTCGCGCTCGGCGCTCAGCGGCGATCGGTGATCTGGCTGGTCATGAAGGAGGTTCTCATTCTGCTGTTGATCGGCCTTGTGATCGGCGTGCCGTCCGCAATCGGGCTCGGCCGGTTCGTTTCAGCCCAACTCTACGGTATCCAGGGAACGGACCCGTGGATCGCCATCGCCATGGTCCTTTTGTTGGGGATCGTCGCTCTTTTTGCGGGCCTGATCCCCGCTCATCGCGCCAGCCGGATTGATCCGATCCTCGCGCTCCGCTTCGAGTGAATCCTCGAGCTGAAAGAATCCGGTCATGTGCATATCACGTTGGAGATGGGAGATCCCGACATTTGAGAAATTTCGAACGCAGCTTCTGAATATGTCAAACGTTGGGATGTCCCATCTCAAACGCTTACATGTCGGTGTTAGATTCCCTCGCCGGCATACGTGCGGAATTATCGCAAAGCCGAGATCATGCCGTTTTGGAGATCCCGACATTTGAGAAATTTCGAACGCAGCTTCTGAAACTGTCAAACGTTGGGATGTCCCATCTCAAACGCTTACATGTCGGTGTTAGATTCCCTCGCCGGCATACGTGCGGAATTATCGCAAAGCCGAGATCATGCCGTTTTGGAGATTTAACGACTAAATTTGACGTTGGAGATGGGACATCCCGACATTTGAGAAATTTCGAACGCAGCTTCTGAGACTGTCAAATGTTGGGACGGCCAATCTCAAACGTAATATGCAGATAGCCGGATTCTCATGACTACTGAAACAGCGCCGACCGTCTGATCCGTTCGCCCTTGAAGATCACATCCGAGATCCGTCGCATGCCTCGCACGTCCTCGAGCGGGTTCCCGTCAACGATGATCAGACTGGCTTCATAGCCCGTTGCTATTTTCCCAATCCGATCGCCGGCACCGAGAAGCTGCGCGGCATTGCCGGTGGCGGCCTTGAGGATGTCGACGGCGGGTATGCCTGCTTCCTGCCACAGTTCCATCTCCCGATGAACGGCTGGACCGTGGAACGTGCCGCCGTTACCGGAATCGGTGCCCACCACAAGTGGAACGCCCGCTCGATACGCGGCAACGAGGTTTTTGGCGGCGGCTGTATTCTGAATGGACGGAATCTGCGACAGGGCCGCATCCACCTCGTGATCGCGGATCCATGCGCGCATATTCGCGACGAGCTTCGGGGGGATCGTTTGCAGCACCAGCGGATCTTCCATGATCGATTCGTCGTGACGAGCGATGCGGAAGACCGAATCCAGAACAACCAGCGTCGGATCGTAACGGACGCCCTTCGAGGCCATCTGCTTCAGCAGCGCCTCGGGAATAATCTCGCGCATCGAGCCGTGTTCGATTCCCGCAACATCGCGATCGATCGCATCTTTGATGTCCTGCGGCGTTCCGGTGTGAACAACGACGGGAAGTTTGTGACGCTTCGCGGCCCCGACGACCGCGTCAAAGACGCTCAGATCCAGCCGCTCGAACAGCATGCCAGCCCCGCCCGTCTCCAGCACCGCCTTGATGCCGTCGACACCCTGAGACGACAGCATATCCACGCGCGCCACCGCTTCGGACGGAACGGAATACGCAGCGGCCATTTGAGGCTCGAGCGTCTGCCGCAGGGATTCCGGCAGGTTCTTGAAGTATTCGGTCCCGTGACCGCCCGGCGCCGTGAACAGGGGACCGGTCATGAACAATTCCGTTCCGAGAATCTCGCCGGTCGCGAGACGGTGCTTGAGTTGGAGCAATCCGTCCGTTGCGTCGCCGACGCTCTTTGCAGCAGTGACGCCGCTGTACAAATACGATCGGACGGCGTGTTCCGGCCAATTCGCCATCTCCTCGGTAAAACCTTCCGTCATGACGACGCCCGGTGCGCCGAAGTGCGCGTGAACGTCGATGAGGCCCGGAAGAACCGTCTTGCCCGCGCCTTCGATCGTGGCGTAAGCGGACGCGTCCTCCGTCGCGGTTTTCCCTTCTTCGATCACATCCACGATCGCGCCGTTTTTCAGATAAACGTCGGCTCGATCGAAAACGCGTCCATCACCGACAAACACCCGGACGTCGTGAATTCGGAAACTGTCGCTTCTCTCCAACTGGCGTCGCGCGATCGCCTGTCGCACGCTGTCGGTTCCGCCGTAGGATTCCCATACTCCCAGCAGCACGAAAGGCGTAAGAACCGCCGCCACCCACGCTTTCGAGCCGGCGCTGACTTTGTCGTCCTTGCTCCAGCGAAAAATCTTGAACGACACGATGAATCCCACACCCAGCGTTGCAAGAAGGGCGGCCACGCTGCTGATATTGGCGGTGAGCGGCTCGCCGTTCTGGATAATCGACTGCAATCCGGACTTCAAGTAAGTCGCGGGCATAAAGCGCGAAAACGTCTGAATCCATTTCGGCAGGTTGCTCGTTGGAAACGTCGTGCCGCTCAGGAAAAGCATCGGAATGTAGAGAATCTGCACGAGGATTTGCGCTTCCGCCATCGAATCGGCGACGGACGCGATAATCAAGCCGATGGCCCGGAAGGCAATGTTGCCGATCATGAGGAAAACGAATAACGAAACAAGGTTCGGCGGGACCGGCATGTGATAAATGCGGTTGGCGAGAAAAATGGTGATGACCGCTGAAGGTAGATACACCAGAACGCCCGAGACCAGCGACGAGACAAGCAAAGGCGCCGGCGTTATCGGCGCCAGCCGCAGCCGCCGCAGGATGCCAAGTTCCCGTTCCTGAACCGCCCGCATGCCCATTCCAAAAAAGCCGTTGCCCATGACACCGATAGCCAGCACCGTGGACACAATGAACTGCGCACTGCCCAGGCTGGCGCGCGCGTTCGTCAGTTCGCCGAACATAAAAAAGAAGACAAGAGGAAACAGGTAGTTGAAAAACAGGACGGAGCGCTCGCGCATCGAGACGCGCAGATTGGAAAGCAACAGGGCGATATAAGTTGTCATTCGTGTTCCTCTCCCGGCAGCCGCTCGCCGGTGACTTCGAGAAACACGTCCTCGAGTGTGGGACGTGAAATCGCGATGTCCAGCAGTTCGTTTTTCTCCGCATCCAGATACCGCATGAGATGACTGATCGCCTGCGCGACACGGCCGGCTTTCAGTGACGTCGTTCCGTTCTCGATATCCGCAGCGCCCACTCCCGGCAACCGGGACAAAGACTCGCGATTCAGCGGGCGTGCGGTGCGTATGCGGATCACGGATTCGACGGCAACGCCGGATTGAATCTCTTCCACGGATCCCTGTCGAACGATTTTTCCGTGCGAGAGAATCGCCACACGATCGGCGAGCTGTTCGGCTTCGTGAATGTAGTGGGTCGTGAGGAACACGGTCCGGCCACCGGCGCGCAGCTGCCGCAGCCAGTCGTGGATAGCACGGCGGCTGTGCGCGTCGACTCCCGTTGTCGGCTCGTCGAGAAAGACGATCGGCGGGTCGTTGATCATCGCCAGGATCAACGCCAGCTTCTGTTTCTGACCGCCCGACAGATCCGCATAAAACGCGTTCGCCTTTTCGCTCAATGCAAAACGGTCCAGCAGTTCTTTGGCATTCGGAGTCGCTTTGTACAGCCGCGCGTAAAGTTCGATGGCCTCGATGACACGAATCTTGCCGGGAAATGCCGTCTGCTGCAGCACGACGCCGATCCGGCTCTTTAGTTTGTTGGGATCGCGTGCCGGATCGATATCGAGCACGGAAACGTCGCCGCCGTCACGAGGCCGAAGCCCTTCAAGGATTTCGACGGTCGTGCTCTTGCCCGCGCCGTTCGGACCGAGCATCGCGAAGATCTCGCCGGAGCGCACCTCAAAGTCGATTCCTTGAACCGCTTGAACGTCACCGTAGTTTTTCGTGAGTTGATGGACGTAAATGATGACTGACACGCCGATCAGAATACGCGCCTTTCGAACGGACGTAAGTCCTATTCGGTGAAACCCCGATTTTCGCCGACGAACGGCGCGGAGAAACGAAGAGGGCTGCGGCAGGTGTTCTGATATAAACTCCCGCGGCAATGCTGGCCGACGTCCGATTTGCCATCCGCGTCCTCTTCAAGCGTCCCTGGATTTCCCTCGTCGCCATTGTCTCTTTGGCGTTCGGGATCGGCGCGAACCTGACGGCATTCGGCATTGCTAAAACAATTCTCTGGCAGCCGCTGGCCGTTCCGGAACCCGATCGATTGATTGCCGTTTACAACTATGGCTCGCAGGGCACGGGTGGCTACAGCGGTCTTGCTTTTCCGGAATATGACTACTTGCGATCGCACAACGACGTCCTGTCGGATTTTGCGGCTTATCTTCGCGTCCCCGTATTCATGCGCACCATCAATGAAACCGAGCGGATCATCGCCGAAGTCGTCACGCCAAATTACTTTTCCGTCCTCGCTCCCGGAACACGCGTGGGTCGCGCGTTTGTCACAGATGTTCCGGAAATCGTTCTTTCAGAGGAATTGTGGAGGCGCCGGTTCGGATCCGACCCGAACGTGATCGGTACAAAGGTCCATCTCGGAGGCTCCCCTTTCACTATCGTTGGTGTCATCAATAGTCCATTTCGGGGTGTACTCATGGATTGGCAGGAACCGCCCGACATCTGGATGCCGATGAGCACCATGCGACAGGCGCTGCCGAGCATGTTTAAAGGGCCGACCGATATTCTGACCGCCTGGAACGCACATGCGCTGATGGTTGTGGGACGGCTTAAAGCCGGTGTCGATGTGCAACAGGCGGGCGTCGCATTTGAAGTTATCGACAAACAAATGTCGGAAAGCAACCCGGACAGACTTCTCGCCTGGCAGAACAAATACGACTTCAAGCCGAGAGTTCTACCCATTCAACGAGCCCGGTTCTTTCCGGCGTATCGCGACGGCATTGTGAATTACATCGACATCGTTGCGATCGTCATGGCGATCGTTTTAGGTATTGCATGCCTGAACCTCGCCAATCTGATGATCGCCGGCGCGATCCCGCGTCAGCGGGAGTTTGCGATCCGTTCGGCCATCGGTGCGGGCCGCTTCCGTTTATTGCGCCAGTTGATCATCGAAGGTCTGATTCTGTCGCTGGCTGGAGGCATTGCCGGTTTGCTGGTGGCGTGGTGGTCGTGGCGAGTGCTGGCATTATTCGGCAGACCATTTCAAGTTGCCCTTCCAGCCAACCTGCCGCTCGACATTTATGTGTATGGTTTCGGATTCGGCCTCTCCGTGCTCACCGGCATTCTGTTCAGCATCTGGCCGGCGCGACGCGCCAGCCGTTTCGATATCCACACTTCCATCAAGCAGCTGTCGCAAATTGCCGGCGGAAGCGGCTTCGCTTTAAGATCCGTCATGATTTCGATTCAAGTCGCCCTTTCCCTGGTGCTGGTGATTGGCGCGGCGCTTCTGGTTCGAACGGTGATTAACGCTCGATCCGTGGATGCGACCACCGATCGAAGTCACGTCGGCCTGCTGGAGATCGATCTGTTCAGCAGCGGATACGATGACGAACGCGCCCGAGTGTTTTATGACGATTTGATGACTCAGGTGCGCGCCCTTCCGGGCGTCGACCATGCGAGTCTGGTTTCGATGGTTCCGCTGGGCGGCCGAAGAAGCGCAACCGATGTGACGCTGACATCAGCCGCCGACGGCAAACCACAGACGCTGCAACTGGACGACAACGTTGTCTCCACCGACTACTTCGCGACGCTGGGAATCCCAATGCTTCGCGGCCGCGATTTTTCAACCCGTGACACGATCGGCACGCCGCCCGTCGCGATCATCAACGAAACGATGGCGCGGCGATTCTGGCCAGACGAGGATGCCATTGGCAAACAGATTTACGCCAAATCCGCCAGGCAGAACCTGGAGATCATCGGTGTGGTGAAGGACACGAAAGGCCGGACGGTCAGGTCTTCGGTTCAACCCACTGTATTCCGCTCCGCTACGCAGTTCGTTGGAGGCGGAGGCGACATGAATCTTCAGTTTCATACTGCTGCCAATCCCGCTGCGCTTCTGCCCGAGCTGCGACGGATCGTACGACGTCTCGATCCGGATGTCCCCATCACAAACTTCCGGACCCTGCAGGAGCACGTCGACAGAGCGCTTTCACAGGAACGTCTGACGGCGACATTGCTGACTGCTCTCGGGTCCGTGGCGCTGGGGCTGACGCTTATCGGACTCTACGGAGTCGTGGCCTTTTCAACGAGCGCCCGCACTCGCGAGATCGGCATCCGCATGGCGATTGGCGCACGACAGCCCGACGTGTTGAAAATGATTCTGAGTCAAGGCCTGGCAATGGTCAGTGCGGGCTTGCTTATCGGTATCGTCGGCGCGTTCATGCTGACGAAGATGCTGTCTGCGATGTTGTTCGGAGTTGAACCGTTCGACGCCCTATCCTTTAGCACCGCGGTTCTCCTCATTGCCGCGTCAAGCGCGATCGCCGCCTACATCCCGTCATGGCGCGCCAGCCGCCTGGACCCTACGAAAGCTCTGCGCCACGATTAGTTGTGCCCGACGCTGCTCGGCGTTCAACGATCATTCGATGGGATGTGGGGGATCCACACATCGACGGAACGTGGAAAGTCGAAGGTCTGCGGCATGATTCCCACGACCGTCAGGTTTCTTCCATTGAGGGTGATCGGCTTTCCAATCACGGAAGGGTCGGCGCCGAATGATTGGCGCCAGATTCTTTCACTCAACACCGCAACTCCGGCTTGTCCATTGTAGTCGCCATCAATGAAGTCTCGGCCAAGCAATGGAGCGGCACGGGCTGTTTTGAAGAATGCCGGAGTCACTTCCGCCAGTTGGATCGTGCTTGTCCGTCCAGTGATGCCGATCTGTGCGGAAGTCGTTGTGTAACTATCCGGCATTGGCTCGGTGAATCGATTTGCTGGAGCGCAGCCCGACAGCAGAAGCGCTGCGAAAGAAATGAATGCGAGGCCCAACCGGGTGATATACCGCATGAACCTAACATAGTCTGTCCATCGGCGCGGTTCAAGCGAACCGGGTGATAGCGAGGCAGGCTCATGAATATGTCAACTGTCGAAATGTCCCGTCTCCAATCTCAAACGTAATTGTCCGATGGACTACTGGCTTACATCTCAACAGTTGAGAATTTCGAACGCAGCGGGAGTGTAGTATCGTGAATCAACTTCAGGAGGATTCGTGTGAGCCGATTTTCAAGCGTAGTCACAATTGTCCTCGGATCCATTGTCTCAATCGGCGGCACAGCTCCGGGGACGGCCGCTCAGCAGTCACCGTTCAAACCGCCTTCGAATCTTCGGGTCTTGCCGAAGGACACGAAGCTTCCGGACCTCATTTCGACGATGAGGAACTTCACGCAGGCACTTGGTGTGCGCTGCCAGTTCTGCCACAGCTACACCGGTTCGGATCCCAACGCGCTCGAAAACTTTGATTTTGCGAGCGACTCGGTGCCCGCCAAAGCGACGGCTCGAAAGATGATGAGTATGTTGCAAACGATCAACGGCGAACTGCTCAAAGATGTGGGTCAGCCCGCGCCGGCCGGACAGATGAAAGTGAACTGCTTCACCTGCCACCGCGGCGAACGTACGCCGCAGACCGCGCGGGCCCCCGGGTTCTGAGTCGAGCGAACCCGATGTTGACGGGAATGATCGCGATCCCGCTATCGCCGGGCGATCGTCACTTTCAGGCCCGGCGCCCAGCTTTTGTATTCGTCGGTGTAATAAAGATAGGCGCGGCTGGCGGGACCCGTGAAGGAGCCCGGAACCGCGGCGATCAAGCTCAAGGGAAGATCGAACTTGTCACCGGCTTTGATGAAGCGCCAGTACAGGACGACTTCACGGCCGATGACTTCGTATGCATCGATCTTGCCGGACTTGACGAGTTCCTTGAGCTGATCGTGACGCACCTCGAGTCCTCCCGGAATTCCCACGATCGCGACGGGAGTCGGAATCACCTGGTCGTTTTTGTTCGCGATGGACACGACGGCCTCGGTGACTCCTCCTTCCTGGATTTGAGAATCTCGAAGAGCTACCTGAATGCCCACCTGAGCCTGGGCAGCACTCTCCGGAACGAGACTGTGGTACTTCACGTTGATTGAGAACGGCATGCCGGAACCGTCTTCCATTTTGAGCGCGACCGTGTGCTTGCCGGCAGGCAGTGCGCTCGCGAATTCCGGCATCGCGAGCACTCCCTGAGTGGATGCCGTGAAGGCGAGAGGAGCGCCGGCTGTCTTGCCGTCGACGGTAAGAATGATGCGGCCCGGGGCTTTCGGTCTGGCGTGAGCGTTGTCGTACGCGACGATGGAACGAAGCGCGAGAATGGTCGATTGCGTGGAGCCGTAGCGGCCGCTCTTGTTCGACTCGACGATCCACTTCACCCCTTTCTCGATATTCGCCGCGTAAGCGGGTTCACGCATCCAGGCCAACACCGAAAGTGCCGTCGTTTCGATGGCCAGGGCATCGCCGCCGGAGCGCGTGATGCTGGTGACGGCGCCTGTAACATTGCCGCCCACCTCTTGTTTTCGGGCCAGCTTGTCCATCAATTGGCGCGCCGCGTCGTGATCGCCGGTGGCGTGAAGAATGTTCGCCGCCAATGCAACTATGTAGCTGTCTTGCGTCGAGCTGGCGGACGCTTTGACGGCTGCGACTTCGCGATCGAGATTCTTCTCTCCGGACTCGATCAGAGCCCAGACGATGTATGCGTTCGTGGTATCCGCCGGGGCTCCGCCGAAGCTGTCGAGAGCTCGCGAATTCCGGCTGAAACCGCCCTTACCATCGCGACGGGCAAGAAGCCACGCGCGCGTGCGAGCGATCATGTTCTTGTCTACATTGCGCACATGAGACATGTCCGTAAACTGCAGCAAGCCGTAAGCCGTGAGCGCTTCGTGGCCAGGATCGGCGCCGAACCATTCATAGCCTTTGGTCGGAGATTCAAACGCGGTGAGTTTCTTGTAAGAGACGTCGAGAAGGCCTCTCGCCTTCTCGATGACGGCGGGATCAACGCCGGTGTGCGTCAGAAAGTACTGCTGAGCCATCGTGATGGGATAGCTGGTGGAGCTGGTTTGCTCGAAACAACCGTTCGGCTCACGCAGCAGCGACTGCAGCGCGTCGGTCATGCTGGCGAGCGGAGTTGGATAAACGGTGACGCTCGAAGACACGCTGCCGCGAACGATATCCGCAGGAAGCGTGAATTCGAACGATTTGGAGCCGTTGCTTTCCAGAATGCCGCCTCTTGCGCTTTCACGTGGGAAGCCCAGCGGCTGGACGTCGAGCTTTCGGCTTACCGTGTCACGATAAGGACCAGCCTTGGCGTCAAACGTCAGGTCCGCGAGACCGCTGAATTCATGGCCGACGTCGATTTGCACGAAGCGTCGCGCGCGCTCTTTGGAGACGAGCGCAGCCGTAATGTCGCTGAGTGTCGTGAACTTGAGGCCACCGGTTCCTTTCACGGCGATTTCCGTCTCGTGAAGATCACGGCTCAAGCCGTTGACCATCGCAATGGGAAGTTGGAGCACGTCGCCGCTCGTGACCTGAAGCGGAATCTTGGGTTCGATGGAGAACGGTTTGACGGATTCGATCTCGCTGGTGTCCGAGCCGAGCGTGCCATCCTGCGCGAAAGCGTCGGCAAGGACTCTGAAGGAAGTCACGGAATCGCTGAGGTTGAACGAGACCGTGGCGACGCCGGTGGAAGAGTCGGTCTTGACGCCCGCATTCCAATAGACCGTTTCAGCGAAGTCTGTGCGCGAGTCTGCTGTCCAGTTTGGCCGAAGCGTGTGTGCATATTCGCGGACGGTGGCCATATTCGCAATGTTCCCCACAGCCGCTTTTTGCGCGCCGGGAAGCCTCTCGCGGTTTGCTTCTAACTTTTGGTCGTCGGCGTCGAAAAGTGCGTCTTTCCTGGGTTCCTGGCGAATCTCCACTCGATCGAGTTCGCGTCCGTTAACGGGGAGATCGTCTCGAGCACGCTCGAGTACAACACCTGGTGCCGCGGCGGCTGCGGGTGCAGCGAAGCGAACGACTCCGCCTTTGACTGCCGCGGCAAATGCGACCATTTCATCCATGGGCGCACCGGCAAGCCGGACATCGCGATGCAGGGAGCTATTATGAGTTACGAGCAAGCCGGTCATGGTGTTCGTCTGGAAGCCCGGTAATGACGCGCTCATCCGGTACGTCCCCGACTTTACAGTTGGGAAGACGTACGCCCCTCGCTCGTCGGTGACTGCGGTGAGAGTCGCTCCGGTGCCTGCGTTCATCGCTTGAACGCTGACGCCGGGTATGACTGCATTTCTCACGTCCGTGATTACACCGGTGATCGAGCCTGTGCCGGCCGTCGCGAACCGGCGCCAGCCCTGTGTTCCCAGCAGAAGGTCCGTCGCCAACGGAGCCTTCGGGTTAGTCTCGTCGAGGTAGACGTGCGCGTCGGCGAGATCCTTCACTTCGTTTTCAAGGAGGACCATCACCGGAAGGCGCGGAGCCTGTTCGCGCTTTTCGATCATTTCCAAAACGCTCGAGTCGGTGACGGTGAAGCCAACGATCGAACCGACGGGTTTGCCCGAATCATCCGTGGTCGTGACGCGGAGCGTGACTTTGTCGCCGGGAACATAGTCTTCGCGGTCCGGAGCGATCTGCACTTTGAGTTGGTGTTCAGGCTGGCGAAAGAGCAGGCGCTCGGCGAGGGGCGCCCTGCGATCGTCGTATACCGTAGCTACGATCACGCCATCCGTGGATCTTGGAATGGTGAACACGACATCGGCCGGTTGATTCGCCCGGAGTGTGACGGACTTGAACGCGAGTTCTTTGCCTCGCTGACTCAAAGCAATGTCGTAGGCGCCGTCCGCCGTCGCGGCAACATGAACTGTGACGTCCTTCTTTCGCGGAATGACATCGAAGGTCGACCCAATCACGACGCCGGACTCTTTAACAACCGGAAGAGGGAAGACTGTCTTGATTCCGGCCGGTTCGGTGAGTCGAAGCGAATAGCGTTCGCCTTTGGCGGGGACGAAAGAGAATCGGCCGCGTCCTTCGTGTTCGGTGCGGAATGTCGCTACTTCCTTGCCGGCGGCGTTCACGATGACTCCCGCCATGTCGGCAGGTTTGTGCGCCGGCGTTCGACCTTCGATGTAGACGCGGTTTTTCAGGCCGGCGATCAGATCGCCACCCTCAGGATAGATGCCGAGATCGACAGTCTGCAAAAGAATGGGGATGGTTTTGGTGGCGGTTTCCACCGTGCCGCCGTCCTCGATGATCATCGCGAGGACGCCTTCGCCGCGCGCGATCGCTGCAGGCAACTTGAAGCTGGCCGACGCGTTGCCGGAGCCGTCCACCGTGGTCGTACCTTTCCATGTCTCGTCGCCGTCGACGCGGGCGCTGACCGAGACCTTCGCTCCGGAGGGAACGCCGCCTTCCGCTCGTTCAACATGCAGACTCGCGGCAACGGTGTCGCCGGGTCCATAGCCGTCGCGCACAAAAACAATCTGGCTCTTGAGACGCGGAGCACGATAAGCGCGGATATCGAATTTGCGTTCAGCAGTGTCGGCCGACGGATGCGAGATGCGAGCGGTATACTCCCCGCCGGGCTGGCCTGACGGGATGTCCCACGAGAATGCAACGACGCTATCGATGATTGCGGCGGCACCGGACGCGACGGTATCGCCCTTCGGACCTTTGATCTCGAAGGAGGCCGCGACGCTTGCACGTGGAGTGTTGGTCACGGGAGTGTGACCATCCGCTCGAAGGACGACACCACGAACGTAAAGTCGTTCGCCGGAACGGTAGATTGGTTTGTCCGTAGCGATGTGCGTTACATAACGTTCAATGTCGCCAGGATCGCCTGCAATCTGCGGTGACGCAGGCGGAACCGGCGCCTTGCCGCCAAAGATGAGTCCAGCCGCGATAAGGACACCTCCTGTGAAGACTGCGATGGCTTGAAGCAGGTTATTGAATTTAAGAAAGCGGATAGGCTTGCGGTCCGAGCCGATGGATCTCATAAGTAAATGCCCCCTGTTCGGCGTCGATGAAAGGTGCATCGCGAAGCGCGAAGCTTCGTGGATGCACCAATCGTCAAGGCCGTATTCATAAACAAATAACTGATCGCAACGGCTGTTTCTTAGGCCGTTACATGAATTCTTTGTGACATCCATCGAAACGACGCTGGGGCGGGGGGCGGCGTGGCCAGCCCGAAGGGCTGCTCGGAAATTAGCCCGGGTGGAGCGTTTTTTGCGACACCCGGGGTTAGTCGTTGCAGGAATGACGCACCCCAGAGGTGTGCGAGGGTTAATCTGGACAGCACTGGCTTAGGGGGAGGGGAGTGGTCCGTTTCAGGAAGCGGAGTAATGCTTTTGAAGGTCGGTCTGGCCTTGAAACTCTTTCAGAAACTGCTGAGTCTCTTCGCGCCATTCCTTTGCGCTCTCCGGCGACTGTTCCGGTGCATCGATGGCTTGAGCAGCCACAGTGATTTTGGGCAGGGCCTTCATGAACATTTCGAGGACGTGCGGATCGAAGTGATGTCCGCTCTGCTTTTCCATTTCCGCAAGCGCCGCCGGCATGGACCATGCGGGCTTGTAAGGACGAGCGTGAGTCAGGGCATCGAAAACATCGGCGACCGCCACGATACGTCCTTCGAGAGGGATCGCTTCGCCGCTGAGCCCCTCATATCCGTTCCCGTCCCATCGCTCGTGATGAGTCAGCGCGATGGTTTCCGCCATCTGCAGATGCGGCGACCGGCTGCCGCTCAAGATCCTGGCCCCGATACGAGTGTGGGTTTTCATGATTTCGAATTCTTCCGCAGTCAGTTTGGCGGGTTTGAGCAAAATGTAATCGGGAATGCCGATCTTCCCGAGGTCATGCAGCGGTGCGGCCCGCCGGATCAACTCCACCCATTCGGTGGACCTTTCCATAGATGTCGCGATCACGGCGCACATCTCGGCCATCCGGCGCGTGTGCTTACTGGTGTTGTCATCGCGGAATTCGGCCGCCATCGCCAGGCGCTCCAAAGTCTCGACCTGCGACTCCTGGAGTTCGCGTGTGCGTTCCGAAACTTTTGCTTCCAGAATTTTGTTTTGGTTTTGAACCGCGAGATGCAGAAACCGGGCCTCCAGCAGATTTCGAATCCGCAGCAGTACCTCGGTCCGATCGAACGGTTTGTTTACAAAATCTCTTGCGCTAAGCGACAGCGCCTGCAACTTTGCATTCGGGTCGCGGTCCCCGGTAAGCACGAGAATGGGAATATGGTCGCCTTCCGCGAAGTGTGCTCCGAGCTGGCGGATCAACGCCTGACCATTCATATGCGGCATCTGAAGATCCATCAGGATGAGGTCCGGTCGAAAGTCCAGGAACAACTGCAGGACACGTCGAGGGTCGGTTGCGCTGGCGAGGTTGGTGAATCCGGCGTTCTTTAGAAGTTCTTCGAGCAGCAAGACGTTCGCCGGTTCATCGTCGACGATCAGTATTTTCCCTCGCTTGATACTTGTTTCCATCAATATGCGGAGCCCTCGGAGCGGGCCCGTGTTCGACAGGACAGACGCCCACCCCGAGCCCAATGATCAGATGGGCCATATCTTAAGTCGGGGACATGGAAAGCTATATTTATTTGAAATTCGCGCTAAGACTCTAGAGGAGGCGACCTCTATTTATACGCAGCTGCTCTGGGCATTACTCCCCGCAGTACTCCCTCTTTAGTTCTATTCGTTTCGAACTGCCGATCTATTGTCCGCTCCCAGACCCCACCGCAAACTGCGGCGCATCAGATGTCCGCACATCAGTCGCAAGGAGGCGCACCGTGCATCGTATTCAAGGTTCTTTTCTTCGGATCGGCTATCTCTTGTTTTCCGTTCTGGTGTTGCTTTCAACGGTTTTTGCAGCTGCGGTCCGCGCCTAGGCAAGACCGCGAAACATCGTCAAACGCCGCCGCAGATATCGATGACGGGTTTCATCCAAGGCCTGCAATAGTTCGAGACGATTTCCGAACGGATCGTGGACGTACACGTGGATGTATCCTTCCATGGGCTCACCGTCGACGACTGTGAAACCGGCGTCGTTCAAACGCGCACTCAGGCGCTCCAACTCATCAACGAGAAGTCCGGGATGTGCTTTTCTAGCCGGTCGAAAGTCTGCTTCGACGCCAAGATGTATCCTCACGGCCGCTGTTTCAAACCACGCCCCGCCCCGCTTGGCGAGCTCCTGCGGCTTGGGCACTTCAGGGATTCCCAGCAACCCGGAATAGAAACTGCGCGCTGCGATTTCCTGGCCGGACGGCATGGCGAGTTGAACGTGATGCACTCCAATAATTGGCATTTCGAAAAATGCTATCGATCCGACGAAGGCCTGTCCAGGATTCATGGCCTCAACCTCAACCAGAATAGGACGATCCTACTCTTTCAATAGCCGCGCGCATTCGTTTAGTTCTGTAGTGTTCAACTCGGACACGAGCCAGTAGGTCATGCCCGATTCAGTCCAGTGGATTAAGTTGTATCCCTGACGCGCCAGTTGATCCTCTTGCCGGATCGCGGTGCCGCTCGACGGCCACACAAACAGATTGATCAAGTGCTGGCTGCGCTGATAGACGAGCGCCGCGACGGGCCGATGGTTGAGGTAATCCAAACGGCCGCCGACCAAACGGAACCCTTGCGCGGTGAGATCCTTGGCAGGAGGCGAATAGTCGAGCTTGCCGCTGAACCACGGTTTTACAGTGTGGCTGTCGGAAGATGAAACGTCAGTGATGTGATTCGCCATCATCGAACGGACATGACTTGAAACGATGTCGTTGACTAACAGTGTCTCTTCCGAAGATCTCCGCCACTGCGTGCCGACGGCCCATCCGGCTACGACCACCACCACCATCGCCGCTGCGAAAGCGGTCGCCCAGCGCCAGCCGAACAATGAATTTCTCGTTTCAGGATTCGCGGCCCGAATGGCCGACTTCACGTTCCGCTTCAAACGCGCCGGCGCCCTAAAGCGTATTGCGTTGTTTTCGATCGCATGAGCCAGGGCTCTTAGCCTCGCGACATCCGCCTGACAGGTTGCGCACGACTGCACGTGGCCTTCGACCGAGAGGCTGCCCGCGGAATCGAGCTCTCCATCCACGTAGGCATTCAGCAAAGTTTTGGACTCCGCGCAGGTCATACAGAACTCCGCCGGCCGGCGTTCGTCAGATAAACCTGTATCCGTTTGCGCGCCCGAGCCAGGCGCGACATGACGGTTCCGACCGGAACATCCGAAATATCCGCGATCTCCTTGTACGACAGTCCTTCCATTTCTCGAAGCACGATAACTTCGCGAAACTCGACCGGCAGATCGTCGAGCGCCGCGATCAACAGTTCTCGATCCGCATTTTGAATGAGCGCAATCTCAGGATTGGGAATGTGATCATCGATCTCATCGATCTTACCTTCCTTCGTCAATTCGGGTTGGGCCGACCGCCGGCGGAGCCATGAATAGAAAGTATTCCGAACGATGGCAAACAGCCATGACCGGCAATCGTGCCCGGAAAAACTCTTCCAGTACTTGAAAGCGCGAAGCGATGCTTCCTGGACGACGTCTTCCGCGTCCTGATCGTTGCGCGTAAGCCATCGCGCCAGATTGTAGGCCGCGTCCAGATGAGGCAAGACAGCTTCATCGAAACCAATCAAGTCCTTTTGCTCCGGCAATCGTATTCCCGCCATCACCGCCTATGTTTCCCAGACCACGCATGCCGCGATTTTATTCCCGATGGAATTTCACGATTGTCGCACCGGTCTCGCCAAGTGAAACGACAAATGGTGACCTCAACTACAAAGGAGCTACTCATGACAGACCCTATGAACAGGCGTGACCTTCTCAAGCTTGCCGGAGTGGGCGTCGCGGTATTCGTCTCCGGTACACCGGTTCTTGCCGGCGCGGCTCGGAAGAAAGAGGATGATTCGTTCTTTTTCGTTCAGCTCTCCGACACGCATTGGGGATTTAACGGACCGAATATCAATCCGGATTCTCAAGGGACTCTGAAAAAAGCGGTTGCTGCCGTTAATGGTTTCGAGCGGCAGCCGGACTTCGTCGTCTTCACCGGTGATCTTACTCAAATCACCGGTGATCGTTCGATACGCCGGGATCGCATGGCCGAATTTCGCGACATCGTCAGTCAGCTACGAGTGAAGACAGTCCGCTTCATGCCCGGCGAACACGACGCCTCGCCGGATCGTGGTGACGCCTACCAGGAATTCTTCGGCGACCTTCACTACACGTTCGATCACAACGGCGTCCACTTTATCACGCTGGATAACGTGTCGGATCCGGCAGCCGCCGTCGGCGAAAAGCAGCTCCAGTGGCTGCGAGCGGATCTGCAGCAGTTGAACAGCGACGCCCGTGTTGTTGTGCTCACGCACAGGCCGTTGTTCGATCTGGCGCCGGATTGGGATTGGGCAACGAGTGACGGGGCCGCGGTGATCGACATTTTGCTTCAACATCCGAATGTGACCGTCCTCTATGGGCACATTCACCAGGAGCATCATCACATGACCGGCCACATCGCGCATCATGCGGCCAGGTCGCTGATGTGGGCGCTTCCGGAGCCGGGTTCCGTTCCGAAGAAAACTCCAATACCCTGGAATGCCGCCGAACCTTACAAAGGTCTCGGCTTTCGAAGCGTCGAGGCGCAAGCCGCGGAGGGACGCTATCGAATCGAAGAATTTCCGATAACGGGAAGTTCCCGATCCGCGGCCCGGGAGATGCGCGGGGACGAACAAGTCGTGCGCATTTCCGCGTCTAGTTTCGACTTCCAACCGAGCGAGATCACCGTTAAGAAGGGCGTGCCGGTGACGCTGGAACTGACCAGCAGCGACCGTCACCATGGCTTCAAGCTGTCGGAGTTTCACCTGAGAGCCGACATCAAGCCGGGTGTTGTCGAGAACCTGCGATTTGTTCCAAACAAGACCGGTGACTTCACATTCTTCTGTGACGTCTTCTGTGGTGCGGGCCATGAGGAGATGTCGGGAACGCTGAGGGTTGTCGACTAGTCCAGTACACTGTTACACAATGGGGGTTTCCGAGACGATCATGAGTCGAGCCTCGGATCAGGAGACAATTTGACGATCCTCACATTCTGCGTCCTCGTTGTGGCCGCCGCGGCTTTGGCCGGGTTCGTCGGAGCACTCACCGGATTAGGGGGCGGCGTTGTGCTGGTTCCGGCACTGGTGCTGTTCTTTCACGTCGACATTCGCTACGCCATCGGGGCATCGCTTGTGTCCGTCATTGCGACATCTTCGGGAGCGGCATCCGCATATGTCAAAGAGGGCTTCACCAACATTCGCGTCGGCATGCTGCTTGAAATCGCAACCACTTTGGGTGCAGTCCTCGGTGCCACCGTAGCGCCACACGTTGGAACCCGGGCAATCGGCATGATCTTCGGATTGGTGTTGATTTACTCCGCGCTGGAATCGCTGTTTCAGATCGGCTATGCAGGCATGCCCTCCTTGAAACCTGACGTTATGGCGACCGGTCTGAAGTTGAATGGTTCATATCCCGACGGTGGCCGGATGCAAAGCTACAACGTGCGGAATGTCCCTGCAGGTTTCCTTTTGATGTTGGTAGCCGGCGGCCTGTCGGGTCTGTTGGGTATCGGCTCCGGAGCCCTCAAAGTGATTGCGATGGACCGAGCCATGAAGATTCCTTTTAAAGTTTCCACCACGACGAGCAACTTCATGATCGGTGTTACGGCAGCGGCCAGCGCCGGCTTATACCTGAAGCGTGGCTACATTGATCCGATAGTGGCGATGCCGGTCATTAGCGGTGTGCTCGCCGGAGCCTTTCTTGGAAGCAAGGTGCTGCTTCGCACGAAAGTTTCGGCGCTGCGCAAGCTTTTCGCGGTTGTGATTCTGATTGTTGCCATAGAGATGCTTTATAACGCCGGAACAGGGAAGCTGGGATGATGACGGACGACAACAAGCTTGAAAACGTCATTGGCACTTTCCTGCGTGTGGGAGTCCTGTCGGCTCTAGTGATCGTTTTGATCGGAGGAACGGTTTATGTGGCGAAGCATCACTCCGAAACCGAGTCATACTCCAGGTTCGAAGGCGCCAGGCTGGATCTGCGGAGCATTTCTACGGTGTGGCAAGCGGCCATGCGATTCCAGAGCCTGGCTGTGATTCAACTCGGATTGATTGTCCTGATTGCCACTCCTGTTGTTCGAGTAATGATGGCGGCTGTCGGCTTTGCACTCGAGCGTGATCGTCTTTATGTCCTCGTGAGCTGCGTTCTTTTGACCATTCTTCTCTATAGTATTCTTACCGCGGCGTAACGATCGGGGACGTTCAGTTCAGTGGTGCTGATCATAACGATCAAACAAATGCTAAGCTGACACACGATGCGCGGGCTTTCATTCGATATCCGGTACGCTCTTCGGACGCTCAGGCAGGGCGGCATTTCAACTTTTGTCGCCATGCTGAGTCTGGCGGTTGGTGTCGGGGCCAACGCCGCGATCTTCAGTGTCGGGTACGCGATGCTGGCGCGTCCGCTGCCTTATGCCGATGCGGACCGTCTCGTGATTCTGCGCCCGATGAATCCCGCGCACGGTGTGATCTGGACGACTGTCGCGCCCGCGAATCTGGCCGACTGGCAGGCTCAGGCGAAGTCCTTCGAGGCTATCGCGGGCTATCGATGGTGGACGGTCGATTTGAGCGGTGGCGATCAAAGCGAGCGCCTGCGCGGACTTTACATCACGCCGGAGTTTTTCAAGGTTCTGAACGTACCGTTGATGGGCGAAACCTTCAGTTCGAGCGAAGCGTTCAATCCGGGCAATCCACAGGGTCGCAGGTCCGAGATCATCATCGGCCGCGGCCTCTGGCAGCGGCGTTTCGGATCGGCCGCAAGCATTCGCGGCAGGCTTATCGACATCAACACCATCAATCTGAGCCGCGTCGGGCCCACGCCGACTGTCGTGACCGGCATCGCTTTGGCGGACGTGCATTTCCCGCCGCTCAGTGCGGATTACAACCTCGGGGTCGCGGCTATCGGCGATACGGTGGACTTCTGGGCTCCCGAGTTTCGCGATCCGACGAGACGTGATCACGGCGATCTCGACGCCATCGCCCGATTGCGTCCAGGAATTTCGCTCGAGCAGGCTCAGGCGGAAATGGATACGATTTCGCGTAATCTTGCTGCGGCGTATCCCGCGACCAACGAGGGGCTCAGCGTTCGCGTCGTCCCTTTGCGCGATCTGGTGTTGGGGGGATCGCGCCGGGTATTGCTGATGCTGTTCGCCTGCACCGGTTTTGTGCTGCTGGTCGCATGCGGAAACGTTGCAAACCTGCTCCTGGCCCGGGCCGCCACGCGCCAGAAAGAAGTGGCCATACGCGCAGCCCTCGGTGCTGCACGATTTCGTATCATGCGGCAGTTCCTGGCGGAGTCGGCGTTGATCGCGCTGCCGGCAGGCACATTGGGAGTCGGCCTCGCATATGGAAGTCTGGTTCTGATGCGGCCTTTGATTCCCGCGGTCGTTCCGCTGGCGCAAGACGCGACAGTGGATCGCACGGCTCTGCTTTTTACGTTGATCGTTGCTTCATTGACGGCATTGGTCACCGGCATCGTCCCTGCGCTTCGAGTGTCGTCCGCAAATCCGGGCGATGCCATGAGACTCGAAGGCCGCAGTTTCACGGCCGGCCGCGGGCGGCAGCGTCTTGTCGCCATTCTTGTCGCTGCGGAAGTAGCGCTGACCCTCATGCTCTTGATCGCGACAGGCCTCATGGTCAAAAGCGCGAATCGCCTGTGGCGGATCGATCCGGGCTTCGATTCGCAAAACCTGATGACGATGACGATTTCGCTTCCGAACAACAAATTCGAGTGGAAACACAACGTCGTGTTTTCACGGCAAGTCATCCGTTCGATCGAAGCGATGCCCGAAGTACGTGACGCCGCGGTCATTCAGGGCGTACCGATGCGCGAGGGAAGTTTTTATACCGCTTTCAGTATCGAGGGAGGATCCGACACGCCGGTGGATCGGCCTTCAGCGCGACTTCGAGTCGTCAGTCCCGGATACTTCCGTGTGATGAGAGTCCCAATCCTTTCTGGCCGCGATTATGACGAACACGACGAGGCCGGTGAAGTGGGAAGCCTTCCATCCGTCATCGTCAATCGCGCATTGGCGGAACGCTTCTGGCCGGGCCAGAATGCCATCGGCAAGCGGATTCGAATGGACTGGAAAACCACTCCATCGGTGATCATCGGTGTTGTCGGCGACGTGCGATATTCGGGACTCGAGGAGGAAACCGGCAACGAGTTCTACGTTCCGGAAGGGCTATATCCACAATCCGCGATCACGCTGCTCGTGCGAACCGATCGTGATCCGTTGCCGCTGTATAACGACATGCGCCGAAGAATTGCGGACATCGATAAGGATGCTTT
The DNA here is from genome assembly GCA_964584785.1 of uncultured Solibacteraceae bacterium. Classification (GTDB taxonomy): domain Bacteria; phylum Acidobacteriota; class Terriglobia; order 20CM-2-55-15; family 20CM-2-55-15; genus JAHFTY01. The sequence continues at coordinate 72,906 of CAZPBY010000032.1, forward strand.
CGTTTTCGATGTGAAATCGATGACGCAACTCATTGCCGACTCGCTAGCCCCGCGCCGATTCTCGACCGTACTGTTGTCGGCATTCGCGGCTGTCGCCCTCATTCTTTCGCTGGCGGGCATTTACGCCGTGATTGCGAATTCTGTCGCGCAGCGCACCGTGGAGATCGGCATTCGCATCGCAATGGGCGCTTCACCGGCCAGCGTCACCGGCTTGATGCTGCGATACGGACTACTGCCCGCGGTCTGCGGAATGGTCGTTGGCTGGTCGGGTGCTTTCGCGATTTCAAAATTCTTTTCTGCAATGCTGTTCGCCGTCGGCCCTCTCGATATTCCAACATGGATGCTTGTTTCCGTCTGCATGCTGGCTGTTGCATGCATAGCGAGCTACTTTCCTGCGCGCCGCGCGTGCAGCGTGGATCCCACCGTCGCGCTCCGCGCGGAGTAGGCGTGAAGGTCGCGGACAACGGCAGATGATCGACCGGCGCTTCTGGTCTGTCGCCGGCTGTATCTTTCTTGTCGTTGTCGTCATGGATTATTTTCCCGTGCTAACGGGCAAAGTCCCGTTTCCTCGCGATATCGTCCTGCGGCATTCCGCCTGGGATGGGCAACCCCGCACCGGCCCTCCCCAACAAGTCGGACAACTGATCGACATTGTTGCGATGTTCTATCCATTCCGCGCATTCGCCGCGCATTCCATTCGCAGCGGCGACATTCCGTTATGGAACCCTCACATCATGTCGGGTGCTCCATTTCAGGCAAATGCCCAATCGGCCGTGTTCGCGCCGCTGAACCCCCCCTATTACGGCCTGCCGTTTAACGCGGCGTGGGCGCTGAACCTCGTCACACGAATGGTCCTTGCCGCGGTCTTCACGGCGCTGTTTGCCAGAGCGATCGGCACATCTCCCAGCGGCGCCATCGTGTCGGGAATCGCGTTCGCTCTCGGCGGATTCATCGTGCAGTGGCAGGGTGAAAGCAACGGTGAAAGCGGCATCTGGCTTCCGCTCATCTGCTACTCCGTCGTCCGGCTGTATCAGTCACGCGGAGCACGCTCGCTGGCCATAGCCGCGTTCGCATTTGCTGCGCCGGTACTGTCGGGTCACCCTGAAACCGCTGTGCATTCCACCGCTGTCGGATGCGCGCTGGCGCTGATGCTTCTCGTGACGAGGGCCGATGTTGAATCAGTTCACCACGGCCGGTTTTATGGTTCCTCACGAGCCGGATCCTTCGTTCTGCAGTTTGTCTTATGCGGCGTGCTGGCTCTTGGACTGGCCGCGATCCAGCTTCTGCCGACGCTGGAATGGATGGGACAGCTCGGATTAAAGGTGGACGTTGTGCAGCCGGTTCTCGACCGCCATCAGGGACAAGGCCTGTTTTCGCGCGACATTCTTCGGGATCCGAGCTCGGCAGGCATCGCGATTCCGGAGGGCTCTGCCTATGTCGGAATGTTCGCATTGCTGGCCGCGCCGCTCGCATGGTTCTACCGGCCGCGGCGCTATGTATGGTTTCTCATCGTTATCGGCGCGATATCGGCGATGGTTGCGTATGGGATACCGCCGGTCCGCTGGATTGTTGAGATCCTTCCGGTGGTGAAGGCCATGAAGAACAGCCGCCTGATCGCCGTCGTCGACCTTGCGATTGCAGCGCTCGCCGGTTTTGGAGTCACGGTGCTGGAACAACAGCTGTCGTTGCTTCGCACGAAAGTCCGAGTTCGCGCGCTGGCACTTTTCGGTGCATCCTTTCTCGTTTTGTCGTTCTGTGTTTACGAAGTCCATCGTGCCACGCTCATTCCCGTGGATTTCTGGCGTTCGCCGTGGGGTTCGTTGATCTTCCTCGCCGCGGCGTTCGTCGTGCTTGCTTCAAGATTGAGCGGCAGGCTCAGTCAGATGCTGTTTCGGTCGCTGACGTGTGGACTCGTGGCGCTGGAAATGGTGACGTTCAGCTACGGCTTCCTCGGCTTCACACCTGCCGCCGAGATATTTCCTCCTGCACCCGTGCTCGACTTTATCAAAGCGCGGGCTGAGAACGGGACGCCGTTCCGAGTGGCGAAGGATCGCGTTCCGATTCCGCACGACGCCGGCATGATCTACGGCTTCGAATCCGCGGATGGCTACGACCTCGTGACCGAAAAGACACGAACATTCACGAGCGATTTCACGGAGAAGCGCGAGGACGGCGTGATGTTTCTCGCCGAAAACATCCTCGCTCGGCGGGACCGCCGCTTCGACATGCTGAACGTTAAGTATTTGATGGTCACAACGCCGAGCCCGCAGTTCGATGCCGTCGCTGCTCAATCCGAACGTTTCCAGCCGGTGTTCGCCCGGGGTTCGGTCGCAGTGTTCGAAAACAGGATGTCGCTGCCCCGGGCCTGGTTGGTACCGCTATCAGGAATCGAGGTGACATCTGAAGCGAAGGCGCAGCTGGCGCGCGTGAAGGAAACGTCGTTCGATCCGGAACGCTCGGTCGTGTTTGGTGAGAATCCGGCACGCAATCCTATGGCATCGCAGCCGCCGGCAATTGGGGGCCGGTTGAATGTCCTGGATCGTGGCGTCAATGACGTTCATCTGCGCGCCGAGGTCGATGCACCCTCCGTCATCGTGCTCAGCCAGATGTACTATCCGGGATGGCGCGCGACGGTGGATGGAAGTGACGTCCCCGTTTATCCGGTCAATTACGCGCTGACGGGCATCGTCGTTCCGGCAAACGCCCACGACATCCATTTCACCTTCCGCCCATTCAGTTTTCGCATCGGTGCTGGGATTTCGCTGGTCTCGCTACTGGTCCTGGCTTACGCACTCACGCGCCGGTCAACAGAGGCCGCTATTTTCATGGTGTGACGCTCTCGTTGCCTGCGATCATGTCATGTATGTGGATTGCAGAGCTGTGGCGCTATCCCGTCAAGTCGTTCGCGGGAGAACGCCTGACCGAAACCGAACTTCAAATCGGTGGAATCCCGAGCGACCGAATCTATCAGGTGCGGCGCAGCGACGGACGAATTGTGGATGCCCGCGCTCATCCGAAGATGCTGGGGCTCCACCCAACGCTCACTCCTGGCGGCGACTTGTTGATCGACGGCAAACCGTGGAACTCCGATGAAATGGCGCAAATCGTCGAAGACGCCGCTGCAGTGGGTCCGGGCGCACATCTCGAGCGCCGGCCGGATTCCGAGCGATTTGATGTTTTGCCTCTTCTCATCGCAACCGATGGCGCTGTTGCGGCACTGGGTCATGATCATCGCCGTCTTCGCCCCAACATTTTCATCGGCGGCGTCGAAGGACTGGCGGAACGCGAATGGAAAGGCCGAATGTTGCGCGCCGGCGGTTCGCTCATCGGGGTTCTTCGTCTTCGTGAGCGTTGTGTGATGACGACGTGGGATCCGGATACGCAGGAAGGAACGCCCGAAGTGTTTCAGAGGATCCAGGAATGCTTCGACGGAAGGATCGCGCTGGATTGCTGGGTGATTCGCGGCGGCCGGGTTCGTGTCGGCGACACCGTGGAACTCGCGGATCGCGATGGGCAGCTGCCACGCGAAACGGACTGGGGCCGATACGCTTCCGATAGATTGCGCAGCCGTGATCATTGATTCTCACGTTCATTTGTTTCCTCCCCGTGTATACGACGCGATCTGGCGGTGGTTTGATCGTCACGCCTGGAACATTCGATACCGGTTGTATGCGGACGGTGTGATCGAGCATCTCGCGAAGTCCGGCATCGATCGCGTTGTGGGTTTGTGTTACTCGCATGTGCCGGGCATGGCGCGGGATCTCAACCGGTTCATGGCGGAACTGGGCCGTGTACATGGCGATCGGGTGATTCCGTTCGGGACGGTTTTGCCCGGCGAGCCCGATGCGGACGTCATTGTCGACGAAGCGATCGCGCTCGGTTTGCGCGGATTCAAGATCCACTGCCATGTGCAGAAGCTCGGGCCGGACGATCCTCGACTCGAGCCGATCTACCGTCGCGCTGCAGCTGCGCACGCCCCGATCGTCATCCATGCCGGCCGCGAGCCTTGCTTTCCTGCTTACGGTGTCGACACCCACGCATTCTGTTCCGTCGCGGCAACTCGACGGGCGCTCGAACGGCACCCCGATTTAGTGATGATCGTCGCGCATCTCGGAACCGATGAAGAAACGGCTTACTTCGAGCTGTTGGCGGAATTCCCCAACCTCCATCTGGACACCACGATGGTTCTCAGCGGGCAGTTCTCACAGCCGGTCGATCCGGAACGGCTCGAGCGCCATGCCGATCGTATTCTTTACGGTACCGACTTCCCGAATATCCCCTACGAATGGGATCGCGAACTGCGCTGGCTCGAACGAAACGTTTGTGAGAGCGCACGACAAAAAATCTGCTTCGAAAACGCGACTCGACTGTTATGAGCCTCCACATTTGGTGACCCACGATCGTTCGTTCTCACGAACGGACCTCCCCTGCCCCTCCTCGCAGGCCTCGCAGGAGGGGTTGGCCGCGCCGGTTAACGATTGTCGTGCTACCAAAATCGCGGCGCGGCCGGTGGCGGCCGAGCCACGCGTTGGTTCGAGATCCATGGACCTCCCCTGCCGGGCCGATGTTTGAGGTAGCACGACAACTTCTGATCGGCGTGGCGCCCCCTCCTCGCAGTTGAATCGCTTATCAGCGTGATGCTTGCTCCCGCCGTTGTTGTGCATCGGCCAGCCACTGCGCCATTTTCTCGTCGTTTGCAGCGTAATAGGCCCAATCCCTGGCGGTGGCGCGCCAGCGATAATCGCGGATTGTCAGGTCGATGCCGCGGTCAATGAGGAATTGCATGGCTTCGTAGTTCTTGTGCCAGTGTGCCAGCTCGTGCAGGATGCTGGCGGGCTCGTGGGAACTCCAGTTCGTATTGATATCGGCCCCGTGCGCGAGAAGAAAATCGGCGATCTCGAAGTGGCTGTTGAGGACCGCCCAGGCGAACGCGGTGTCGAGAACCTGCTGCACTGCGGGATCGCCCAGCGCAGGCTTGCCCGCCGCGTCGAACCAGCGTTTCACGCGCGCGAAGTCCCCTCTCCCGGCTGCGTGTGGCAGATCGTCGGGCATGGGCCAGATGCGCAGCAGCGCCGGAAGCAGATGGGGCTTCGCATACACCAGTGCGAATTCAATGGCCTGCGATGGCGGCGGCACAGGACATCGCAGCACAGCGGGATCGAGATCGAGAAGAGCGGTAATGAAAGCTTCGCGATCGCGCAGCACTGCCTTCGCGATCAGTCCTGCCTGGAATTTCACGTGTGCGTCCGACAGCATCCACGGTTCGCGCCGCAATACGCCGACGAAGGATGGCAGGTCCCCGTCGTTCTCCGCATGTACGACCTGCCGCATGACAAAAGCCTGCCAGGGCCCGTCCGGCTCGGCGTCGGTGAAGATGAGCGACTGTGTCATGATGAATTGGATAAATGCGGAACGTCCCGGCCCGCCATCGATGCGCCTTCCCAGTTCGGCGTCGAGCGTGATGGCCCGATCCAACAGCAGCGCTGCTGCAGTCGCGTGTTCGAGATGGCAGGCGCACTTGAACGCTTCATTCACCGCCGCTGGATCGTCGACATCCGTATCCAGACATGCGCGAACGCCATCGACGTCGCCGATCGCGGCAAAGAACTTCAGTGATCGGGGAAGAAGGCCTTTGCGGCGGAAGAGATCGAGCAAACCCTTGGTGCGGGAAAAGATGAGGCCATCCAATACCGATGGCGCCACAACGGCGCCGGCATCGATCAGGAGCTCGGCACATGCCGCGCGCGTGAAGACCTGCTCCCGGGCCGGGTCGCCGCTGTCGCCGTAGGACTCGGTTGCCATTCCAAGCAGACCGCCGTCGTTTTCATCCGACCTCCACGACAATAGCGCCGGGTATTCCGACAAGAGCCGCCGCAGACCCTCAACGTCATTGTCATGGATTCGGCGCCGGGCCTCGGAGACGGCCCACTCAAGTCCTCGGTCGAGACGTCGTTTTGCTTCTTTGACCAGGTCCTGCCAGCCTGGAAACCCATATTCGCGCGCCAGCACCAGCTGGGCATCGCGCTGTGACAACGGCAGTTTGGCGTGCGGCAGCTGCGCACGCGCCCGGCCGATGGCAGCGGCATCGCCGGCAGCGATGCCGCGCGCCAGTTTCTTCGCTTGCTTGCGCAGGGATTCGAGAGAGGGACGAGCGGGAAGCTTCGATGTGGTCATGACGACCTCCTTTCATGAGCGCCTGCTGCCCGCTGATACAGGCTGAAAGAAGGTGCAAAAGCACGCTGTCTGGATCGAAGCAGGTGGGATTGTTCCCTTGCCGCGGGCCGGTGGTGCCCTGTCGCACGCTG
>CAZPBY010000033.1:0-78762 GCA_964584785.1 uncultured Solibacteraceae bacterium
GAGGGGCCGGAAAAAAGGTCGGATCGTAGCGGCCGGAAAAAATCGGAATGCGTCGCGTCGTATTCTTCAATCGCCGGATGTAGGGCAGCGGGCTGATCGGCGCCCAGATGGCTCGAAGATCCTCCAGGGCGACGTGTCCCTCGAGCGACCCGCGCACGTGGCGTGTGGACAGACCCTCCCAAACGACATCGGCAAAATATCCGGCAACGTGGATAAACACTCCGGCGGAAAGCCGTTCATCGTGAGCGAAGGTCAGAAATGCGACGCAGGATCCGAGGCTGCTCCCGAGGATGGCCAGCTTTTTGAATCCTCGTTGAATCAGCCAGTCGGCTGTTCGGCGCACGTCCAGGACGGCCTGTCGCGTGGCTTGAAGAGTCTGGCCGAGATTGGCCGACACCATGTATTCCGGCCGGTGCAGATGTGGCGGCATTCGCTGATGGTGGTACGGCAGGCTCAACCGGACCGACGCGATTCCGGCGCGTTGAAGCAGCCGGCAGAGCCTCACATGACCATCCCAATTGCAATTCCATTGCGGCAGGACGATCACTGCCACGCCGCCCGACGCAGGAAAGAAACGTCCCCACGCAGTGTTGTTTTCCGTGTATGGAGTCTCCACGCAACTCGGAAATCGCAGGATCTCTCCGTCCAACACATAGCTCGAAATGGGTTCGTGCCGGAAGAAAGCGTCGCTCGAGGCGAGGATGTCGGATGCGAAATCGCGGAAGGAGTGGAGAGCGTCGCCGTTACCGTTCGATCTAACACCGATGAGTTCAGAGCCCCAATCGAACGGCAAAGACACGCGGCTGGTGTCGCGGCCATGGAAATGACGCTCGCGCGACTCGATGTATCTACGCAGCATCAACATCTTCAAAGAGCACGAATTAACGCCTCTGCAGGATGCAACGGACGGCGTCCGGTTGCGTGTTCAACCTGCTGACGGCAAGAAACGCCTGGAGCAACGACAATGGCATCAGGATTCTTTTCGACCGCTGGAAACAATCGACGGCCGCCGACCGCCAGCGACACGTCATAGTGCTCCTTTTCGTAGCCGAACGATCCTGCCATGCCGCAACATCCGGAATCGATTTCCTGAATGGGATACGCCATCGCGACCGCCTCTTTCAGATATCGAGATCCGATCAGCGCTTTCTCGTGACAATGGCCATGGAGCAACGCAGTCGTCGTCTGTTTTTTCAAAACGAGATTCCAGCGTCCGGCCTGCTTTTCCCCGACGATGAATTCTTCCAACAGGAACGAAGCTTTGGATACGGCAAGAGTGCGCTTGTCCTTCACCAGGTCCGGATACTCATCACGAAACGTCAGGATGCAGCTGGGCTCGCACCCCACAATCGAGTACCCGTCTTCGACAAAGGAATGCAGCCTGCCGATATTGAATTCGGCATTCGTCCGCGCTGCCTCGGGAAATCCCTTGGAGATCATCGGCCGGCCGCAACACGCGCGCTCGGCGAGGCGTACGGAGTAGCCAGCCGCTTCCAGCAGCTGTGTGGCCGCGATTCCGATCTCCGGATAGTTGAAATTGATGAACGTGTCGTGAAACAGAACGACGCGACCAACCGGTCGGCCATTCGTTTCGCGCGACCGGTTGGGCCGCCTTCGGAACCACGACTCAAAAGTTTGGTTAGAAAACTTTGGAAGCTTGCGACGAGAGTCGATCCCCACGTAGCGGTCGAGCAGACGGCGAAACATCGGATTGCCGAGACTCCAGTTTGCCACCGATGGCGCTATCGACGCGGCTTTGCTCAGTGCATGGATATTTGCAAACATTCGCGCGCGAAGCGAAGCTCCGTTGGCGTCGTTGTAGTGCGCGAGAAATTCATACTTGAGCTTTGCGAGGTCGACGTTCGAGGGACATTCGGCCTTGCAGCCTTTGCATTCCAGGCACAAATCCAAAGTGTCGTACAGGTCCTGCCCGGTAAACTCGGTTGCCGGCAGTTTCCCGGACAGGATCTCCCGCAGCAAATTGGCGCGTCCGCGAGTGGAGTGCTTGTCCTCCATCGTCGCCATGTAAGAAGGGCACATCGTGCCGTCGTTCTTCTTTCGGCACACACCCGCGCCGTTACACAACTCGACTGCTGTCGCGAGGCCGCCTTCGCGGGAAAAGTCGTAATGTGTGTGAATGTTCACGGTCCGGTAAGCCGTCCCATACCGCAGGTTCTGATCCATCGGCGGCGCGTCGACGATCTTTCCAGGATTCATGCGCCATTCAGGATCGAATGCGTATTTCACATCACGGAAGGCTTTGTAGAGTTGAGGTCCGAACAGTCTCTCGTTGAGATGGCTGCGCGCGAGGCCGTCACCGTGTTCCCCGCTCATGCCCCCGCCGAATTCGATGACGAGGTCGGCAATTTCTTCGGTCATCTCTTTCATGATCCGAATATCGCGGGCATCCTTCGTGTTGATCATCGGGCGGATATGCAAACACCCGACGCTCGCGTGACCGTAATACCCTGCGCTCGTCCCGTACTTCTCGACGACTTCGCGAAAACGGACAAAAAATTCCGGCAGCTTGCCAGGATCGACAGCGCAGTCTTCCACGAAAGCTATCGGTTTGCGGTCACCCTTCATTCCCAAAAGCAGACCGAGCCCGGCTTTACGCACTTTCCAGATATTGAATTGCTCGACTGGATCGAATGCGCGCACATACGCATAACCAAAGTTGTTCCGCTTGAGCGCCGCTTCCACTGTTTCGAGCTTCGACCGTAGTTCGATTTCGTTATCGCCGTAGAATTCGACGAGCAAAATGGCATCAGGATGGCCTTGCAGGAAACCCATTTGCCGTGACAGCTCCAGTGAGCCCCGCGCCAGATTCAGAATCATGGAGTCGACGAGTTCAACCGCGGCAGGCGCGAACGGCAGAATGACGTCGTTTGCGCGGATAGCGTCCACAATGTTTGCGAAGTGAACGATGCAAAGAGCGGTGGCCGCAGGCCGCGGTTCGATCTTGACTTTGGCCTGATGGACGGTCGCGAGTGTTCCCTCCGAGCCGACAACCAATTTGGAGAGATTAAATTTTCCGCTCCGCACAAACTCGTCGAGATTGTATCCACTCACGCGGCGCATGATTTTGGGGAACCGCCGGTCAATCTCGTCTCGGTTCGCTCTGACGATGTCCGCGATGCGGCCCTCGACGCCGGTACATTTTGCGGCCTCGTCCAACGTTATTTCTTTCAGCACGCGTTGCTCACCGGAGGTGAGCACCACGTGCATTTCAAGAACGTGATCAATGGTCTTGCCGTAAAGAATGGAGTGAGAGCCGGCGGAATTGTTGCCCATCATGCCGCCGATCGTTGCCCGATTCGCGGTTGCCGTGTCGGGTCCGAACAGGAAGCCCAAAGGTCGAAGGTGCAGGTTGAACTGTTCCTGGACGACTCCAGGCTCGACCATTGCCCAACGTTCTTCGGTATTCACTTCCAGAACGCGGTTCAGATACTTCGACAGGTCGATGACGACGGCATCACCAACCGTCTGACCAGCGAGGCTTGTTCCTGCGCCTCTCGGCAGAACCGGAACCTTGAACTGCCGAGCGACCTCCATGGTGGCGAACACGTCTTCATGCGTCCGTGGAATCACCACACCGATGGGTTCAATTTCGTAGATGCTCGCGTCCGTGGAGTACATCAACCGCGACACCTTGTCGAATCGAACCTCGCCCGAAACCCGCGCCTTCAGCGCCTCGCGGAGATCTTCGTTCATAAGGGCCGCAGTGTAACATCAGCGGTGTCAGGATTTCCGTGCCTGATCGAACATCGCTTTCCATTTGGCGGACTGTTCGGGATCCGGATTCGTTTGCCGTGTCGTGAAAACGAGTTGGTTTCCAGCCGGATCCGTCACGTTCAGATCGCGTGTGTTCCACGCTGTGTCGGCGGGACCATTCACGGACGATTGCCCGAGTGAAGGCACGGACCTGGCCTGCTCGCTTAAAGAGTCCACGTCGCCGTCGATAACAAAGTTCAGCGTCAACGTTCCTGAGCTTCCACCCTCCTTTTGGGCGCGCACAAGCAGGATATCCTGATACTTTTGCCGCCGGAGATGTACCAACGGGGGTTGCCCATCGGTCGGCGGCATTGCGAAAACCGTTTTGAATCCGAGAGCCTTCTCATACCACGCCGCGACAGCCGCGACGTCGCTCACACCGATCTTCGCAAACATCGGCATGGGATAAATTTCGTGTTCGTTGAATTGACCGAGCGTGACAGGTTCTTTCATTCCAATCCTACCTTTCCTTCATCGAGACGTCGCACGTGACGCCTGCGGCGGCGACAAATGCCGCGACCGCATCCGAATATGGCTTCTTCAAATGCGCCGGCCAGTTCTTCTGATCGGCCCACATTTTCTTCAAACCGGCCTCCACGTCGGTTCTGCCCTGCGTAAAATTCTGGATCAGCAGAAGCCATCGCTTCGCGAGCTGCATACCACGCTTACTCTTCGGTCTCACTTTCTCGCGGATGGCGGTTTCGACGTCGGCAATGAGCGCCTGCCATGCGTGAGTACCTTTTTCGGCCGTGAGGCTCCTGCTGTCGACGGTTGCTGAGAACGTGTTTCGCCTCCTCCGAGTAGTACTTTTCCGTCCAGTTCATAGTGATGCAGCGTGCGAACGGTAACGCCTCCGCGACCCGCGAATTCCCGCGCCTTGTACATGGTTTGAGATCCTCAACTGTTACGTTACGTCAGAGTCAAGGGAGAAACAGAAGGCATCGAAGGTCTTTTATTCACTACGCTGTCGATGTTCTGTGTCGCCGAGAAGATCTTCCTGAAAGCGAAGAAGATTATTGCGTCTCGTCGGAGGCTTTTTTCGGTCAGCGACAAGATTTTGTCCGCGATCCAGATGATCCCTTGCTGGATCGACAAAACCGTCGGCGTGCCTGAAAAGGTTTTTATTGCTCAGGACAAAACCCTGTCCGCGGCGAAGAATGTCGTCTCCGGCATTGAAAAGATCTCTTCCGTGACTCTAAACATAGCCTCGGCCGTCGAGCCGCATAAACGACTGAATGTGCCAATGTGAGCGACCGCTTAGACAGATCTTTTCAACGATTCAATATATCTTTGCGGCGACCGACAGCATCTTCTTCGCTGCCGTAATGATTTTCGCCGTCAGCAAGAAAACCGTCGTCGCCAGTTACAATATATGTCTTATAGAGAAATGCCTGGGAAAGAGTTTTGCTCTCATAATAACCGGCGCGACTGTTAGAACCCGGAGCGCAGCGACGGGTTCCATGCCGTCCTTCAAGTTCAGGCGCCAAATATACGCCCAAATTAGTCGGAACTGGCACGCTGGCCATCTCGTATAGGACCTCGTATGGCGAAGAAAAAATCCCGAAAGCTCCTTGTCTTTATCTTGCTGATCGTCGCTTTGAGCGCGGTGGGCGCCTACGTTTCTCTGATGTCCCGTCCGGCCACGGACATCGACCCTTCGCGGCTCGCGGTCGTTGAGCGCGGGGATCTGGCGAAGTCGGTGGTCGCAATCGGCAAAATCGAGCCCGTAGCGAAAGTCGACATCAAGTCCAAGGCGAATGGCATCATCAAAGAAATCAAAGTTCAGGTCGGCGATCTCGTCCAGCCCGGTCAAGTTCTGGTTGAATTGGACAAGGAAAACCTCGAGGCGCGTTTGCACGAAGCGCGGGCGGCACTGCTGGGAGCCCAGGCGAATGTGAAGGCGGCGCAGGCGGAACTCGACAAGAACAAGATCGAAGCGGAGGGAGTCGACGTTGCGTTTGCGCGCCGAAACCGGGAGCGCGCCGAGCAGCTTGCCAAAGACGGTTTGATTCCCCAGCAAAACCTCGATGACTCGCGACTCGCTGTCGAGATTGCGCAGAATCGGCAGCGGGCCGCTGAATCGCAGCTTTCTGTGACTCAGGCGCGCGTTTCACAAGCTGAAGCGGCAGTCGCTCAAGCCGAAGCAGCGGTGGAACGAGCCCAGGAAGAACTGAGCAACGCGACGATCCGGTCACCGATCAAAGGTATGGTCCTGTCGCGCGATGTCGAACTCGGCAGTCCCGTCTCTTCGATCCTCAACCTCGGCGCCGGAGCAACGCTCGTGATGGTACTGGGCGATATTCGCGAGGTGTTCGTTCGCGGTAAGGTGGATGAAGCGGATATCGGCACCGTGAAACTCGATCAACCCGCGAGGATCCGCGTCGAGACATTCAAAGAGCGGCAATTTGCAGGGAGGGTGACTCAGATTTCCCCGCTGGGAATCGAAAAGGACAACGTGGTCAGTTTCGAAGTGAAGGTCTCGATCGATAACGCCTCCGGTGAACTTCGCGCGAACATGTCGGCGAATGCGGAGATTGTTCTTGAAGAACACAAGGGTACGCTTGTCGTTCCGGAAAAAGCGATCACGTACGATGCCAGGCGTGACGCCTTCGTCGACGTGCCGGCGCCTGGAACTCCGACCGGGAAGGAACGTAAGCCGGTGACGCTTGGCGTTAGTAACGGAACCAGGACCGAGATCGTCCAAGGAGTGTCCGAAGGTCAGAAGATCATCCTGCAGTAGGTTCCAATGCTTCAATTTTGCATCTTGTTTCTCGCGTTTTGTTCCCAGGCGCCTGACAAGCCGCTGCCCGAGCTGAAGTCATTCCTTGAGGAGTTCCGTAAGACTCTTCAAAGGGACAGCAAACTGCTGAGTCAATACACCTACACCGAAAAAGAAACGGAGATCACGCTCGATTCGAAGGGCAAAACGAAAAAGTCGGAAACGAACGTTTATCAAGTGATCCACGGCGACGAGGAGTGGAAAACCTATCGTCGTCAGACCGTGAAAAACGGCGAACCCGTCACGGAAAAAGAACTTCAAAAGCAGGACCAGAAAGAAAAGGAGCGCGTCGAGAAGGAAACTCGCAGGCGGCAGAGCCAGTCCGAAGCGAAACGCCGCCAGGAAAAGGAGAAATCGGATCGGGAAGATCGCGAGATCATGGACGACGTCTTCAGCATGTACGATATTCAGCTTATCCGGCGCGAGCCGCGCGATGGCGTGTCGACCATCGTTGTGACTTTCAAGTCGAAGCCGAACTACAGACCCCAAACGGGCGACGCCAAGATCCTTCAACACATCGCCGGCCGGGCATGGATTTCCGAAGACGATCACGAACTCGCCAGGCTTGAAGCCGAAATCGTGGAACCCATCTCGCTGGCGGCCGGCCTGCTTGCAAAACTGCAAAAGGGTTCGACACTCGCGTTCGAGCGGCGAAAGGTCAATAACGAAATCTGGTTGCCCGTAAAAGTAGACGCTTCCGTGAATGGACGGCTGCTTCTTCTGAAGGGGCTGAACATTCACCAGATTACCGAGTACTCCGAACACAAGAAGTACAGCGTCGACACGATCCTGACTTTCGGCGATGCACCGCTCAGGAAACCATGAATATCCTTCCTCAGGTCTACGACAATCTTCGCGCGAACAAACTGCGAAGCTTCCTCACGATGTTCGGCATCATGTGGGGAATCATCTCGATCGTGATCCTGTCCGCGTTGGGTGAGGGTTTCCAACGAGGCAACGAAACTGTCCTGCGCGAACTCGGACGCAACATTCTGATCGTTCGTAATGGCCGAACCAGCATGCAGGCCGGTGGAGAACGCGCCGGCCGCGCCATTCGATTGGAATTTGACGACGTGCTTGCGCTGAAGCGCGATTCCCGGCTTCTGGAGGATGTCAGTCCGGAAATTATGAAGGCCGGAGTGCGCGTCAAAAGCGCATTCAATTCCGCCTCGCTGCAGATGAGCGGCGTCTGGCCTGTGTTTCAAGAAATCCGGACGATCGAAGTGGATCGTGGAAGACTTCTCAGCGACGCCGATAATCAGGAAGCGCGCCGCGTCGTCGTTATTGGATACGAAGCGGCCCGCCAACTCTTTGCGGATCGCGATCCGATCGGACAGCAGATTCAGCTCAATGCCGTTCCCTACACGATCATCGGGAAAATCCGTAAGAAGGAGCAGGACTCCAATTACACCGGTGCCGACAACGAACGGTTGTTCGTTCCTTACGAAACCATGAAGAAGGACTTTCCGCTGACCGGCGGCCTCAACACGCCGGAATCGCTGTCGGCGATCATCGCGGCACCCTATGAAGACGTCGCCGAGGAATTGGTCGTGCAGATGGCGGCGCAGGGAAAGATCGACTTCTTCAAAGGCGGAATTCTGGAGGATGAGATTCGCGCGATCATCGGCAAGCGGCATAACTTCGACCATCAGGACAAGGAAGCGCTTTCGATCTGGAATACCTCGCTCGAGTCCGTGCTCTTCCATAACATCATCAAGGCGATGAACCAGTTCTTTGTGTCTGTGAGTTTCATCACTCTGGCGCTGGGCGGCATCGGCGTGATGAACATCATGCTGGTCGCCGTTCGGGAGCGCACGAAAGAGATTGGTGTTCGAAAAGCGCTGGGGGCGACGCACGGAAACATTCAGTGGCAGTTCTTCGGCGAAGGCTTCGTTCTGACGCTGATCAGCGGTCTCGTCGGGCTGATCGGTGCGGTGGTGCTCTCCGCCTTGATCAACATGGCGCCCATGCCGGCCCGATTCTCGGGGATGATCATCACCTGGCAGACTGCCGCGTTGTCCATTGGCATTCTCATCGTCATCGGTGTGCTCGCCTCGGTATATCCCGCCCGGCGCGCGTCGATTTTGCCGCCGGTGGAAGCACTGCGGTTCGAGATGTGACGGCGATTCGAGTTTATGGTTTTTAAGGAAGTCATTCTTCAGGCACTGACGGCTCTTATCAATCACCGCTTCCGCGCGGCGATGACGATGCTCGGCATTTCGTGGGGCATTGTGACGGTGGTGTTGCTGATGGCCTATGGCGACGGTTTTCATCGGGCTCTGATGGTGGGATTCCGCGGCGCGTTTTCCGACGGCGTGGTGATCACATACGGCGGCCAGACGAGCGGTCAGGCCGGCGGAGAGCGCGCCGGCCGGCTCATTCGCTTGAAGGAAGAGGATGCCGAGGCGCTGAAAGCGGCCCCGCTGGTCAAGTACGTCAGTCCCGAATACATGTCGAATTGGCCGCTGGCGTGGGGTAATCGTCAGACGAGCGTCGGTATCCGGGCCGTATCTCAGGATTACGGCATCATGCGGTCGGAGGTCGCCGATGCCGGACGATTCCTGAACGCCGAGGATGTCGAGAGCAGGCGGCGCGTCGTATTCCTCGGGTCTGAGGCGGCGAAGCGTTTGTTCGGAAACACTCCCGCGGTGGGTGAAACGATCCGCATCAAAGGGATTCCGTTCGATGTTGTCGGTGTCGGCACCAACAAAGTTCAGATTTCCAACTACGGTGTGGGACCGGACAAATACTGCGGGTTCATTCCCTACACCGTCGCGGATCAGCTTCAGGATACGACGTACGTCTCGACGATTGTCTGGCAGATGCTGGATCCGCTTTTCCACGACGAAGCAATCGCACAGGTCCGCGGCATTCTGGCGGCTCGATACAGGTACAGCCCGTCGGATGAACGAGCGTTGCGGTTGAACGACACGATCGAGAACATGAAAGTCGTCGGAGGTATCACGGACGGTCTGAAGTTCGTGCTGACGTTCATTGGAACGCTTACATTGGCGATCGGCGGCATCGGAGTGATGAACATCATGCTGGTCTCGGTGACGGAACGAACGCGCGAGATCGGCGTCCGCAAGGCGCTTGGAGCGCGACGCCGTCACATCATTTTGCAGTTCATTTCTGAAGCGATTGTGATTACGTTTTTGGGCGGGCTGCTCGGAATTGTTCTCTCGTACATTCTCGTGAACATCATTCCTGCTCGACCCTTTCTTGCGGAGATGATGGACGACCCCACGCGGCAGACGGACATTCACCTCTTGCTGTCTGCGAACGTCGTGACTGTGGCGACGAGCATCCTCATGGGGATTGGCGTCCTGAGCGGGCTCTGGCCGGCCGTGCGCGCTTCGCGCCTGGACCCTATTGAATCGTTGCGCTACGAGTAGATTGATGCCGTGACGAAGCCGCCCGTTTAGTCCGTCATGCCGCACATGCCGGGTTGCGGGGCTCCGCACCGACCACAGCCACCGTTGTTGGCGCTAAAATCTGCGGGGCCGTTCGATGGTCCGGCGACGGCGAACACCGAAAGCTGTTTCTCGATGTTCTTGCTCTTGCAGTGGAGGCAATCGGTTTTCGAGTCGTGCCGCGGGACGATGCGCTCAAACGGGCGTCCGCAGTCGCGGCAGATGTATTCAAAGATCGGCACAACTAACTCCCTTCGACCCAGTCGGCAATAAAGACGTTCGTCTCGGTCTCGATTTTCCCATTCCGGTTCGATTCCCAGATCAGTTTCTTTCCATCGTTCGTGAACATGGCAAAACCGTCGAAAGCCTCATCGAAGGTGATTTGCTGCAGCCCCGTCCCGTCACGATTGATCAGAAACAAATCGAAGTTCGCGCTGCGTGGATTCGGATTATTGACATTCGATGAAAAGATGATCTGCCGGCCATTGGGATGGAAGAACGGCGCGAAGTTCGCTTTGCCGTTTGACGTGATCTGCCGCTTTTCGCTGCCGTCCGCCTTCATGATCATGATTTCCAGTTTGTCCGGCTTCACGAGATCCTGTGCGAGCAGATCCTTGTAGTTTTTGATTTCTTCGGGCGTCTTGGGTCTCGCCGCCCGCCATACGATCCATTGACCGTCCGGCGAGTGCCACGGCCCACCGTCGTATCCGAGTTCGTTGGTGAGCTGGCGGGGATTCGACCCATCGATATTCATATCCCAGATTTCGAGATCGCCGCTGCGCAGGGACGTAAAAACGATCTTTTTGCCATCTGGTGAAATCGTTCCTTCGGCGTCGTAGCGGTCGGTCGAGGTCAGCCGTTTGAGGTCCGTCCCGTCGGGCTTCGCCGAGAAAATGTCGAAACTCCGATACAAAGCCCAGACGTAACCCAGCGAACGATCGACCGGCGGCGGACAATCCGGCGAGCCGAGATGGGTCGAGGCGTAGATGATGCGTTTTCCGTCCGGCGTGAAATACGGACACGTCGTCCGGCCCTTTCCGGTGCTGACCAGCTTCGTGGCAGAACCGTCAATATTCATCGTAAAAATCTGATCGCATTTGAACGGGTCACGCGTGGACTGGAAGATGACTTTCTTGCCGTCGAAAGAAAAGTAAGCCTCCGCGTTTTCGCCCCCGAACGTCAGTTGCTTGATGTTTCGCAGATGGACTTCCTTCGGATGGAGTCGCGGCGCCTTGTATCCCGCTTGCGCGAAAAAGAGTCCCGCGGACAATGCCAGAACGATTACGGCTATGACAATTATTCGAATCATAATGAACTCCTTACTTTCTCGCCTCGAGGGTCACATTCGCCTTGATGTCCTGCCCGTTTCTTTTGACGACCACCACCACCACATCACCGGGCTTTTTGGCGCGCAGCGCATACGTGAAATCGTAAAGGTTTTGAATGGCTTTTCCGTCGAATTCCGTCATCAGGTCGCCGGGAGCCAGTCCGGCTTTCGCAGCAGGGCTGTTCGGCCGGACATCCGCGAACAATACGCCTTTCAAATCATCCCGAAAATCCGGAATGGAACCGAAATACGGCCCGTAGCCGGACCCGCCGCCACCGGATGAAGGTTGCGTTTGCTGCACCTCCGTGTATTGCGGCTTTTCGACGTCGTTGGCAATCCGGTCCAGCGACAGATACGCGAGCGATAGAACTTTCTTCGCGCCCTCGGCGTTGATGCGATCGTAAGTATCCGAGGGCTTGTGATAGTCCGAATGCAGACCAGAGAAGAAGAACAGCACGGGAATGTGCTTGACCGCGAATGACGTGTGGTCGCTCGAACCGAAACCGGAATCGGAGTAGTCCAGCGTCAACCCGATCGATTTATCCAACTCCTCGATCCACGTCCTGAAATGCGGCGACGTTCCGACGCCACCCACAAACAGCCTTTCGTTTTGAAGACGTCCGATCATATCCATGTTGATCATTGCCGCGATGTTCTCGACCGGTATCGTTGGATGATTCGCAAAGTAGGACGAGCCCAGCAATCCCAACTCTTCGCCCGCAAACGTCATGAACAAAACGGACCGTTTCAGTTGTCGCGTGTGGGAAACGAGCCGAGCCATCTCCAGCACTCCCGACGTTCCGGATGCGTTGTCGTCCGCGCCGTGATGAATCTTTCCAATTTCGGAAGGCGCCAGTGAGTGGCGATCGCCCAACCCCAGATGGTCGTAGTGGGCGCCAACCACGACCCACTGATCTCGAAGGTTGGGATCGCTTCCGGTAACTGCTGCGAGAACGTTGCGAACAGCCTTACGGTTGCGGATGACTTCCGTGGAGATCCGGACATGTGCGTCCGGAATCTCAAATGACTGAGGTTTCAAATCCGTATCGATCTTTTTCTGAATGTCGGCGATCTTTCCGGTTTTCCCAAAGAGCGAAGCGATAGCGTCGCGTCGGGCGTGAATTGCCGGGATGCCCATGTCGTCCGGTTCGGTGTCTTTCGTAGCGGGTCCGACGAGATCTTCTTCGCCCACATGATTGTTGGGGTCCGTGACAAAAATGATCCCAACGGCGCCGTGTTGCCGCGCATTGATGGCTTTGTTGATGAATTCAGCATAAAGCCCGTATCGGCTGTGCGGGTCCGATTCCTGCGGGTTGTGACGCAAAACGATGGCCACCTTGCCCTTCGCTTCGATTCCTTTGTAGTCGTCATAATTCAGTTCCGGCGCGGTGATTCCGTAACCCGCAAAGACGGCTGCCGAGTCTGCTTCAGAGGTGTTGGAAAAACTGATCGGCACGAAATCGTCGTGAATCTGCAAATCATGGCCGTTGATGGCCAGGTCGTTCTTGCTTCCGAACTCGGAGCCCACCGTGAGATCAAACTTCTGGAAGAAAGTGTTGTTGTCGCCGGCAGGTTTCAACCCCCAGATCCGAAACTGCGATGAGATGTAGTCGGCCGCCTGATCCAATTCGGCGGAGCCGTTGCCGCGACCTTTCATTTCATCCCGTGCAAGAAACGTCACTTGATGGAGGTATCGGTCTGCGGATATTTCATTCAATGCGACCTTTGGGTCAACCGGCGCAGCGGGAGCGACGAGTGAATTGAGGTAAAAAGCTGAACCGAGGACGAACAATAAGACGACGAAAGCGATCGGATAGTGTTTGGTTTGCATGGGTCCCTCTCGGGATTACGCCGCAGGTTCGTAGTTGCGTCCTGTGATGATAGCCACAACATCGTGAGCACGCAACCCGGGCTGGCTGAGGGCGGCAATCGCTGCCGCGGAAGATGGTTCGATGATTCGGGCCTCGGCGTCGACGAACAGTTTCATCGCTTCGCGAATCTGTTGTTCCGATACCAGCAACATATCGTCAACGACCCTCAACATCGACTCGACCGCTTCCGGAACGGCAACACGCGATGCCAAACCGTCGGCGATCGTCGAGATTGTTTCAAGCTGCACTGGCCTCCTCGCTTTCCAGGACAAATACATCGTTGCAGCCTGTTCCGGCTGAACTCCAATCACCTGGGTTGCCGGAGAAAGCTGTTTTACGACAGAACCGATTCCGGAAATTAACGCACCGTTGCCAACCGGCACGATCACAGCTTCAGGCGCGCGCTCTCTCAGGATCTCCAAGCCGATGGTTCCTGTCCCTTCGACGATGGCTGGCTCAGCTCCATCATCAATGAAGTAATACCCTTTCGTCGCTGCCAATCGTTGAGCCAATTCCTTTGCGGCATCGAAGTCGCAGTCGGTCAGGACGAGGTTCTTCGTGTATTCGCGGATGATGCGGATCTTTCTTTGCGATCCCGATCGAGGAACGAACACGTGAGTTTCGAGTCCCAGGACATGTCCCGCATACGCGACCGCCATTCCGTGGTTCCCAGTCGACGCGGTTGTGAATACCCGGTGCCCTTCTGCCGAGCGCTGCATCAGGCAACGCAGCGCTCCGCGTGTCTTGAATGACCCTACAGGCGACTCGGTTTCCAGCTTGAGCCAGACATCGCGATCGAAGTGTTTGGACAAGAGCAGCGATCGGACCAGCGGGGTCGGCCGCAAAAATGGCGAGAGCGCAGCAGCGGCTTCGATAACGGCGGTAATCACGACGATGCTATGGGGTGATGACGCCCTGGTTCTGAAATTCGTCCAGATCCTCGGGGTGAGCCGTCACGTGATGACGAACCGCGCGGACTGCCAGATGGCGGAGAAACAGTCCGTATGGAACCATAAAAGCAAACACGACGAAGCTCGCCTTGTACTGGTTCATGAAGACAAGACCGATCGGAACGAAGATAAAAAGAAGCATCAACCGATTCAACAGAACGCCCGCGACGGAGTTCTGTTGCCACCAGCGATTCGCTTCGGCGGGATTGACTTGAAGGTCGGCCATTAAAGCCGGACATCGACCTGAGCCCCTTTACCCCAGAATGCCTTCAGATCGTGAATGCATGTCATCTGGTGAGGGCCAAAATCGAGACTGTGCGGCCGGATCTCCCGGAGATTGGTGCGAATGAATGCGCCCAGGTCCGACGCCTTCTTGCGAAGCTTCTTCTCGATCAACTTGTCCGCAACGCTGTCGAACAAGAGGAACTCCACCTCACCGCTGTCTTCGTTCCATTCCCAGACGCCGATCACATGACCATCGCGCACGATAGTCGCCAGCGGATCGTTGATGAGTTTGCCCTTCCAGCGCGAGAAGGGCTTGTCGGCATGCTCGTTCGGGACGAACCGGTCGACGATTTCACGTTGGCCTTTGAGGAAAGTGTCGCGATAAGGAATCAGGTTCACGGCGTCCGTTTGCGGGACGAAGGCCAACAACTCGTCGACAGCGGACTCCGAAAACAGAAACTCGTCCCTGGTCCCTTCCACGGGAATCGGTACGAGCTTTGGCTTCACTTCGCCGGCTGCTTTTATGGCGTCCGTCACGTTGATCCCGGCCCACCAGGCGAAGTCTTTGATCCGGGCAGGCGCTTCCGCTTTGAAATACTGAGTTGCCAGGCGGGCGCATGCTTCCTCAAAGCGGAGATTCAGAGGATCGGCTTCGGGCAGGATGTTTGCAGTCAGCGTGAACGAATAATCCGTGGAATCCAGCCGCTTCCGGGTTTGAACCTTCAGGATCTTACCCTCTTCCTTAAGAAGATTGACTGCCAGCGAAAGACTGTTCGTCAGCCCGATCTTCTTCAGGTCAGCACCAAAATCCCTAATGAGGTTCGACGGAACACCGGCTTGTATCTGTTCCAGTGTTTTCGAAGTGGAGTGCATCACTTTCAGGATTGCGCCCTTCAGCTTCTCCATTTCGGCTTCGTTGATGGGCATGTACTGCCGCGCCTGCTTGGCAAGTTCGGTGAACGTCCGACTTCGAATCCTCAATGCCACCGACGCCTGATCGCGTGGGACCAGCATCGTACAACCGCGCAGCGTCTCTACCTGAATCAGCTTTTGATCGTCGAAGACCAGATCGTTCAGATCGTCGGCTTTAAACGAGGGCAAACGGGACCACAACGCAAGATATGGAGTGGAACACCCAGGCGAGTAGAGCCAGCCAATCGACTTCACCAGTTCCACGACATTCTTCGACGAGTACGTCTTGTCGAGATACTGGCGATGCATCCGCCATGAATTTATGCGTTGAACCGAAACTGGCTTTTTAACTTTAGGGATGGTCATACCAAGTCGCAAGATGACCGAGGGCACCCCTGGCTCGGGATTTTCTCCTCTTATATAAACTCGCCCAGGGACGCGAGTTATTGAATTGTAGTAACGGCACGGGGGTGAAGTCAACCGGTCGGGCGTGACGCGGAGAGCTACCGGTAAATACCGGACAAGTAAATCTGACGTTGGAGATGGGACATCCCGGCATTGACCGTCAGCCACTCGGGCTCCCAACACATACGTCAAGTGTCGGGATGTCCCATCCCCAACGTCAGATTTACTTGTCTTCGGCTACTTCCAAAAACCCGCTTGAATTTTCAACCCGAACGTTGTAAGTAAGTACTTACTCACCGATAAGTGAGTACTTACTTATGCAAGCCAAAGACAGAAGACAGGACATCCTAAGAGCGGCAATGGAACTCTTCGCGCAGAAGGGTTTTCGGGGAACGACGACGCGGGATCTGGCTTCGCAGGCCGACATCAATGAAGCCATTATCTTCCGTCATTTCAACACGAAAGATGAACTCTACCGCGCGATCCTGGAAGAAAAAACCAAACAGTGGCAAAGCTCGAAAACTGAAGAACTGAAGCAGCTTGCCATGAGCGGAGACGACGTTCAGTTCCTGGAGGCGATCGGCCACACGTTCCTCGAACGTCACGAAAGGGACACGACGTTCATGCGGCTGTTTCTTTTCAGCGCGCTGGAAGGGCATGAGCTTTCCGACATGTTCATCAGCTCGATGCCGGAACGTGATCCGTTAGCCGCTTACATGCAGAGCCGCATCGATAAGGGCGTCTTCCGCGAGATGGACGCCACCCTGGCTGCGCGCGCCTTCGTCGGGATGTTTTTTAACTTTATTCAGTTGCAGGAAATTCTCGGTCTAAAGAAGAAGAGGATATTTGACCGAGATGAAGTTGTTCAGACGTTTGTTTCGATATTCCTGACGGGGATGAAGAAGGGTTCGAGCGACTTGCATCCCCAGGTAACAGCTTGAAAAACTCAAGCGTATTGAAAATATATGAAGATTATTTCGAAGAAGACCTCCCTTATTGGAGCGGTTGTCCTTATCGTCGTTCTGGTCGTGCTGTTTTCAGCCCGGAATCAACGCGCCGCCAATGTCGAGTTCCTGTCGGCGCCGGTGGAACGCGGACCCTTACGCAACGTCGTCAATGCAACAGGTGTGGTTCAGACGGTTGTAACTGTTCAGGTCGGCAGCCAGGTATCTGGTCAGGTCGTCGAGATCTACGCCGACTTCAACTCGGTGGTGAAACGTGGTCAGCTTCTGGCGAAGCTCGACACACGAAACTTCGAGGCGCAGATCCAGAACGCCGAGGCCAGTGTGGCTGCGGCTCAGGCGCGAGTGCGAAGTTCCGACGCCGACATTCAAACGAATAAAGCAAACCAGGCAAGCGCACGGGCCAATCTCGAAGCCGCACGGGTGACTCGCGACAACACGCTTCTGCTATTCAACCGCGGGAAGGAAATGCTGGATAAGGGGGTGGCGTCGCAGAACGACTACGACAATGCGAAAGCGAACTACGACTCTGCCGTCGCGAAATACGATCAAGCCAAAGCCTCCGTCGATCAGGCGACGGCGCAAGGTGCGTCGTCGGCCGCTCAGGTGGAGCAGGCCCGAGCGCAGGCCCAGCAGGCACAGGCGGACCTGGAGCGGGCAAAACTCAATCTCGAATACTGCAACATCTACTCGCCGGTCGACGGTGTCGTCATTTCGCGTAACGTGGATGTCGGACAAACCATTGCAGCCAGCATGCAGGCGCCGACGCTCTTTTCAATCGCGAACGATTTGTCCCGCATGCAGGTGAACGCGAGCGTGGATGAGGCGGACATCGGCAACATTTCGTCCGCCGAAGACGTGAAGTTCACAGTCGATGCCTACCCGAACGAATCGTTTAAGGCAAAGATCTCTGAAATCCGCCTGAGCCCTCAGACGGTTCAAAACGTCGTGACTTATAGCGTTATCCTCGGGATCGACAACTCTGAAATGAAGCTCCGGCCGGGAATGACCGCGAACATAACGATCACCGTCGATCAGCGTGACAATGTTGCGAAGCTTCCGAATGCCGCGTTGCGGTACACTCCGCCAGGACAAACGCGGCCAGCCGCGCCCGGTGGCATGCGCGGCGGGCGATCATCCGGGGCAACGGAGGAAGATTCGACCTCAGCTCCCGGCAGTAAACAGGCGTCGAAACGCGCGGACGACCCGGTCCACCTGGCGCCGGGACAAAAATGGAATCCCGCCGAAAAGATCCGATTTCTGGGACCCAAAAAGAAAGTGGAGCGGCCGGGAGTCGTTTGGGTGCTTAATGCCGAGCAGAAACCGGAATCGCGGCAGTTGGTTTTAGGCATCACGGATGGAGCGTCGAGCGAGATCCTGTCCGGAGACATCAAACTTGGGGACCAGGTGATTATCGGCGACAGCAGTCAAACTGCCGCGGCGTCCGGCCAGTCACAACGCGGTGGTTTCGGTTTCGCGTTCGGCCCGGCCGGCGGTGGCGGTGGTCGAGGGGGCCGCGGTCAATGATTGTCTCAACGGACAAGCACTCGGATGCGGCGACGAATGCGGCCGGCGGCGACGCCGTTATTCGGCTGGAGCGCATTCACAAGATCTACAAGATGGGCGATATCGAGGTGCATGCGCTTCATGGCGCATCACTGACGGTTCGTCGAGGAGAGTTTGTCGCCATCATGGGTCCGTCCGGTTCCGGAAAATCGACGATGATGAACATCATCGGATGCCTTGAACGTCCGACGCGCGGCCAGTACTTCCTCGAAAACCAGGACGTGTCGACTCTCAACAAATCACAACTGGCGGATATTCGGAACCAGCGCGTCGGTTTTGTGTTTCAGAGTTTCAACCTCGTTCCGCGAACATCCGCTCTCGAGAATGTCGAACTGCCGCTCGTGTATGCGGGCGTCCGCGCGAGCGAGCGGCTGCGAAGGGCGCGTGAGGCACTGGCGATCGTTGGACTTTCCGATCGCGAGCGGAACATGCCGAATCAACTTTCCGGCGGACAGCAGCAGCGCGTCGCGATTGCGCGATCGCTGGTGAACAGTCCTTCGATCATTTTGGCCGACGAACCTACAGGCGCTCTCGACACGCGGACTTCCGTCGAGGTCATGGAGATCTTTCAGCGACTCAACCGCGAGCGCAACCTCACGATCATTATCGTGACTCACGAACCGGATATTGCGCAGTACGCTACACGCGTGGTTCAGTTCCGCGACGGCCGTATTCGTCGCGATATGCCGGTTGAAAACCGAAAAGATGCCGGGCAGGTCTTGCAGGAACTGCCTCCGCTTTCGGAGGAGGATGATGATGAGCGGAGCGAATAAGCCCGACAGGGCGAAACGGTAAATGAAACGATGAATTTCACGGCAATTCTTAAAGTCGCGATGCGCGCACTCGGCCGCAACAAAATGCGGTCCGCTCTGACGATGCTGGGCATCATCATCGGAGTCGGCGCCGTGATCGCCATGGTTTCCATCGGCCAGGGCGCGCAGTCGATGGTGCAGAATCAGATCAGCAGCATGGGCAGTAACATGCTCTATGTAATGCCCGGCAACATGATGCAGGGCGGCGCAAGCATGGGACTCGGCGCCGCAAGCACCCTGACCGAGGAAGACGTGACCGCGATCCAACGTGAGATTCCAACCGTCGCTCACGCGTCTCCGGTCGTCCGATCGTCGGGACAGCTCGTATTTGGCAACCAGAACTGGTTTGTGCAGATCCAGGGCACCAACGAACAGTTTCCCGAAATCCGAAACTGGAATATTCAGCAGGGCGACTTCTTTACCGAAGCCGACGTTCAATCCGCTGCCCGCGTCATCGTCCTGGGAAAGACGGTCGCGGACAAGCTATTTCCCGGGATGGATCCGGTCGGTCAAACCATTCGCGTTCGGAATCTCCCGTTCCGTGTTGCCGGAGTTCTCGAGGCCAAGGGTCAATCGATGGTCGGCCAGGATCAGGACGACACGGCGATCATTCCATTCACCACAGTGCAACGCAAACTTGCCGGCCGCACGATTCCCATGATCAACCAGGCGATGGTGACGGGAGTGAGCGAAGCGGGCTCGAAAATCGCGGAGAAACAGATTGCGGACCTGCTGCGGCAGCGACACCGGATTGTTGCGGGCGAATCCGATGACTTCATGGTGCGCAACATGGCCGACGTTGCGGCAACGTCCGCTCAATTGACCACTATCATGACGTTGCTTCTGGGCAGCATTGCGGCGATTTCGCTGATCGTCGGTGGAATCGGTATTATGAACATCATGCTGGTTTCTGTGACCGAGCGGACTCGGGAGATCGGCATCCGAATGGCCGTCGGCGCCCGGCCCAATTACATTCGTCTGCAGTTTCTCGCCGAGTCGTTGATGCTTAGCCTGATGGGAGGGCTGATCGGCATTGTGATCGGTGGGAGTATTTCGAAGGGTATTTCAGGCGTGTTAGGCTGGCCGACACTGGTTTCAACACTATCGGTTTTGATTTCTTTCGCGTTCGCTACAGCGATCGGTATCTTTTTCGGTTACTACCCTGCTCATAAAGCTGCGGCGCTGGATCCGATCGAAGCATTACGTTACGAATAAAACATCGGCTATTGCGGTTCCAAATCCACAGGAGTTTCAGATGAAAACGGGGAGAGCTATTGGCTTGTTCATTTCCTTGACGCTTTTCGTTGCCACGAACGCTTCCGCCGCCGAGCGGAGTTGGGTGGATCAATTTCTCAATCGTTATCGTCCGGCTGATGTACCCTATCCGGCGCCGCCATCGCAGCAGCCGATTTCGGACTTGATTCGGAACGGACAACTCCCGTTGACCGTCAACGATCTCATCAACCTGGCGCTCGCGAATAATCTCGACGTCCGATTGAATCGGTTGTCGCCGCTGTCGTCGCAGTACAGCGCGTTGTTGCTCTATCGAATCTTCGAGCCGGGGATTCACGTTTCCGCATCCCTGAATCGCGACAACGCGCCATCCACGATCCCTAAAGAATTCAGCGGATCCCCCTCGATCAATTCACTGAACCACAGCTATGCCATCGGTTTCGCCCAAGCCCTGGAGACCGGTACGAGTGTCTCTGTGGACTTCTCGATGAACCGCAATTCGTCCAACAGCAGATTCGTCGCCTACAATCCCGGATGGTCCGGAAACATTCGTTACGGCATCACGCAACATTTCCTGCGCGACTTCGGACGATCGGTCAATCTGCACCAGATTCGAATCGCCCGCAACAATCAGGACATCTCCGAGGTCCAGTTTGAGCAGAACGTGATCAATCTCGTTGTTCAGGCGCAGAAGGCTTACTGGGACCTTGTTTTCAATGCGGAGGATATCAAGGTGAAACAGCGGTCGACCGATCTTGCGCAGAAGACGCTTTCGGATAACGAGGTCCAGGTCAGGGTCGGCACGATGGCTCCGATCGACCTTGTTCAGGCGGAATCGGAGGTTGCTTCGCGTCGTGAGGCGCTGGTCGTGTCCAACTACACCCAGGTGCAGGCCGAAGATCAGGCAAAAAAACTCATCACGAACCAAGCCGACCCGGGTATGGTTCTGGCGCGACTTTCACCCGTGCAGGCGGCGAAGCGGCCTGCACCCTCAGATGTTCCTGCCATTGAAGAAGCACTCCGGATCGCACTCGAGAATCGTCCGGAACTCCGGCAACTCGCGCTTGAAGCCAAGAACCGGGACATCGATGTGGAGTACACCCGGAATCAACTGCTGCCGTCTGTCGACGTCACGGCGCTGTACCGGCAGAACGGTGTTGGTGGTACGGCGCGGGATTTCAGCGGTAACGTTGTAGAAGGCGGGCTCGGCGATGCGTTCAGACAACTGTTCGGCTACAACTACACAGGCTATCAACTCGGCATCAATGTCCAAATTCCTCTTCGTAATCGCGCGGCCCAGGCGGATAACGCGCGCGCCGTTACCGAGAAGCGCATTGTCGAAGATCGTGTGAACTCGATGACGCAGCAGATCGCGCTGGAAGTGCGCAATGCTTTGACGCAGGTCGATATGAACCGCGCAAGGATTGAAGCTGCCGAGAAGGCTCGCGAGCTGGCCGAGCGCCGCCTGGAATCCGAGCAGAAGAAATACGATCTCGGGGCATCGACGATCCGATTCGTCCTCGAAGAGCAGCGCAATGTCGCGCAGGCGCAGACCAACGAAGTCGCGGCGCTCGTGAACTATGCGAAAGCGCTGGTGGATGTCGATCGCGCCACGGGAATGACGCTCAAGAAGAACAATATTCAAATCGACAAAACGCTGAATCTGCCTGTCAGCGGCCGGTAGTGCGTGCGGTTCTGCTTCTGGACTTGTTATACTGCGCAGTTCCAAAAACACGTCCAAGGGAGCATTTATGTCCAGTTTGCCGGCGATCTTCAAAAAAGCTGTGGAGGAAAATCGATCGCGAAGCGCACTCGTCGAGGAAACCCGTCAGTGGACCTTCGCCGAAATGTCGGATGAGATCGATCGCACTGCGGCAACCATCCGCGAACGAGTGAAAGGCAGCACGGTCGGCATACTGCTTCTGAACTCGCAGAAGTTCGTCACAACCCTGTTCGCGGTATGGAAAGCCGGGAAGACGGCCGTGCCGTTGAATTACCTGCTGCCACCCCCGGACATCGGATTCATCATCCGCGATTCAGGAATGTCGGCTCTGATCTCCTCACAGTTCTTTGCGCAGAGCCTCGCCGCATTGAAGCCCCTGTTTGGCGATAGAGGTGTGATCCTGATGGCCGATGATCCTGACTTCGTGCCGTCGTCGGCCGTGCCCATGCCTGACGCGGCGCATGATCCGGCGCTGATCCTCTATACATCGGGTACGACGGGCCGTCCCAAAGGCGTCGCGCTCAGCCATCACAACCTGGCTTATAACGTTGCCTCCTGCCAGCGCGCCGGCGAGTTTGATCAGCGCGACAGTTTTCTATGCCTGCTGCCATTTTTCCACACGTATGCGATCACGGGAACGATCCTGCTTCCGCTCTTCAGCGGATGCAAAATGGTGCTCGTCGATCGATTCGTTCCGTTGAAAGTTTTGAAGCTGATCGAAGAACACAAGGTTAGTGTTTTTCTCGCGATTCCATCCATGTATCGCGTGCTTGCCATGACCGAAGGAAACTTTGACGTCCATTCCGTGCGGTTTCCTATTTCCGGCGGCGAGCCACTGCCGACGGCGATCGCCCAGGCATTCGAGAAGCGCTTTGGCGTGCCGATATTTGAAGGTTACGGACAGACCGAAGCTGCGCCCGTTGTGACGTTGAACGTTCCCGGCGCAAACAAACTGGGAACCATCGGCCGGGCGTTACCGGGGGTCGAAGTGGCCATCTGGGACGAACAGAACAACGTTCTGTCGCTGGATCAAGTCGGAGAGTTGATGGTTCGCGGCGGTAACGTGATGAC
This sequence comes from uncultured Solibacteraceae bacterium, assembly GCA_964584785.1. Classification (GTDB taxonomy): domain Bacteria; phylum Acidobacteriota; class Terriglobia; order 20CM-2-55-15; family 20CM-2-55-15; genus JAHFTY01. Next base: position 23,024 of record CAZPBY010000033.1, read on the forward strand.
GGGCTATCACAATTTGCCGGACGAGACCGCCAGGACGATCACCAACGAGTGGCTTCACACAGGCGACCTCGGCCGAATGGATGGCGAAGGATTCATCGCCATCACCGGGCGAAAGAAGGAACTGATCATTTCTGCCGGAGAGAACATTTACCCGCGCGAAATCGAGGAACTCCTTGCGCAGCATCCGAAGGTGAAAGAATCTGCCGTGATCGGCGTCAAGGATGAAGTCCGCGGAGAAGTTCCGAAAGCGTTCGTCATTCCGAAGGACGGAGAGACTCTCGATGAGAAGGAGGTCCGCAGCTTCTGCCGCGAACACCTTGCACATTACAAGGTGCCGAAATATATCGACATCGTGCCGGACTTGCCGCGGACACCGACGGGCAAGATCCTCAAGCGCGCTTTATTGGTCCCCGCTTGATTTCACTGGATCGGAAGGTATAATCGTTTTTCTTTTTCAAAACGCCTTTCAGCATTCAAAAAAAGCCAAAGGAGATAGCGATGGCCTACATCATTTGCGAACCCTGCGTGAACACGAAGGACACGGCTTGCGTGGACGCCTGTCCAGTGGACTGCATCCACCCCAAAAAGGATGAACCCGAATTCGAGGCTGCCACGATGCTGTACATTCATCCGACTGAATGCATCGACTGCGGCGCCTGTGAGCCGGCCTGCCCGGTCACCGCGATCTTCCCGGAAGACAATGTTCCGGAACAATGGCAGCACTACATCGCGATGAACTACGAACACTACGGTCTCTCCAAGTAACGGCGCGCTTTCGGAAAATCAAAGGCCGCGGAGGAAACTCCGCGGCCTTTTCGCTTTTAAAGTAAACTTCGGAAAAACACGAAAGGAACCCGTTCGAGATGGCTGAGACCAACATCGAGTCGTTATTGAAGGAACAAAGAATCTTTCCACCGGATGCGCGATTTGCCGCCGACGCCCATATCAAGAGCGCTGCCGCCTACGAGTCGCTTCGAAAGCGCGCCGCGGAAAATCCGGAGCAGTTCTGGGCCGACATCGCGTCGGAGCTGCACTGGTATGAGAGATGGAACACGATTCTGGAATGGGATCTTCCTTTCGCAAAATGGTTCGCCGGAGGCAAGACGAACGTTTCCTACAACTGTCTCGATCGGCATCTTGCGACTGCGCGAAAAAACAAGATCGCGATCTTGTGGGAAGGCGAACCGGGCGACGTTCGAGCCCTCAGCTATCAAATGCTGCATCGCGATGTCTGCAAGTTCGCCAACGTCCTGAAGTCCCTCGGCCTGAAGGCGGGCGACCGCGCGACGATTTACATGGGTATGGTTCCCGAACTTCCCATCGCGATGCTGGCCTGCGCGCGTATCGGCGCCACGCACAATGTGGTGTTCGGCGGTTTCAGCGCTGAAGCATTGCGCGACCGTATCAACGATTCCCAATCACGTGTTCTCATCACCGCCGACGGTGGTTTCCGTCGCGGCACGACCGTTCATTTGAAAAAGAATGCGGATGATGCCCTGCACGGCGCGCCGTCCGTTGAACGGGTGATCGTCTACAAACGGACCGGCGACGACATCCGCATGGAAAGCGGCCGCGATGTCTGGTGGCACGATCTGATGGCCGTCGCATCCGATGATTGTCCGGCCGAGCCTTTGGATGCAGAGCATCCGCTTTTCATGCTTTACACCAGCGGCACGACCGGCAAGCCGAAGGGCGTCGTTCACTCCACGGGCGGCTACTTGACGGGCACGTATTTCACTGCGAAATACGTCTTCGACCTCAAAGAAGAAGACACGTATTGGTGTACTGCCGACATCGGATGGGTCACAGGACACAGCTACATCGTTTATGGACCGCTTGCGAACGGAGCTACCAGCTTGATGTACGAAGGAGCGCCGAACTTCCCGGAGCCGGACCGTTTCTGGGCGCTCATCGAGAAATACGCCGTGAATATCTTCTACACCGCGCCCACGGCCATTCGCACCTTCGTGAAATGGGGTGATCAATGGCCCGCCAAACACGATCTATCCAGCCTTCGATTGTTGGGAACTGTTGGCGAGCCGATCAATCCCGAAGCGTGGATGTGGTACCGCAAAAACATCGGCGGTGAACGGTGCCCGGTCGTCGACACGTGGTGGCAAACGGAAACCGGCGCGATCATGATCTCCCCAATTCCGGGAGCCGTTCCAACGAAACCAGGCTCCGCGACGTTGCCGCTGCCCGGCATTATTGCAGACGTTGTGGATCGTCAAGGGAATCCCGTCGAAGCCAATCAGGGCGGTTTTCTCGTCGTGAAAAAACCCTGGCCGTCGATGATGCGCACGATCTACGGCGATCCGGACCGTTTCAAGCGTCAGTACTGGAGCGATATTCCGGGTATGTACTTCACTGGCGATGGTGCGCGTCGCGACGAGGACGGATATTTCTGGATCATGGGGCGCATTGATGACGTCATCAACGTTTCGGGTCACCGGATCGGGACGATGGAAGTCGAGAGCGCGTTGGTCAGCCATCACACGGTCGCCGAAGCGGCCGTGGTCGGAAGGCCGGACGACATGAAGGGGCAGGGCATCGTTGCGTTTGTGACGCTCTCTGCAGGTCACGTGGCCCAGCCCGCGCTCAAGGACGAATTGAAAACGCACGTTGGAAAATCGATCGGCAGTTTTGCCAAGCCCGATGACATCCGGTTTACGGACACACTTCCGAAGACTCGCAGCGGGAAAATCATGCGCCGCCTGTTGCGCGATCTGGCGTCAGGCGTCGCAACGGTCGGCGACACGACGACGCTTGAAGATTTTTCGGTGTTGGCCAAACTGCGAGAGGAAGAGGAGTAGGTGCGACGTTGAATTTGGATCAGCTGCCGGTTCTCTACTTAACGCCGGCTTTCGGGCAGAGGGCCCTCACAACACAAACCTCACATTTTGGCGCACGCGCAATGCAAACCTCGCGGCCGTGACGTTGAACCAAAGAGCAGAATTGAACCTGGTCCTTTCGCGGAACAACGGCAACCAGATCGGCCTCGATCTTATCGGGATCGGTTTGTTTCGTTAGTCCGAGACGAAAACCCAACCGTCCCACGTGTGTGTCGACGCCGATTGCGGGATCACCGAATGCGTTGCCGCGAAGAATGTTCGCGGTCTTCCTTCCTACACCGGGCAGCGACAGGAGGTCATCCAGTTTTCGGGGCACCTCGCCTTTGAAGCGGGCTACCAGATCGGCGGCGCACTTCAGAATCGATGCCGATTTTTGCCTGAAGAATCCGGTCGTATAGATCTCCTGTTCCAGTACCGCGCGATCGGCCTCCGCCCAATCCTTTGCCGACCGGTATTTCCGGAACAGCATGGGAGTGACACGATTGACCCGCTCGTCCGTGCATTGCGCGGCAAGGATCAAAGCGATCAGCAGTTCGAGTGGTGTTGTGAAGTCCAAAGCAAGCCGCACATTGGGATAACGTTTCTTCAGAGTTTTGATGATTGCTTTCGTTCGTGTTTGGCGGGCCGCCACGTTTTCCATGCCCGGATTATGTGATACGGTTTTGGGCCATGCAAACACGAGTCGGATTCATTGGTCTGGGCATCATGGGCAAGCCCATGGCGAAGAATCTCCTTCGCGCGGGGTTTCCTCTCGTCGTTCACAATCGGAGTCGAGCCCCGGTCGATGAACTGGCAAAGCTCGGCGCAGCGACGGCGTCGTCGCCGAAGGATGTGGCATCACAGGTCGATATCATCGTCACGATGCTCCCGAATTCTCCGGATGTCGAACTCGTTGCGCTTGGAGCGAATGGCTTGAAAGAAGGCGCCAAAACCGGACAACTATTCATCGATATGAGCACGATCAATCCGATCGTTTCACAAAACATCGCGAAAGAACTTGACGTCCGTGGAGTGGCGATGGTGGACGCACCCGTCAGCGGCGGCGAAAAAGGCGCCATCGAGGCTGCTCTTTCCATTATGGCCGGCGGCGAACCGCAGGATTTTGAGCGGGCCCTGCCCGTTTTTCAGGCATTGGGAAAGACGATCACCCACATGGGCCCCCTGGGCAGCGGCGGATTTACAAAGCTCGCCAATCAAATCATCGTGGCGATCAATTTGACGGCGATTGGCGAAGCGCTCGTCTTCGGCGCCAAAGCAGGCGTCGACCCGCAGAAGATGATTCGCGCGTTGTCCGGCGGACTTGCCGGGAGCAAATGCCTGGATCAGAAATCCGAGAAGATCCTTTCCGGGGACTTCGCACCGGGATTTAAAATCGATCTGCACTCCAAGGATTTGAGTTTGATTCACGAGGCGGCTCGGTCGGTGGGTGCACCCATACCGACGTCAGCTTTGGTTGAACAATTATTCGCCGCATTGCGAGTCCAGGGCCGCGGCGGTTTCGATCACTCTGGTGTGATCACGCTGTTTGAAGGTCTGGCCGGCGTTCAGGTCCGGAAACACCAATAAATTGGACAAGTAGCCCGACGTCATGACGCACGAGATTTCCGCGTTCATCCAGCAGAACGAAACAACGGTCGTTCCACTATCGATCGACTACAGCGTCAAATTTTGGGAACTCTCGATCAACGGCACACCCGAACGGGAGAAAGCGCTCGTCGACGCCAAAGAGCGGTACCTCAAGGTCTACAGCAACAAATCCGATTTCCGGCAGCTTCAGGGCTGGCGTTCGAAAGCATCGCAATTGCCGGCGGTCGAGGGTCGAGTCCTTAAGCTGATCTATGACACCTACGTTCCGCACCAGATCGACGACGAGGTCCTACGCGACATCGTGGAACGCGAGACGGAGATCGAAAATCTGTTCAACACCTTCCGCGCCGGCTTTGAGGGAGGTCACGCGTCGGATAACGAACTGCGCGACATTCTTCACACCGAAACCTCCATCACTCGACGGAAGGCCGCGTGGGAGGCGAGCAAGCAGGTCGGACACGCCGTCGCTCCGAAGCTTCTGGAGTTGATCAAGATCCGGAACCGTGAGGCGAAGAAGCTGGGATATCCCGACTATTTCTCGATGATGTTCGAGCTTCAGGAACTGAACGAGCAATGGGTGTTCTCTCTCTTTGATCGCCTCGACAAGGCGTCCCTGACCGCATTCGCCGAGATGAAGCGGTCGCTGGATGCAGCATTGAAAACCAGGTACGTCATTAATGACTCGGAATGCTACCCGTGGCTTTACGCGGATCCGTTTTTTCAGGAGTTTCCGTCAGCCGGAGCGAGCGAATCGCTGGACAACGTTTTTAAGGGGCGCGACATTCAGGCTCTGACGCGATCGCATTACGAAAGCATCGGTCTGAACGTCGATGACCTGATGAAGGCGGCAGACTTGTACGAGCGCGAGGGTAAATCGCAGCACGCCTTCTGCCTGGACGTCGATCACGCCGGGGACGTTCGAGTGCTGTGCAACATACGCGACAACGAGCGTTGGATGAGCACGATGCTCCATGAATTCGGTCATGCCGTGTACGATAAGTACCACGATCCCGCGATTCCGTTTACGCTCCGGACACCGGCTCACATCCTCACAACCGAAGCGATCGCGATGTTGAACGGGCGGATGTCGAAGAATCCCGAATGGCTCACGACCATCGGCGGATTGTCTGCGGGGGATGCCAGGCGGTTGAGCGCGACAGCATTCCTGACACTCCGCTCGGAAATGCTGATCTTCCTTCGATGGGCCCTGACGTTGGTTCGCTTCGAGCGCGAGTTGTATCGAAATCCGGACCAGGACCTGAATCGCCTGTGGTGGGAACATGTCGAGCGGTATCAGATGGTCACGCCGCCCGCGAACCGCAATCTTCCGGATTGGGCCTCCAAGAATCATCTGGCGACATCGCCGGCGTACTATCAGAACTACGTCCTCGGCGAACTGATGGCGTCGCAGCTTCTGCAGTTTATTCACTACAAGGTCGTGTGTGCGGAAAGTTATGTCGGGAATGCGCAGGTAGGAACGTATTTAGTGGAACGCGTATTCAAACCGGGTGCCCGGCAGGAATGGAATGAGATGATCCGGCTGGCTACGGGGGAGGAACTCAGGCCTGATCACTTTGTGCGGCAGTTTGTGTGAAAACACAGTACCCGCGCGGGCACTGTGTCTCCACGACTTTGTCTACTGCTTGAGGCTCTTGATCCACTGAAGATTGGCTTTCGCCGCCTGCTCGGTGCTGTCCACGTATTGTTTCCAGGCGGCATCTTCCTGGTATCGCGGCTCGGTCTTTCGCTTGGCTAATACGGTCACGGCGGTTTGGGCATGTGTGACGGCGCGATCCAGGTTCTTCTTTTCCATGCCGTAGTTGCGCGATACGAGCATCAGCGCGCTAACGTTTTCCGGATCCAACTTGATGGCTTTCTCGCCGATCTCATCGATCTTTGCTTTGTCGTTCTTCTGTCCAAAAGCGTCGAGCAAAATCACGTAAGCGTCGGGTAGTGCTTTGGAGTTGGGGAACTGCTTCTCGAAATCCAGGCATTTCGCGATCTTGGCATCGAGATTCGATTCGGCCGAGCATGCGGTGAACGCCTTGTCTTCAGCGCTTCCGGCGACCAGAGTGACTTGTGCGCCGGCTTGGGATGCAATTCCCAGAACCATCACTACACACAACGTCAGAATGACTCTTGTCTTCATTTTGTAGGTACTCCTCGTAGACGATAAGTGTGAACTTTATACCAGAACCACCCATCTTCAGGGCAAATTTTTTCGAGCGAAATCGGAGTAGGATCGCCCTTCAACGGCAGCCGGTTTAAGCCCGAAAAACCTGAACAAATGCTCGGCTTCCGGGGCGGTTGGGGCTTCGACTTCAAGGAAGAATCCATGCCCTTCCACGCTGTCCAGGTGGACCTTGGTATCGCCCACATAATAGATCTCACGCTCCTTCTCCACGACGCCCAAAACGGGCAGTGCCGCCTGCAAAACCCGCCTCAGCTCTGCGGCATTGTCTATAGACGCGTAGACGACAAAACTCTCTCTCGTTTCGGCTTTATCGGAACGCCGGTAAAAGATCAACGACTGCTCGAGCCGGCCTTCCCGAAGCTTCAAACGGCCTTCCGGAACCACAAAATAAGTGTCCCTTTGATGATCCCGCCCGAGTTCGCGCGGGCTCAGTGTTCTTAACTTTGCACGGGCGGCTTCGAGGTCGTCGATGTGCGCCTTGAACTCGACATTTACCTTATTCACGACCGGTATAATAACCCATTGAAATGGACTCCAAGATCGCAGTCGGCCATCTTTGCAAGTTCTACGAAGCGCATCACAAAGAGCCGGGTTTCGCCGGCTCGCTACGCTCGTTTTTTCGACGCCGGTATCAGACCGTCCGCGCGGTCGACGACGTTTCCTTCGAGATCCAATCCGGCGAAATCGTCGGGTTTCTCGGTCCCAACGGGGCCGGAAAGACCACAACGCTGAAGGTTCTATCGGGTCTCCTGTACCCGACCACAGGCGACATCAGCGTTTGCGGATTCAAACCGAGCGACCGGAAAGACGATTTCCTGCGCCGGATCACGCTGGTGATGGGTCAGAAGAACCAGCTCATCTGGGATTTACCGGCGTTTGAATCGTTCGAGGTTAACCGGGCGGTCTATGACATCCCCCGGCACGACTATCTGGCGGTTCTTCAGGAACTGACCGCATTGCTCGATCTCGAGCCCGTTTTGAAAAAACAGGTTCGAAAACTGTCGCTGGGCGAGCGGATGAAGTGCGAGCTTGCGGCCGCGCTCCTGCACCGGCCGCAAGTCCTGTTCCTGGACGAACCGACGATCGGGCTCGACGTGACGATGCAGGCCCGCGTCCGTGAGTTTCTCTCCGAATACAACCGGCGGCACGGTGCAACGATTCTTCTGACCAGTCACTACATGGCCGATGTCACAGCCTTGTGCGAGCGAATCCTTGTCATCGACCACGGCCACCTCATTTACGACGGCAAACTCGATGCGCTGGTCGAGCGGGTAGCCCCGTACAAACACGTCCGGATCGTCTTGCGACGGCCGATCGCCGCGGGCGAGCTCAACCAATTCGGCGAGATCCGCTCGATGGACACGCTGGAAGCCACACTGGTCGTACCTCGCGAGCGGACGTCGATAGTGGCTGCACAGCTTTTTGAGTCATTGCCCATCGAGGACGTAACCATCGAGGATCCCGAAGTTGAAGAAATCATCGGGCGCATCTTCACCGGGAAAATCCTGTCATGACTGGAAAAGCAGCGACCGCTCTCCGCAAGTTTGCGGCCGAGTATCGTGCGGCGTGGCAGCTGGCGCTCGAATACCGGCTGGCCGTGTTCATATGGATGTTCAGTATGGTCCTGCCGCTGATCATGCTCGCAGGCTGGCTTTCGATTGCAGAAGATGGCCGTGTCGGCAGATTCGGCCGGACCGAGTTCATCGAATACTACGTCGCGGCAATCCTTGTGCGGAATTTGACCGGCGTTTGGATCATTTGGGACCTCGATTCGGACATTCGTCATGGCGAGCTGTCGTTCAAGCTTTTAAAGCCGATGAATCCGATCATTCATTACATGTCGCAAAGCCTTTCGGCGAAACCGTTGCGGCTGGCCGTCCTCGTTCCGATGGTCCTCGCTGTCAGGGCGTTCGTTCCCGGCGTGCACTTCGCTGCGAATCCATGGCGTCTGCTTCTCTTCGCTCTCGCCGTCTCGGGCACGTGGGCGATGTTGTTCTTCATCCAGTACACAAACGGGCTTCTGAGTTTTTGGATCACTCAGGCGATCGGCATCAATGACATGTGGTTTGGTCTGTTTTCGCTGTTTTCGGGTTATCTGATACCGCTCGATCTGTTCCCCCCGTTGCTGCGAAATGCTCTGTACGCCTTGCCGGTCCGTTACATGATGTCTTTTCCGGTTGAAATCTTTACCGGTCAGCTTGGAACGCCGGATATCGTGCGCGGACTTGCCGTTCAGTGGACATGGGTGACGGTGTTTTACGCCATGTATCGATTCGTGTGGGTTCGCGGCCTGAAGAAATACAGTGCCGTCGGAGCATAGCGGGCGAAAGTTTTCAGTTATGAAGCGCTATTTGCAACTGATTGTCATCTATTACCGGAGCGCACTGCTTGCCGAGATGGAGTACCGCACCAACTTTATCTCGAGCCTGGTCTACAGCATTCTATGGGCGTTCTGGATCGCCGGCGGTGTTTCGATCTTCTTCTATCACCGGACGTCGCTCGGGGGATGGACATACAACGAGATTCTGATCGTCATGGGCCTGTTTATGATCTTCAACGGTGTGATCGACACGGTCCTTCGCCCGAATATCAATCGTCTTACCGAATACATTCAGAAAGGCACTCTGGATTTCGTTCTCATCAAGCCGGCGAACAGCCAGTTTCTGGCAACGGTCACGAGCATCTCGGTATTTAAGTGCTTCGATGTTGCGATTGGATTCGGTCTGATCGGATATGGTCTTTACCGGCTGCATCACTGGCCAACGCTGGTGGAATGCCTGCTGTTTTCGATCATGATGCCGTCGGGGTTGATTCTTGTGTATTCGCTCTGGCTGTTTCTGGCAACGCTGGCGTTCTGGTTTGTGAAGATCGAGAACTTCACGGAATTGTTCTACACGTTTTATGAGGCAGGGCGGTTCCCGATCACCGTCTACAAAGGCTGGATCCGCGCGGTTCTGACGTTCGTTGTCCCGGTTGCGTTCCTGACGACTTTTCCGGCGGCGGCACTGATGGGCCGTCTATCCCCATGGTATGCCGCCGCGTCGTCAGGTATAGCGCTCGTTCTTTTCTTTGCGTCTTCACGGTTCTGGCGTTACGCCATCCGCTTCTATTCCAGCGCCAGCAGTTGACGCTACAGAAAAGCGTTTCAACGTCCGCTACGGGAAGATGCCGAGTTGTTCGTAGGCGAGCGCTACCTTTCTGATCGCGATGATGAACGCGGCCGTACGCATGCTTTCGTCAGGTGCGTTCGCGAGGTGCACCTCGCGCATTTCCCGATAGGCGCTGACCATTGTTTCTTCGAGTCCCGAATTAACCAGGTCGATCTCCTCGGGTCCGCGAACCAGGAATTCCTTGTCCCTGGACGGAAGTTGTTTTCCGATCAGGCCTTCGATGGCGCCTACCAGTCGCTGATTCTTGATTTCCTCGAGATGCTTTTGAAGTCGGCCAAATCGCATGTGCGAAAGGTTCTTTCCCCACTCGAAGTACGAAACCGTAACGCCGCCGGCGTTGAGGAATATGTCCGGAATGATCTTGATGCCTCGTCCGAATATGTTCTCTTCCGCTCCGGGTGTGGTGGGACCATTCGCGGCTTCAGCGAGGACCTTGCATCGAATGCGTTCGCAGTTTTCGAGAGTGATCTGATTCTCGAGCGCGGCGGGAATCAGAATGTCGCAAGGAACATCCCACACAGCCGCCGGATTGAGCGACGTCTGGCCTTCGGGAAAGCCCTTGATTGAACCTGTCTGCTGACGCCACTGGTGCAGCTTTTCGATCTCGAGTCCGTTCGGATTCGTCACAACGCCATCGTACTCACCGATTCCGGTGACTTTGATGCCGTCCTCCTCGGAAAGGAATTTCGAAGCGTAATAGCCGACGTTTCCGAATCCCTGGAAGACTGCGGTTTTTCCCTCAAGTCCGGTAGTAAGGCCCAGCGGCCGAAGATCCTCGGCGTACCGAAAGGCTTCGCGGATTCCGTATTGAACACCGCGTCCTGTCGCTTCCCGCCTGCCGGCGATTCCTCCCTGGGACACCGGTTTGCCGGTGACGCAGGCAAGATTATCGATACCGCCCGGTTTAAAAGTGTCGTAGGTGTCTGCCATCCATGCCATTTCGCGCTCGCCCGTTCCGACGTCGGGACCGGGGACGTTTTCGCCCGGACCGATGTACCCCTTGCGGATGAGTTCCGCCGTGAAACGCCGGGTGATCTTTTCGATCTGGTCCGTTGTGTATCTTTTGGGATTGAATCGAACGCCACCCTTCGAGCCGCCGAATGGAACGTCGACGATCGCGCATTTGTACGTCATCAACGCGGCGAGTGCCATGATTTCGTCCTGATTCACAAGCTCGCTGAATCGCGTGCCGCCTTTGACCGGTTTTCGATGCTGGCTGTGCTCGGCACGCCAGCCTTCGAAGATTTCGTAATGGTTGTCGGCGAACCGCACCGGGAATTGAAAGTAATAGACGTTGTTGCAGGCTTTGATCTGGTCGCGGAGCGCATGATCAATCGTCAGGTACCGCGCGGCTCGATCGAATTGTTTGGAGACGATGTTGTTGAGGTTCAGATCTTCCTGAATCATCGTTGCCATGAAGTCCCCCTTTTAGTCGCCGATCCTGAAACCATAACCCGCGCTGATGTCGATCGCCTGGCCCGTGATGGCGTCCGATTGCGGGGATGCCAGAAACAGTGCGAGGTCGGCGACCTCTTCGGGCAGCACCATTCTCTTGAGCGCCGTTGCACGAACGTATTCCTGCGACATCGTTTCAAAGTCGGTTCCAGTTGCGGCAGCGCGAGCGCGAATAACCGATTCGATCAACTCGGTGCGCGTGGGCCCCGGGCAGATCGCGTTGACTTGAACGTTATATGGGCCGAGTTCCTGAGCAAGTGTCAAAGTCAGGCCGACGAGTCCCCACTTGGACGCCGCATAAGGCGTCCGTAACGGGTACGCCATCTTGCCCGCTATCGACGACATGTTGATGATCTTCCCACTCCTGCGTTCGATCATGGACGGAATGATCGCGCGGCTTAGCAGGAACGGAGTGCGGAGATTGATCTGGAGCGTTTTGTCCCAATCCCTGGGGTCGAGTTTGTGGGCCGGTCCCGTCGGGCCTCCGATTCCCGCATTGTTGACGAGGATATCGACCGGACCAAGCTCGCGGGTGACCGTTTGCGCGAGCGCTTCGACCTGATCGTCCACACTGAGGTCCAGGCCGTATGTCTTGAATTGAAATCCACGCGATTTGTAATCCGACGCGGCCTTTGTCAGCGCCTCATTTTCAAGAGCCGCAATGGCCAGAACTGCTCCGGCCGTGCCCAATTTTTCGGCGATCGATTTTCCGATGCCCTGACTCCCGCCTGTAACGAGCGCGATTTTATTGTTGAGCATGTGCACCAAACTTTGTTTCGAGATAATCGTCGACGATGCGGATAAAGTCGTTAACGATTGTGGGTCCTTTCAAGGTCGTCATCAACCGGCCGTCGACGTAGACCGGCGCCTTGGGTTCCTCGCCCGTGCCCGGCAAAGAGATTCCAACGTGCGCATGTTTCGATTCGCCGGGCCCGTTGACGATGCAACCCATCACCGCGATCTTCAGGTTTTCAACACCGGGGTAGGTTGCTCGCCATTCCGGCATTTGCGAAGTCAGGTACGCTTGAATGTCGCTGGCCATTTCCTGGAACAGCGTGCTCGTGGTGCGGCCGCAACCGGGGCAGGCGGTGACTCTCGGCGAAAAACTTCGGATGCCGAGGCTCTGAAGCACGTCCTGACAGGTTCGTACTTCTTCCGTACGATCGCCGCCGGGAGCCGGAGTCAGACTGACGCGGATCGTGTCGCCGATCCCCTCCTGCAGAAGGATGGCCAGAGCCGTCGCGCTGGAAACAATACCGCGCCGGCCCATCCCGGCCTCCGTCAATCCGAGATGCAATGCATAGTCGGAACGCGCTGCAAGCTCGGTGTACACATCGATGAGATCCTGTACTCCCGATACTTTGGCGCTCAGGATGATTCGGTCGGCCGGCATTCCGTAGGATTGCGCGAGGTCAGCCGACTCGATGGCACTCACGACCATCGCTTCCATCACGACTTCATTCGCATCGAGCGGCTGCGAGCGGCGGCCGTTTTCATCCATGAGACGCGTCACGAGCTGTTGATCGAGCGACCCCCAGTTCACGCCGATACGAACCGGTTTGTCGTGCTCCATGGCCACTTCGACGATTGAACGAAAGTTGTCGTCGTGTTGCCGGCCCATTCCAACGTTCCCCGGATTGATCCGATACTTATCGAGGGCCGCTGCGCAATCGGGATATTCGCGGAGAAGGATGTGGCCGTTGTAATGGAAGTCTCCGATGATCGGAACTCGAATATGACGGTCGCGGAGACGGGAGACGATTTCCGGGACGGCGCGGGCTGCTTCGCGGGTATTGACGGTGACGCGAACCAGTTCGGAGCCCGCGAGCGCGAGTGCACTGGCCTGCTCGACGGTGCTCGCGACATCGGCCGTGTCGGTGTTGGTCATCGACTGAACGGCGATGGGATGATCGCCGCCGACCCAACCGTCGCCGACTCGTACAGGGATCGATCGTCGTCGCGTGATCTCGGCCATACTCCAGGTATTATGCCAGCCTCATGCCGCCCGTCGCCACCGCGTCAGGCGAGGCCGCGTTATGAGTACAGGTTCAGGATCTCCTTCGTCATTGCAGCGCCCATCTGGATTCGGCCGGAAGCGCCGCCGATGACAGACAGCTTGCCCATTTCCATCGATTCGAACTCCGCGATTTTGTCGGTCCCGTTGATTTTCGCGAAAACATCTTCAACGGGGACAAGCTCGGGCTCGACTCGAATTCTTCCTTCCTCGTAAGTGCCGATAAGCTTCCATACGGAATTTGCGCTGCGAGCGGGGTCGAGATCGACGTCCCGTATTCCAACCGTCGCGACCTGATCCAGACGAAAATCGAGGCCGAGTGCGGCATTCACCAGTATCACCATCTTCGCCGCGGTATCGATCCCGTTCACGTCCTGCGAAGGATCGGGCTCCGCAATCCCACGATCGATGGCCGTTTTCAGCGCATCGTCGATCGAACATTTCCTTGCGTGCATTTCGGAAAGTATGAAATTTGTCGTTCCATTGAGAATGGCGCGAATCTTCCGGACGGTGGTGCCACGCAGATCGCGTGAGGCGATGTCGAAAGCAGGCAGCGCTCCTCCGACACAAAACCTCAACCGAGCACCCGATCGAGCCGCCACCGCCGCAAGTTCGCGGTAAGCGGCGACGAGCGGCCCTTTGTCGACAGTCAGGACATCGATTTCGTGCTCAAGCGCTGACTTCAACAATGAAGTTGCCGGCTCTCCGTGTGGATAAACGCTCGGAAGCGCCTCGATCACGAGGTCCGCACCGTTGAACTCGTGGCGCTTGGGCATATACGTCAAGGAGTCGAGATTTATAGTCGCAGCTTCGTCGCCGTGCCAGGTTCCACGCTGTCGCATCACACTTACGATCCGCAAACGGATCCCGAAATCGCGTTCGTTCCAGTACTTGAGAAACGCCTGGATAACGTTCCCCGCACCGAGCAAGGCGACTCGTAAATTCATGCCGGAATTATGGAGCATGCGCGTATACTTGCGCTTCTTTTAAGGACCATGACCGAACAGTTTCAATATCAACGCGGTAATCTCGGATGGATCGAGGTGATCTGCGGCAGCATGTTCAGTGGAAAAAGCGAGGAACTGATTCGACGTCTGCGCCGGGCCCAGATCGCACGCCAGAGAGTTCAGATTTTCAAACCGAAGGTCGACGGACGGTTCGGCGAAGATCACATCGTCAGTCACAGCGATATGAAGATCAAGTCGCAACTGGTGAGCAACGCGAACGAAATCCTTGAGCAACTTGATGGGCGGACGCAGGTCATCGGAATTGACGAAGGACAGTTTTTCGATATGCAGCTCGTTTCGGTTTGCAACCGGATGGCTGACATGGGCAAGCGTGTCATCGTCGCGGGCCTGGACCAGGACTATCGGGGCCGTCCGTTTGAGCCGATGCCGCAGTTGCTCGCGATCGCCGAATACATCACGAAAGCTCTTGCGATTTGTGTACGCTGTGGAGCTCCTGCAAACCGGACCCAGCGAATCGTCGAGAACACGGACCGGCTGCTCGTTGGAGCCAGCGACATGTACGAAGCGCGATGCCGGTTGTGCTTTGAGCCCCCGCTGGACTGACTCGATGTTCGAGTTTCCGCTTCACCGTTTTATCGTTCATTTCCCAATAGCGCTCGCACTGTTCGCTTTCGTCTATGACGGCTGGGCCGTTTACTCGAAACGAAATGAGATGCATAACACCGGCTATGGTTTGTCTTTGTGGGCGGCGGTCCTCGCGCTGGTTGCCGTCGTTACGGGACTGCAGATCGCCAGCCTCAGTCAAATCGGAAAAGGGGCGATCACGGGTCATGCTCTGTTTGGGATTACCACGGCAATCGTTCTTGCCGCATCCGGTGTGTTGCGCTATTCGGCGCGAGCCCGAATGACTGGTGAAGTGGAAGACTTCTCGATCGTCTGGCTATTGGTGCAGGGCCTTGCGGCTTTGCTGGTGCTGGTGACCGCAGTTACCGGTCACCAGCTGTAAAAAGCACGACGCTATGGTCTGAAGGCAGGACGTTCCGCCGAAAGCACTTTATCTTTCGGCGTGCTGAGATAGCCGCGAATCCGATCCTTGTCGACGAAGTTGACGACGACTTCATATCGCAACTTGTCGCGCCCGACGAGAAACTGAACGGGTTCGTTCGCGGTCCGGTCTCTCTTCTCCAGCTTCGCGTCGTCGACGTGAATGGTCAGGTTGTACTTTTGCTTCTTCACGTCGGTATCCTTCAGCTCCAGTGCGATGTCCGCGACTCTGGCACGAGGATTCTTCTTGTCCTTTTTGATATCGAATTCGAAAAAGTCGCGCTCGCCTTTCTTGCGCAATTCGGAGAGCTCGCCGGAGTTCTTCGCGATTTGCTGGCTCAATGTCGTGCGCACGTCCACGATTTCGCGACGGCTTGCCGCCAGATCCTGCTTGGTCACATCCAGATTGGCGGCGACGGTTTTCACTTCACCGCTGACATTGCCGATCTTGGAATTCGCGTCCTGCTGAGCTTCGGCGAGCTTGGTCGAAGCGTCCTTCGCGACTGCCGCAACGTCGCTGGAACTGGCTTTAGTCGCCAGTTCGCTGGCGAGCTCTTTCTTCGACTCTTCCTGCTGCACACGAAGTTTTTCCGCATACTTCCGGGCGGCATCGAGTTCTTGCGACGTCACGCCCAGCTTCTTGCCGACAAGCTGGAGGTCGGCGGCCATCGCGGTGGCATCCTTCTCGAGCTTGGCGACAGATTGTTGGTTGGCCTTTTCGAGCGCGGCAATTTTTTCTTGAAGCGCGACATTGTTCGAATAGCCGGCGTATCCGACGGCCAGGATGGCGAGAGCGCATACTCCTAACGCAATTTTCATAATCAGGTTTCCTTGCTGAGGGGCCGGTGGCTGGTATGTCGATCCCCCTTCCTTCGGTTTCAAGCTGAACATTGGGTCTTCCTTTCGGAACGAAATTATAAGCGCAAAGCCTGCTGGTTAGACGCACAGGTTGTTGGAACAGTGAGCGGATGCTAAGCTTCGCCGCCATGGGCAAGCTCCTTCACCTGCGATGCGCAACCTGCGGCACGGTTTACGAGATCGCCAGGAAGATACCGTGGTGTGACTGTGGCGGCTTGCTGGAGGTCGATTTCGAACCGGTTGAACTGAGCATCGGCCCTGACGAGTTTAGTTTCTGGCGATACGGCGGAGTGCTGCCTGTCCGCACCCGGGTTTCGCTTGGTGAACCGATAACCCCCATCGTTTCTGTGGCCATCGAGACGCAGCGCATCGATGCCAAACTCGAATACCTTCTCCCGACAGGTTCCTTCAAAGACAGAGGAGCCGCTGTGCTCGTCAGCGCGATGAAGGACGCGGGCGTCGATAGATTCATGGAAGATTCCTCCGGAAATGCCGGAGCGGCGATGTCCGCTTACGCCGCGCGCGGCGGTCTGCTGTGTGAGATCTACTGTCCGGCGTCGGCTTCGCCGTCGAAGCTTATTCAGGTTGAAAGGACCGGCGCCGTGATTCACCGGATCGACGGTCCGCGCGATAACACGACTGCGGCAGTGAAGGCAAAGGTGGGCGAAACCTTTTATGCTTCGCACAACTGGCATCCGCTGTTTCTGCACGGAACTAAAACCATGGCTTACGAAATTGCCGAGCAATACCACTGGGATCCTCCCGATCACATCGTGGCGCCAACCGGTGGCGGCGCGGTATTGCTTGGGCTGCACCTCGGATTTACCGAATTAATGCGTCTAGGCCGGGTGAGCCGTATGCCGAAGTTGCATGCCGTGCAGGCCGAGGCATCCGCGCCCCTGGTTCACGAGCATGTGACGCCGAAGCCAAGCGTGGCTGAGGGAATTCTGACGTCGAAGCCCCCGCGATTGCCGATGCTGAAGCGTGTCGTCGATTCGGTAACCGTGGTATCGGAAGACGAAATCATCGCCGGCTTTCGAGTCCTCGGCCGCGCCGGACTAAACGCCGAACCAACTTCCGCCGTGGTCGTGCCCGCGGTGGCTAAACTGAAGTGTCCGCCCAACGAACGAGTGCTGGTGATCCTGACGGGCTCGGGTTTGAAATCATCCCTGCTGTAAGTGGCGATCAGGCAATCACAGTAATGGTTATACCATCGGGATGATGGTAGCCGCCGCGGGTCAGTCCCGTGACCTCCTTCCAATTTTCCACGCGAAATCAATGGGTTAGTTCCGAGCAGCCCTGCGCTGACCGCGTACCACGCGGGAATGCGGCATGCATCTTCGTGCGCCTCAATCGGCGAAGCCGATTTCGAAGCCACAAGGAGATGGGACGATGAAAACTAGGACTCTACAAACACGAAAACAAAGTCGATGGTTAACCGTCATCACCGCGCTGTGTGCTCTCCCGATGCTGACGCTGTCCCACTTGACGGTCCACGCCCAAACCTTCACCACTCAAACTTTCACAGCCTTTGTCGACCCGAAACCGACTTTCTCCATCCGCGGTTTCGCCGGGATCGGCAACAAGTGCCTGGATTTCGGTTCTGGGCCTCAAGTGAACGGGACACCCGTCGTCATCACCGATTGCAGCAACACAAGCGGGCAAGCGGTGCTTATAGAGGAGGTCAATGCGCGGCACGATGTGATTTTGCGGGCCGGTGCCAAGGTCATTGGCGTGAGGGCGCAATCGGCCCTTACAACGACGACGGCCACGTCAACATCGACGTCCGCGGCGGATACGGAAACGCCGCTCGAACTGCAAGACGAGGCCAGTCGCCTCACCATCTACGCGCGAAACCAGATTTTCGCGCTGGACGGCGACAGTATCCTTTGGGCTGCGGATCGGAATCGCGTCGCCAAGGTGCAGAATAGCCGCGGCAAAAACGGAACTCCTATCGTACTCGGCGATCGCGATCTGGCGGACTCGGAGTTGTGGTCATTCACCGCGTCGGACGGATCCGCAAAGCGTCCGACGACCGGCTTCGTTCATTTATCCCCGGGCAGCAGCGGGGCTCAAGCCGTGACGGAGTTTGTGAATGCGGTGCGAAGTGCAACCTGGGGCACCGTGATTGAACTGGATCAAAATACCGCCTTATATCTGACGGACCTGCCGACAATCTTTGTTCCGGCCGGAGTCACCATACGCGGCGACCGCCGGGGCACAAATCACGGTCCGCTGCTGTCTGCGGAATTCAACACTGTCGACCAGCCTTTGCAGAGTCCCTTGTGCGACGGCGGCATGCTTTACGTCGAGGGTGATTATGTACGTATTACGGGGTTGCGTATGGTCGGCCCGATGCGCGTGGCCACTATAGATCATCCGTACGCGAATGCGATTGGAGCTCCCGACAGGTTTATCTCGCTGATTGACCATGACGACATGTCCTACTGGAGCTCGCCCGTGTCCACGGGTTGTAGCGATACGGCGCCTGACGTTCGTGATCCGAGTACGCGACCCCAAAACATACGAGTGATGCGGAACTATATTCATCACAACCCGCACGGTTACGGCGTGGTGACGGACCGCGCGTTTCCCCTGGTCAAAGGCAACACCTTCCTCGTGAATCGCCACGCGGTTGCCGCCACCAATGCGGATCTGTCCTCTTACCGTGCATTCTTCAACCTCGTCTTGTCCGATTGGGTGCATCGCAACGACGAAGAACCCACGGCGGATTTTGATGTTCACGGAACCGACTATAACGGACACTGCCACGATTGCGGCGGCCCAGCCGGTGAGTACGCGGAGGTTGCGAAAAACACGATCCTCGCAACGAATCGTTACAACTTTGATCTGCGCGGAACGCCCGTCTACCAATCGAGTTTTCACGACAATGTATCGATGATGTCCGATTCGGACGCAATCCGAAACCTGGGGGACCCAGCGAAACTTATCCTGAGCAACAACAAATTCTCTTCTTCAAATCCGACGAACCGTCTCGCTGTCGGCGACTTCGATGGCGACGGTGTTCAAGACCTCTTCATGGCAACGGGCGTCGCGTGGTATTACGCACCAGGCGGCAAAGAAGCGTGGCGTCTTTTGAATACCCAAACAGAGGGCATCACCAACCTCTTATTCGGAGATTTCGACGGTGACGGTCGCACCGATGTTTTGACACAGCACCGCTACAACTGGGACGTTTCGTGGGGCGGCGCCTCATCATGGGAAACCATCAATGTGAGTCCATCTATTCTGGGAAATGTTGCAGTCGGCAATTTCACGGGCGGCAAACGCGACGACATCTTCTACGCCGACGGCGCGCACTGGTATGTATCGGAGGGTGCTTCAAGCCAATTCGCGCTTGTTAATGATTCCACATTTCGCGTCTCCAGCTTGCGTTTCGGCGACTTTAACGGCGACGGCAAAACCGACGTCTTCAGTGTTGTGAGCGGATATTGGTCGGTGTCTTATAGCGCTAGCACCGCGTGGCAACCGCTCCGTCGCAAACTGACGGATTCGGTGTCCAATTTGATAGTCGCGGATTTCAACGGCGATCGACGCGCAGACGTGGCCATCTTTTCTCCCTTTACGGAACCTTTCAGTCTGACTGTGGGCCTCAACTTCCAGATATCCTACGGCGGAACCGGTGACTGGACATTCGTCCGCAGCTACCCGGCTAACACCCTCTCCATCGCGGCCGTCGGCCGCTTCGATGGCGTCTCCGGAGCCGACCTGTTGCTGTGGACGGACAATTACCTGCAGATCTCTTCGCGTGGAACAGGCGTGCCGACACGCTACAGCCGGGACGACATGCGTTAGGATGTGCGGATGGACCCGAAACTCAGCCAGACCATCTACCGCATCGTGCGGCGCATCCCGCGCGGAAGTGTCCTATCATACGGAGACATAGGAAAGATCGTGGGCACGGGCCCACGGCAAGTGGCTGCCGCGATCCGAGGATGCCCGCCGGGTGTTCCGTGGCACAGGGTCGTCGGGGCCGGCGGCAAGATCGTCACGCCTGGCGAGACCGCGTGGATTCAGCGCGATCTGCTGCTGTCCGAGGGAATCCGTTTTCGGGGTTCCGGTTTTTCCTATCGTCTTTACAAGGCGAAGTTATGACGAAACCGGGTTTTCGGCTCGAGAAAGACTCGATGGGCGAGATGAAGGTTCCGGCTACGGCGCTCTACGGTGCTCAGACCCAGCGTGCCGTCGAGAACTTCCCCATCAGCGGAATCCGGTTTCCCCGCGAATTTATCCGGGCGCTCGGCGAGATCAAGCTCGCGGCCGCCCTTGCGAATCAGGAACTCGGTCTCCTGGATTCGAAGCTGGCGGCGGCTATTCAACAGGCATGCCATGAAGTCGTCGACGGAAAACTCGACGATCACTTCGTCCTCGACATTTTTCAAACCGGTTCGGGCACTTCGACGAATATGAATGCCAACGAAGTGATCGCGAACCGCGCGATCCAATTGCTCGGCGGTGTTCCGGGATCGAAGACACCTGTTCATCCGAACGACCACGTGAACATGTGCCAGTCGAGCAACGACGTGATTCCCACCGCTATGCATGTGTCGGCGATGGAATCGATCGAACGCACGCTTATTCCAGCCCTGACCAGACTGCAGTTCGCGCTTTCGGGCAAGGCCGCGGAATTCGATCACGTTGTGAAGATCGGCAGAACCCACCTTCAGGACGCCACTCCGGTCCGGCTCGGACAGGAATTCGGCGGTTACGCACGCCAAATCGAACTCAGCGTCCTCCGATTACGAAAGCTCGGCAGTACGTTGAGCGAGCTTCCTCTTGGCGGAACGGCCGTGGGAACCGGCATCAATGCGGATCCGGAGTTCGCCCGCCGCGCGATCGGTCATCTTTCCAAAATCAGCGCCCTGCAGTTCCATGAGGCTGCGGATCATTTTGAGGCCCAGGGAGCGAAGGATGCGATCGTCGAAACGAGCGCCGTTATGAAAACGATCGCCGTGAGTTTGACGAAAATCGCGAACGACATTCGATGGCTGGCGTCCGGGCCTCGATGTGGCATTGGAGAAATCCGTCTTCCGGAAACGCAGCCTGGCTCTTCCATAATGCCGGGTAAGGTGAATCCTGTGATCGCGGAATCCGTGCTCATGGTGGCGGCGCATGTCATTGGTAATGATGTCGCGGTCACCATTGCGGGACAGGCCGGTAATTTTGAGCTGAATGTCATGATGCCGGTGATGACGCACAATCTTCTCGAATCGGTCCGATTGCTTGCGACATCCGCGACCAATTTCGCCGATCGCTGCGTCGCCGGCATTCAGGCAGAGGAAGAGCGGTCCACGGAGATGATCGAGAAGAGCCTTGCGATGTGCACGGCCCTTGCCCCCGAAATCGGTTACGACGCCGCAGCCGCCATTGCGAAAGAGTCGTATGCCACCGGCCGAACCGTGCGTGAGGTCGCGATGAAAAAAAATATTCTGCCTGTAAAGCGTTTGAATGAGATCCTCGATCCAATGACGATGACGCAGCCTGGAATCGCGGCCAAAGGAGAGTAGGTGCAGGAGAAAGACTTCTTCGACGAAAAAACCGAAACGCGGCCGATGTCGTTGCGGTGCCCGCAGTGCCGGCAGGATTCCGAATACCAAATCCGTTGGATTCGCCGAACGAAGAAACGAGGCCTGCCTCGCGGCGCCGACGCAGATGATCAGGCCCGATTCCGGAATGCGCGCGATTACATGATTCGAGTCGACGACATCGTGGCCTGCCTGAAATGCCGCAAGCGGATCGAGATCACGAGCAAGAGCGTCGTCCTATTATGAAGGATATTCCTTTGTGACGATTGTTCCCGGCTCAACGGGATAGTGGAGAAGTCCAAACGCGTCGCGCAGAATTCTCAGTTGAAATTCCGGATCGTTGGGCCGGCCGAGAGATTCTCCGGGCTGGAACGGTTTGGGATACAGCGCACGCGGCGGAACCGCTTGTTCAGACTCCGTGGGCGAAACCGTAATCAGAATCGTCGATATTCCCTGACTTTCAATGGCGCGCTGAATCGTGACGACCGTCCGATGACAAAGCGGTCAGCCGCCGGTCAAAAGCACAACGTCCGGACGCGTCTGCAACACTGTCCGGGCGATCTCCCAACTCGTCTGCTCCTTCAGCTTCCGCAACTCGGTCGTGAGTCCCATCGAGATGTGATACTCGGAGAGCTGTCCGATTTCGCCCGCCGTGGCAAGTTCGTGCAGGCGATCGAGCGGAAACATGATGTTGGCGTCGAGCGCTCCTTTGGAAGTGTCGAAATGGCCGGGGACAAAACGAATCCGGCGCGTTTCGGTCCCGTCCGGAATGAGCCGAAAAGTCGGATCATTGTCCGTGAAGGGTTCCGTACCTTCAATGTACGCGCCCGCTGTTGAAACCAGCGTGAGGCGGCAGTCTTTGAGATCACGCCGCAAGCGCGTGTACGGCGTGCATGCCCGTGCAATTTCCATTTGAGACGCAGTTGAGCGAATTCCGGGGACGCACACCGGAATTATCTGAAACCCTCAATAATTCCGGTGTGCGTCCCCGAATTTCCCACTAACCTTGAATCTTTCTCAGCTCATCAAACAGAACTGAATTCTTCGGCTGGTCGCCAATCGCATGAATATCGATGTAGCGGATCTTTCCTTGCTTGTCGATGATGAAGATTGCGCGCTCTGTGAAACCCTCCGCTCGAAGAACGCCAAATTTGAGAGCGGTGTGCCCGTGAGGCCAGAAATCGCTGACCAACGGATACGAAATACCGCCAAGCGATTTGGCCCACGCTTTAATCGTTGGGATGGTGTCGATACTGATGCCCAGCACCTGGGCATTATACCGGTCGAATTCGGGAGTGTCCTCCTCGTACGCCGGCATCTGCAGCGTTCAAACCGGTGTAAACGCCAGTGGGTAGAAGGCGAGGACCACGTTCTTCTTGCCGCGGTAGTCGGACAGTTGAACATCCTTGTCCAAATGCGACTTCAACGTGAAATCCGGCGCGTCTTCTCCCACTCTAGGTGCATTCACGTCTTTGGCCATGTTCACCTCAGCAGGAAGTTAGTAACTGTCGTCACCTTTATTATGCACGGTTCCAGCGGCGTGGTCGAAGCTTTCAAGCAGACAGCCTCACCTGCGTGCGAATACAATTCGATGCCACATGGTGCGAACCGTCATTCTCGGCGCAAATGGCCAGCTCGGGAGCGATCTCACGAGAGCGCTCGCCGGCAGTGACGTGGTGCCTTTCACGCGCGAGGATTTCGACGTGACGGATTACCCGAAGACGCGCGCTGCAATTGCAAAAGCCTCGCCTCAAGACATCGTCAACACGACCGCTTTCCATCGCGTCGATGACTGTGAGACCCAGGCTGAAACCGCGTATTCCGTCAACGTGCTCGCGCTTCTCAATTTGGTTCGAATCGCGAACGATATCGGCGCACGACTCGTTCACTTCAGCACGGATTATGTCTTCGATGGAGCATCGAAGCTTCCGTACACCGAGGAGAGCGCGCCGATGCCGCTGAGCGTCTACGGCAACTCAAAACTCGCCGGCGAATACATCGTCCGAACAACCGCGAAACGGTATCTCCTGATTCGAACGGGCGGGCTTTACGGTGTCGCCGGCAGTCGAGGCAAGGGCGGGAACTTTGTGGAGACCATGATCGGAAAGGCGCGGTCGGGCGATCACATTCGAGTCGTCGCCGATCAAATCATCACTCCGACATACACTGGGGATCTTGCAGCACAGATCGCTCTCATGCTCGAGAATGATTTGCTGGGCCTCTGCCACGCGACGAATGAAGGTTCGTGCTCGTGGTACGAATTCGCTCAAGCGGTCTTTCAAATGTCCGGGCTGAAGGCGGACCTCTCACCCACCACCAGCGATTTGTACAAGACACCCGCAATTCGGCCGAAATTCTCGGTTCTCGAGAATGCTCGCCTGAAGAAGTCCGGACTCAATCGCATGCGACACTGGCGCGACGCACTGGCGTTGTACTTCCAGGACAAAAAGAGCCGGAGTGGATGAACACTGAGAAGCTCCGCGCGCTGCCTTACGTTGCTGTGCTCCTTCCTGTCGATGTGATCGTTGCTGGTTCGCTTTTGTTCGCAGTTCTCGCCACAGTGCTCGTGGCAACATTTCGGCACGGAGCCCGTCGCTCCGCTCGGGGTTCTGAAAAGCCGCGGCCGGGGGGCACCGTGCAGAACCCGGAGCGGAGCAACGGGCTTCGTGGCGTTACGATTCAGATACTGAACTGGGACGGCAAGCACTTGCTCGCCGAGTGCCTTCCTTCCGTATTGCAGGCGGTTGGCGAGGCCGGCGGTGAGCATCGAGTTGTTGTAGTCGACAATGGATCGAGCGACGGAAGCGTCCAGTTCGTTCGCGACAACTTCCCCCAGGTTCGCATTTTGGCGCTCGACCGCAATTACGGCTTCGTTGAAGGAAATGACCGGGGCATCCGTCAGGCGGAAACGGACATCGTCGTCCTGCTCAACAACGACATGATCGTCGATCGCCATTTTCTAAAACCGCTGATCGATGGTTTCATCGACAATTCCGTCTTCACGGTCACGTCGCAGGTCTTCTTCGAAGACACTTCGCGTCACCGCGCCGAAACCGGCAACACCCGGGCAAAATTCGATCGAGGCTTTTTCACCGTCTGGCACGCTTCGGTCGATGCCGCCGATGAACGGCGAGCCACAATGCCCGTCTTCTGGGCCGGCGGCGGATCGTGCGCAATCGATCGCGAGAAGTATCTCGAAGTCGGCGGCCTCGACGATCTCTATCATCCGTTTTACGTCGAGGACACCGATCTTTCTTATCGGGCCTGGAAACGTGGCTGGAAATGTCTGCTCGCGCCGGCGAGTCGTGTCGTGCACAAGCATCGCGCGACAAGCGGACGAAAATTCACAACAGAGTATGTGGAGAACACGACTCGTCGAAACCTGTATCTCTTCATCTGGAAGAACGTCACCGACGCTTCAATGATCATCGAACACCTCATGAACCTGCCGCGAATTCATGGTCGCGGCACGATGCTGGCTGGCGGAAGCTTTGAAGTTCGTGCGTATCTGCGCGCCGTGGCGAAGCTGCCTGCGGCGCTTTCTCGACGTTTCAGTCAGTCCGGCAGCTTCTTTGTCAGCGACCGGGATGTTCTCGCGCGGAGCTCCGTGTGAACGTCTTGATGCTGTGCGCCTACCCGCCCGTTCTCCACATGCATGGCGGCGGCGTTCGCATGTATCACAACATCCGTCTGCTCCGCGAGCATGGGCATGTCGTGCGCGTGATCAGCTTTGTGGAGAATGACCACGAGCGGCAACTTTTGCAATCCGTGGAACCGATTTGTGAATCCATAACTCCGGTGCTTCGCATTCCGGACTTCAGTCCGCACTGGCTCTCGCTCGACCCGTTTCTGGTTCGCGAATTCACCACGCCGGAAATGCACGAAGCGATCGATGCCATGTTCCGGAAACACACCGTCGACGTTCTTCAGTGCGAGTACCTGCAGATGGCGCAGTACAAACGTCGTGCTGTGCGATCCGTGCTGACGATCCATGAAACCCTTTCGGCGAACGCGTACGGCGCATTCCGCCGCGACCCGGATCCGCTGACGAAATTCAAGCTGTATTACCGGTGGATGCAGATGCTGCGCTACGAAGTCCTGGCGACGCGACGATTCGATCGCGTGGTCACGATGACCGAGCACGATGCGAAATACTTGAAGTCTTATTCCTCGAAAGCCGACGTTCGATCGATCCCGATAGGCATTGACGCGACCGAGTTCGCTCCGATTGCAGACGAGCCGGAACGTCCGCTGGAAGTCCTGTTCGTCGGTAATTTTCGCCACACTCCGAATGCCGAGGCCGCCGAGTTCCTTGTGAATCAAATCGCACCCTTCTTTCCGTCCATCCGGTTCGTTTTGCCCGGCAACAATGTTCCGCGTTGCTTGGAAGGCCGGCCAAACGTGGATTTCCCGGGATACGTCGCGGATACACGCGTCCTGTACCACCGGCCGAACACCATTGTTGTGGCTCCCTTGTTTTCGGGGACAGGTCAGCGCGTGAAGCTGCTTGAAGCTTTTTGCATGGGCTGCCCGGTGATCACGACGTCTGTCGGCGCGCTGGGTTTCCCGATTCGACAAGGCCGTGAAGCCATCGTTGCCGATACCGCCGATGCTTTTCGCGCGGCGCTGGCACAGTTGATGCCGTCGGAGACATTACGGAGGGCTCTGGGCGCCAACGCGCGGGAGATGATCATCCGAAACTTCGATTGGAACCGAATCGGCAGTCAACTCGCAGCTTTGGTAGAAAACTAAATGCTCAATTCGACTCACACGCTGGTTGGCTTCGCGCTTGCGCAGTCGGGGCTGAACCGATGGGCGCCCTACGCAACGGCGACAGCGGTCATCGCTTCGAATCTGCCCGACGTCGATATCGTGACGATGTTTTTCGGTACGGCCACGTATCTCGATTTCCATCGAGGATTCACTCACTCGCTCCTCGGTATTCCGATTCTTTCGGCGATTCTGGCTGCAGTGATGAGCATCCGCGGGCCTCGAGCGTTCTGGAAACATTTTTCGGTCGCGCTGATCGTGATGTTGACTCATCCGCTCCTGGATTGGACAAATACGTACGGAGTGCGTCCGCTGCAGCCATTTAACGGACGGTGGTTTTATGGGGATCTGCTTTTCGTGTTTGATCCTTACCTGGACTTGATCCTGTTGGCAGCGGTTATCACAAGTTACCATGCCGGCCGCGGGCGTCCGTATGTTCCAAAAGTCGGGATCATCCTGGCTGTCGTCTACGTCGCCGGACTTGTTGAGCTTCGATCCATCGCACGGGGGCTGTTCGCAACGCATTTCGCGGATACTCGAGTCATACAGTCGACCGTTGGTCCGGAATTCTTGACGCCGTTTGAGTGGACCGGGTTCATTGAAAGTCCAACGGACGTGTCGAGCGTGACGATCGATGTGTGGACTCATACCATTCGTCCACTGGCCAGCGTCCCGAAAGCGACCGAATCTGCAATCACCCGGGCAGCGATGTCCACCTATACGGGGTCTGTGTTTCGAAGCTTCGCGCGGTTTCCGGTTACACGGGTCTCGAACACGGGATCGGGTTATCGTGTGCTGCTGATTGACCTGACATTCTTCCGTCCGCCTGGTCAGACGGCGCTCTCCGCCGAGATACTCCTGGACGCAACCCTCCACGTTGCGAGCGAATCGATAAGTTTCGTCCGTCCTATCTCGCGGCCCTGACCTCTCCGGCCGAGACTACCCACCTCTGGACTTAAAACCCACGTCGGAGTAGCTTTACCGCAATTGGGACTTTGTCCACATCCTGAGCACGATGCTCGCTTTGTCTCTGGAAAGGAGCAGGTGAATAAATGAGAAGGTGGAACTGGAAAATAGCTCTCCTTATGTTGGTTGTTCTGGCATGGAGCACTGGTGCATTCGCACAGAATCGCGGAACGATCACCGGCCGCGTTACTGATGAAAGCGGCGCAGTGGTTCCGGGCGTTTCAATCAAGGTCGGCAACGTCAACACAGGCGTCGCACGTGACACGCTCACGAACGAAACCGGCGTTTACTCGGTCGAACTTCTTCCCGTCGGGGAATACCGCGTCGAAGCGGAGTTAACCGGCTTCAAGAAAGAAGTCCGTTCAGGCCTGAATCTGACGGTCGATCAGGTGGCACGCATCGATTTCACTTTGAAAGTCGGGGCCGCCAGCGAGGTGGTCGAGGTCACCGGAAGCACGCCGCTGGTTCAAACAGACAATTCATCCCTGGGCGCGGTCATCGAGGATCGTAAAGTCGTCGATCTGCCGTTAAACGGACGCGATTTTTCGGCGCTGACATACCTCGTTCCTGGCGCTTTCGTACCCAGTCAGGGTTCCGCATTGGGATATCGCGGCGGATTCACGACCGGTGGCGTCGCCGAAGACGCTAATCAATTTATCCTTGATGGCATCAACAATAACGGAACGGGCACGATGGAAATCGGCGCTCGAGTCAACATCGATGCTCTTCAGGAATTCAAGATCGAGACCAGCACGTACTCTGCACAACTGGGCCGCTTCGGCGGCGCTCAGGTAACCGCGGTGACGAAGTCCGGCACGAACCAGGTGCACGGAACCGGCTTCTTCTTCACACGCAACAGCGCGATCGACGCGCGAAACGTTTTCGACGATCCGCCGTGCGACGAGTTTGGTTCGATTACTCCGAGGCCGCGCTGCATCGACAAACTGCCCCCGTTCAAACGTCATCAGTACGGCGGCACGATGGGCGGACCGATCGCGAAGAACAAGACGTTTTTCTTCGCCAGCTATCAAGGTCAGCGCCAGCAGAAGTTGAACACGAGGCAAGCCACTGTCCCCCTGCCGCAGTTCTTCACCGGAGATTTGTCGGCGCGCCCTGTCCAGATTAAGGATCCGCTAACGGGTGTGAACTTCACCAACAACCAAATACCCGCGAACCGCATCTGGTCGGGCGCGAAAGCCCTTTCGCAGTTCTGGCCGGCCCCGACACAGACTTTGTCGAGTGGCGTCGGCCTTGTCACATCGCTGCTGCCGGAACCGGACAACTTCAATCAGTTTTCGGTTCGTGTCGATCATCAGCTGACGCCGAAGAACTCGTTGTCCGTTGTTCACAATTACTACTTCGAGAAGCTGATCGAATACGCGATTGCCGGAAACCCTCAGATCCCCGGGTTCGCGACTGCGAGCCAGCTCAAACCGCAATCCACTTCGTTCGGTTTGGTCACGATGATCAACAACACGACCGTTAATGAACTCCGACTCGGAGAAACCCGAATCAAGCGGAGCCGCTTCCAGGAAGTGTCTGATCGTGATTTCAACCAGACGCTCGGCATCACGGGCGTGACTGCGGACTTTCTCGGAATTGCCAAGGGCGTTCCGCGGTTCACGATTACCGGATTCGAGCCAATAGGCGATGCAACGAACATGCCCCAGCCGCGAGTCGATCAAACCTACTCGTTTGTCGAGACGATCAGCTTCCAGAAGGGTCTCCACTCGATTAAGGCGGGATTCGACTATTACCTGCAGCAGATGAATCTGATCCTTGTAACTAATGGACGGGGCACATTTGCATTCCAGGGCAATACAATTTCGGGGGATCCGATGGCCGACTTTATTCTGGGCTATCCGTTCCAATCCTCCCGCAATCTCACGTTGGCGCAACCGGACGCGCATCCGCGCCGTACGTCGGTCGATGGGTTTCTGCAGGACGACTGGAAAATTCGCCCCAATCTCACCTTGAACCTTGGGGTTCGCTACGAAGTCGACGGCATCCTGCATGAGAAATACAACAAGATGGGAGATTTCGATCGCACGACCGCCAGCTTCCGCGTCGTCAGCAAGGACAATCCCCTGCACCACGTCGACAAAAACAATATCGCGCCGCGCATCGGTTTCGCGTGGCGTCCGTTGCACACGAACGCTCTCGTGATTCGTGGCGGATACGGCGTCTTCTACACGATTGACGACCTGTGCGCATGCAACTTCTACTCATCGAATGCTCCGTTCTACAGGTCAGAGACATATCAGGCTACCGCAAACCTCATTTCGATGACGAATCCGTTCCCTGCTGCTCTTAGCCGTGCAGGCGCTGTGACGGGAGCGGGATACGATCCGTATTACAAGACGGGTCAATACCAGCACTGGAACCTGGGCGTGGAGCGGGAACTGCCGGGCAAACTTGCGGTCAGCTTGTCGTACGAAGGCAAGAAAGGTACGCACCTTCAGCGCGACGGTACGATGAACATCAACCAGCCGGCCACTCCTCTGGCGGTAGCCAATGCGGCGCTCCGCGATTCTCTGCGGCCTTTCCCGGCGTTCGGTAACATCAGTTGGAGCGACGCAGGTGGTGACTCGATTTACCATGCCGGCCAGACGAAGGTTGAAAAGCGTTTCAGCGGAGGCCTTTCGTTTATCTTTGGTTACACGTTCAGCAAAGCAATCGACGATCTCGCCAGCTACCAGAACAACTACGATCAACGGCAAAGCCGCGGCCTGTCCAACGCCGACAATCGTCATCGGCTCCAATACAGTTACGTTTACGATCTGCCGTTCGGGCCGGGTTCTCGTTACGCGTCCAATCTGACCGGACCGCTCGGCAAGATTGTGGGCGGATGGGAGATTTCCGGCATCTATGTCGCAAGGTCGGGCCAACCGTTCACACCGAGCTGGTCGGGGGACATTGCGAACATCGGCGCCACCAGCGTCCGACCGAATATCGTCGGCGATTGGAGAATCGATAATCCAACTGCGGCGCAATGGTGGAATTCCGCAGCGTTCGTTGCGCCGGCCGCGGGTACTTTTGGAAACGCCGGCCGGAACATTCTGACAGGGCCCACGTACTGGAATACAGACCTGTCGCTGATGAAGAACACGAAGTTCATGGAGAACAGGAATCTTCAGCTCCGATTCGAGTTCTTTAATGCGATGAACCATCCGAACTTCGATCCGCCGAACAACGTGGTCAACAGTGGAACCTTCGGCCGCGTGACTACGGCGAACCAGAATCTTCAGAACGCCCGTCAGATCCAGCTCGGGGCGAAGATTCAGTTCTAGTCCAGGGTGGCACGAAGCTCTTGGCTGGCATCGGCGGGCTTCGTGCCACTGGCTTCCGTGATATGATTCCGCCTAAATAACGAGTGAGGAGACGTGTCGATGAGGTCCGCTTTTGTTGGGTTTGCGATCGTTTTGCTCCTCGCGACGGCTGGCTTCGGGCAGGCTCCTCGGCCCACCGCTGTCGCCTCTCAGCAGGCCTTAGTCACGAAGTATTGTGCGGGCTGCCATAACGATAAACTGAAGTCGGGAGGTTTCTCCTGGTCGGCCGTGGATCTGGCTGATCCATCGCGAAATGCCGCTCAGGTCGAGAGGGTGATCCGCAAGCTTCGCGCCGGTATGATGCCGCCGGCGGGCGCGCCGCGTCCTGAGGCAGCGTCGACGAATGAGTTTGCGGCCACACTGGAGAATGCTCTCGACCGGTCCGCCGCATCGCAGCCTTTTGCCGGCGCGCCCGAACTTCATCGATTGAACCGCACCGAATATCGCAACTCCATTCGGGATCTGCTCGGCATCGACGTCGACGTCTCGACTCTGCTTCCACCGGACGACATGAGCCACGGCTTCGACAATATGTCCGACGTTTTGTCCGTAACGCCGGCTCTTGTTCAAGGCTATGTCCGAGCCGCGAGTAAGATCAGCCGGGTGGCGGTAGGCGATGCTCAAGTGACGCCGAGCAGTGCGATGTATTCGGTCCCGAAGGTCGTCAACCAAATGCGTCACATTGATGGAGCGCCATGGGGAACACGTGGCGGCGTATCCGTCGTGCACAACTTCCCGGCGGACGGCGACTACACATTCAAGCTGACTTTCTATTACGACTACCTCGAAACACTGTTTGGTCAGACGCTGCCTTCCAATCTCCAGGGCCAGCAAATCGAAATTTCCATCGATGGCGCGAGAGCGGCGATCTTCACGATCGATCCAAGCATTCCTGAAACGAAGAACGTCCTGACGACCGATCCCATCCAGATCGAAGCGGGGCCGCATCACGTATCCGCGGCGTTCATCGCCAAGTTTGATGGTCCGACCGAGGATACGTTCCGTCAGGTCGAGCAGACGATGATCGACGTCAGCGCCGGTGTTCCCGGCCTGATTGCATTGCCGCACCTGCACACGATGACGGTAACGGGCCCCTTCAAAGTCGCCGGACTCTCGGACACGCCGAGCCGCCGGAAGATTTTCAGCTGCGCGCCCGCGTCATCGAAGGACGAACCGGCATGCGCCGAGAAGATCGTCGCCTCGCTCGCGCGTCAGGCATTCCGCCGGCCGGTTACGGACAGCGATACTGAATTCCTCATGAATTATTTCGAAGAAGGCCGCAAGGAAGGCGGCTTTGAGAGCGGCGTTCGCATGGCCGTTCAGGCGATCATCTCGAATCCGAAATTCGTATTCCGCTTCGAGAACACACCGGCGTCAGCCGCACCCGGCAGGAACTACCGTCTCACCGATCTCGAGATCGCATCACGACTGGCATATTTCCTTTGGAGCAGCCTCCCCGACGAACAACTGTTGACGCTTGCGTCTCAAGGCAAACTCAAGACTCCCGGAGTGCTCGAGCAGGAAGTTCGCCGAATGCTCGGCGATCGCCGCTCGGCCGCGCTGGTCGATAACTTTGCGTTCCAATGGCTGCGGCTGCAAACCGTCAAGGAAGCCGATCCGGATGGAATGGTGTTCCCGAATTTCACTCGAAATCTGGGACAGTCGATGACTCTCGAAACGAAACTGCTGTTCGACAGCATCATGCGCGAGGATCGGGACGTTCTGGATTTGCTGACGGCCAATTACACATTTGTGGACGAATTGCTCGCCCGGCATTACGGCATTCCGAACGTGCAGGGCAGCACATTCCGCCGCGTTCCGGTTACGGATCCCAACCGGTTCGGGATCCTCGGGCATGCGAGTTTCCTGACGCTGACGTCACTCGCCAGCAGGACTTCACCCGTCGAACGAGGAAAATACGTCATGGATGTGCTCTTCGGCGTGGCGCCGCCGGCTCCTCCGCCGAACGTGCCGCCATTGGTCGAGAACGTCAATAACGAGAAAGCTCTTTCTGTTCGCGAACGCCTCGAAATTCACCGCAAAGTCGAACCCTGCGCGTCGTGTCACAAGATGATGGATCCGATCGGAATGTCGCTCGAGAATTTTGATGCCGTTGGAGTATGGCGCGCGAACGACAGCGGCTATCGCATCGATCCCTCCGGCCAGATGTTCGACGGCACCAGGCTTGACGGGCCGGTCAGTTTGAGAAATGCGATCTTGAATCACGCCGACTCATTCATCGGAAGCTTTACGGAAAACCTGCTGGCCTACGGCCTGGGACGAATCGTCGACTATCGCGACATGCCGGCCGTGCGATCCATCCAGCGGGAAGCCGCAAAGAATAACTACCAGTTTTCGTCGTTCGTCGTCGGCATCGTCAAAAGCGTTCCCTTTCAGATGCGGAGGGCGGATGACGTGACGACATCGGCAGAGAGAGCGAGAGGCCATCAGGAGTAGCCATGTTCATCACCAAACGACACCTTCCACGGCGCACTTTTTTGCAAGGCATGGGAGCGGCGGTAGCGCTGCCATTCCTGGAATCCATGGTGCCCGCACAAACATCCTTACGTCAGACGGCGGCCGCGCCGCGAAGCCGTCTGGTTTGCATTGAGATGGTCCATGGAAACGCCGGCAGCACACAGGACGGCATCGACAAGCACTACTGGATGCCTGAGAAAGACGGGGCCGACTTCGATTTCACGATGATTCTGAAACCGCTCGAACCGTTTCGCGAATACATTACGGTCGTCACGCAAACGGACCTTCACGCTGCTGAAGCGTGGCGAGCGGCCGAGGAAGGCGCCGATCACTTCCGCTCGAGCGCCGTGTTCCTGACGGCTGCGCATCCGAAGCAAACCGAAGGCTCCGACGTATACAGCGGCACTTCCATCGATCAGATCTACGCGCAGAAATTCGGTCAGGACACGCCGCTGCCTTCGATTCAACTGTGCATCGAGAATGTCGACGCGACCGGATCGTGCGGCTTCAATTACAGCTGTGTGTACTCCGACACGATCAGCTGGTCATCTCCGACGACTCCGCTTCCCATGACGATCGATCCACGAATGGCTTTCGAAAGCCTGTTCGGTGACGGCGGAACGCAGGCCGATCGCGCCGCGCGGCAGCGCGCCAATCGCAGCATTCTCGACGGGATCGGACGCGAAGTGACGCGCCTGCAGAAGAATCTTGGCGCAAGGGATCGAAGCCGCCTCGACAGTTATCTTGAAGGCGTGCGAGAAATCGAAAGGCGCATACAGAAGATCGAACAGTACAACGCCAGCGGAGTGAAACGCGAGTTGCCCGCCGCTCCCATCGGTGTGCCGGACTCCTGGGAAGAGCACGTTAAATTGATGTTCGACCTTCAGGCCCTGGCATTCGCCGCAGATGTGACGCGAGTTTCCAGCTTCAAAATGAGCCGCGACACCAGCAACCGCGTTTTTCCGGAAAGCGGCATCAAGACGCCGTTCCACACCATGTCGCATCACGGATCCACACCGTCGAAGATTCTCGATTACGCGAAACTGAATCTGTACCACATGGGATTGATGCCGTACTTCCTCGACAAGCTGAAGAACACGCCCGACGGCGACGGCAATCTTCTTGATCACACGCTGCTGCTGTATGGCAGTCCGATGGGCGACTCCAATGTTCACGCGCACAAACGGCTTCCCGTGCTCATCGCGGGCCGGGCAAATCGAAAGGTGAAAGGCAATCTGCACCTCAAGTGCGCGGATGAAACACCCTATGCGAATGTGCTGCTGACCGTTCTGCACAGACTGGGCGTTGATCAGGATTCGATCGGCGACAGTACAGGAGAAGTGGCGATATGAAGAAGCTCGGAACAATCGTGATTGCTGCTTTGATCATGGCGACCTTCGTGACGGTGTTTGTCTCGGGGGCCGCCAAAGATATGCGTCTTCCGGATGCCGCGATGAACGGCGAGAGCGCAACCGTGTATTCGCTGTTGAAACAGCCGGGAATCGACGTCAACACGGCGCAGGGTGATGGCAGCACGGCTCTGCACTGGGCGGCGTATCGCGGCGATATCGAGATGACCGGGGCTTTGCTCAAGGCCGGCGCTAACGTCAAGGCCGCGACTCGGATCGGATCGATGACGCCGCTTTTCATGGCCGCCAAGAACGGCACCCCATCTATAGTCGAGGCCCTGTTGAACGCGGGAGCCAGCGCGCAAGAGGCCAACAGCAACGGCACGACTGTCTTGATGACCTCCGCAGCTACCGGCAACGCCGAAACCGTTCGCGTTTTGCTTGATCACGGCGCCGACGTCAACGCGAGGGACAAAACGAACGGTCAAACCGCATTGATGTTTGCCAGCGCGGTCAACAGCTCTGCAACAATGAAAGTCCTGCTAAGCCGCGGCGCGGACGCCAACATCACGACGAACGTCGTGAAGCTCGAACGCGTTCAGGTTGATGCCAACGGGAATCCTCTGCCTGCGGCGCCGGAAGGCCAACGCGGCGGCGGAGGGCAGCGCGGCGGCGGAGGCGATCGCATTCTGGGCGCGACCGTTGTCGGAGGATTGTCCGCGTTGCACTTCGCAACTCGTGAAGGTCAGATGGACGCGGTGCGTGAACTCGTTGCCGGCGGAGCGAACGTGAATATCGCTGCCGGCGGAGACCAGACACCACCGATCACCGAAGCGATCATCAACGGTCATGTCGACATCGCGAAATATCTGCTCGACCACGGCGCCGATCCAAAAATCGCAAATGCAGACGGGCTCACGCCGCTCTACGCCGTAGTCGACATTCGGTGGAGGGCCAACGCATGGTATCCCCAGCCCAACATCTCTGAAGAAAAAACCAACTACATTGACTTCATGCAAGCGCTCGTCGAGCACGGCGCCGATATCAATGCGAGACTTTCGAGAAAGCTCTGGTATCGCAAATTCCGGTACGGCGATGACTGGGTCGATCCCAACGGCGCCACCGCATTTTGGCGTGCGGCCCAGGCGAATGATGTTCCGGCGATGAAGGTTCTGGTGGCTCACAGCGCCGATCCGAAACTCGCAACCGTGAAGGGCGTCTCGCCGTTGATGGTTGCTGCCGGTGTCGGCTTTGAATATCAATTGACGAACATCGTGCCCGAGTCGCGGCTGGCTTCCGTGAAGTACCTCGTGGATGACCTTGGGTTGAACGTCAACGCCAAAGATGAGAAAGACTTCACCACACTGCACGGCGCGGCCTACGTCGGCGATAACGACGTGATCAAGTACCTGGTGTCGAAGGGCGCGGATGTCAAGGCACGCGCAGCGATGCGTCTGAGTGGGACGCAAGGCGGCGAAGATGTCGCGAAAGGTACCGGTGACACGGTTGCGGACATGGCAAACGGTCCTCGTGAGAAGTCGCTGCTGCATCCGGAAACCGTCAGGCTGCTGGAGAGTCTGGGCTCCGAAAACTCTCACGACTGCCGGTCGACGGCATGTGTGAACAACACGAAAGCAGACAAGCCGCCCGTGAAGCCGTAGGAAGGCGGGCTCGTGTTTGCCAAGAGCGCCAGAGGCGCGAAAGCTTGTAGCCCCGGCCGTGAGGCCGGGGAACTCCAATAAGGATGTACAGCCCCAGAGGGGCGTAAGGCACGCCAACGCGGTTGGCTTATGGCCCTCCGGGCCTGAACAACTTTGCGAAGACTAACCCCCGGCCTCACGGCCGCGGCTACACGCTGTCGGGCCTCCGGCCCTTTGGAAGACAACCGCGGGAATTCGAACTGTGTCGAAGCATTACATTCTATCGATCGGTGCCGCTGCTCTGTTGACGATGATTGCGGCACCCTCGTTTACACAGGTTTACAAAGACAACCTGTCCATCGATCACGCAGGGATCAAGTATTTCCAGCAGCGGCCGAACGATCGAGTCGCCAAACTCGCGGAAGACATCAAAGCCGGGAAAGTCCAAATCGAGCGGGCTGCCGAACCGTTAGGGATATTGCCCGGCTTGATGAAACGTCTCGAGCTGAATCCCGACTCACAAATGCTCGTCTTCTCGAAGACCAGTTTCCAGGCTCCGAAAATCTCACCGGAGAATCCCCGCGCCATCTACTTCAACGACGACGTCGCTATCGGCTACGTCCGCGGAAGCGATGCGTTGGAAGTCGCCGCCCTCGACCCGTCGATGGGCCCGGTGTTTTACGCCGTAACGTTGGATTCAGCGGGCACGCCTACGTTTACTCGCAACGAAGCGTGTTTGCGATGCCATCAAGGTCCAAACTCGGCCGGTGTTCCCGGTTTGTACATCGGTTCCGTTATTCCAAGTCCGTCCGGCAACCCGTTGCGCGACGACACGGCAATCGTGACCGATCACCGAACGGAATTCATTGATCGCTGGGGTGGCTGGTACGTCAACGCCAAGCGGGGAGAACAGCAGGACCGCGCGAACGCCGTTGCCTTCAATCCGGCGGACCCGGCGTCTCTCGTGCGGGATTCACAGCAGAACCTGACCAGCCTGATGGGAAAATTCAAGCCCGCCGGCTACCTGAACGCGCTCAGCGACATCGTTGCGTTGATGACGTTCGAACATCAGACGCAGATGCTGAACTTCATCACGCGAGTCCAGTGGCAGTCGCGGATGGGGCAAACGCCGGACATCGAAGATCTGGTTTCCTACATGTTGTTTTCGAAGGAAGCGAAGCTGACGGAACCCATCGAAGGCGTCTCGACGTTTACAAAAACCTTTTCTCAAATCGGTCCGCGCGACAAACGTGGTCGCTCCCTCCGCGATTTCGATCTGCAAAAGCGTCTGTTCCGGTATCCGCTCAGCTACATGATCTACAGTCCGTCTTTTGACGCCCTTCCTGAAAACGTGCGCGCCCGAATCTATGCGCGACTCTACGAGATACTCTCAGGAAAAGAAGACCGCACGGACATCCCGCCCCTCTCAGTCGAAGATCGCCGCGCGATCTTCGAGATTGTGCGCGATACCAAATCGAACCTTCCCGCATTCTGGAAATAACCGGCCGTAAGAGCCGGAGGGCTGAAGGAACCTAGCGGTGGCCATGCGGGGCTGTTGCCCAACCGCTCCGTCAGTTTCAGTTGTAGCGGCGGTCTAGACCGCCGGCTTTATGGTTCCTCACGAGGCAAATGTTGCAAGAAGGCAACATAAAACCGGCGGTCATAGAATCGCCGGCCGATACCGCAAATTACGACCGTGTCGTACCCGATTGGAGGAGATCGCGACCAAACCTTCTGTGCGCCATCTCCAATCGGTGTTGAACCTGCCCCATGCGCAGTGACTAAAAGCCGATTCATTTTCCGAAAATCCAAATCGGGACAACCTGGCCTCAGATCTCATTCACGCTAATCCCGATCGGCTTCGTGACCCTTCCAATCGGATGTGTCACAAACCCGATCGGAGATGACGCTTGTCAGTCTGTTTCATTTCAATATGTTACGGCGATCGTTCGTAAACCCGATTGGATGTGCAAGAAATCCGATTGGATGTGCGACAAATCCGATTGGATTTGTCACAAAATCGATTGGCGGCGACGCGGAGCAAACGCTCTCCCTTTCATACCCGACTGTCGTCTTCACGCCGACATTCATCTCGATCGCAATGTCGATCGGCTTCCTGAGGGATCCGATTTGATCGCTCGCGCGGCGGATTTCTTCCGCCTTACACCCAAAGGACTTTGGGCATCAGCCCATCGTATATGCAGCACGGAAAATCGGCGGCGCTGTGTTGCCGATCCGTTTTGTCCAACAACCATGAGTCAGCAACAAAAACGAGATAAGACCGTGATCAAACACGTTGGGGTTTTGCAACCTTCCGGTAAGCGGAGCAGACCGACGGCGCAACTCATCGTGTTGACTGTCGGCGACATCAAGGGCCTGACCGGCAACGCGGCCTTTCCGATTCGGCCGGTCGATCTGAAAACGTTGCGGACCGCAGCGGACGAACTGGTGGCTGCCGTCGGAGCCCCGCCCGGTTGCCGCCTACCGGCCACCGCGCAGAAGAATGACAAGCGCGATGATCGCGCTGCTGCGCAAACTCGCGCATTACGTTCGGGACGAATGTGTCGGCAATACCACGCTGCCTCTGAGCGCCGGTTTTGTATCGATTCGGCGCTGCGTTCCACCACCGCTCTCGAGACACCGGCAGTCACTTCGCCACTTTAGGGAAATCAAAGATGCGCACTGCCATTGGCTCCAGCCAGTAAGGCCATCTCATCAGATGGGATCATCTGAAAAAGCAGAGGTCGAAACAAGAAAATGTGACGTTCAGGTTCTCGTCGTCGCGCAGGTGAAGGTAGTAGAGGGCTGGATCTCGCGACGCACGCTCAAAGACGCTTCTTGATGGATCGGATACCCGTGAGTTTCGACCAGCAATAATTCGATTAATGGCGGGTTCAACTACACGCAGTTCGAGATCGAACCAGTTGAGCCCACAAAGACCCTTGCCGATGGGACCATGTCCGCTGAAACCTTCAGAAATATCGAAGAGGGGGCTGTAAATGGGGCAAAGGCCGAAAGCGCGACGACCGTGACGAAAATTGCAACAATGGTGAAGGGCACCGTGGCTGACCTATTGAAGAAGCGCCGGCTTATTGAGCGACGGGGATCTCGTAAAGGTAATAGTGATCAAATAACAACAATGGATAAGAAGTGTACCGAACCTAAAATGGAATTCTTGCTCTTGACGGAGATTTCCCTGAGCAACGCAGAAGGCCGAGCGATGGACCTCACTGGAGAGCTAGCGAGACATTTGGAAGAGTGCGATAAATGTCGCGCTTGTTTACCGGAATGGGTCAAAAAGGTTGCGTCCTGGGAGAACGGCGGACCAAACCACAGTCAGTTGCGCCCTTCCGATGAGAAAGCTCATTAAACGCCCTCGTAAAGGGCGGCCGAGTTTAAATGAATTTCGGATATATCGTTTACCAATTTGTTAAACGGTCCAACGGAACGACATGGACAATTAGCAAAGCATGGCGCTTACGGTCTTTCAAACAGAAGACGCTGAACGGCTCGCGTCAACCACCGATGTGGATACTGGCCTCGACCGAAAGCAGGGTCCAGATTTCCACTGAAGGTCGCCGCGCGACGCTGGAGATCGTCCGCGATAGGAAGAGCACTCCTCCGAGTTTCTGGAAATAGTGAGTTGCGGATTGCGAGATGGTAATTCTTTATATTCATTTGTGATGGCTGATGGGTGACAGGTGATTGGCCAACTGAAGCCATAGGTCAGTCGCGATCGGGGATCGCTTATACCAAATGGACTGTGGCCTCAGTTCTCCAATCACCTCTCACCCATCCGCCATCACAAATTACTTCTCTTTCTTCTTTGGCGCCGCGAGTGTATTGATCACGCAGGTGGAGAACCTGCAGTAGTTGGAGTTCTCTGAACCCAGCGACTCTAAGAACTTCGTTGTTTCGAGGAACTGCATATTGTGCGGCCGCGGGCCGTTCGCCATGTCTGCGACGGTATCGCCAATCTCGCCTTTAACCGGCGTATCCGACTCTCCTTCGCCGCCAAACACGTTCTTCGCGCGCGCCTTCACGTCCGCGCCCATCGCGACGAGGTAGCTGATCAATTCGTGATTGGCTGTGAGTGCGGCACCGTGCAGGGGCGTGTAGCCTTGGTTGTCTTTCGAATTGACGTCCGCTCCGCACTGCTCGACGAGATATTTCACCGCATCCAGTCGCGCCTCCGGCGCGAAGTTGGTGACCTGCGGCTCGAGTCCAAAGCCCGCGGCAGCCTGCAGAGGTGAAGCGCCGGCAATTGTGGGAATACTCGGATTGGCGCCGCCGGCGATCAGTATTTTCATCGCCGGAACATCATTGGCTTTTGCCGCGAGCCAGAAGGCGGTGGCGCCTTCCGGTGCGATCCAATCTCCATGGAAGGTTCTGAACCACAGCTTTTTCCCCAGACGCGCGTTCGGATTCGCGCCGCGATCGAGCAGGGCTTTAAGAAGCTGCAGGTGTGTCGTTTTCTCTTCGGTGACGCTTGGCGGCGGATACCACGTCCGTTCGGGCCATTGCGCATCGACGGTGGCGTACAGCGGCGCCAGTCCGCCTTTGGATACCAGATTCGGATTGGCGTGGTGTTCCAGCAGGAACATAGCGATATCGAAATGTCCGTTGATGATCGCAGACGTGATTACACTCAAACCATCGGCAGCGTTCACCTGATTGACGTCGGCGCCGGCTGCAACGAGTTCACGCACGGCATCCATCTGGCCTTCGCGAGCCGCGAACAACAAAGCGGTCATACCGCCCATCGCGGTCACGTCACTCCGACCGCCTTCACCGGTGATCGCCCGCGTCCCTTTTCCATCCGTGAGCTTCTTGTACCGTTCATTCATGTTGATGATCGGACTCACGATGGTGACTGCGCCCGTATCGGCACCACGCGCCGCAAGCAGTTTGATGACGTCCGCACGGCCATTGGCCGCGGCGAACATGAGCGGTGTTTGACCGTTGGTGACGTCCTTTGCGTTCGGATTCGCGCCGCGATCGAGAAGAAGTCTCACGGCGTCGATATTTCCGGACGCGCCGGTGAGCATGAGGGGCGTCGTTCCGTTGGATGTGGTGGTGTTGACGTCTGCTTTTGCGTCCAGCATGGCTCCGAGGATTGCCGCATTGCCGTTCTTTGCAGCCATAAACAGCGGCGTCAGCTCTCCGAGACGTGTTTTGACTTTGACGTCGGCGCCGGCCGCGATGAGCATTTTCGCCATTTCGGTGTCGTCGCGATATGCGGCCCAGTGAAGAGCCGTGCTGCCGTCGCCCTGAGGCGCATTGACATCGACCTTCTGTTTGAGCAGGGATCGAACCGCTTCTTTATCGCCACGCATGGCTGCGTCCGCGAGCGGGCTCTCTGCCGCAATAGCAGTGGCGGCCGCCAGGGCGATAAAGAACGCGATAAACAGGCATTTACGAAACATGGATCGTGCCTCCAAACCGCTAAATAGCAAAGGTTCCCGTGCTGTTCCCGACGGCATCGACGTCGAGTCCCAGCGACTGGGTCACGGCGAGCAGAATGTTGGCCTGCGGCGTATCGTCTTTCGCGCGAATATGCAGATTGCCTTTGACCCTTCCGCTGGCGTGGCCCAAAAGAAGCAGCGGCACGCGTTTGTGGCCGTGAACGTTACCGTCGCCCATCGGGCTTCCATACAACACCAGGGTATGGTCGAGCAGATTGCCGTCGCCGTCGGGTGTGTTCTTCAGTTTCTCGATGAAGTACGCCAGCGTTTTCACGTGGTAGGTGTTGATCTTGGCTTTGTCCTCGATCAGATCGGGTTTTTCCTGATGATGCGACGCGGTGTGCCACGGTATCGAACAACCGCTATCCGCAAAAACGCGATTGCTCGTGTCGCGGCTCATCTTGAAGGTGGAGATCCGCGTGACGTCGGCGGCGAATGCCAGCACCTGAAGATCGAACATCAGTTTCACATGCTCTTCCCAAGAATCCGGAACGCCGATGGGAGCTGCGGGCAGCTCGCGTTCAGGCCCGTGAGCCGTGTTGTATTCTTCGATTTTCTGAATGCGACGTTCGATCTCGCGGATGTTGTCCAGGTAGTCGTTCAGCCGTCCGCGATCTTTGGGATCGAGGTTTTGTTTGAGTCGAGCGACGTCATGACTGATGCTGTCGAGGATGCTGCGATTGATCTTGTTTCGATACGCGCGATCCTGTTGAGACCCGCCGGTACCGAACAAATCTTCGAAGGCCAGCCGGGGATCGCGTGTCATCGGCAGCGGCGTGCTCGGCGACGACCAACTGATCGTGTCCATATAAGCGCAGCTGTAGTTGTAGCCGCATGTACCCGACGCATCGAGGTTCTCGATGCACAATTGGATCGACGGGAGCGGCGTATCCTGACCGAATTTCTCCGCGTACATCTGGTCGATCGACGTCCCGTTGAAAATGTCGGATCCCTCCGTCTGCTTCGCGTGTGCGGCCGTGAGGAATACCGCGCTCGAACGGAAATGGTCGGCGCCGACTTCCTGGGCCGACACCGGATCGGCGGCGTTGCAATCCGTATGGCTCAGGATGGTCATGTAGTCCCGGAACGGTTCGAGAGGCTTCAGAATAGGCGTGATCTCGAAATCACGACCTTCGGCTGCAGGAGACCATAGATTCTTCTGCGTTCCATATTTCGTGCTACCCGCTCCGCCATGAACCATCTCGATGCCCGTGAAACGGCTCTTCGGCGCTGCCGCGCTTTTTCGCAGCGCGGTCTGTGCCGGAACCATCGACTCGAGGAACGGCAGAGATACTGCGGCACTCATGCCGCGAAGCATGGTGCGTCGTGAAATATGTTTTTTTGTGATGAACATACCGATCTCCTTAATTATTGTTTCGCCCTATCGGGCTCACATTCGCTCCGCTCTTCTATCTCTTCTCCCGCTCTTCAGTAGCGGGATTCAGCGTCCGCATCTGGAACGGTGCGCTCTTGACGATACCTAAAACGAAACTGGAAAAATGATAGTCGGATTTCGCCGCTTGTCGCGTCACCGACCGCGCCGCGGGCATGTCCCGATAATCGAGGATGCGACCGACAGCGTACGACAACAGGTTTTCTGAAAAGTTCCCGACGAAAGCGTCCGTGTGATTCAGCACAGCCTGCCTCAAACTGGCGGGGCCGTTGAGCTTCGAACCTTCGTACATTTCCGCAATCGGATCCACGCGGTTTCCACCGTCGTTGACTCTCCACCGTCCGATGGCGTCAAAGTTCTCGAGCGTCAGGCCGATCGGGTCCATCATTTTGTGGCAGCCCGCGCACGTTGGATTCTTGCGATGTTCCTCCATACGTTCCCGCACCGTGAAGACTTTCTCGTTGTTGACCGTTTCCTTCAATGGAGGAACGACCGGTGGAGGAGGCGGGGGCGCAGATCCGATCAAGACTTCCATCACGTATTTGCCGCGCGCAACGGGCGATGTACGGTTGGCGAGAGATGTGAGCGTCAGAATGCCGCCTTTTCCAAGAAGGCCATAACGATTCGGATTACCCAACTTCACGCGCCGGAACGTGCTGCCGGCAACATTCGGGATAGCGTAATGCTTCGCCAGAATCTCGTCGACAAACGTGTAGTCGCCGGTTATGAGGTCGAGAACGTTACGATCTTCGCGCACGATGCTGTCGAAGAATAGTTCCGTCTCGCGCCGCATCGATTGCGCAAGATTGCGCGTGTAATCCGGAAAGATGGTCGGTTCCGGGTGGATCTCCGTCAAACCCGTGAGGCGCAGCCATTGACCCGCGAAGTTGGTGGCGATCGTTTCGGAGCGAGGGTCGGCCAGCATTCGCTTCACTTGTTTTTCCAGGACCACCGGGTCGTGCAGCCTGTTTTGACTCGCAACCTCGATCAATTGATCGTCGGGCGATGTGCTCCAGAGGAAGTACGACAGTCGCGATGCGAGTTCCAGATCGCTGATGCGATAGCTTTCGCCAGGCCGTACTCCGTCGGGCACTCGCTCGAAGCGGAACACGAATTCGGGCTTCGCCAGAATCGCCTGAAGGGCGGTCCGAATGCCGTCTTCGAACTGGCCTTCGGCTCGAGCGACTTTGTACATTTCGAGCAGGCCTTCCATGTCTTCCGCATTCGCCGGCCGGCGGAAAGCCCGGCTCGCGAGAGTCGTGATGATGGACTTCGCGCAGGTTTCTTCTTCAGAAGGCTTTGAAGGAGTGCACGTAAAGACCTTTTTCCGGCTCGGTGTTTCGGAAACACCGGTTATCTTCAACGGCCCCGTGACGGTCAAACTGTGCAAATGGGGCGGCGTCGTCATGCCGGGATGAAGGCCCACGCTGATATCCATGATCGTCTGCTCGACCAGCCTGTATTGGTCTTCGACCGGACCATCCGTCTTCGCGACGAAAGCTGCCGAGAGCCGTCGTGGACCGGCTTTGATATGGATGGGCGGAGTTGTCAGGATTCCCGAGTGTTCTTCGATGAGCGGATCGATCTTGAAGACTGCCACGCGATCGCCGTCGATGGAAACTTCCAGTTCCTGACCCTGCAGGTTTTCCGGGAGGTTTCCGCCGATCAATTCGCCGAGATAGTAGTAATAGAGCTCGAGTTTGAAGTTGTAGTCTCCGTCCGCTGGAAAATTGTGAATCACCGACGTCCCGCCGCGCGTACCAAACGGAG
Organism: uncultured Solibacteraceae bacterium; assembly: GCA_964584785.1. Lineage (GTDB taxonomy): Bacteria > Acidobacteriota > Terriglobia > 20CM-2-55-15 > 20CM-2-55-15 > JAHFTY01. The sequence continues at coordinate 67,872 of CAZPBY010000033.1, forward strand.
CGCCGTCGACGTGCCGCATCTGGTTCACAACCTTCGGGACGTCGTACTTGGTCATCGTAGCGGCGGCCTGCGAATCCCCGACCGCGAGACGGGCAATCTTGTCGGCGGCCCGGACGTAAGCCTGCATCAGCGCGGGGTTCATGGTCAGTGCGTCAGACATGTTGTCGAAAGAGCCGGTGCGCACATCGGGAGGCAACAGAGCCGAGACATCGACGTCGAGATCCAGAAGCTCGTGAATCGAGTTCCGGTATTCCCTGCGATTCACTCGATGCAGTTCAGGAGAACGGGAGTAAGGATGCGCGGCCGCCGCTTCATCGATCCTTGTTTCGAGGGCGTCGGTAAAGGCAGTCACTGCCGCGGGAGCGGGACGAGGCTGCCCGCTCGGCGGCATCATTCCCGCTCGAAGCTTTCGGATCACGCGCTCGACCTGTGGGGCATTGTTTTCGGGATGCGAAAGATCGACTTCCGTCCACGAGAATCCGCCGCTCTTTAACCGATCGTTATGACAAGCCGCACAATACTGATTTATAAGCGCACGTTGGGATTCCACCGTCCCGACACTCGCTGTGGTTTGTGCAAGAGTTAAAGATGCGTTCCGGTTAACAACAGCGATTGCAGCCAACGGTACGAGAAAGCAGAGGACGAGACGAAGCTTCATGAGCCACTCCGAGGCGAGTTACCAGAATTTTCTAGCGCTAACTATAGTTTGGGTGCGCAGGCTAAATCAACAGTGAATCAATGCTTTAACGGACTGACAGGCCCTTCGAATCCGTGCGGCCGCTTACTTGACGGCGAAGCAGTAAAACAGGCCCCCGCCGGTGGTTTCAAACGTCTTCTGGCTGCAGCTGTTGACCGGGTGTCCTGAATTCCAGGGGCCGGCGCTATCCGGCTGGCTGGTCATGGCTTTCCCCTCATCCGAGCTTGTCCAGTTGTTGCAATTCATACCAACTGCTGCGGTGCCGTTCGGAAGCGAACCCGTCAGGATCAGGCTCGATTCGGCGATCTGCGCCCCTTTTTCAGTAAGAACCGTGTCCTTGCCGACTCGGCTACCGTCGCTATGCAAATCCGCAGGGCCTCGAGCGATCAGGAGGCCTTTTGCGTTGTACCACGGGCCCGTACCGATCCGATCGCCCGCGTTGATCGCGGGTTTGTCTTGAAAGCTGGTGCTGAGGTACGCATGCCAGGTCCTGTCCCCTGCTCCCGCGGCCTCCGCCAAAGCCTGGCATTGACGATCCGCGCCGGCGAGCCCCTGAAGATGGCCGCCGTTTCCGATGCCTTTGCTCGCGACGAAGAAAGTCATCCGGTTTGCCGGTGGAGGCAGAGGTTCGGGTTTGTCGGTTTTGACGGCGGACATGGCGTTGAGATCGAGCAGCGTTTTCTGCTGCTCCTTTTCGTAAACGACGAACTTGCTGTCCGGGTCGGAAAAATAGAATGCAGTCCCGTTGGGGAGCTTCACCGTTTCAACCTTGAACCGATCCGGAAAACTGGCGCGCAGCATTGGCGTGATCGTCTGACCGGCCGCCGCGAAAGCGACCCCGAAATCGTTTCGCGGACCACCGCCCCGCGCACTGACATGGCATACGATGCATCCGTCCACATCGGGTTTTCGGAACGCATCATTTTGAAATCGAGCCAGGAACTCCGGCCGCGCATGCGCAGGTTCGGAAACAGTCAGGAAGATCGTGACGGTAAGTAGAATAAGCGGAAATCGCTTCATAATCGCTTAATAATGATTGCTTCGGACAGCAACGTCAATCGTCCGTCCCAAGTCAACATCGGTCACAAAGCCCGTCGCTAGCGCTCCGGGTTCTGTCAAGTTTCGCCGTAACTTTCAGAACCGGGAGCGCAGCGACCGGCTTCGTGCTGAAACGTCACTCCGGTGGCCGTTTCGAGAACTTTTCGTACAGTTCCGTTTGCTTGTTCGTCAGCGGAACCGGTTTTCCATTCACAAACAGGTGCTTCACGTGAGTTCTCAGCTCGAGCGGATCACCGTCCACGAGCATGATGTTGGCGACTTTGCCTTCCGAAATCGATCCGACCTGATCCGCGATGTTCAGGATTTGCGCCGGATAGATGGTCACCGCTTTCAACGCCTCGTCCTTTGATAATCCGTACGCGGCTGCAGTTCCCGCACGCCACGGAAGATCGCGGACGCTCGACGCTCCGCCGGATGTAAACGCAAACTTCACGCCTGCCTTCGAAAGGATCGCAGCCGTGGCGAAATTCGAATCGTAAGGATCGGCGTCGGACGGAATGTCCAGGATGCCGCCGAGAAACACGGGAACGTTCTTCTGTTTCAGAAGGGCGGCCACCTTCCAGGCCTCAGCGCATCCGTTCAGAATAGGTTTCAGCTTGAACTCATCAGCGAGATCGATGGCTCCCTTGATTTCCGCGGCCGTGTTCACGTTGAACACCACCGGTGTTTGGCCCTTCACAACGGGAACAAGCGCGGCCAGCATCAGGTTCGGCTCGACGTTGGTTTTCGCGTCGACCAGTTTTGCAAAAGCCTGCGCGTCGCGAAGGGTTTTCTTGATGAGTTCGACGCGGTTTTTGAACTGCTCCTCGGCGGTTCTTTTTTGCTGCTCGGTTGCATTGAAGGCCGTTCGAGGTTCGCGCGGGAAGTTGATGACCATCGCCGCCGAATCCTTGACCAGCATGTCCTTCGTGACCCAACCGTCCAGATTCAGAATCGCGCTTTGACCGGCAAATAGTCCGCCCCGCGGCGACGTCATGACGGTCGTGACTCCGTTTTCGCGCGTGATGTCGACGTGTTCGCTCAGCGCGTTCGTCGCGGCGGACGCCTTGATATGCGGATTGAAGTCGCCCATCTCGGTCGTGTCCTGCGTTGCGCCGACCGAGCCGACTTCGGTCAGGCCGATGGATGTGTCGGGATCGATCATGCCGGGATAAGCGGTCAGGCCCTTGCCGTCGACCACATTTGCCCCTTTGGGAATCGGTATGTTCGGACCAACCGCGGCAATCTTGCCGTCCTGAATGATGATGTTGCCGTTGGGTATCGTCGCGCCGGACACAGTGACGATCTTCGCGTTTCGGATCGCGTAGGTCTGGGCCCACGCTGCGTTGGAAAGCAGGATCGTGGCCGCAGCAACGGTGAATCCAAAAAAGTGTCGCGCCTTCATTGTGATGCTCCTTGTGGACGAGTCTTCAGGTCCTCGGCTCGGTCGAAGTAGATCTGACCTTCGATCATCGTCATTTCAACGGCGGTGTAAGAACTGAGTGGATGATCGCTGAAGATGACGATATCCGCGTCCTTTCCCACTTCCAGACTGCCGACTCGGCTATCGATCCTGAGCTGCTTGGCGGGGTTGATGGTGATCCACTTCAGCGCATCGTCGTCCGAGATCTCGCCCGGTTTCATGTAGTGCAGAGCGCGGGCCGCTTCCTGATAGAGCCGTCGTACACGTTCGTCGCTATCGGAATTGATGGAGACGTTGACGCCGAACTTCGTCATGATGCCCGCATTCTGGGGAATCGCGTCCCACGCTTCCCACTTGTAGCCCCACATGTCGGCAAATGTCGAAGCGGCGGCTCCGTGAGCCTGAATTTCCTTGGCAACTTTGTAGCCTTCGAGGACGTGCTGCAGAATCCCGATCTTGAACCCGAATTCGTCGGCAATGTTGAGCACCATGACGATTTCCGGCGAAACATAAGAGTGAACGTTGACGATGATCTTGCCTTGCAGAATGTCGGCTAGCGTTTCCAGTTTAAGGTCGCGCCGCGGCGGCACGACGTTTTGGCCTCGAGCCTTTGCGGCGTTGTAGTCCGACCACTGCTTGATGTAGCGCTGCCCTTCAGTAAACGACTCACGCAGGGTTTCCTCAACGCCCATGCGGGTCGCAGGCCAGCGGCGATTATCTGACGGTTGATTGAAGTTCGATCGCTTCGGGTTTTCGCCGAGTGCGAACTTGATACCTCTCGGTGCTCCGAACATCAATTCCTCAGCGGGCTTTCCCCATTTCAATTTGAAGATGGCGCTGGTGCCGCCGATGACGTTGGCGCTTCCGTGAAGCTGGTTGACGAGCGTGGTGCCGCCGGCGAGAGCGCGATAGATGGCCGCATCTTCGTCGTCGACAAAATCTTCCATTCGAACCTGCGGCGTGACTGGCGAGGTGCCTTCATTGATGCCGCCGCCAGCCGCCATGTGCGAGTGCGCGTCAATGATCCCCGGCATGACGAACTTGTTGGTGGCATCGATGACTTTAGCCTGTGGGGACGCGGTGAGGTTCGTTCCGACAGCAGCGATCTTTCCGCCACGAATGAGAACGTCACCGTTTTTGATCGTACCTTTCGTGATCGTCAGGACAGTGCCGTTCTTGATCAGGACCTCGGCTGGAGTTGGAGTGATATAGGAACCCGGCCGCGAAATCACTTTCGGAACGGCGGGGGTGCTGTTGTTTTGCTGGTTGTTGCCGGTGGTCTGCGGAGGAACCGGTTCAAACGGTTTTCCGTCCACGAAAACCTGACGGATGCGGGCATCGCGTGCGAACGGCTCGCCGGACGAAACTACGACGTTGGCAATTTTTCCGGCCTCCAGGCTTCCCAGAGCGTTGCCCATGCCCAGGATTTCCGCTGCCGACAAAGTTGCAGCGCGCAGCGCTTGTTCGGTGGCGAGGCCGTTCTCAATCGTCTTTCGAATGTTGTCGATGTACTGTTGCGGCCGGTCCGCGAAGCCCGATTGAAGCGCAAAACGCACTCCCGCCCTTTGCAAGAGACTCGCATTTGTCTGAATCTCCTTCCATTCCTGCTCGTAGTAACCGTCGTCTCGATTCGGCTTTTGTATGGAGGAATTCACACTGACGAGTACGGGAATATCTTTGCTCTTGAGAAGCGATGCGACGGTACCCGCTTCCAGTCCGCCGGCGACGATCGGCTTCACTTTCAATTCCTCGGCGAGTGAGATCATGCGTTTGATGTCCTGTCTCCAATTCGCCTGAACAATTGTTTGAATGCGGCCTTCGATGATCGGCTGCATCGCTTCGAGCACCAGATCGAACTGCGGCCGCTCGATACCGCGAGGGTTCGCGTTGAACTGAGTCCACACCTGTTTGTACCAGTCCGCATCGGAGAAAGCCTGACGGATGACCGCAAACACGCCAAGCATTGTTCCCGGGTATCCGCCTGGTTGAGGCACCGGGTTGATGACAGTCGCGATCGGCGCTTTCACCACGAGGTTGCTGTTACCGGTGTTGATCAGAGCGGCTTGCCCCGTAAACAAGCCGTTGCGTGCGACCGCAAGAGCGCTGGTGATGCCGGCGCTTCGCGATGCTTCGACATTCTTCCCCTCGGCCTGGACTTCCTGAGCCACCTTGCGATCCGGATTCAATCCGAGAGGAGTTTGAAAGATTGCTTCGTGGGCGTTCTGAGGAGCGCGCTGCTGTGGCTCTCCGCCACCGCCGCCTCGCTGACCTCTTTGTCCGCCGCCTTGTCCACGCTCGCCCGCGGCTGGTGGAGGGTTGGGCAGTCCCGTATCCGTGAAGCTGTCGATGAGTCCCGGATAAACCGTCAGACCGTTGCCATCGATGACTGTGGCTTCCGCCGGCGGCTGAACGTTTGCGCCGATGGCATCGATGAGCCCATTGCGGATCACGATGGTGCCGCGAGGGAGCACGGGTCCTGAAACGGGATAAATCTTTGCGTCTCTGATGGCGTAAACGGATCGCACCGTCTGCGCCTGGTAAGCGGGTCCTGCCGCGATTGCCGTGACAACGAAGGTCGCAAGCAGAAACCAAAGGATTCGGCGACGTTTCATTTGCCCTCCAGGTTGTTTGGAAGGCCCGACTCTACCACACGACCGTCACAATTTCCCGATTTCCTAACCGTAGGTTTGTGCTGCGGTTTCCACTTCGGACCGGCCACGAAGGAAGTCAAAATCACATCCGTCTTCGGCCTGAAGAACGTGGTTGAGAAAGACGTGTCCGTAACCGCGGGTATATTTCGGAGGCCGCGGTCGCCACTCCTCGAGTCGCCGAGCGATCTCTCGATCGTCCACTTTCAGGGTCAGTCGACGGTTGCGTGAATCCAGTTCGATTCGATCTCCCGTGCGAACCGCCGCGAAAGGCCCGCCGACGGCCGATTCCGGCGAGATGTGCAGGATTGCGGTTCCGTAAGCGGTCCCGCTCATTCGCGCATCACTGATCCGCACAAGGTCCATGACATTCCGTTCGAGCAACTTCTTCGGGATCGGCAGGTGTCCCCATTCCGGCATGCCCGGCCCGCCTTTGGGTCCGGCATTCTGTAGCACCATTACGGAGTTCTCGTCGATGTCCAGCGCCGGATCGTCGACCCGGCGATGCAAATCGTCGAAGTCTTCAAAAACAACCGCGCGGCCTTCGTGCTGCAGCAGACGTTCGGTTGCGGCGGCCTGTTTGAGGATCGCGCCGTGTGGACAGATGTTGCCTCGCAGGACGATCAGTCCGCCGTCCGAGCGAAACGGACTATCCCGGTTCGCGATCACCTGTCGATTCACGTTTTCGGCGCGGGCGAGATTGTCGCGCACGCTTTTCCCCGAGACGGTCAGTGCATCCAGGTGCAGCAGATCCCGAATCTCATGCATCAACGCCGGCAAGCCACCGGCGTAATAAAAATCCTCCATCATGAATTGACCGGCGGGCTTCAGGTTCACGAGCCACGGTGTGTCGCGAGAAAGGTCGTCGAACACCGTCAACGGTAAATCGATGCCGATGCGTCCCGCGATCGCGATGAGATGAATGACGGCGTTCGTGGAACCGCTGATCGCATGAAGGACGCGAACGGCGTTTTCAAACGCCTTTCGGGTGAGGATGTCCGATGGGCGGATATTGGCCTTCACGAGTTCGACGATCTGCCGTCCGGCAGCTTCGGCAGCCTGATATCGACGGGAATCCGCTGCCGGGATCGCCGCCGCGCCGGGCAAGGTCATGCCGAGCGCTTCGACCATGCAAGCCATGGTTGAAGCCGTGCCCATCACCATGCAATGTCCTGCACTTCGACCCAGGCAACTTTCAACTTCCTGCATCTCTTCTTCGGTGAAGCGGCCGCCGCGCAACTCTTCGTTGATGCGCCAGCAATCGGTGACACCCACATCTCGATTCCGCCAGTGTCCGTTAAGCATCGGTCCGCCGGTAATCATCAGCGACGGGACGTTGACGCTTGCGGCGCCCATCAGGTTCGCCGGGACCGTCTTGTCGCAACCTGCGAGCATGACGACTCCGTCGATCGGGTTGGCTCGGATCGTTTCTTCGACGTCCATCGACATTAAATTGCGGTACAGCATAGCCGTGGGTTTCATAAGGGCTTCACCCAGCGACATTGTCGGGAATTCGAGCGGAAAGCCGCCCGCCTGCCATACGCCTCGTTTGACGGCGTCCGCCACCAGTCGAAGGTGGGCGTTGCAGTTGGTGAGTTCACTCCAGCTGTTGGAGATGCCGATGACGGGCCGTCCACGAAAGACTTCGTCGGTGAATCCCTCCGTCTTGACCCAGGCTCTGTGCAGGAACGAGTCGACGCCCCGTGTTGCAAACCAGTTTGCGCTTCGGTATTTCATGGCGCGAAAATCTACCACGAACCCCGTCGATGTCGCTTCGGGCTTCATGCTAATATCCCGCACTCATGCTTTCATTGGCTTTACTGCTCGTGATGGGTCTGGCCGCACCGCCCGCCGACAAAATCGATTACAACACAGCGCATTTGGGACGACGGCTCGCGAGCGTCAAGGCAACCGAAAAGATCACCATTGACGGACGTTTCGAGGAACGTGCCTGGGACACCGCCCCGATCGCCACGGACTTCATTCAAAGTGAGCCCAAGGAAGGTGAAGCGGCGACCGAAAAGACGGAAGTCCGGGTTCTTTACGATTCGGAGAACCTTTATATCGGTGTTCACGCTTTCGATTCGCACGCCGACAATGTCGTGATCAGCGATTTGAAGAAAGATTTCAGTTCGAGTGACGGTGACGGCATCGAAATCGTTCTCGACACGTTCCACGATCAACGAAATGGCTATCAGTTCGCGGTGAATGCGGCAGGCGCAAAATGGGATGCGCAGATGATCAATGAAGGTCGTGAGGTCAATGCCAGCTGGGACGCCGTGTGGACCGTAAAGACTCACGTCGAGGCGGATGGGTGGATCGCCGAAATGGCCATTCCATTCAAGACGCTCAAATTTCGAGACAACGACATTCAGACCTGGGGAATCAACTTCCACCGCACTCTTCGAAGCAACGTCCGAAACGAGGACAGCTACTGGTCGCCTTTGCCGCGCATCTACAACATCCAACGCGTATCGCTGGCCGGGACTCTAGAAGATCTCGAAGGCATCAAGCCCGGCGCGAACATCCGGGTGAAGCCGTTCGTGACATCCAGCTACTCGCAGAATCTGCAGACACGCCAGGACGATTACAAGTCCGACGCGGGGATCGATTTGAAGTATGGCGTGACTTCCGGTTTGACGTGGGATTTCACGTATCGAACGGATTTCTCGCAGGTCGAAGCGGACGAGCAGCAGATCAATCTGACTCGTTTCAGTCTGTTCTTTCCCGAAAAGCGTGACTTCTTCCTGGAAAACTCCGGCATCTTTCAATTCGGCGTTGCCAACGATCGCGGCGGTGGAACTGTCGGCGGAGGCGGCGGTGGAGGAGGTGGCGGAGGCGGCGGCCGGCAGAACGTGATCAATAACGACATGGTGTTCTTCTTCAGCCGCAATATTGGCATCTCTGCATCGACTGGCGAAGCCGTTCCCATTCTGGGTGGAACGCGCCTCACCGGTCGTACGGGCAAATTCGAAATCGGTCTCCTGAACATGCAGCAGCGCGGTTCGGGGACTCTTCCTGCCATCAATTTCAGCGTTGCGCGGCTTCGCCGCAACATCCTGAAGAACTCCGATATCGGTTTCATGATGACCGACAAGGAAGTTATGGACTCACCCCGCTCGAACCGTGTGGCCGGTGGCGATGCGAATTTTCGCTTCGGCCGATACACCACCGTGAACGCATATATTGCCCGTTCGTTCACCCGTTTCGACACCGGAACCGTTCCTGCCGATCAAGGCCACCATAACTTTGCCGGACGCGCGTCCATCGGTTATCAGGACCTGAAATGGGGATTTCGGAGTTCCTTCACGAACGTCGAGCAGAACTTCAATAATGAGATGGGATTCGTTCCGAGGCTTGGCGTTCGCAAAGGCGCGGCCTATGTCGGACGATCTTTCCGGCCCGTTCGTATGCGAAGAGTTCTGCGACAGATCATGCCGCATTCGCAGATCGATTACGTCCTGGACAAGAGCGGCCGTCTCGACACGAGGTATATCGACTACCACCTGCCCTTCAACTTTCAGAACGGAGCGTTCATCGAGATCGGTGCCAATCCGTCGTTGGAATTACTGTCGAAGGGTTTCGATATCAACAAGACTGCCACCCGCACCATTACAGTCCCCACAGGACGCTATACGTTCAACGAATGGTTCTTCACCGGCAATACGGACCGGAGCCGGCGCTTGTCCGGCAATGCGCGGTGGGCAGTTGGAAATTTCTATACCGGCTTCAAGCACTCATACACCCTTGGCGGATCGTGGCGCGTGAACTATCGATTCAACACGTCTTTCAGTTACACCAAAAACAATGTCGACCTGCCGCAGGGAAGTTTTGACACGAACCTGCTATCGATGCGGGTGAATTACAGCTTCTCGACGCGCATGTTTCTGAACGCCCTGGTCCAGTACAACAGCGACACGCGTCAGTGGACGTCGAATGTCCGGTTCAATGTCATCCACCGCCCATTGAGCGATTTCTTCCTCGTGTACAACGAGCGGCGGGATAGCGTGTCGAACTCCACGATCGATCGCGCCCTGATTGCGAAGGTCACATATATGATGTCGAAGTAGCCAGATTTATGTCTGTTTCGCTGATCTACGACCCGGCGTACCTGACACACAACACGGGGGTCCACCACCCTGAAACGGCCCGCCGTCTCGAAGCCGTTCTGACGGCGATCGATTCCAGCGGCCTTCCGAAACGTCTGCATTCTGTGAAACCGTCGCCGGCTTCAGTCCAGGACCTGACTCGATGTCACCGCGAAGCCATGGTCGAACACGTCCGAGTCCAGTGTGAACAGGGCGCACGTTTCCTCGATGCCGACACACAGATCTGCCGTGAGTCGTACGAAGTTGCTCTTCTCGCTGCTGGAGCTGCGATCACTGCCGTGGATGTTGCGATGAAGGAGGAGGGTGGCCGCGCATTCGGGCTCGTCCGGCCGCCGGGCCATCACGCGACCGTAGCCGGCGCGATGGGATTTTGTCTGTTCAACAACGCCGCAATCGGTGCTCGATATGCACAGTCGAAGTATGGCGTCGAGCGAGTTCTGATCATCGACTGGGATGTTCACCATGGCAACGGCACACAGGACATCTTCTGGACGGATCCGACGGTGTTTTATTTCTCGACGCATCAGTATCCCTTTTACCCGGGAACAGGATCTTCCGACGAGACCGGTGGCGGAAAAGGCGAAGGTTTTACCTTGAATATTCCTCTGCGTGGCGGAACCGGGGCCCGTACACATCGAGAAGCGTTCACGGGCGCGCTTCACGCCATTGAAAAGAAATTTCCGCCGGACCTCGTCATCATTTCCGCCGGCTTCGACTCGCGTCGCGGCGACCTGCTCGGCGGTCTTATGCTCGAAGATTCGGATTTCGCGGAGATGACCAAGGAAGTTTTACGGATCGCCGAAAAACACTCCAGCGGCCGAGTGATCGGCTTACTTGAGGGCGGGTACAACCTCGAACTCCTCGGTGAGAGCGTGAAGAGTCACCTTGCGGCGTTGCTGTAGGCGCGGTCACACGGATTCCCAGGGTAACGTCAAAGTCCGAGGCGATGTGGTGACTGCACGGGTGATATATTTCC
>CAZPBY010000034.1:0-77470 GCA_964584785.1 uncultured Solibacteraceae bacterium
AGCGCCGGCCCCAAAGGCGATACGGGACCTAAAGGTGAGACGGGATCGCAGGGCAGCGCAGGACTCAAAGGAGACACCGGACCCCAAGGCAGCGCCGGCCCCAAGGGCGATACAGGAGCTCAGGGTGACACGGGACCCAAAGGGGATAATGGACTTCAAGGGAGCACCGGATCCCAAGGCGCCGCCGGACCCAAAGGGGATACGGGACCTCAAGGCAACACCGGATCCAAAGGGGACACAGGAACGCAAGGCAGTGCAGGACCCCAAGGTGCCGCGGGCCCCAAGGGCGATACGGGACTGCAGGGCATTGCCGGATCTCCTGGACCGGCCGGAACCACTGTCGGCTACCACAAAAAGTTCGCGTCGGCGGACATCACCGGGACTGCCGCGGGCGTGCTCTCGCAGGTCGTATCCGGCAGCAATTCGTACATCGTCGATGCGAAGTTGAATGCGCCCTTCGCCAGCGGTCAGAAGGAGGTTTCGTGCGCTCTCGTTGCAGTTCAGAACGGTGTGTCCACGGAACTTGATCGGTTGGATACGCTCCTTGTGAGCAATCCGCAACAAACAGCGAAAGGAGGCATTTCGCTGAATGGAGTGTTCACGGCTTCCAGCGCCGCCTCGTCGGTGACGATCAGTGTGACCTGTTCCACCGGCGGAGACACGCGGACGCTAACGAATGGACGGATGAGCATCATCGGTGTGAACGTTCTCGCTCCGTAACAACAGCCAGGGGGCAATTGGAGACACCGGCCAGTTGCCCTCCTTTTCCAGGGAAGGATTACTTCGCAATGTTCGACCAGTCTTCTCGTTCAATGCCGGTCTCGAGCCGGCCGCGCGTGTGGATCGTCATTGCCGCGTACAACGAAGGCTCGCGGCTCGACGGCACGCTTCGAAGTTTAAAGACCGTCGATGCCGAGATTGTCGTTGTGGACGATGGATCCTCCGATGCGACACGATCGGTCGCCGCAAACCATCCGGTCTGGGTGTTGAGCCATCCGATCAATTGCGGTCAGGGAGCCGCGCTCCGGACCGGAATCGCATTCGCACTGAATCGCGGCGCCCACGTGATCGTTACTTTCGATGGCGACGGCCAGCACGACGCTCGCGACATTCCACGGCTGATCGAACCGGTCCTCGCCGGACGAGTCGATGCAGCCCTCGGGTCCAGGTTTCTTGGCCGCGCCCTCGACATGCCTTTCGGACGGCGTGTCCTGCTGCTCGCAGCCCGAGCATTCACGCGGGTTTTCTCAGCCGTGACCGTCACGGATCCGCACAATGGCCTGCGCGCACTGTCGCGCCGGGCCGCAGAACAGATACGCATGACTCAGGACGGTATGGCCCACGCCTCCGAAATAGTCGAACAACTGAATGTCCAGCAGCTCCGCTGGTGCGAATTGCCGGTCACGATTCGATACACCGAAGAGACTCTGGCAAAGGGCCAGCGCGGCTGGAACGCGATCGGAATCGTCGGACATCTCGTCGCAGGGCGGGTGATCAAATGAACGTCTTCCAGTGGATCGCTTGTGGAACTCTTTCTGCCGCCATCGTGCGCGACTTGCTTCCGGGTCGACGGCCGTTTTCATGGAAATTCCGGGTGAGCCGGTCGATCGTGTGGTTCGCCGCCATGGTTGCGGTGGTCAACCCGGCGCAAGTGACGAGGTTTGCCAACGTGCTCGGAATCGGGCGCGGAGCCGACATTATTCTTTACATCCTGACGCTGGCGTTTCTCTCCGCCGGCTTTTTTTTCTACGCCCAACAGATTCGCCTCCGCCGGGAACTCAGCAAGCTGGCCGGCCATCTCGCTCTCGCCGGCGCGGCACGCGGCGGAATGAAACGATCCGATGGAGGACGCTCGTGAGCGCCTGGATCAACGAGCGGCGAGCTTATCCGGTCGTTTGCGCGCTGGCGCTGGCGGCCGTCATTGCGACTTACGCCAATCATTTCCGGAACGAGTTTCATTTTGACGATGTTCACACGATTGAGAACAACGCGTACATTCGCGATGTCCGTAACATTCCTTTGTTCTTCAAAAGCGCCGCGACATTCAGCTCGAATCCATCGCACCAGAGCTACCGGCCGCTGGTAACGACGACACTCGCCGTCGACTACCGCATCGCCGGCGGTCTCAATCCCATTGTGTTTCATGCGACCGCCTTTGCGCTGTTCATCATTCAGTGCATCGCGATGCTGTTCCTGATGCGCCGTCTTCTCGATCGGGCTCAACCGCATCGCCGGAACAAGTGGCTGGCGTTGTTTGCGGTCAGTTGGTATGCGCTTCACACCGCAAACGCGGAAACGGTGAACTACATCATTGCAAGGTCGGAAATCTTGTCCACGTTCGGCGCTATCCTCGCGCTTCTGCTGTTCGCGCGCGGGGGCAGGACTCGTCGTTGGGCGCTCTACCTGATCCCGGCCGCTGCCGCCGTTCTCGCGAAAGAGCAGGGCGCAATGGCCGCTGCGCTGATTTTCGTCTATGCCGGGCTGTTTGAATACAACCTGTCACTCGGGCAGTTGTTGCGGCCGCGCCGATTCGCGGCCGTCCTGCGGGACACATGGCCGGCGGTTGCGGTGTGCGGAGGACTTGTCGCGATCAGCATGAGGCTCGCCGAGACGTGGGTTCCCGGCGGGACATCGCGAGTGTCCTATTTGATGACGCAGCCTTTCGTTATTTTGCACTATGCGCTCACGTTCCTGCTGCCGATGAACCTGACTGCCGACACGGACTGGAAGATCATCACCAACCCTTTCGACGATCGTGTTCTCATCGGTATCGTCTTCATTGCCTCCGCTCTCTGGGCCGCAGTCGTGGCGTCGCGAAAGCGCGAGACGACCCCGATCGCGTTCGGTATCGTCTGGTTCTTCCTGACGCTGCTGCCCACATCCAGCGTCATACCTCTGGCCGAAGTGATGAATGACCATCGGATGTACTTTCCGTTTGCCGGGGCCGTGCTCGCCGCTGCCTCTTTTCTCGGTGTGATCTGGATACGCCGTGAAGCAATTCTTGCCACGACAAACTGGACGAAGCCGGCGGCTGTCCTGGGATGTGTGGCCATTCTCGCGGCGCATGCGTTTGGAACACATCAGCGCAATCGTGTGTGGCGCACCGACGAGTCGCTGTGGCTGGATGTTATCCAGAAGAGTCCGGAGAATGGCCGCGGTCTTATGAACTACGGTCTCATTCAGATGGAGCAGGGGAACCAAAAGGCCGCCGAGGACTATTTCAACCGCGCGCTTCAATACTCGCCCTATTACGCGTACCTGCATATCAACATGGGTATTCTGAAGGGGTCCCTTGGAAAACCCGAGGAGGCGGACCATCACTTCCAACTTGCGCAGCAGTACGAACCCGGCAATCCGGTGAGTTACTTCTATTACGCAAGATGGCTTCGCTCCGTGGGCCGCCACGCGGAGGCGCTGGCAACGGTGCGGCGCGCTGTGGAGTTGAGCCCGTCCGACGTTCAGTCTCAGAATCTCATGCGGGACATCGCCCGCGACGCGGCGCCTGAACACTGGCTGGACCTGAGCCTGGTCCAGTTTCGCCGGGGCGATTATCAGGGAGCCCTCGAGTCCGGCCGCCGGGCCCTTCGTCTGCGGCCCGAGTATGCGGCTGCCTATAACAACATTTGCGCCGCCGAGAACGCGATGGCTTCCTACGACGAGGCAGCCGCCGACTGCAGGCGCGCGCTCACACTGCAACCGGATTATCCGCTTGCCCGTAACAATCTCGCATTCGCGCTTTCGAAGGGAAAATCTTCATCAGACTAGTCTTAGACTAGTTAGCCCCAACGATTTGACGGGCTGCCATACTGGCTGATATGGTTACCCATATGAAGACAACAATCGAGATTGCCGATGACCTGTTGGAGAAAGCCAGGCGGCAGGCGCAGAAAGAGAATCGAACTTTGCGTGAAGTCATCGAGGATGCACTGCGGCGACAGCTCAAATCGAAACCGCCTGTTGAACGATTCCGCTTGCCCCGCCGGGCATTCAAAGGAAAAGGGCTGCAGCCGTCGATCGCTGAGGGAGATTGGGCCTCGTTGAGGGATCTCGCCTACCGGCTGAAATAGATGACGGCAATTGACACCAACATTCTTGTGTATGCACATCGTGCCGATTCTACCTGGCACGATGAAGCTCTTTCCGTTGTAACGGGACTCGCCGAAGGCGCCGCCATGTGGGCCATTCCCTGGCCGTGCCTATTTGAGTTTTATTCGATTGTGACTCATCCAAAGATCTACAAACCGCCCACGCCTGTCGAGGCCACGCTTCAGCAGATCCGGGCCTGGATGCAGTCACCCACGCTGGTCCTCTTGAGTGAAGACAACGGTTTTTATGACACTCTCGATCCGCTGCTGAAAAAGTCCAACGTCCAGGGAGGCGCGGTTCACGATGCCCGCATTGCCGCGCTGTGTATTGGGCACGGAATCAAGAAACTTTTATCGGCCGATCGCGATTTCAGCCGGTTTCCTCAGTTACGAATCGAAAACCCGCTTCATCGGTAACTCAACCTGGTTGATGGATGAGCTGATGAAACCACTTCAGCTTTCCGGAATTTTCTGGGATTGCTAAAACGTTTCACTGTTAAAGAACTCCCCGAAGATCTCCTGCTCGCTGGGGCGGTCTTCGGGGATGATTTCACTCACCCAGGTGACGTTCATGTAGTGCTTCACGCTGATGTTTTCGCTGGTGATGTTGCCGCCCCATGTGCCGCAGCCAAGGCTGGCGGTCATGGGCATTCCGTTGTTGAACGCTCCGGAATTTCCCCGCACCTGAGGCTGACGCACCATGATGCGGCTGACGGGCGCCATCAACGCCAGCCGATGGATGTGGTCCTTGTCGAAAGAATAGATGCCGCACGAGTGGCCCTTGCCCCCGACTTCGAAAATCCTGCTGACCATGTTCAATGCGTTTTCAAAGCCGCTGTATTTGAAAACGGCCAGCACCGGCGACAGTTTTTCGCCCGAGAAGCGATGCTCGCGCCCGATCTTGTCTTCGGGAACGATGATGAACTGCTTGCCCGCCGGCAGCTCAATTCCGGCGATCGCCGCGATGCGAGCGGCGGAGCGGGCGACGGTCTCGATAGTCCTTCGACCTTCGGCGTCCCACATGGCGGCCTGAAGGTTTTTCTTGTCTTCACTCGTCGCCAGATAGCCGCCTTCCTTCTCGAGTTGGGCAATGAACCGGTCGTATATGGAGGCTTCGATTAAGGCGTTTCCGTCGCACGAACATCCGGAGCCGTGATTGTGAGTCTTGCTGATTCGTGTGTTGGCGGCCGCTTCCTCGATATTCGCAGTCTCATCGATGATGATCGTCGCATTGCCCGCGCCCACGCCGTATGCGGGTTTGCCGGAACTGTAGGCCGCGCGCACCATCGCGGCGCCACCGGTGGCGATGGTCAGGTCACAGATGGACATCAACTCCTGCGCGAGAGGGATCGTCGGCTTTTCGAGGCATTGAATGATGTCTTCGGGCGCGTCCTGCTTCTTCAGCGCCGCTCTCAATATGCGCGTGGTTTCCAGAGCGGTTCGTTTGCTGAGCGGATGTGGAGAAAAGATTACGGCATCGCGGCATTTCAGCGCGTTGATGGCCATGTTCACCATGGTGACGAGCGGATTCGTGACCGGGCATAGTCCTGCGATGACTCCAACGGGCTTCGCATATTTGACGATTCCTTTTTCGGGAATCTCCTCGATGACGCCGATCGTCTTTTGACGGAGAGCGTCGCGCAATATACCGGCGATTTTGAAACGTCGTGCGGGAACGCCATCCAGGCTGCCCATGTCGCTCTCTTCAACGCTCATGCGTGTCAACGCGACGAATGTGGGCTCGTTCGCTGTCGCCCATGCCATCGCGCGGCACAGGTGATCCACTCGCGCCTGATCGTGATGTTCGCTGGCTTTTACTGCGGCGCGAGCCCGCTCGAGCAGCGTGTGCGCGTATTGTTTCTCGTCGTCCGTGATCGCTCTCGCCATTCTCGTTTCCGCCTGGGTCTCAATGCTTCCCCGGAGCAGTTGCCTTCGGCATCGGCCGCGGCGTCACGTCACCGGGAACGATTCCGAGCGCCCACTTGATGCCTTCGAAAACCATCTTCTGGAATCCCGGATTGTCCCACGTCACGTCGTATTCGCCCCAGCCGACGTTATAGACGCGGCCTTTGCCGTACTGACGCGCCCACACCACAGGGAAGTCTCGGTCAGGACGCATGGCACGCTGCTGTTCCGTCAGCGAAGCCGGATCGAGGCGCAGAATCACGTGAACCTTGTCGCGCGAATACGGCGGCATCAACACAGGATGCTGCTCATCAAACATGAACGTGGAACTGCCGAAGGACATCGCGCCCGGGAAGTTGGGATCCTCGACAATGATTCTGGAGGTCGCGTGGAATTCGCCCGCATGACCATCGATGCGATCCATGAGACCGCCGATGAGATCCCCCCACTCGGGCCATGTCAGCGACGCGTCCTTTCGAGTGAACGCAACGCCGGCCGCATGGCCGACGACGAGACCCTTGCCATCGTCGCGGACGAACGCGAGCAGATCTTTCTTTTGTTGCTCGCTCATCGTTCCGTCGCCGCTCGGGAGAAGAAACAGGGCATCGTAGAAATCCAGCGGCTTCACATTGATGTTGCCGCCCGCGTATTTCCCCTGTCCGGCGATGGGCTGTTTCGTGATCAGCTGAGTATCCGTCCGAAGAACGGTGACGTAAACGCCGGACTCCCGCCCCAGCTTCTCGACGGTCGCCATGGCGTGGTTCAGGGAGTCGTGATGGTAGCCCGTCTGAACATCGGCGACCAGCAGGAGTTTCTTCATCCCCGGCCACGGATCGCCTCGACCGCCTTGTCCGCGTCCGCCCGCTCCCCGGGTTTGTCCCGCCAGTGATAGCGCGGAAAAGGTAATTGCGGCCACAACCCCATAAATATGGATGCGCTTCATCATTCGGTTCCTCACTGAAGAATATTTATTATCTTGTTGTATGGAGGACTATACAATAGCAGCATTAAAATCCGTAAAATGCCGTAGCCGCTTTAGAGGAGGACTATACAATGTCCCGAAACGGTCGAGCGCGGGGCTTTTTATTCACCGCGGCGTTGATTGCAATTTTGGCCCTCTCCATCTTTGTGAGCGCTCAAACTTCGACAAAGCCCGTCGTACGGTTTACCGCGACCACGGATAATGTCGCGAGTTCCGGTCAGGCTGTTCGCATCGAACTTTTTGCGTGGTCGACGGACGCCGAACGGGATCAATTTGTGAAGGCGTGGACTTCACCGCCGCAACCTCCACCGCCGCCACCCACCGACGACGGATACGGCGGTCGCGGTAACGGACGCGGCAATCGTGGCGCCGCGGCTGCAGGCGCGGGAAATGCCGGAGCCGCCGGCGACGATGTGCAAGCCGCTGCCGGACGGGGAGGTCGTGGCGGTCGTGGCGCACGTGGAGCCCGCGGCGCGGATGCACCCCCGCCGCCTCCACCGCCGATGACACCGACTACGTCGTTGGCCGTCGCTTTGCAGAAAGCACCCAGTGTTGGAATGCTGTGGACATCCGAAACCGTGGGTTATTCGATTCGCTACGCTTATCGACTGCCACAACCCGACGGCAACGAACGCATCATCCTGGCGACCGACCGCAGGCTCGGCGCCTTCAACACCTTCTGGAAGCCCACCGGCGCCGGCACGACAACCGATTATCCGTTCTCCATCATCGAACTGCGTCTGAACTCGACCGGCATCGGTGAGGGCAAGGCATCGCTCTGGAGCCCGGTCACTATCGACAACAGCGCCAAGTCGGTGGCGTTCGAAAACTACTCGGGTCTGCCCGTGATCCTCAAAGCCGTGAAGCGGCAGAATGTGAAGTAAGCGAAATGCAGAGACGCGACCTTCTCAAGTTGGGCGCTGCGACGCTTGCCGCTGGTGTCGCATCGAAGACGGGGTTCGGCCAGACCGCGCCGGCCGCGAAGAAAATCAAGATCGACGCCTATTCCCGCACGCTTCATTGGCTGCGCAAGCCGGAGGAGGTTGCGGAAGCATGTCATCAGATCGGCAACACCACGATTGACCTGACGGTGCGTGCGTATCCCGGCCACGTGCAGCCGGAAAAAGTCAAAACCGACTTGCCGGTTTTCGTGAAGGCGCTCGAAAAGAACGGCATCGCTGTGACGTCGATGGCCGCCGACATCGCCGATACAAAGACGCCTTATGTCGAAGAGATGCTGGGGACAGCGGCGTCGCTCGGCATTCGTCCCCACTGGTGGAGAGGCTTTGGCGGCTTTGACAGCACGAAGCCGTACGGCCCGCAGATCGATGCATTCAAACCGCGGCTTGAAGCGCTCGTCAAGCTGGAAGAGAAGTACGGCACGAAGGCGATGTATCACCCGCAGGGCGGACCTTTCTTCGACTATCTCGAACTCGTCCGGACCTTCGATCCGAAATACATCAGCCTTCATTTCGATACCGGACACTGGATCCAGGTCTCGCAATCCAATATGGCCGCGATGATCATGTGGGCCGCGCCATACATCGGCGGATTTGTGTGGAAGGACGAGGTCGTGGAAAAAGCGGATCCCACGCCGGCGGTCGCTGATGGTCGCGGAGCGGGACGAGGCGGCGGACGCGGAGGCGGATCGGTCAACGGCTGGACGACGCGTCAGGTGCCGGTCGGCACGGGAATGGTCGATTTCAATCTCGCGGCGCGCGCGCTGAAAGCGATCAACTTCGATGGTCCGACGGAATGCCAGCCCGAGTGGACGGGGCTTGGCGGCGCCGAATCCGGACGCGACACGCTGACTCTGCCTCGGGAAACGGTCATCGGTCTGCTCAAGCGCGACTACGAAACCATTCACGCTTCGCTGGCCGCTGCCGGTCTGGCGTGATTACTTCGGCGCTTCGCTGTTCGGAAAATTGAATTCGAGCCGCGTGCCGACCGGATCGGTGATGAAAATCTGGTAGCCCGCGTTCTCGACATTCTGTTCCTGAAATTCAATCCCACGCTCTGCAAGCCGCGCACGCATTTCCGCCGAACCCGTACATCGGAACGCAATGTGGTCGACGCTGCCGTTGTGGTTCCGGTGTTTCGCAATCGAGCCTTCCGGGAAATCCGTGCTGATATGAATCAGAGGTTCGCTGCCGTCGTACAACCACACGCCGGGACGCTTGAAGTTCGGCCGGTAGCCCGCTTTTAAACCCAACGCGTCCCGATAAAACTTTTCGAGCGCGGGCAGATCATCTGTTGAGGATCGAATGTTGATGTGCAGAAGACCACCGATTTTCATAAGCCTACTGTACCTCACCCTTAATGTCGGCACGAAGCCCGTCGCTGCGCTCCGGGTTCTGACAATTTGCGCGCACGAGGTGAGTGTTCAGAACCCGGAGCGCCAAGCGACGGGCTTCGTGGCGACACGTCGCAATGGGCACTGGTTCATTTCAAATAGGCGATGACTAACGTGAGGGTGATCGGACTGAGCACCGTCGAAGCAAAAACCGTTGCGGTGACGAACGTCGGATCCAGGTCAAATTCGATGGCGATGATCGTTGTGATCACCGCGACGGGCATGGATGACAACACGACTCCCGCCTGACGCGCGGCTCCGGTAATTCCCAGCAGCTTCGTCAACCACAACGCCACGATCGGAGCCACGAGCAGCGATACGGCGACCGCCGCCCCCACCGGCGCAAAACGTTTCGGTTTGACGGCGCGCTCGAGCTGCATCCCCAGAACGATGATCATCAGCGGCAGAGTTCCGTCACTCAGCATAGTGATGGGTCTCATGATTCCGTCCGGAATCGTGATTCCCAACCCACGGACGAGCAGCGCCAAAGCGACGGAATAGATCACCGGTACCTTGAATATCCGCAGAAACGCGCCGCCCGCGTTCCGGCGTCCAGACGCTGCAATGAACACGCCAAGGGTATTTGTAAGAATCGAGCTCGCAACGAAGAAGACGGTGGCGTAAGTGAGCGCCTGTGGACCAAATGCGAAGAGAACGACCGGCAGACCGTAGTTGCCGCCGTTGGAAATCATCACCACGAGAAGGAATGCGCTGAGCTCCGGTTTGCTCAAACGAAGCGGACGCGACACCACATAACCGATCAATCCCATCGAAGAAACACACAGGAAGGCGAGCCCAGCCATCTGTACGAGCTGCGGACTGCTCTGCTGCGATTTCACCAGCAGATTGAAAACGAGACAGGGAAGCAGCGCATAGAAAACAACGTGGGCGATCGTCTTGACGTCCGCGCGCAGCCATCGCGACAGGATGAAGCCGGCAGATGCAATCAGGAAGATCGGCAGGATGTCGGAAAAGAAGATCGAAAGGAGCAACTTACCGTAACGCCGGCTCGTTCAGTACCTTTTGCGACCAGGACCACTTGCCTTTGTCCAGAACTCTCACCAGGTGCACCGAGTAGTGGAACTTATCCGCGCGATAGTAGCTGTCCACGACCTGCAAAGGTTTTTCCTCAACGGTGAACAGCACGCGCCGGACGTGCATCACCGGCGACAGGAACGGAAGATCGAGCGATTGCGCGACCTCGGTATCGGCCGCGCTGGCAGTGATCGTTTCGTGCGCATCGGAAATTTGGATCTTCAACTCTTCTTCGAGTATCCGCACGAGCGGCGAACTGTGAAGATTATGCTTGTTGAGATGAGTGCCGATCTCGAGAGGCAGCACGTTGATGGTGTACGCGTACGGAGCGTCATCGACATAACGCGTTCGTTTTATTCGGACCACTTCCTTGACGTCGTCGGCTAATCCAAGCAGCGAGCGAAACTCATCCGTGATCGGAATCTGCGCAATATCGACGTTCTTCACTGAAACGCGATCCAACTGATCGTAGAGATCTTCGAGCGAACCCGTAAACTTTCGAGAGGGCTGTGCGATCAAAGGATTGTCGGCGACAAACGTTCCCCGTCCCTGTATTTTGACCAGCACGTTTTCCTGCGCCAGAACACGCAACGCTTCGCGCACCGTGACTCGACTGACACCCAGCTCCCGGCTGAGCTCACTTTCCGATGGAAGTTGCGAACCGGGGGCATATTCTCCACGACTAATACGCTGAGAGATCGTATGTTGGACCTGATAGTAAAGGGGGACAACTCGCTGCTCGCGTTTCAGCATGGCGCACACTATAACTCATTGCGTGAGTGTTATTAAAACTTGTATTATCATCCATACAACAAGCCAGACTGCCGGACGTGTGTGAGTTGACGGGCGTGCGGAGTCGCAGGCGATTGGTGAAGGCAGTCAAGGAGTGCCAATGGCGGAAACTCGGACGATGAATCTCAGAGAGAGTTCCGGCAATGCGCCGCAGCTCGGACGTCAGATCGCAGCGGTGCAGCTGGTCGATTATCTCGAACAACTGGGTGTCGAAGTTATTTTCGGATTGTGCGGACACACTGTTGTCCAGATGCTCGATGCGCTGAGTCGCAGCCGGGTTCGTTTCATCACCACACGTCACGAACAGCTCGCGGCTCATGCGGCGGACGGCTATGCCCGAGTTGCGCAAAAGCCCGGCGTACTCCTGCTCCACGTGGGTCCGGGCCTGACGAATTCTGTCACAGGAATCGCTAACGCGGCGCTCGATTCGATTCCGCTCGTTGCGATTGTCGGTGATGTCCAGTCGTACTATCACGGCCGGCATCCGCATCAGGAAGTGAATCTTCACCTCGACGGCGATCAGTTCGAGATCTGCCGGCCATTCTGCAAACGCATCTATCGGGTTCCGCGTGCGGAAGATCTTCCGCGAATCATGGAGCGCGCATTTCACCTGTCGCAAACAGGACGGCCGGGCCCCGTGCTGGTGGACGTTCCGATGGATTTCTTTTCCGCCGAACTTCCGAACGGCGCGTTCAACCTGAAGCCCGCGGCCATTGCGCGTCCTGCGATCGACGCGCAGGTGGCGAAGCTCATTGCGAAGGAATTGGCGTCCGCCAGTCAGCCCATCATTTTTGCGGGAGGCGGCGTTCACCTGTCGGGTGCGACGGATGAGTTGAAAGCATTGGCGGAAGCGCTCGATGTTCCGGTCGCGCACAGCCTGATGGGCAAAGGGTCGCTTCCCGATACGCATCCGTTATTGGCGGGCGCTACGGGCTATTGGGGTGCTCCGATTGCGAACGAATTGTGCCGCACGGCCGACCTGATTCTTGCGGTTGGGACGCGATTCGGAGAGACCGACTCGAGTTCCTGGGATCCGGCGTTCACCTTCGACATTCCGCCGACGCGGCTCTTCCATATCGATATCGATCCCGCCGAGATCGGACGAAACTATCCGGCGGAGCTTGGCGTCATTGCCGATGCAAAACAAGCGTTGGGCATGATTGCGGCCGCGGCAAAGCAGATATCAGGACCGCGGCGCGACGCGCTTCGCCAGCGGATCGCGAGCGGCCGTTCCGAGTTTGCTTCGAACTGGAGCAAGCAACGCACGTCGGACGAGTTTCCGATGCGGCCTGAGAGAATCCTCGCGGATGTTCGAAAAGCGCTTCCGGAAAACGGCTACATCGTCACGGACGTCGGGTGGAACAAGAATGGTGTCGGGCAACAGTTCCCGATCAACGTGCCGGGAACGTTTATCACTCCCGGCGGCCTTGCCACGATGGGTTTCGGGCATGCGGCAGCTCTCGGTGTGAAGTACGCGAAGCCCGATCGTCCGGTGCTCGCGCTGGTGGGCGATGGCTGTTTCAGCAACAACATGTCGGTCGTTGCCACGGCGGTTGAAGCGAAGCTTCCGGTTGTCTGGGTCGTGATGGACAACGCCTCGTTCGGAGTGATCGGCAACATCGAAAACCGTCATCTCGAAAATCGCTTCGGAACAACGTTTGAAGTGGACGGCAAGCCGCTGCATGTCGACTACGCCGCAGTGGCTCGCGCTTCCGGCGCCAACGGCATCATGATCAACGCCGCTTCCGAATTGGAACCGGCTATTCGCGAAGCTCTGAATTCCGGAGTTCCGACAGTGATTCAGGTCAGGACCGGCCATGCGCCGACTCCCACCCCGGGTCACTGGGACATCAACAGCATCATTCGGAAACCCAACGGGCTATGAAACCACTCGACGGTGTCCGCGTTCTGGACTTGTCCCGCATGGTCGCGGGCGCGCTGGCCGGCATGCTGCTTGCCGACTTTGGCGCGGACGTCGTCAAGGTCGAGCAACCGGGAACGGGCGATCCTTTGCGTAATTGGACGGCGGGTGGTCTTTCATTGTGGTGGAGCGTGTACGCGCGCGGAAAACGATTTATTACGCTGAATATTGATTCGCCCGAAGGCAAGGATATTCTGATGCGTTTGCTGCCCGGCTTCGATGTACTCATCGAGTCGTTCATACCGGGCACGATGGAGCGTTACGGGCTCGGCTGGGACGTGCTGCACGCGAAGAATCCGCGAATGGTGATGCTTCGAATTTCGGGATGGGGTCGAGGCGGCCCGGGAGCGGATCGTCCGGGTTTCGGCACGCTGGTTGAAGCCGGCAGCGGTTTTGCCGCGATGAATGGCGAAGCCGATCGTCCGCCGGTTCTTCCCAGTTTCCCGCTCGCGGATATGACGTCGGGGCTGTACGCGGCGAATGCCGTGATGTTCGCTCTTTATCATCGCGACGTGCACGGCGGCGAAGGCCAGAGCGTCGATGTTTCCCTGTTCGAGTCGCTGTTTTCATTGCTCGGACCTGTCCCCGCGGAATACGCTGCGCTGGGCAAGGTGCGCATCCGTCAGGGCAACCGGTCGACCAATGCGGGACCGCGCGGATGTTATCGCACGACCGATGGGCAGTGGATCGCCGTCAGCGGTTCGACGCCGAAAATGGCAGAGCGTTTTCTGGAAGGATACGAACTTGGGGAGATGCTCGAAGATCCTCGATTTGCGACAAACGAGGCCAGAGTGCGGCACTCCGAGGAGTTGGACACGGCCATTCGTAACGCGATAGGAAAACGCTCGTTGTCGGCCAACATGGAAATCATCGAGAAGAACAAGTTGACGGCACATCCCGTTCAAACGATTGCGGACATCGAAAAAGATGCGCATTGGCAGGCGCAACACCTGACCGTCGAAGTCGGACAGAACGGCCGCGCGGTTCGAATGCACAACGTGATTCCGCGATTGTCGGACACGCCGGGCGAAATTCGATGGCCCGGCGGCAATCTCGGTGAGCACAACGAAGAGATTTACTGCGGTGAATTGCGCATGGCGCGTGGAGATCTGGACGCGTTGCAGAGCCGCGGGATTATTTAGCGAGGAAACACAGCTGTGGAACCCTGGAAGACTGCTTTAAGCAACTCCGACGAAAACAACATCTGGATCCGTGGGCAGGAAATGACGTCGCTGATGGCCAACGCGTCGTTTACCGAGGTCGTATTTTTGCTCCACCACGGGAGATCGCCCAGCGCCGCAGAACGGCGGCTTCTGGATGCGATTCTGATCGCCGTGTCGGATCACGGTCCGGGATCACCTTCGGCCGCAACGTCTCGGCTGGTCGCGAGCGCCAACCGGCAGGCACCCGAAGCTGCCGTCGCGGCAGGTGTGCTCGCCATCGGCGATATGCATGCGGGAGCCGGCATGGCGTGCATGCACATGATCGAGGACGGGCTCGAACTCGCGCATTCCAAATCGCTCACTCTCGTCCAGGTGGCGGAGTGCATCGTCGACGACGCGAAGCAAAACAAGAAACGCCTGCCGGGCTTGGGACACCGCGTTCACACTCTGGACCCCCGGTCCACCGTGTTGTTCGACATGGCGAGAGAAAGCGGAGTTGCCGGCGACGGCGTAGAGTTGCTCATCAACATCGAAGCGGCGGCCCGGAAGAAGATCAAACCGCTCCCGGTCAACGTCGATGGCGCTCTGGGTGCGGTCCTTCACGACATGGGTTTTCCGCCGTTGTTCGGCAAATTGGTTTTCATCGTGGGCCGTGTCGCCGGACTGACGGCGCAGGTCATGGAAGAGTACACGCGCGAACGGCCGATGCGGATCAAGATTCCCGTTACCTACGACGGCATCCCTCCAAAATCGAACGGCAGCAACGGCAACAACGGACACTGACGTGACCAGACCCATCCGCGAGGACGAACGAAGATCCGCGCAGGATCTCCTGACCGGAGCGCGCGCCGCCATGCAGGAAATCGCGAACTACGATCAACCGGCGGTGGATCGGTTGTGCCGCGCGATCGCCTGGGCCACGTCGAACGAGACGACAGCCACGCGGCTCGCCAACATGAGCGTAGACGAGAGCGGTATGGGCGGCCGTGAACCGACACGGCGCGCGAAGATTCTGGGCGTGTTGCGCGATGCATTGCGTCAGAAGAGCATCGGCATCATTGAAGAGATTCCGGAAAAGGGAATCGTCAAGTACGCGAAGCCGGCTGGAGTCATCGCATCGCTGATTCCCGTAACCAGTCCATACGTCACTCCCGCGACGGTTGCGATTTACGCCATCAAATGCAGGGACGCCGTCATTTTTTCTCCTCACCCCGGCAGCCGGAAAACAACATTCGAGACCGTGCGCATCATGCGCGCGGCTTTGAAAAAAGCGGGTGCGCCCGAAAACATCCTGCAGTGCGTCGAAAGCCCGAGCATTCCGCTGGCGCAGGAATTGATGTCGATTTGCGAGCTGACGATCGCCACCGGCGGACCGGCGATGGTGAAAGCCGCGTACAGCTCCGGCAAGCCGGCGTACGGAGTCGGCGCGGGGAACGCGACGATGGTTGTCGACGAGACCGCCAACGTCGAGGAAGCTGCAAGAAACACTCGAATCAGCAAAACCAACGATAACGGTTCCGGATGCTCGGCCGACGGCAACCTGCTGGTGGATGCGTCGATCTACGATGCCATGCGGGCTCAGCTTCAGAAGGAAGGCGGCTACCTCGTCAACGCCAAGGAGAAGAAGCTTCTCGAAGCGGCCTACTGGGATTCCGAAGGACATCGAACCGCCGAAACCATTGCGCGGCCCGCTTCACGAGTTGCCGAGATCGCGGGATTCTCGATTCCAGCCGACAAGAAATTTCTGCTCGTCGAAGAAGACAAGATCGGTAAAGAACACGCGTTTTCCCGCGAGAAGCTCGGAACCGTCCTCGCGATCTTCAAGTTTCACGGCTTTGCGATGGCGCTCGACATGGTGCGGCGGATTTTCGAAGTCGGAGGCAAGGGACACTCGTGCGGCATCTATTCGTTCAACGATGATCACATCCATCAACTCGCGATGGTTGCACCGGTCAGCCGCATGATGGTCCGCCAGGTTCAATCCAGCTCCAATGCCGGCACGTTCACGAACGGCATGCCGATGACGTCGAGCATGGGGTGCGGTGTCTGGGGCGGCAACATCACCAACGAAAATATTTCACTCAAACACTACATGAACGTCACCTGGGTCAGCCGTCCGATCCCCATGGATCGTCCATCCGACGAAGAACTCCTCGGTGAGTTCTTCAACAGCGAGATTTTTTAAGCGATCCGTTCGGTCACAACCCCCGGAAATGCCTCAAGTGCCAAACCACCCATGATCGCGACGGAGTGCCCGCGGCCGAAAGGTCAGCGATGGCTGCACGTACTGATGGTGAAGGATCGAATGGTGCGATCGAGCCGACGATGTGTGTCGGCCGCGGCTTATCGGGTGAGCCGGTTTCGTCTTCAGCCACGCAATCCAGAAACCTGGGACGGAGGAAAAATAGACGGGAAAAAATGTGAGGCACGTGGCGAGTTAACGCCCATATTCTCCTCCGTCCCAAAACGCCACGGGTCAGCCATCCGATCCCTATGGATCGTCCATCCGCCGACGAACTCCTCGGTGAGTTCTTCAACAGCGAGATTTTTAAGCGATCGGTTCCTCGACCGACCTTTTGCCTTCGGGGAATTGTTTTCGACGCGGCGACGATGTTTTGTTTCGATCAACTGCCCCGTTTTTTCCCCGGGAAAAAAAGCCTGATTCGTGCGGCGAAGATCCATTCCGCGACGGCGTCAAACACATTCCTTACGAACAAGATTATTTCGATCGCCGAAAAGATCCTTTCAGTCGACCGCAAGTGACGTTGGTTAAACCATTTGCCGAGAGGGCGGGTCGAGAGGGCTTTTTGAAAGACGCTTCAGATTATTTGGACGGCGGAAAAGATATTCTGAATGACGACAAAAACGACCTCCGCGCCGCCGTAGGCTTTCTCTCACATCGACAGAATTTGCTCGCGGCCGCGACGATCTTGAGAGTGCGTGAGCGAGTTTTGTTCGCTGCTTATCCGGTCTATTGCGCCGCGACAAAGATTATTTCAGTGACGCAGGAGATCTTCTCCCTTACGCAAAAGCCTTTTCCATCGACCCCGAAGCATAACGGAAGAGCCACAGAACATTGACGAGAGGCATCGCCCATCGGCAATCGTTTAAAGAAACAACGACAACACAGAAAACAAAACTCTCGCATGAAATTCAACAACAACCTGCTTCGACTCTCCGCAACCGACATCGCTAAACGTCTGGCATGTCCTCATCTAACCGCACTCGACCTACTTGGAGTGCAAATGAAGATCGAGCGGCCGCACTGGCATGATCCGGGTGTTGCCGTGGGTGTTGCCGTGCGGATATCGCCAGATTAATCCACCGGCAACTCTAGTGACGGCTGCGGGCGCGACCGGTCAGAAGGCTATCGCACAGTAGGAGGTCAAAAGTGCGTCAGCTCTGCTTTTGGACGTCAGGTGTTATTTCTTTTTCGAGGCGCCTTCAAGCGTGGCCGTGGAGAGGCGTGACGTTGGAAGATATCGGATTCTTTTCGCCCGTATTGTTCATCTTTTCCAAGAGGCTGGCTCACTTGGAGGAACATTAGTTGAGCCGGCATGTCCTCCTCAGCGACGAGTTCAACTGTCGCTTGACCGAAATTACACATCTCAAGCGTGATGTGGTTGTCGTAACCGGGGTCAATCTTCGGCGCCGTGACGTGAACGGTTATTCCCAAGCGGCCCCAGCTACTGCGACCTTCGACAAGCCCAGCGAGATCGCCTGGAAGTGTAACGCGCTCCAGTGTCTGCGCCAGAACAAAACCTTGCGGCTTCAGCACAAATCTTTCCTGTTCCAAGTCCTCCCATAGATCGTCTGCCGCCCATATCGATTTATCTACGCGCACTGCTGATATGTAGTCCGGAGGCTTTTTCAGAATCGTAAATTTGTAGCCCAATTTCAAGTCGACCGAAACCTGGTCGACCCGCGATTCATCAACGACGGGAGTGAATTTTATGCGACCGGATTTCAAGGCGGCGAGTATATGGGGTCTCGATAGAATCAAGCGAGTTCAACTGCCGAGATTTTATCCTCGAAAAGCGCAGCAGCGAGAGGAGCACCTGGTAATCGAGCATCAAACCGGTCATCGCGGACCCCGAGGATCAATCCCTTTATAAAGGTAGTGCCGGTCATTACCGGCTCTCTCAGCGCGGATACTGGTGAAAATCCGATCCATTCCGCATTCGATGATGAAGATTTGGCACGAATCATCCGTTCATCAGAAAAAGGTCCGGGCTTAACATCGCATCTAATCCAAACGTATTGTCCCGGCTTAATATTGGTCCTTGCGGTTGGCATTTTAGATTTTTCTGGCTAATTACGGAACTTCATGAAAATCGTCAAGCAATAAAGCTGCCACAAAAAAGAGAATCGGATTTAGGGAATCGTCACTCCAGTGGACGTAACGTTTACGGTTTTTATAACGCAAATCGGACAGTTCAGGTCCCTTGCCGTTCTTCAACGGCGGTGCGAGGGCGGTTTCGAGGTGTTGGCAGGATCAGAATCTTTTAGAGTCGAAGGGAACTGTTGGAGGCGACTGGCTTGATCTTATCGGCATCGACTTTCCCGAAACCGGTCAAATCTTCTGAATAGTAACGCCCCGTTTAAACCGTGCAGACACCACGGCTCGGCCCTATATTTATAGGTAATGGTAAACACAAACTCCAATATGCCGGCAGATGTGGATATCGATCCGGAGTTGATCCGGCAATTGGATGAAGCTCCGGGCGAGGTTGCGGCGGTGCTGCGTCTGCGCGGAGAGAACGCGTCGGAAATCGTGCCGTCTCCGGAACGGACGGAGGAGTTGACGCATCAGGTTGTCGGACGCGTTAAGAAAAAACTTGGCGCCGAAGCGCGTTATAACGTGTTCAAGAATCTGGGATCGTTTGTCGTGTCGGGCGGCCCCCAACTGATACGTGAGCTGATTGCACAGCCCGAGGTGGTCGCCGCTGTTGCGAACGAACAACCTTCGAGTCCAATGATTGAGCCGGTACGCAAAGCGCCGGCCCCCCCGGCGCGGCCGGCCCGCGTGACGAAGTCCAGGAGCCGGCGCCGCGCTAAATAAGGCTTACCTTCTCGACTTGGATCTGGCAACCTTCTTCGGTTTGCGACGCCGTCCGCCTGCCGAAGCCGATTTCCCTTTCGAACTGTTTAACGCGATTCCCGTCAGCAGCGTAAACGCGCGCGCGGCATCAGGAACGCCGCGATTGCCGCGGCCGGGCGGAATACCTGTGAGAGTGCAGGACCTGAAAATCGCGTCCTCAACCTGATGGACTGTCGCGTCCCGCTTCGCTTCGAATAACAGCGCGGCTAATCCCGCAATGTGCGGTGTTGCCATGGAACTGCCGCTCATCGATTGGAAGCCGCCGCCAGGTTTGGCGGAAATGACGTCGACACCGGGGGCGACAAGGTCGGGAACCAGGGGATCGACAGTCCGCAGAAAACGTTGGCTCGATGAGAAATCCGGAACGTGTCTTTGGGAGTCGACGGCGCCGACCGACAATGCTTCGGCGTAGTTTCCCGGTGATCGGCTGGTGCCCGGACCTTCGTTTCCAACAGCAAAGACCGGCAGGATATTTCTCGAGCGGATGATCTGAGTCACCGCGAGAAAGGAATTCACCACGCCGCGCAGGCCGAGCGACATGCTGAGCACTCGCACTCCAGGCTGGCCGAGCGCCCAGTCCATTCCGGCGAGAATCCGCGCCACAACGTTCCCGCCTTCGATCACGATCGCGCTGCTCAGCCGGCTTCCAGGCGCGACGCCGACCGCCTTGCCTTTCACGCTTCTGCCGGCAATCGTTGCCGCGGTATGCGTGCCGTGCTCGCCGGTATCCCGTGCGTCGCGTGCCGTCAGGTTCGGCTCGGCCCTTCCCATGAAGTCGAATGCCGCAAAGGACGCGATCGCCGATTTCAGAGCGGGATGCTTCCCGTCAACGCCAGTATCCAGATGGGCAACAACGATGTTCTTGCCGCTCAATCCCTGATTCCAAAGAGCGGGTACGTGCAGAAAATCGATGCCCCATACCGTCTGCGACGTCAGGCTCGCCGGACGAACGTCAACCGGCCGGACAAGAGTTGGCGCGACGGCGGCCTCGACACTCTGAACTCCCTCATCCGCCCAGAGTCCGGTCAGCCCCTCATTATTGACCGTGCCTAACATGACTCCGAGATTCGGAAAGTGCATCACGGCGTGCGAAGCGACGCCCGCCGATAACGCAAGTGGCGCCTTCGGATCCGCGTTGGGTTGGATGAAATGGCGACGGAGCCTTGAGGCAACAGGGTGGCCGGTTTTGGCGGACGAAGCCGCGCCACCAGAAGCCGCAGCCGCGGCCGCGGCGGCAGATCTCAGAACGACGAGCACCTGCGCCGTGCCGGTCGCCGTGAGTTGATCCTCAATCCGCGTATTCACTGCTGCAACTGCGGTGGCGGCGACACGTCGCGGTGTTATGACCGCGGCGGCTGCGATTGCAGGTTTGGCCGTCAGGCTGATGTTTTGCTGCAGACTCGCGTCGATCCTCTGAGCGATTTTCGCAAATCCCGGATTTCCCGGATGCAGTTCGTTTGCCCACTCATCCCGTCGCAGCAGAGTCCCGCGTACGTCGACATGGAAGACCTTGCCCGGATGGTTTTGAACCAGGCGTTTCTGCATGTCGTTCAGGGAGTTGATAAATGTGACGAGGATGTCGTGCCGCACCTGAAGATCCTGCTCGTTGGCATTCGGATAGTTCTTGTGACTGAAGGTCCCATCGAACCATGGACCGACTTTGAAACTCAGAAACGAAACGACGCCGCGGCCATCCGGAAATGGGTAATCGTAACCGTGAAGAAATACTGGCATCGCGATGCCTGCCGATGCGGCCGTGTCTAACGCCTTGCCGATAAGGAACTCGTACGCCGGTTCAAATGTGTCGCGAATCACGCCGTCCAATACGGCTTGATTCACCGCCGGCAACCCCGACCTGGCGTTATTGATGAACGAAAAGAATTCATCGCCCGCGACGTCGTTTCCTCCCGCAGATAGAAGGAGCGCGTCCGGTTTGTCCTGCTCAATCCGGTGCACCAATTCCGCGATGCGCGAGGGATCGTCGGATTGAGGAAAGCCAAAAGGAAGGCCGAACAACTCCCGCGGTACCGGACCATACGCCTCATCATTTAAGGTAGAACCGGCCACGGCAAGGTTGTCGATCGTGTGGCCGTGATTTTCGTGCAGACAGTCGATGATGTCCCGACCCGGCGGGTAGTCGAACCAGGAGTCGCCCTGGGCAAGGAGCTTGAAGCTTCGGTGACCCAGCGGCGCGGCAGCCGCCGCAAACACCATTGACGGCGTTTGCAGATGGGCGCGGATCGCCATGCGGGCATTGTTCAATTGATCCAACACATCTCGCTTGGTCTTGATCTCTCGCCGGATCTCTTCCAGAGACGTGGTTCTACTGGGCATAGTTTCCTTCCATGTTTTTTGAGCGTCATCATAGGCGTCGTTCTTTAACCTACAAAGTAAATTTTCATTGAACACAACTAAGCGCGTTTGTGATGTTAGTTCTCATTTTGTAGTATTGATCGAATATTGTGCCCGAACCTTGCCTGGCCTCAGAAGTCATCGGTTTTGGCGAAAACTGCGTGTGCGGACGTCAAGAGCACCGGAGCGCAGCGAGTGGGACACTTATCAGGATGCCCGCTCGCTTCGCTCGGGTACTGCGACTGTCACTTGTACCGGATGATGGGATGATTCGTTTCGCGATTGCGAAGCAGGATCTACTGCCGGAGAACCAGGACGCCCCACGGGCCTTCGCCGGCTTTGATTCGCTTGACGACTGTTTTCGTGTTCAGGTCGACGACGGAGATGTCGTTCGATGGGCCGTTTGCGGTGTATAGGAGTTTATTGTCGGGGGACAGCGCAATACCCCATGGTCTGTCGCCGACTTCGATCGACGACGTCACTTTGTCTGTGGCGGTGTCGATGATGAAGACTTGCTTGCCGCGGCCGGTGCTGGTGTAAGCCGTTTTACCGTCCTGCGACAGAATCACGGACATCGGTTTGATTTGTCCTGGCGCTCCGATTTCGATCTCGCCCGTTTTCCGGTGCTGCGCGGTATCCGCAATTGTCAGCTTGCCGTCATTTTCCCGCGTGATGTAGGCCTTCGGCAGATCGCGGAAAAACGCGACGTGACGGGGACGGCTTCCGACCTCGAACGTTTGGATCACCTGGCGCGCGGCGGTGTCGATGACCGAAATCGTTCCTCCGTCCTCCGATGTCACATAAACGATCTTCCCGTCCGGACTTGTGGCGACGCCTTCGGGTTCGTCACCGACGGTCAGAGTTTGAAGGACCTTGCCTTCGGCCAGATCGACGATGCTGGCTCCGCCGATATCTTCGTTCGAAACGTAGATGAGCTTTCCGTCCCTGCTGAGATCGAACTCTTCGGGATCCGATCCTGCCGCAATGACTTTGACGAGTTTGCGAGTCGCCACATCGACCACGCCGATGCCGTCGGCTTTCTTGTCGGGCGGCGGCAGTTTGTTTTCGTCGATGCCGGGACCGCCGATCGCGGATCCGCTCAGCGCAACATAGATGGTCTTCCCGTCGAGGCTTGAGTGAATGCCGCGGGGACGCTTTCCGAGGGGAATCGCGGCGACGACTTCGTTCTTCGCCGGATCAACGATGCTCAAATCCCCCGACCGCTCGTTGGTCACGTAAACCAGATAGCCGGGAGGCGGAGTACACGCAGAGAACAAGAGAGTGATCGACGCGAGAGCGACGAATACGGCACGCTTCAAATGGAGGCTCCTACATCAAACCGGATCGGGTAAACGCTGTTCGCAGCGCAAGGAGATCTCGTTTCATGGTTCCAAGAACCTGCGCCCGAGGCAGCGTCACTTTGTCCTGAGCATCGTGTGCGCCTCCGTTGGGATATTCAACCTTTATTTGTATCGGACCGGTGAAACCGAGTTCTTTGAGTGCCAGCCCGAGTTGCGGCAGATTGACCATGCCCGTTCCGAGAGGAACCTGTTTGAGTTTCCAGCCATTGACCAATCCCGGGACAACCGGCGCGTTCGCGGCCGTTCCACGTCCGCCGCCTCTGCCTCGCGGAGCACCACCCGCGCCTGGAGCACCCGCGCCTGGAGGACCGCCACGCCCACCGCGCCCGCCACCGCCGCGTCCCTCCGGCTGTGAACCGGGCGGAGGCGGCACGAATGCGCCGCCTTCACCCTTCAGTCCAAGATCCTGCTCGAAAGCGAAATCCCGCACGGAAACACCGGCAACGTATTTTCCCGCAGCTCTCAGATTGAACTCCCAGGCGGTGTTCTGAGCCTGTTGAAAGACGTCATACTGAATTCCAATCTGGTTGGGATCGATGTCTTTCAGGACGATCATCCAATCCCACAAAGCGGAACCGACATTGTCGCCGCTGGAATCCGTTCCGGCCATGGCCGTCATTTTGTACTTCGCGTTGAGAGCCGCAAGTTTTGACAGCCGCGTCCGAAGCGCCTCGAGCTGCGGCAGGACCGCTTTGGACTTGTCGTACGGAAATGCTCCGCACGAGTAATGCGTGATGCCCGCGGACGCCGCAGCTTTGAGGATTGCTTCTGTGTTTGCAGCGTCAGCATCCGTGATGGAGGTTGTCATGCAGATCGCACGGAGATCGCGTTTGTTCATCGCGTTCACAAACGCAGGCAGGTCTTGAGCAATCTTCGCAGGATCGATGTGCGCCGGATACGAACCGACGGTGAGGACGGCACCGTCGAAGCTCATCTCGGCGACTGCGTCGGCGACTTCATCCGCGGAACGAAGCCACTGGAGATGGCTGGAACTGATGTCGATCTTCAATTTCCTTGCCGGCATTGAAGCCGGAGATTGAAACAGCGCCGCCAGGCCGGCCGCGCTGGTGTAAAGGAACTCGCGTCTCTGCATGACGGCTATTCCTTCCTTACGGCAGTTTGAAAACAACGACCTGGCTGTTTTTCGGCGGTGCGCTCCGCTGCGGATAATTGAAATTCGTCAACCCGCCGCCGGACACGATCGCGACGTATTGTTTTCCGTTCGCGCCCTGGTACGTGAGCGGAGTTGCGACGGCGTTGTTGTCGAGCTCCACGGACCAAAGTTCCTTTCCGGTTTTGGAGTCGAAAGCGCGAAACATGTTATCCGATGTTGCGCCGATGAAAAGCAGACCACTCGCCGTGAGGATCGGTCCGCCGGCGTTCGGTGTTCCGGTCTTCGGCACGCCTTTTTTCGTCAGCTCTTTGTACTCACCCAGAGGAACGCGCCACACGACATCGCCGGTGTTGGCGTTGATCGCTATCAATTCGCCCCAGGGTGGAGAGTTGCAGGGAAGTCCATCCGGAGCGTCGAATGGGATTTTCTGTTTGGCGAAGGACGGCATCACACCGGACGACACGCTGGGTTGAAGCACGGCGAGCGTCCCGAGACTTCGGCTGTTCGTGAAAATGTAGCCGAGCGCCGGATCGAACGATGCTCCGGACCAGCTGCCGCCACCTTCCGAACTCGGGAAAACGAGGCTGGGCTGCATTCCGTACGGAGTGTACGGGCCCATGTTGACGGACTTATCGAATTGTTCCTTACACGACTTCTCGGCTTCCGGTGTGAGTTTGTTCACTTCTTCACGCGTCATGCTCACACGAGCGAGCGGGACAGGTTTCACGGGAAACGGTTGCGTGGGCCATGCTTTGTCGCCGAGCGCGTCGAACGCGGGAATCGGCCGTTCCTCAACTCCGAAGATCGGCTCGCCGGTTAGCCGGTTGAAGATGAACATGAACCCTTGCTTGGTCATCTGCGCGATGCCCGGTATTTTCGTGCCGCCCTTGTTCACGTCGATCAATGTCGGCGGCGAATTCGCATCCCAGTCGTAAATGTCGTGATGGGTCATTTGAAAGTGCCATTTCAACTTCCCGGTTTCGGCGTCGAGAGCGACGATGCTGTCGGAGTAAAGGTTCGAACCTGGACGGCTGTTGCCGAAGTTCTGATCGGTGGGATTGCCTAGAGGAATGAAAACCAGATGATTCGGGACATCGACGGTCAAGGGCACCCACGCGCCAGGCCCGCGACGATCCAGCCATCCGTCGAGTCCCCACGTGCCGAAGTTTTCGTCCTCCGGATGCGGGACGGTATGGAATCGCCACACTTCTTTTCCGGTTTTGAGATTGAACGCGCGCGGATCGCCCGGAATTCCGTAACGGCCCTGCTCGCCCGTTGCGGGGATGACGATGGCGAGATCTTTGTATATCGCCGGGGGCGCAATGATGTTGTAACCGGTGTTACCGAACTTTTCCGTGATGCCGATCTTCAGATCGATCACGCCGTTATCGCCGACGCCGCGGACCGGCTTTCCTGTTTTGGCGTCGAGCTGAAGCAACAGACCGTCGCTGGTGCCTGCCAAAATGCGCGGCGGATTTTGCGCATCGCCGGGCCAAAAGGAAATGCCGCGCGACGAAAAGCGCCCCTGATCGGTGACGGTCTTGAGATCGAATTTCCAGATCTCCGCGCCGGTTTCGGCGTTCACGGCAACTGCCTTGGCTCCCGTCGTGCCGAAATACATGACGTTTCCGACCACCAACGGAGTCACCGCCCATCCGCGGCCCGTTCCGGACGGATCTCCGGTGTCATAGGTCCAGGCGCGGACCAACTTCGTCACATTCACCGGCGTGATCTCCTTCAACGGCGAGAACCTCATTCCTCCGGCGTCGTGACCCACGTTGGGCCAATCCGTCTGCGCATATAAAGATGATGCGGATGCGACCAAAACCAGGCAGAGCAGGCTCCGTGCAAATGTCATGTCAGTCTCCAATCGGGCGATTAATGACGATGCGTGTCGATAGCGCCGATTTTATACAAAAACAACCGCCGAAATGGAACAGTCTTTGTATTGTCGTTAATACAACAGACAATTGTGCTTGACTGCCTGTTTGCGTCCTCGTAATAATCCCGGTCATTCAGACCATCAGACGTTCATAAGATATTTAGAAGGTGGAGGAGACGTTATGAAAAGAGTCCCGGTACTCTTTCTTGTTTTCCTGTTGGCCGCATTGCGGCCGGTTGTTCCTCTCCGAGCCCAGTCGATAGCGACCGCTCAAATTGCCGGCACGGTGAAAGACGCGTCGGGAGCGCGCTTGCCGGGTGCTGAGGTGAAAGTCACGCAGACGGACACGGCGTACATACGAAACGTCCTGACGGACGAAACGGGTTCGTACTCGTTTCCAAATCTTCCCGTTGGGCCGTATCGCCTCGAAGTTGCGATGCCGGGATTCAATACTTTTGTGCAGACGGGTATCGTTCTGCAGGTCAACAGCAACCCTGCGATCCATGTGACTCTTCAGCTCGGGGCCATCGACCAGACGGTGGAAGTCCAGGCGGACGCGGCAATGGTTGAAACGCAAACCACCGGCATCGGGCAGGTCATCGACGCGCAGCGCGTGACCGAGCTGCCTTTGAATGGACGCGACGTATCGCAACTGATCGCGCTTTCGGGCGGGGCCGTCGCGGGGGGAGGCGGACTCAAGAGCAACCTGAATCATCCGGACGCGGTGGCTTATTCCGTCGCGGGAGGGTTGGTCAACGCGACGAATTACGTGCTTGATGGGGGTAATCACGTCGACCCTCGAACCAACGTCGGTCTTCCGTTGCCGTTCCCCGAAGCTATGCAGGAATTCAAGGTCGAAACCAGCGCGCTTCCCGCCAACTACGGAAGTCAGCCTGGAGGCGCGGTCAACGTTGTCACGAAATCCGGCACGAACCGGGTTACCGGAAACATGTTCTGGTTCCTGCGCAACTACAAAGCGAACGCCCGCAATTTCTTTGCGCTGACGCGAGACTCCTTGAAGCGAAATCAGTTTGGTGGAACCGTTGGTGGACCGATCGTCAAAGACAAGATTTTCTTTTTTGGCGCTGTTCAGGGAACCACTCTTCGAACCGCGCCGGCAACCAATCAGGTGTTTGTTCCAACGGCGGCGGTACTTCAGGGAGACTTTCGAGCGATCCTCGCGCCGCCTTGCAAAACGAAGCAAATCAATCTGGTCTCCACACTGAATGGAAAGCCTTTCGCGACGAACAACGTCATCAGTCCGACGTTGTTCAATGCGGTCGCGCTGAAGTACCTTACGCTGATTCCCGTGTCGACCGATCCATGCGGACTGCTTCGTTACTCGACGCCGAATGAGACGAATTCTTACCAGGTTATGGGACGGGTGGACTGGCGTCGAAATGCGAAGGACTCGCTCTTCACGCGGTACTACATCAGCGACGCCAATTTGAGATCCTATCTGGACTCGACCAACGTGCTGAGCAGCCGCGTCGGTCTTCCCGACCGCGCACAATCGATCATCATCGGCGACACCTATGTGTTGAACCCGACCATGATCAGCACATTCCGCGTGAATTATTCACGCTCGGCCGTGCAGCGTCTGCCGCCGGACGGCATTCCGACAGTGACATCGCTTGGTGCAAAGGTCACATCGATGACTCCCAACTTCACCGGCCAGGGATGGGGCCCGAGCGGCTACTTCAGCGGATCGGGTTTGACGGGCTACGTCGACACAAACATCTACGACATCTCCGAGAACATCGCCTGGACCAAAAGGTCGCATCAGTTGTCTTTCGGGTTCGAATGGATTCAAACGCAGATGAACGGTCTCGGAACGTTTCAGATGAATCCCGGCTGGACGTTTAATGGACAAATCACCGGCGACGCGCTTGCCGACTTCATAACGGGAAACCTGTTTTCCATCCGTCAGGGTGGCGGTCAGATCAGCCGCGACAAGCGGAACGCGCCCGGCGCGTTCGTTCAGGACAACTGGAAGTTCACGTCGCGACTTCAATTCAATCTCGGATTACGGTGGGATCCTTATGTGCCGTCTTACAGCAAGTATGGCTTTGCCATGCGATTCGATCGCGCGAAATTCGATGCGAAGACAAAGACGAGCACGACCTTCATCAATGCTCCTCCGGGCATTTCCGTTCCGGGCGATCCCGGGTGGGACGGAAAGTCGACGACGACCGCGCAATACAAGTTGTTTTCCCCTCGGCTCGGGCTGGTATGGGATCCCCGCGGACTCGGCAGGGAAACGATTCGCAGCGGTTATGGGATTTTCTATGGATCGACGTATCTATGGTCGACACAGCACGTCCCGCTGAATCCGCCATGGGGCGACACGCTCACATGGAACCAGCCGAAGGGTGGACTCTCCGATCCATGGGGGGATTATCAACCTTGCACGACCTGCGCGTTCGGCGATCCGTATCCGATACCGTCGTCATTCCCGAAGGATTCGCGTTTCCTGAACTTCGGAACCTATGTTTTCGAGAACACCGACAATCACCGTCCGTACACGCAGCAGTGGGATCTGGCGTTGCAGCGGCAGTTCGGTGCCGACGTGTTGATTTCCGCCACCTACCTGGGAAACAAGACGACGCATCAGACTCTTGGAGTTCAGACCAACCCGGCGCTCTACATCCCGGGCAACTGTGTTGCCGGCCAGTATGGGTTGACCGCCGCGGGGCCGTGCTCGAATGCCAACAACATCAACTTCCGGCGAGTGCTGTATCTGCAGGATCCGCAGAATGGCCAGTACTTCGGAAATGTGCAGGTCGAGGACCCCAACGGAAATTCCAGTTACAACGGATTGATCCTCGCGGTGAACCGGCGTTTCGCGAACAATTTTTCCGCGCTCGCGAACTACACCTGGTCGCATTGCCTCACGCAGGGTGAGCCGGGTCAGGACATCGGTAACTTCTATCAGGATGTGAACAACCGGCGGGCGGAATGGCAGGACTGCAGTTCCGATCGGCGACAACTCGTCAACCTTTCGCTCGTTTCCAGAAGTCCGAGGTTTGCTTCCTCTTTAGCGGAAACGATCCTGGGTAAATGGGGATTCTCGGGGATCTATACCTTCAGCAGCGGAAATTCTTTGACAGTCTCGCCGAGCATTACCGCGTTGACCGGCGTTTCGAGATTGCGGGCGAACCTTGTCGCCGATTCGCATGTGGACAATCCCACGATCGATCGCTGGTTCAACACCGACGCGTTCCAGAATCCGGCGACCGGTGCGCTCGGCAATGAGGGCGCGAGTATCCGCCTGTACGGTCCATCGCAGTGGAACGTGGACACGGCGCTGTGGCGCACGTTCCCGCTGCGCGAAAAACTCAAAATGGATTTCCGTCTGGAAGCGTTCAACGTCTTCAACCATGCGCGCTTCAACAATCCCAACACCACGATCAACAACAACAACTTTGGGAGAATCACAACCGCGCAGGATCCACGCATCATGCAGGCCGCGTTGAAGGTGAATTTTTAGGGCACCGGTGCGGCTTGCAGACCAGTCGGGGTGGTTTTCAAAGACCGCGAAGCGCTCCTTTCAAATCGGTTGCGCTTCGCGCGATATCTATACGGAGGCTGCGCATCGTTTCAAACCACCCCCGTCTGCACCTGCGGTGCAGACGTCCCCCCTAACTTCGGAGGGGAGTCGATGCTCCACCACTCAAAGATTCGGTAATTCAAACGGACCCACTACCGATTTTTGCCGCGTCACACGGGCATTGACAAGTCCGGCTTAGGTCAGTACAACTGGCGCGGGAATCGAACGTGAAAGCCGGATTTGCGCTCAAGCGCCTTGCTTTTGGATCTCTATTCATTCTGCTCGCCGCCGGGGTGTTGTTGCTGTCCGATCTCGATCAACGGAAGAGTGGATCGGGGCGGGCGCCTCACATTGCCATTCTGCAGCACGCGTCGACGCCGCTGCTCGATGAAGCCGTAAGTGGGATGGTTGAAGGGCTTGCCGGAGCGGGTTTTCGTGATGGTCAGAACGTCAGCATAACGCGGTTCAATGCGCAGAATGATGTCCCGACCGATAATGCGATTGCGAAAGAGATCACTTCCGGGAAATTCGATCTGGTCCTTACCGCGAGCACGCTGTCCATGCAAGCCGTGGCAAACGCGAATAAGGACGGCAAAGTCATCCATGTGTTCGGCGCGGTAGCCGATCCGTTCAGCGCCGGCATCG
Organism: uncultured Solibacteraceae bacterium; assembly: GCA_964584785.1. Taxonomy (GTDB): domain Bacteria; phylum Acidobacteriota; class Terriglobia; order 20CM-2-55-15; family 20CM-2-55-15; genus JAHFTY01. Next base: position 30,242 of record CAZPBY010000034.1, read on the forward strand.
GACTGCATCGCGAGAACCCCATGGCCCACCCGCGCCACCTCGTGGGCATCGGCACATTCATGCCGGTTGCCTCCGGTTTTCAATTGGCCCGTCAAATGTTTCCCGGATTGAAGACGATCGGTGTCGCGTGGAACCCTGCGGAATCGAACTCGCGCGCGTTTACGACCAAAGCTCAGGAAGCGAGTAAGGATCTGGGTATTGAACTGCTCGAAGCCACGGTCGACAATTCGTCCGGCGTGGCGGAAGCGGCGAATTCGCTGATATCTCGCCGAGCCCAGGCGCTGTGGATCGGCGGCGACGTGACGGTCATGGTCGCGGCGGATGCGGTTATCACGGCGGCGAAAAAAGCCCGCATTCCCGTCTTTACGCTGACACCGCCGACGGCGCAGCGGGGCGCGCTGTTCGACCTTGGCGCGAATTTCGTGACGATTGGCCGGCAGACCGGAGAACTCGCCGCGAAAATTTTGCGCGGCGCAAACCCGGCGGACTTTCCGATCGAGAATCGAGTGCCGGAAAGACTGATCGTCAACAAACTGGCAGTCAACGGATTGAGAGATCCATGGCAGATTCCGGATGACGCCGCTTCCCGTGCGGACACCCTGATCGATGAGACCGGCGTCCACGACAGACAGGTCAAGCCGGCGGCAACCGGGCCGCTGTCCAAACAATGGCACATCAGCGTCGTGAAATATGTCGACGCGCCGGCTACTGAAGAAGCCGAGAGAGGCGCGATGGACGGTCTGCGCGAAGCCGGTCTCGTGGATGGCCGCGACTTCCGAATCAAGTCGCGGAGCGCGCAGGGCGATGTGGCCGCGCTGAACGGCATCATCGATGCCGTCAAAACTGAAAATGCAGACCTGGTCCTGACCTTTTCGACTTCCGCACTGCAAGTCGCCATCAAGAAAATCGCCAGGACACCCATCGTTTTTGCGCTCGTCGGCGATGCGTTCATCGCCGGAGCGGGACGCAGTAATGAAGATCATCTGCCGAACGTGACCGGCGCGACGATCATCAGCCCATTTGAAGACATGTTCGACATTTTCCGCCGGGTGATGCCAAAAGCCCGCCGTTGTGGAACGGTGTTCACACCATCCGAGGTGAACTCGGCCTACTACTATGACCTTCTGAAAAAGTCCGGACACGAAGCCGGCATCGAAATTGAAGGCGTGGCCGCCAGCAATAGCAGCGACGTCGCGGATGCGGCCCTTGCGCTGATGACCCGCAAAATCGATGCGGTATGCCAGATTTCCGACAACCTGACCGGTTCCACTTTCACGAGTATCGCGCAGGCCGCGCAACGCGCGCGCTTGCCGATTTTTTCGTTCAATACCGTGCAAGCCAGGCAGGGCGCCAGCGTTGTCGTCGGCCGCGACTTTCACGACGGCGGCCGCGAATCGGCGTTATTGGCAGCGCGCATCATGCGCGGCGAGAACCCGGCGTCGATACCGTTCCAGCCCACATCGCGCGTCAAAGTGGTCGTCAATGAAACGGCCGCGCTCGCCAACGGATTGACCATTCCCGCAGCTCTGCGGCAGCGGGCGGACGAGTGGATTCGCCCATGAGCCTGGACGTCACCCGGGAGCATTCCGCCGAAGGACTGACGCTCGTCGTCTCCGGCCGCCTCGACGGTTACTGGGCCGATCATCTCGGAAAAGAACTTGCGGAAGTGTTACGTGACGGCGTGCATCACGTTCGCCTCGATTTGAACGGCGTCAACTATCTGAGTTCTGCCGGAATCGGCGCGCTCGTCAGGCTGTACAAACAGTTTGAAGCGATTCATGGTTCGTTCGTGGTGACCAACTGCTCGGTCGAAGTCACAAAACTGCTGGCCATGACCAAGCTCGACACGATATTGATGGCTCGCGGAATCGCCGCGCCGGCGAGCGGTACCCACACCGCTTTTCGCGAAACAGCGTACGGCGGCGTATCGTTCCAGGTTTTTGACCTCGCGACGGCAGCCAACTTGAGATGCGAAGTTTTTGGCGACGCCTCGCGGCTAGGCAGGTTTCGTTTCGACCAACAGGACTGCCTCACCGTTCAGTTTCCGGCTTCCACCTTCGGTCTGGGCCTCGGCGCTTTCGGAAATAATTTCGCCGAGTGCCGCGGACGTTTCGGCGAGTTTGTGACCGTCGCCGGGTCCGCAGCTTATCTGCCGACGGATGCGACCAACGTGCCGGACTACATGATTGCCGCCGAAACCTTCATTCCCGAACTCCACGTTTTGTATTGCGCGAGATTGGACGGCGGTTTTTCGCATCTCGCGCGTTTCGAAGCCAACAAAGAATCCGGAGCGGCCACGCTTACCGAACTCATCAAAGCCGGCTTTGGAATTACGGAAAGTGACGCGATCGGAGTCGTCATTGTTGCAGAAACCACGGGCCTGGTCGGTGTTTCGCTGCGGCGCTCGCCCGGCAGCGGTGTGAAGCCGGAAGACGAGACCCTTTTCTCCTTTCCTGCAATCCGCGAATGGCTTTCGTATTCAGCCGAACGCACGCATGCCCGGGATTTGGCGCTGATCGCAGGTATTGCCGTGCGGAATGACGTCAACGGTCGAATCGGCAACATCGGATCGATGCTGCGGCCGCTGGGCGCGGACTCCATGCCGATCGGACATTTTCATGCGGCGGCGTTCCCGTATCGTCCGCTGAAGAAAGGTCTGCTGGATTTGAAGACCACAACCACAGCGTTGTTTGAAGGCGGAGGCGTGCGGACCGTAACCCATCTTCTGAACGATACGCGCGACATCAACGGAGCCGGCGAAAGCGAATTCGTCCGCGGCGCCTGCTGGTTCGGCCGGATATCCCAATGACGCTCCTGATTGGTTCAACGACCATCGGTTTGATTCTGTCGTTGCTCGCTCTCGGCGTTTTCATCAGCTTCCGTGTGTTCCATATGGCCGACATCACAGCGGAAGGTTCGATTACATTGGGCGCGGCGATTACCGCGACCGCGTTAGTCGCGCATGTGAACCCGCTTGCAGCGACAGCGGCGGGTTTCCTCGGCGGGATGCTCGCTGGAACCGTCACGGGAATTCTTCATACGCGATTCAAGATTCACAGTCTGCTCTCGGGAATACTGGTCATGACGGCGCTGTATTCGGTGAACCTGCACGTCATGGGCAAGAGCAATGTGCCGCTGGTTTCTGAAAAGACCTTGAACAGCTATGCGGAAGGTTTGGGACAACGCATCAGCGGCGGTGTTGCGACCCTACACGTTCTGGGATGGGACGTGACGTCGCACGACGCTTCCGTTCTCATATTCATGCTCGGCACCAGCGCACTCATTGCCGCTGTGTTGTATGCCTTCTTTCGTACAAACATCGGCACGGCGATGCGAGCGACAGGCGATAACGATCAAATGATTCGCGCCATGGGAGTGGATGTCGGCAACATGATCGTTCTTGGCCTGGCTGTCTCCAACGGTTTGATTGCCCTGGCGGGCGCACTGCTGGCGCAGTATCAGGGCTTCGCCGATGTTCAGATGGGCATCGGCATGGTGGTGTGGGGATTGGCCAGTGTCATCATCGGCGATTCCCTGGTTGGCAAGGAAAGCCTCGGGCTGTCCGTTGTCGGAACGCTTATGGGGTCGGTACTTTTCCGCCTGCTGGTGGCGATCGCGCTGCGCTGGGGGCTGAACCCGAATGATCTGAAACTCATCACGGCTGTCTTTGTATTTGCGGCGCTCGTCATACCTGCGACGCTCCAGTCGAAACGAAATAAGTTAGGAAGGGCTCGCTCCGCCAATGCTTGAAGTCCGCAGTGTCTCGAAGACGTTTAATGCCGGCACACTGAACGAGGTGCGCTCGCTCCAGAACGTTGAAGTGTCCATTGACGAAGGATCGTGGGTGGTTGTCATCGGTACCAACGGCTCAGGGAAATCGACTCTTCTCAATGCCATCGCGGGAACTTTCTTCGTAGATTCCGGATCCATCCGTCTGGCGGAAAGCGATGTCACGCGCTGGCCCGAACACAAACGAGCGAAACTCATCGGCCGCGTTTTTCAAAACCCCTTCAGCGGCACGGCGCCCAACATGTCGATTGCCGAGAACATGGCTATTGCCGCGCGCCGCGGTCAACCGAGAGGGTTGGGCTGGACGTTGCGGGCCGGCTTGATGGACAAGTTTGCGGAACGCGTCGCTCGCCTGAACCTGGGTTTGGAAGATCGCTTGAACAACGTTATCGGCAGCCTGTCGGGAGGACAGCGTCAGGCGCTGACGCTGCTGATGGCGACCTGGCTCAAACCTCAATTGCTGCTGCTCGACGAGCATACGGCGGCGCTCGATCCCAAGAGTGCCGATCAAGTCATCAGGCTGACGGAGGAGACCATAGCGCGCGACGGGTTGACCACACTGATGGTCACGCACTCGATGCAGCAGGCGGCCCACCTCGGCGACCGCCTGATCATGATGTACCGCGGCCGCATCATTCACGACTTTCGCGGCGCCGAGAAACGCCGACTGCGCGCCGAGGATTTACTGGAACGTTTCGAGGAAGTGCGCCGGGCGGAACAACTGGACGAATCCGTCGCCGAGATGTTGCGCCGCAGCTACGTCTGAATTTCAATCGGCAAGAGCCAGGGCCAGCAGGCATCCGAGCACAGGTAAGCCGTCTCCCTGCGACAGAAATGAATAATGGAACAGGCTGCTGTGCGCGAAGTGGATCTGCAGCACCATAAGGAAAGCGATGACCGCGGCTGGACGACTGTAGCGTCCGGAAAGGAAAGCCAGTCCGGCCGCGACTTCTCCGACAAAGACAAGCCGCGCAAACACGGGAGCACCCGGAAGCGCGATCGTCTCGATATACCAACGGCTCATCGACGTTCCGGTCTCCGCCCATCGCCGGAGGATGTTCGTCAGCGGCGCGGAACTCGCCAGCCACCCGACTTTGTCCAGTCCTTCGAAGATGAAAAACACACCGATCGCAATTCGAATCGCAAGCAGGGCGCGGCTTCCTTTCCTGGGCATGCGCGGATTCTAGCCCATTATTCAAGTTGTACGGAAGTCCGTACAACCGCCAGAATGGCCTTGACGACGAGGCTTGCGGCTATTCATACTTCGCGACGTTCAGGAGAATTTTTGGAAAATGCAACAAACGACGCGAGGACGTTTCAGCCTTCTGCGTTTGACGTTAGCCTTGTCGATCATCACGTATCTCGATCGGGTTGCAATTTCCTCTGCCGCCTTGACGATGAGAGGCGATCTTCATCTGAGCGCCGTTCAGATGGGCTGGGTGTTTAGCGCGTTCACTTTTGCCTACGCGTTTTTTGAGATTCCCAGCGGCTGGCTCGGCGATGTCATCGGTCCGAGAAAAGTCCTGACGCGCATCGTTCTGTGGTGGTCGGCGTTCACGATGGCCACGGGTCTGGCCTGGAACTTTGCGTCTTTGATCATCGCGCGATTTCTTTTCGGCGTCGGTGAGGCGGGCGCGTTCCCGAACATCTCGAGAAGCTTTGCGAGATGGTTTCCCACTCGCGAGCGTGGATCGGCGCACGGCGTCGTTTTCATGGGTACGCGTCTGGGCGGCGCGATCGCTCCGCCCCTGGTGGCGGCGTTGATGGGAGCTCTGGGGTGGCGTCAGTCGTTCTTTGTGTTCGGAGTGATCGGTCTGTTTTGGTGCGTGTTCTGGTTGCGATGGTTCAAGGACGATCCCGCCGATCATCCATCGGTGAACGCGGAGGAATTGGAGCTGATCCGGAGTGGAATCGGTCATAACGAAACGCTCGGTTTCAAATGGAGCGAACTTCTGTCCCTGAATCTCCTGCTGATCTGTCTCATGTACTTCACGATGGGTTATACCCTCTACTTCAATCTCACCTGGCTGCCGACGTATCTCCGCGAAGTCCGTGGATTCTCCGTACAGCAAGCCGCGAATCTCGCCGGCGTGGTGCTTCTGACAGGCGCGATCATGACGTGGGTCGGGGGACGGTTGACGGATCGCCTTGTGAAAACGCGTGGGCTGAAGATCGGACGATCGGTCGGCGTGATCACGCTGCCGGTGAGCGCGGTCCTCTTGATTATGGCGGCGCAGACGAACGATCCGACGATGGCGGCAGTGCTGCTCGCTGCGACACTCGGTGTCGCCGACATCGGCGTCAGTTCGTGCTGGGCGATCTGCCATGATGTCGGCGGCGAGAGTGCCGGCATTGTGACGGGTTGTATGAATACGTTTGGAAACATTGGCGGCGCGCTCAGCCCGCTCGTTGTGGGTTACGCCGTCGAGTGGTGGCATTCATGGACGCTGCCGTTCTTCATCACCGCGGGTGTTTACGTCTTCGGCGGCATCATGACTCTCCTCGTGAATCCCAACAAGCGTCTCGTCCGGCCGCAAACGGCGGGCGCGACGGTCGCAGCGGTGCAATTATGAGAATCGCCTGGAATCGACTGGCCATACCTTTTGCGGCGCTGATCTTCCTTGTCCTCCTCTTTGAGGGAAGCGCGCGGCAACAACAGTTGCCCGACGGCGAAGGCAAAGAAGTTTTCATCAACAAATGCGGTGAGTGTCACGGTCTTGAAAACGCCACATCGAGCCGCCGCACTCAAGACGAGTGGACCGGCGTTGTTAACGATATGGCCGGCGCCGGCGCCCTGCTGTCGAAAGACGACATGACGGCGATCGTCGGTTATCTTTGGCGCAACTTTGGAAAGATCAACATCAACAAAGCGGCAGCCGCCGAGATCGAAAGCTTCCTGAACTTCTCGTCGAAGGATGCGCAGGCCATCGTGGCGTACCGGACCGAACATGGATCGTTCAAGAGCATCGACGATCTGAAGAAAGTTACGGAGATCGACGTGAAAATCCTGGATGAAAAGAAAACGTGGATCGCCTTTTGAGGTGCCGATATGAATGGCGCGATGTTCATCGCAGAGTGTTTGAAACAGGAAGGCGTCACGAAGGTTTTCGGCCAGTGCGGTCACACGAATTACGCGCTGATTGACGCGTGCCATCAGCTGGGCATCGACTACATTTCGTTTCGTCATGAACAACAGGCGGCGCATGCCGCCGACGCGTACTTTCGCGTATCGCACAAGCTGGCCGTGGTGAACGTTCACCTTTCGCCGGGTCTGACGAATGCGTTGACGGGTGTGGCGACGGCAGCGGCGGATTGCACGCCGATGATCGTCTTCTCGGGCAACACGCAGTCTTACCATCACGCGCGTGAACCTCATCAGGGCATCCGATTCCATGCCGACGCATCGCAGGGCGACATCTACCGTCCATTCTGCAAACGCGTCTGGCGCGTCGATGATCCGCAATACCTGCCGGACGTGATTCCCCGCGCTCTGAATCTCGCTCAAACCGGCCGGCCCGGCGCCGTATTGATCGACGTACCGATGGATGTCTTCTCACGGCAGGTGAAGGTTTCCCCGCCGGTGATGGCCGCTCGACGCGCTCAGTATTCGCGTCCGGCGGGCGATGATGCGGGTGTCGCCGAGGCAGCCGAACTGTTGTTGCGCGCGAAGAAGCCGGTGATCTTCGCGGGCAACGGAGTGCTTCTGGCCGAAGCGTGGGCGGACTTGAAGAATCTTGCCGAGTGTCTTGGTATTCCTGTCGCAACGTCATTGATGGGGAAAGGAGCCTTCCCCGAAGATCATCCGCTTGCTTTGGGAATGGCCGGAATCTGGGGAACCCGCTGCGCCAACGACACTACCAGGGAAGCCGACGTCATCCTTGCCGTAGGTACCGGCTTCGCTGAAGCGGACTGCAGCTCATGGGATCCGAACTACACGTTCGCCATTCCGCCATCAAAGTTGATTCAGATCGATATCGACTCGCAGGAAATCGGAAAAATCTATCCGGTAAGCGTCGGCATCGTCGGCGACGCGAAAGCGACGATGGCCGCACTCGTAAACAAATTGGCCGGCAGTCGCAAGAACGATTGGCGTGAATCTCCGCGACTCGCTGAACTGAAATCCAGGAAAGAGAGCTGGCAGCGAGAGCTAACCGAAAGCCAGCGCGATAACGGAAAACCCATTCACCCGGCGCGACTGCTCGCGGAGCTTGGACGCGTATTGCCTCCTGACGCGATCGCCGTCACCGACGTCGGATGGAACAAAAACGGCGCGGGCCAGCAATTGCCGTCACGCCTGCCTCGAACGTTCATCACCAGCGGCGGATTCGCCACGATGGGATTCGCGCCGGCTGCGGCAATCGGCGCGAAGCTGGCGGCTCCCGATCGCAAGGTCCTCGGACTGGTGGGTGACGGCGGCCTCATGTCCGTTGTCGGAGCTCTGACGACGGCGGTCGAACTCGGCATTCCGGTCCTCTGGGTATTGTTCAACAACTTTTGCTTCGCCACGATTCGCAGCGTCGGGACCACATACTTCAACAACAAGTACGGGACCGAATTCACGCGTCCGGACGGCACACCCTACAATCCCGATTTTCAACTGATGGCCAAAGCTTTCGGGATGGAAGCGCGACTGATCGAAGAGCCCGATCAACTTGCCGCCGGCTTGAAGGAAGCCATCGCTCTCGATGTGCCGTGCCTGTTGGAAGTCCGCACTCGAGGCGACGTGCCGATGCCGCGCACGGGCTATTGGGACATCGCCGACTTTCTCCGCCTTGGTAACGGATAGCACAAGCCCGTCGCTGCGCTCCGGGTTCTGACAATTGTGCTCGGAAGGAAAGTGTTCAGAACCCGGAGCGCCGCGACGGGCTTCGTGCCGTCACTTCTCATTTACGGCTGATGCGCTGCTCGATCTCTTCCAGCATCTGATCCATGTCCGCGGTGATCCGGGTTCTACCGCCTGACGATTAAGAATGTTGCCTTGCGCGATTGATCATGAATTCCACAGCGGAATTCATATTCATTGGGACGAGTGTGATTCCAAGATGTTCCGCTGCCCAAACACGGAAAATCTCATCCGCAAAGCCCTGGCCAACGTCCTTGACGTTCTTGAAGTCGAGCAGTACTTCCTTGAAGCGATCTAAGCCCACCAACAGACGCTTCGCTTCAGATCGAGAAATGAAATGCACGCCGAGTTCAAATAATTTCACGACAATGCGAGTTCTGGCGAACTCATAGTCTTCTGTGTACTCGGCGAATAATTGTTCGAGACTTGTCGTCTTTCCGACGTTAATTTCGCATTCGACCGACGTTCCCCGACGTTCATCGGTTTCTCCGACGGCCACGTCTCCGCGGACACTATCGATCTTCCATGACAATCCATTACTCTCGATTACGAATAAATCCGAGATTCGCGAGGTAAAAAAAATCCCTTCTCCGGTATGCCTCGCCGGATCGGTTGTCACTTTGCCCTTGGAGACTTGTTGGATAGCAGCGAGAAGATCGGGTAGGGCCAGCTTGTCGCGGAGGTTTTGGAATATGCCAATTCCGTCGTCTTCAATGCGGAGCACCAGAATTGGATCGCGTCGAGTTAATGCAAGTTCCACCCACTGGCCGGAGGAATGGTCGATTGCGTTGTTGATCAACTCCGTAACGACATAACCGGTGATCCGAAAGACGTTCTCGGAGATTCCTTCAAGTTGAGGAGCCCGCGCGGCCAGTTCGGTCCAAACGCTGTCCTCGGACAAACCAACGAGCGGATATCTATGTTGAGTCGTTCCGTCCATTGCCACAGGCGGCGCTGCATAACAGCCAACCGGTAATCATTATTTTACCGCGCCCTTGGAAATTGTCATCGCGGGCGTACCTGTTCGTTGCATGCGTACTCGAACGCCCAACGACTTAAGGAATCGCGTACGGGCCGCCTGGATCCCATTCCGCCGACATGGCCCCCGCGTCGTGGACCGTCGATGGGTCGGTAGTGACAATCGCGGCACACGCGGAGGCATCTCACGGCTGCGAGACGGAGCGGTTGATCCAGACAATATTGTCCCAGCTGAGCAACTTTTCAGTCCCGTCGAACAACTTCGAATAGCTGCCGCCGCCGGCTTTGAATGAAAACTCTTTCACCCGATCGGGCGGATTCGTCGTGACATTGCGGAGAATGTCCAGAACCTGCTCCTGTTTCGAAATCTGATAGAACGACGGATTCTTCGCGGAATAAAACTTCGTTTCGTTCGGGTTGCCTTTATTGGCAGCGGCCCGTTCGAACTTGATGTGCATTTCCAGACGCTCTCCACCGGAGGCCGTGAATGCCCAATCCTGCGAATCGACAATCGGGCCCGAACCGCTCGTTGTGGATCGCTGCATCGTGTGTGTCGTCGCCGGAAGATAAACACCGAATGGACCCGGAGCATCGGCAGCATCCTGGGTGATCCCTCCGATGACCAGTTGGACACCGGCCCCGGAAGCGTCTCGGACTGGGGCAACCAGATAGACCAAGCGGCTTGAACCCTTCCCGACAGGTTTTCCATCGGGTGCATTTACGGAGACGCGGTCAATAAATACAACTCGCAGGTTCGCGTCTTTAGCCGCACCTTGTGTCGCGACATTCGGCGTGAAACCCGACGGAATAAAACTCGCAAGCGCCGCATCCGTAACGTGAACGTCGAGCTGAAATCGTGCTTCGGAGCTGTTTTCAATTAAGGTCTGCCCGTAGACAAACCCGGTTGAGAGCAGCACGAAAAGTATTGCCCATCGCATGGATCGCCTCCTCTTTTCGTTCGAGACTCTACATGCGGCATTGCCGGAGGTCAAACATGTATTGTCATCCCTACAACATTCAGTTTTCACTTGACTGTGTTTTGTGAAAGCCGAAATAATCCCGGACGTTCGACAAAACGAAGCGGATCGACAACGACGCCGATCCATCGGGAGATTCAACGTGAGAACTCCAGTCGGCAGAGATATAGCCGACAGCGCCTGCATGCCCACCCCCCATGCCTGCCGGTTCTCCGGACTTCAAAAACAAGACGATTCGGAGCGACTTCATGAGAACTCTAATTAAGGTCAGTTTGCTGTGTTTGATCCTGTCGGCGGTGGCAGCGGGCCAGACCGTCGGTGTCTCGCAGATATCCGGAACCGTGAAGGATCAGTCCGGCGCTGTTTTGCCTGGCGTTGAGATCAAAGTGACGCAGACCGACACCGGGCTGACGCGAAATACGATCACCGACGAGCGGGGAATTTATTCGATTCCGAATCTTCAGGTGGGTCCTTACAGACTCGAAGCGAGCCTGCCGGGTTTCTCGACCTACATACAGACTGGAATAGTTTTGCAGGTGAACAGCAATCCGTCCGTGCATGTAGTGTTGACGGTCGGTACGGTGTCGGATAGCGTGCAGGTCACGGCGGACGCCAGTCTCGTCGAGATACGGAACACCTCGGTCGGTCAGGTGATGGACAACCAGCGTGTTGTCGAATTGCCTTTACAGGGACGACAGGTCACCGATCTCGTATTGCTGTCTCCCGCGGCTGTGGTGACCGGTGGTTTCAACGGCAATCGCAATTTCCCGACAGTGGCAATTTCGGTGGCGGGAGGTTCCGGAGCCGGAACCACCTATCGGCTCGATGGCGCGTCCCACAACGATTTTCATAACAACCTGAACCTTCCGCTTCCGTTCCCCGATGCGATGCAGGAATTCAAACTCGACACTGGAGCGGCCGATGCGCGCGCGGGCCGTTCCGCAGCGGGCGCAGTGAACGTGGTGACCAAGACCGGTACGAACGCGATTCACGGAGACGCGTTCTGGTACGTTCGTAATGCCTTGTTCAATGCACGCAATCCTTTCGCGGCGGTTCGCGACGACAGTTTGAAGAGAAACCAGATCGGCGGCACGCTGGGTGGACCCATCATCAAGAACAAGCTGTTCTGGTTCGTCGGCTATCAATTCACATCCGAGCGATCGGACCCACGAACCTCGACCGTGACGCTTCCGACACGCGACATGCTCAACGGCGACTTCACGACGATTACTTCAGTCGCATGCAATCCCGGCCGGACCACGCCGGTCCCGCTGCTTCTTCCGTTCCAGAACAACAAAGTCGATCCGAAATCGTTTTTCCCCGGCAGCGTCAAGCTCGCGAGTTTCCTGCCGGTGCCGACGGATCCTTGCGGCTTGTACCAATACGGATTTCCGAGCAGGCCGAATCAGCACGACGTCGTCGCGAAAGTCGATCTTCAGAAGAGCGACAAACATCAGATGTTCGCTCGCCATATTTATGCGCACCGCATCAATCCGCTTCCCGACGTGGATCCGAAAACGAACGGACTCGCTGGCACGTTTACCGGTACGGACAATGCGGCAAACTCCCTCACGTTGGGCGACACCTACACGGTTCACCCGAGCCTCATCAGTTCTTTCCGCCTGACCGGCACCTGGACCGGCAACTACCGCCTCCGTCCCAAAAACTTTGTGACGCCGGCGGACATCGGCATCAATCTTTTCGTCCACAATCCCGGAGACGGCGAATTCTCGGTCACGAACGGATTCAGCTTTGGAGGATCCGGCGGCGGCAAGTGGAACATGACCGGAATTCAAATCTCCGAAGACCTGGACTGGATTCGCGGAAACCATCAGGTTGGGTTTGGCGGCACCTTCACACTCGCAATTGAAAACCAGTACAACAACCAGTTTTCGAACGGCTCCGTCAGCTTTGGGACCGCTCGCGCCGGCATGGGGTATGCGGATTTTCTGCTCGGACTGCCGAGCACCATCACGCAGGCTCACGGCCAGCAGGACTTTGAACGAGGGAAACAGTACGGCCTTTACGTCACGGACAACTGGAAGGTGAGTCCGCGATTCAGCGTCAATGCGGGAGTGCGATGGGAGCCTTACCTGCCATGGCAACACAAATACGGATGGGTGAACCATTTCGAAATGGCCAACTTCCTGTCGGGCAAAAAGAGTCAGGTGTATCTCGACGCTCCGGCCGGAATGATGTTCCCCGGCGATCCCGGTTTCCCCGATAAAGGAATGCATCGGAGAAATGTCGCCTTGTTTGCTCCACGGCTCGGCTTGGTTTTTGATCCCAACGGATCGGGAAAGCAGGTGGTTCGCGCCGGCTACGGCTTGTTCTATGACTATCCGCCGGCTTCGTACAACATCCGCGTTTCGAACTCGCTTCCTTACGGCGGTCAGGTCACTCTGACGAATCCCTCACTGCCCGATCCATGGATCAACACGCCGCGCGGGAATCCTTTCCCGATTCCGCTGGCGGATAAGAATCTCGTGTTCCCGACGCAAGGCACGTATTACAGCCAACCGTTCGATCTTCCGAACAGCTACACGCAGCAGTGGAATTTGAGTGTGCAGCGTCAGTTCGGAAATGATTGGTCGGTGGACCTCAGTTATCTGGGCAATCACGCGTCGCACATCTGGGCGGACCGGCAGGCAAACCCCGTGATCTACATTCCAGGCGCGTCGACGACTGCAGCCGCGAACATTCAGTCTCGTCGATTGTTGACGCTGATCAATCCAACGGTCGGCGCGTACTACAACAGCATCATCGAGACCGTCCCCGGCGGCAACATCAGCTATAACGGTATGGTGGTGAAAGTTCAGAAGCGGTTCTCCGGACAATTTACGATCCAGTCGAACTACACACTCGGTCACTGTATCTCCGACATGGATCCGGATCAGTTCCTGGATGGCCAGGATTACATCAACTGGAACAACCGCCGGCAGGATCGTGGAAACTGCAGTCAGGATCGCCGGCATCTCACCAACAATTCGGTCATCGTGAGTACTCCGAATTTCGGATCTCCAACGATGCGAAAGATCGTCGGCGGATGGCAGCTTTCGACGATCTACCGTCTCCAAAGCGGAACACCGTTAACGGTCACCACGACCGGCGATGCCGGGCTTCTGAGTTCGGCGCAGCGGCCGGATCGTATCGCTTCAGGCGCCATCGATAATCCCACGATCGCGAAATGGTTCGACACGTCGGCGTTCATTCAGAACAGTCCGGGATCGTATGGAAACTCGGGCCGCAATATTCTTCACGGACCGAAGAATGTCCAGCTCGACATGAGTCTGACCCGCAGGTTCCAGTGGGAAGGCCGTCGCATAGAATTCCGCGCGGAGGCCTTCAATGCGTTTAATATGTTCCGGCCGAACAATCCAAATACGGCGCTGACGAACAACAATTTTGGCAGAATCACATCCGCGCAGGACGCGAGGATCATGCAGTTCGCAATGAAGTACGTGTTCTGAGGAGCCCGGATGAAAAAAATCGCGCTAGTTGCGTTTCCTTTGCTTTTAAGCGCCGCTCTTTTGATGGCGCAAAACAATTGGGTCTACTTTGGCCAGGATCAGGGCGCCACGAAGTACTCCACGCTGACGCAGATCAATGCGGGCAACGTCAAGAGTCTGAAACGTGCATGGACGTTTCACACCGGAGATAAGTCGGGGTTCTTTGAGAGCACGCCGCTCGTGATCGACAGCGTTTTGTACTTTGCCGCCCAGAACGGCTTCTACGCGCTCGACGCGGTTAGCGGTCAGCAGATCTGGAAGTTCGATGCAACAAGGACGACGCGTCGCGGCGTTTCGTATTGGCCGGGCGACGCCAAGTCGCCTGCCCGTATCGTCGCGTCGACAGAGAATCGGCTGGTCGCGCTTGATGCCAAGACCGGTACTCCTGTCAAAGATTTTGGCGACGGCGGCTTTGTGGATATGGGCGCGGACATGGCGTCGCCGCCAGCGATTTACAAAGATCTGCTGATCACGCCAAGCACGAAACCGATCATTCGCGCGTGGAATGCTCGGACCGGCGCACTGGTGTGGACGTTCAATCTCGTCGCGCAGCCCGGCGATCCCGGTCACGAGACGTGGGAAAACGATTCGTGGAAAACGATCGGCGGTACGAACGTGTGGGGTTACCTCACGGTCGATGCCGCAGCGGGTGTCGTCTACATTCCCAACTCGATCGCCGGCAGTGACTACATCGGAATTCCGCGGCCCGGAAACAACCTTTACGGCACGTCACTGGTGGCCGTGGACGCGAACACCGGAAAACTGAAGTGGTATCAGCAACTCGTCCATCACGACATCTGGGATTACGATCTTGCCGCCGCTCCAACGCTCATCAATGTGGTGAAAGACGGAAAGACTGTTCCGGCTGTGGCGCAAATCAACAAGATGGGTTTGATGTTCCTTTTCGATCGCACAAACGGCAAACCGATCTTCGGAATTGAAGAACGGCCGGTTCCTCAAAGTGAAGTGCCCGGTGAAAAGTCCTCTCCAACTCAGCCGTTTCCCGTGAAGCCTGCGCCGCTGGCAAGGAACTCCATGAAGAAGGAAGACCTGCCGAAAGGGATTACTCCGGAACACGACGCTTACTGCAAAGCGCTCTGGGAGAAATACAACATCCTCGATTCCGTTCCGTTCACGCCGTGGGAAGAAGGGCGCGACATCATTCTCTATCCCGGTGCCGTGGGTGGCGGAAACTGGAACGGTGTTTCATTCAATCCAAAGCTGGGGATGATCTTCACGAACGTGATGAACGCGGGTCAGTGGGGACACGTCGAGAAAGTCGATCCCAACAATGTTCGGCCTCGCGGTGGTCGAGGCGGACGTGGAGGAGATGGCGGTCGTGGCGATGCCGGTCGTGGTGGCCGCGGTGGCCCTCCTCCAGACGGTGCCGATGACGCGAACGCCAACACCTACCGGAAGGTGACTCCGGAGGGCGGAAGATTCTGGGATCCGAAGACCAAGTATTCCTGCGTCGCTCCGCCCTGGGGCGAACTTGTCGCCGTCAACGTGAACACCGGTGACATCGCCTGGCATGTGCCGCTCGGCGTTTTTGAAGAACTCGAGGCCAAAGGAATCAAGACGGGAACGCCGAGTCTCGGTGGAAGCATCACGACCGCAGGTGACCTCGTTTTCATCGGAGCCACAATTGACGGGCGTTTTCGCGCGTTCGATGCTCGAAACGGAAAAGAACTCTGGAGCGAAAAACTCGACGCGCCCGCTCACTCGATACCGTCCACCTACGTGGGCCGGGACGGCAAGCAGTACGTCGTGGTTTCCGCCGGTGGCGGCGGATTCCTTCAGAGTCCAACTGCCGACACCGTTGTCGCATTCACACTGCCGTAGCGAGGAAACCATGAAACGAATCTTCTTGATGACCGGGTTAACCATCATTCTTGGCGCAATGCTTTTAGCGCAGACGCCGGCTCCGCAGCAACCCGCCGGCGCACGCGGCCAGGCAGGAGCGCAGCGAGGCGGCGGCCGCGGTGGCCGGGGCCGCGGCGCAGCTCAGCGAAAAGTTTTGCTGGCGTGGGCGGATACGCGGAATGGGATATCGCAGCATGAATTCACATCGCATGCGCTCGCCATCGTGGAACGTCTCGGCTACGAGTCCGGCCTCTGGGATACGTTTATTCGCACCGATTCGAATATCGTCGCCAACACGGCCTTCAAAACCGACAGCACTCCCGCAAGCGGCGGGCCCAGCCTGAGCAATGTCGACGGCATTTTCTTCCTCGGTCATCGCGAGATCGACATCAACGCCAAGCAAAAGGAGGAACTCCTGACGTTCGTCCGCAACGGTCACGGTTTCGTGGCCGCCCATACCGGCTTGACCGCGTTCGAGTCGTGGCCGGAGTTTGGAGAAATGCTCGGCGCGCAGTACGAAGGACATCTCTACACGGGGCTGGCCAAGGTGATCAACGAGTCGCCGGCGTCGCCGATCGTCAGGCACCTCGCGGCTGAGTTCGATTACAACGACGAGTTCTACAAAGCGAAGACATTCTCTCGCGACAAGATCGATGTGCTGCTGCGCTTCAATCCGGCAAGCGTTCCCGGCACCACACTCCCGGCGGACGGCGACTTCCCGTTGGCCTGGGTCAAGAAGTACGGCCAGGGTCGCGTCTTCTACGGCTCGTTTTCACACGCAACAGAATTGTGGGACCGCCGCGACATTCAGCTGATGTACCTCGAAGCCATCAAATGGTCGCTGGGCCTCACGGATAGCGAACCGGCTCCGCACGCCCGCCGCGACAGCGGCGGATCCCAGCCGTAATTCGCGTCCGGCGTCCTGCGCTTACAACCAAACCAATCCGCACCCCTTCAGGGTGCGAAATTCGCCGGGTTCTTTACTCCGGGGGTACGCGCACAAAAAAGCGTGCCCGTACCCCCGGCTGAATTCCTGACAGCGAAAAAGCGACAAACTTCAGGCGCCAATGACGCGGCGTGAACGCGTCCTGCTCTGTTGTCAATATTCAGTCGACAGGGTAAGGTGAACGTGTGCGACCCTGTGTCCCAGTTCCGCTCTATATTCGAAGCGCCGCGTTCGGCGGCCCCGCGCCGCTCTTTTGCATACCTCTGGTCGCGAAAGATCTGGATGCACTCCTTGCCCAGGCACGCGCCGCGCGCCGCCTGGAAGCGGACGTCGTCGAATGGCGGGCGGATTCCTACGATAGTTTGAGCGCCGACAGCCTGGTGCATGCGGGCCGCGAACTTCGCGCGGTTCTGGATCGAGAACCGATCCTGTTTACTTTGCGTATCCATACCGAGGGAGGCGCGAAGGACATCCGTCCGGATCTCCGAATCGAATGCATCAACGTTTTGATACGCTCGCGCCACATCGACCTGGTGGATATCGAACTGTCCAACGGCCCGGCCATCGTTGAACAGATCATTAAGATCGCGCACGATAACGCGACGCGAGTGATCGTGTCGTTTCACGATTTTCAAGCCACGCCCAGCAAGGAAATATTGCTTGGCACAATCTCCGCCATGATTCGCCAGGGGGCGGACATTGCGAAAATCGCGTGTATGCCCCGGGAGCCCGGCGACGTGCTCAGAATGTTCGAGGTGACTCTGGCGGCACGCCAGGCATTTCCGGCAGTGCCGCTGTGCACGATGTCGATGGGAACTCTCGGTTCGATCACTCGAGTGGCCGGGTTTTTGTACGGTTCCGATTTGGCTTTCGCGGTCGGGCAGGAGACATCCGCGCCGGGTCAGATTCCGATCGCTGAGGCCAGGGCCATCACGAGCGTGCTGCTGCGATGATCGACGAAAAGGCAGTGGAAAAGATCCGCGGTATTTACCTTGTCGGATTCAGTGGATCCGGAAAGTCCACAGTAGCGAGACTGCTCGGTGAGTCGCTTCGGTGGCCCGTTTGCGATCTCGACGAACTGATCGTTCAGCGCAGCGGCATCACGATTCCCGTGATCTTCGAGCGCGAAGGGGAACCGGGTTTTCGTCTGCGGGAAGCGGAAGCGCTTCGAGCGGCGTCCAGTTCAGGCAGGTTCGTTGTCGCAACTGGAGGAGGCACGGTCGCTCGACCCGAGAACCGGCTGTTCATGGCCAGCAAGGGTTGGATCGTTTGTCTGGAGGCGCGTCCGCAAACCTTGCTGGGCCGCATTCAGCGGCAGTTGAAGGAATCGGATCCCAAGGCCATTCGTCCGATGCTCGACTCTGTTTATCCACTCGATCAGATTCGAGCGCTCAAACAGACTCGGCAATCCGCATACAGCTTTGCGGATTGGGCGGTCTACACAGACCGGTTGACTTCAAAGCAGGTGGCCGATGAAGTGATGCGAGGCGTCGACATCCTGGAGCACTCGCCCGAGCCACCCGCGTTTGACGACACCATGGGCACGCCGATGCGGCATTCGCTCAATCCGGAGGTGCCGCCGCCGATCGTCGTCGCCGCCGGACCGTGGCCGTATTATGTCGTCGTCGAATGGAATCAACTGCACTCGCTCGGTGAGCAGGTGCGGCGAGTTCTGCCCCAAACCCATCGGGCTGCGATTCTCACAAACCACGAGACGTGGAAGCGGCTCGGCGGCACTGTCCAGGCGTCGCTGCAATCGTCGGGTCTGGAGGTCCACGTGCGTGAGGTTTCCCCGGACGAAGCCATCAAAACTTCGGATGAAGCCAATGCCATTCACGATTGGCTGCTCGGAATACCTTTGCGTCGCGAAGACGTTTTCATCGTCATCGGGGGCGGCGCCATCGACGATCTGGGCGGGTTTGCCGCGTCGACGTATATGCGCGGCGTATCGTTGATCAAGGTTCCCACATCGCTGGAAGGCATGGTCGATACTTCGATCGGAGGGAAGACTGCGCTCAACCATCCTCGAGCCCGCAACCTGATCGGCACGTTTTTTCACCCGCGCCTGGTTTTGTCGGACGCCGCGCTGTTGAAGGATGAACCGGAATCCGAACTGCGCGCGTCGTGGGCCGAAGTGGTGAAATACGCGATGCTGGAAAGCTCGCTCCTGCGCGATCAAGTCGTGGGCACGACCCTGTTCGACGAACTGACTCGAAGCGTGGCCGGCTTGATCGGGCTCGATAAGAAGATCCTTCTGAACATCATCGCAAGATGCGTGGCCTTGAAGGCTCAGGTGGTCGCCGGTGATGAGCGGGACTCCCACCAATATCGGATCTTTCTGAATTATGGGCATACCATCGGTCATGCGCTCGAGGCGGCGACAAACTACGAGCTTCTGCACGGCGACGCCGTCGCGATCGGCATGGCGATCGAAGCCCGGCTGGCGGTTCGGCTTGGTCTCGCAGCCGCGGACGTCGAGAGAAGTCAGAACGATCTCCTCCATCGTTTCGGTTTACCCGCGCTGTTGCCGGCCGTTTCTCACGAAGCGTTGATCGCACACATCAACTACGACAAGAAAGTCTTCGGCGACGCGCCTCGCTGGATTCTGCCCGTCGCGATCGGCCGCGCCGTGATTTCCAGCGGAGTCAGCGAAGCAGACCTGAGCGCCGTCCTCAAGGAATCCGCTTCCTAACGGAGCACAACTGCGATTGCCGGTTCGCCATTGCCTGATGGGTGAAGATGGCGGCCCACGTGTTCAAGTTGATCGGACGGTCTCTCGGAGGGCGGAAACAGACGGCGCCGGAATTCAGGATGAAGTGTTCCAGGCGGGCGTGCAATTCCGCGAGCCGGCCGTTCCATTCGTTGCCTTGACAAAAACCCAGTGATCGGAGTGTCAGGCCAAGACGCAAGGCCTGGGCTAAAACGTCGGACCGGTCCTGTTCGAGGCGCACCACCAGCGCTTCGAAACAATTTGCAGCCTCTTGCAGCGCGTGTGGCTTGTGCGAGACGCCGAACTGCACAAGTCCTTCCAGAGCGTATAAGGCGCCGTGACCGTCGGCACCTTCGATTTCGCTCATGACTTTACCGCTCCATTTATCAAACGTGTTCCAGATCGCGGGATGGTTTTGAAACGCAAGAAGCGCGGCCGCGGTCTTCAATTGAAACGGACCCGGTCGCGTGGACCAGCGATCCGGCAATTCACACCGGGCGTTTCTGAACACCGGAAGCGTGCGTCCTGTGGGCAAGACATGACGTAAGAGGCGTTGAAGGACGTTGAGTCGGGGCTGTTCCGGCACAAGCCGCCGGACCGCGTGCAGGCCACGGCAGAGCATCGCCAAATCGAACGTGAACGTGGCGGTGTTTCGCCAGTCGTGACGGTTGTCGAAATAATACCGAGTCCGAGGCGGACAATCGTCCGAAGTAACGCTATCGACCCACGCCACTGCTTCCGTCGCCGCTTTTCTTAAGTCCGAGTCCGCTCGATGCGCACTGACGAAGGCGAGCCAGCTGAGGTAATACCCCGTGATTTCGGGATACACAAACTCCGGCTCATTCCGTTCGTTCAGCCATCCGGCTATCGCGCCGGAGTGCCTTCCCGACGGAATGCGTACCCTGGAGTTGAGCAGCCACTGCTCAATAGCGACCTGTAAATCCGTGCCTGTATCTCGGATGAACGTTGCCATGAAAACTGATGCAGTGCCTCCGCTGGAGCTTCCAGGCGATGCCTGTATTCAACGTCGACCAGGAGCTTGATGATTTGAGCTGCGAATTCGCTCTCATCGACGATAACCAAAGACATAAGATCCGGCGCTCGAAGACCACGCGCTCCGTCCGGCGTGGATACACAGACGCGGCCGGCAGCGAGGGATTCGATCACCTTCAGCGAGCTGCCCCGAACATTTCTGTCAGGATTGATAGTGATCGAGCACTGTTGAAGGAACGGATGGACGTCCTCGATGAAATCGAACACGGTCACGCCCGGCTGATCAAAACATGTGTGCCGCGCCGAAATGACGCGCCCATCGTCACCTCCGAGAATCCATAGTTGCACGGCAGGCAGTTCCCCGCGAATCGCCGGATAAACGGATCCCAGAAATTCGATAATTCCGGCGAGATTTGGCGAATATCGAAAAGGCCCCAGAAAGAGAATCGGCGCATCCTGCGGCGACGGCGAGTAGTTTGGGGTCACATTAGCGCCGTTGTGGACGATGTGGACATTCTCTAGCGGGAGTAACGCGCAATCCTCTGCGCTGCACGCCATCACTGCGTCGAATCGCCTGATGTAGCGCAACTCGAATTCGTCGGCCTTTGATTTGCGAGACGTTTCGGTCGCGACGTCATCCAGAAGGACATCGTGCAGCGTCACAATCCACGGTCTGTGGTCTCGGATATCGACCAGTTTCGCCAGTTCGACGAATTCGATCTGAACCACGTCGGGGTTATGCAAGATGATCATCGCGCGAAGCATTTCGGCGAGCGTGGCGTGCGAGTGTGTCAGAATCCGGTCGATGCGGCCGTCGAACCCCGGGCGGGGCTTCCGTCCACTCAAGAGATACACGGCGTGACACGTCTGAAAGTACTTCACGCTGCCGGTCGAATAGTGTTCCGATTCGTCGCTCACCAGCACAATGTCGAAATCCAACGCCAGACGACGGACTAATTCGTGAATGCGTCTTGCGCCGCCATGCGCCGGCGGGTAAACGCAGTATGGACTGGCGATCATGATCAAAGGTTTTTCCGGCCGCCGTGGTCTTCCGTAGTGAATTTCAAAACCCGCAGGGCCGAGTTCGAATGGCGGATCGCAGTAACTGTGAAGTCTGGCGCTCAAGGTCGCGGCAATCGACGTCACCTGCAGCATCGATCGAAAAGACTCCTCATCAAGCCTGGCGATACTGCCGAAAATCGTCCGACGCGCGTCCGGCGGGAGTGCGGTGCGCAGTTGGAATCGCAAGCGGTTTCGTCTGAAGATCCGCTCGATTTCATCGGGCGCGAAGTATTTCAGATTGGTGCTCCGATGCGCATGCCACACTTTGGACTGCGGACAGAAGAGCACCTGAAATCCCTTGCGTGCCGCCTGGATACTCCATTCCACGTCTTCCCAGTAAAACGGTGCATACGTCCTGGTCGTGCGGATGAATCGAGCGAGAAGTTTGCGCTGGAACAAGGAACTGCCGCCACCGGCGTAGATGTGGTTACGCACGCGGTCATCATTCTCAGGCGGAATATCGCGTATTTCCACGAGGCCGCCCGCGTTGCGAATCTCCGTCAGCCCGGTTTCCTCACGACGCCGTGAGCCATCCTGAAAATAGATCTGCGACGCGATGGCGAAAACCGATGGACTGCGCCACTTCGCGACCTCATGCAATGCCGCGGCATCAACCACCATGTCGCTGTTCAGCATGTAGACCCAATCGTACTTCGCGGCGGCAATGCCGATGGAAATGGCTTCAACGAACCACAGCGGTTTGGATCGGAAGATCCATTGAACCTCGAATGCTTGAGTCAAATCGTTGTATGTGTCCGCCCGTGCATCGCTGACAACAACAATGACCTGCGTATCTTCGCCAAGCGCCGCGCACGCCGGTTTGAGCGATAGCAGGCAGCGGCGCAGCATTTCCTTATTTCCGCGTTCCGGTATGACGACCGAGATGCCGGCACTGACGGCGAACTTTGGTTTCGGCGACGGCTTTGGCCGGAGAAACCGACGAAGCGCCGTGCCGGCAGTGTCAACCGCGACGGTAGCGAGGTAGTACGGCGCGAGAAGCAACTTGCGGAGAGGCAGCTTCATTGCAATTCCAAATGCTGTAGGGCAAACCCGAGGTCGCGACAGTCCGGACTGGACGAATGCGCCGAGGGACGGAAGACGCGGCTCGTCACGAATTCAAACAGCAGCCGTTCGTCGGCCGTTCGCAGCGGAAACGTGCGGTCGAATTGCTGGAATTGCGCGGTGGAATTGGCAATCGAGGCCACGTTCAGGTTGTTCACCGACATGATCAGTTCGTTCGAATGCGTCGCTGGATCGTGGGGCAATATCCCGGCGATGCGGAAGTGTCGCACCTTTGAGTCCGCACGCAATTCCGCGACACTTGTTTTCTTGCTCCAGATCGCGGTGTTACCCGCTTCGATCCACCAGCCTCTCGTCAATTGCGGACTGAATCCATCGCCAGATTGAATCGCCGCCTTCCATAGTGAGGGCCTGTACGCGGTCTTCCAGACACAGTTACGGCAACCGGGATTTAAGCCGGCGACGTATTCTTCCCGAAACCGGCGATAACGGCCGCTGTGCCAGATTTCACCGAGACGCGAGAAGTGAAGGTTTCCCATCGGTATTTCGTCATGAACCTCACACACCACGACGTCTCCGCTCGCCAACACATGAGCACTTTCAAATGGGCTCTGATCGCAGGTGTGGATGCGGCCGCCGGCCGGCAGAGCCGGCGCGTATGAACGAGGAATGGAGTGCAGTTGGGGATTCAAGTCCAGATCCGGATTGAGAACGGTGACCGGCACCCCCGGGCACTCGATACGTGTTGTCGTCAACGCCTGCCGCAGCGACTCTTTGAAATTTGCCGTCAGCTTGTTCGAGTTCAGTTCGCGCGAGAAATCGTACGGAACCGGATGCCTGCCGATGACGGGGTGAACAACGATCTCCGATGCGCCAACCTCCCTGGCATAGCGGCTCAGAGCCGGCAATTGATCGAGGTTGCGGCTCATCGCTACAAAACAGAAGTCGAGTTTCGGTGTGCGTTTCCGCAGTCGTGCCTTCAATTCATTCAGCTGGTCGATGCGTTTCCTGAGCCCTTGCAGCGATCCAAAACCGTAAATGTCGCGATACTCCATGTCATCGAGCGTGTGAATCGAAACAGCCAGCCGGTCAAGATCGCTTTCGACGATCCTCTGGACCAACGACTCCGATGCGGAAGAGAGCGCTGTGACTAGTTCCGTGTAGGCCCCGGTGGCGCACGCCAGCTCGATGGCGTCGATCAGACGCGGGTAATGAATCGACTCGCCGGAATAGTTCAAGCCAATGAATTCCGGCTCCTCCAGCTGCTCGACCAGCGAACGATAGATCTCGAAATCCATATTCTGTCCGGCGCCCCACCGGACCTCTCGGGTGCAGAACACACATTTGAACGGACACCGGGATGTGAGTTCGATCCAAAGAATCTTCGGAGCACTCGTGACCATGTGTTCTGTGGTGGGTTCAAAGACCCGGCCGGATTCCGACATCACCTTTATCACCTTGCGTTTGGGAAGCAGTCGTGACCACACGTTCATGCGCTCCTCCCGAGGTGCTCGACAATATCGACGATGGCTTTCGCGCTGCTCCCATTTCCGAATGGATTCGCGATCCGCAATGGAGCCTTCGATAATTGTTCGGACGTTTTCAGATCTTCGAGTTCCCGCAGCAGGGCATCCGGCGAGTCTCCCACAATTTTCACCAGACCCGTCGCGATGGCTTCCGGCCGTTCTGTCTTTCCGCGAAACAAAAGAACGGTTGTGCCGAGAGTCGGAGCCTCTTCCTGAATTCCGCCGGAATCCGTCACCACGACCCATGCGTGACGTAGTAACTGGATAAACTCCGGGTAGTCGAGCGGTTCGAGCAAACGGATTCGCGGCTCACCGCGCAGCACTTGCGCGGCCTTCTGTACAGCGGGATTGGGGTGCATGGGAAACAGGACGCACACATTATCGTTGGTGGTCACGAAGTGCCGCAGCGCAAGGAACACGGATTCAAGGCGGGGAATGTTTTCGCGGCGGTGCATGGTCAGAACGATTCGTTTCACGTCCGCGGTTTCCGCGATGATCCGGTCCAGCTTGTGGCGCGAAACGTCTCCGGTCAGAACGTTGTGGAGCGAATCGATCACCGTGTTGCCGGTAACGAAAATTCTTGAATCGCAGATTCCTTCGCCAAGAAGATTGCGGCGGTTATCCGGTGTCGGCGCAAAGTGGTATGAAGCGATCTCCGTTATCCGCTTTCGATGAATTTCCTCAGGATACGGCCTCGTTACATCTCCGGATCTCAGGCCGGCCTCGACGTGTGCGACATCAATCTGCATCCGCGAACCCGCTTCAGCTGCGCCGACAGCCGTTGAGGTGTCACCCTGCACGAGAATCAGGTCCGGAGCTTCATGGTTCAAGATGAAGACCAGCCGTCGCAGGACGGTGCGCAGCACTTCGCCGGGCGTGCGGCCAGGCTGGTGGACGCGCAAGTCATAATCGACGCGTAATCGAAAAAACGTGATGAATGGCCGCAGGAGATCCCGATGCTGTCCGGAGTTGACGTTGACCGTTTGAAACGCGCAGCTGCGACGCTCGAGTTCGTGAATGACCGGAGCGAGCTTGATCGCCTCCGGGCGAGTTCCGAATACCGTGAGAATTTTGCGTGGCCGTCTCATATTGCGGCTACGGATGTCCCAGCACCGGATGTGGAACGTAAGGTTCTTCAAGGAACGCCATCTCGTCGGCGGACAGGGAGACTCCGAGTGATGCCACGGCTTCTTCAACGTGTTCAGGGCTTGTCGCTCCGATGACGGGCGACGTGATCCATGGTTTCGACATCATCCATGCCAGTGCGATCTGCGCGGGCTTGACGGAACGTCGTCGCGCCAGTTCAACAGTGCGATCGGCAACTCGGAAGTCCGATTCCTGGTAGTAGAGGCGGTGGGCATATTCATCGGTCTTGGCGCGTAGAGTCTCGCCCCAATCTGTTCGGGAACGGTTGCCTGCCAGGAAGCCGCGGGCCAGCGGACTCCACGGAAGCAGCGCAATACCTTCCGCGCGGCAAAGAGGGATCATTTCGCGTTCCTCTTCCCGATAAACCAGATTGTAGTGGTTCTGCATCGATACAAACCGCGTGCATCGCAATGCGTCCGCCCGATACAGCGACTTTGCGAATTCCCACGCGTACATGCTGGAAGCCCCGACGTAGCGCACCTTCCCATCCCGTATCAGATCGTTCAGCGCGGAGAGAGTCTCTTCGATGGGGACTTCGTAGTCCCAACGATGAATCTGGTAGAGATCAATGTAATCCGTGCCAAGACGTCTTAGCGATGCATCTGCCGCGTCGAAAATATGTTTGCGCGAAAGTCCACGGTCATTTGGGCCGGAACCCATCGGTCCGTTCACCTTCGTGGCAACGACGACCTGATCACGCGCGCTGAAGTCGCGGAGAGCGCGGCCCAGGATCTCTTCACTCGCGCCGGTGGAATAAACATCGGCGGTGTCGAAAAAATTGATGCCGGATTCGAGTGCCGTCTTAACGACGCTGCGGCCGGCGCGCTCATCGATCGTCCATCGTTGCCACTCGCGACTGCCGAACGACATGGTTCCGAGACAAATATTCGAAACCTTCAGACCGGTCGAACCAAGCCTGACGTAGCTGACGGCCGGCCGTCCGCGGAACCGCTCAAACAGGCTCACGAATCGCTCCTGTTAAGGTGTTGGCGTCCGAACGGGCAGTTGTCGTCAGGACTGATGGATTTTGAGGCCAAGCCGGTAAACAGCGAACAGCAATTAACATCGCGTCTGTAGAAAGGAACACCAAAAATCTACTGCAGAATGGGAGGTAGCCGCAAATACGGCGAGCCGGAAATGGCGCCACGAAGCCCGTTGTGCGACGGGCTTCATGACGTTGCGTCTCAGTAATCTGTCGACTTGGTCTTTGAAGTTTCTTCTTTACGGCCGAACTTTCTTCTTTGCGCTCGGACTTTCTTCTTTGCCGCTGAACTGCCGGCCGTTCTCACGAAGCGTTGATCGCACACATCAACTACGACAAGAAAGTCTTCGGCGACGCGCCTCGCTGGATTCTGCCCGTCGCGATCGGCCGCGCCGTGATTTCCAGCGGAGTCAGCGAAGCAGACCTGATCGCCGTCCTCAAGGAATCCGCTTCGTGATTTAGTTTTCTTTTGGTTTTTGAACCGAATCGATCACCAAAACGTTGACCGGGCCCTTTGCCGATTCCAACTTCAATCCGAGTTCCTGGATAGCCGTGAACAGCGACGGAATGGGATCCCCTGCTGAAGGCGGTGAAATCGTTCCCGCCGCCCCGACGCCTGCTCCACCTGCTGGAAGTGCACCCGGAGGTATCGGCGGAAATCCACCGGGAGGGACCGGCATGTTTAAACCTTCGGGACTGAACTGCAACTTGAAATCGAAGAGCCCTTTCAGATCCGTCTTGTCGACGACGAGTCTTCCGACCTGTTGCTGCAGCATGCCCAACAGATTCGCAATTGGGACACCCGTTGCCTGCATCGTCATACCCGACGGGTTGATCATCACCATCATGGCGCCTCGCGGCATATTGACAGGACGGGGAGGACCTGCCGCCGCCCCAGGCGGCGGAGGAGGCGGAGGCGGCGGTGGGAACGGCGCGGATGGCCTTTCCGGCGCCGGACCGCAGGGCTGAGGCGGTCCGCCTGCCGTGAGTGCCGGCGGTGTTTGATCCGCCGACGCTTTGAGTTTGGGCCCGTCCTTGCCAACCACGAGGTTATAGATCGGAAGTTCACGCGTCTCCATGTGAGCCTTCAGCTCATACCGGTCCTCCAGCATCGACTGAATCATGAGCTGCAGTTGATCGCGGGAAATCACTCCACCGCTGCAATCGACGGTTGCCTGAATATCGTATCGATCCAAATCGATCCAGTTCGGCGGATTGATTATCTGAAGCTGGCCGGGTCCTTCGCTCGCCGGCCGATATGCCTGCTGCAACAACATCCTCAAGGTTGCGCCCGCCATTGTGTATCGGTTGCCGCGGGCGCCGCCTCCGCGCAATCCGGTGGGATTCGGCGCGTTGGGTTTTATGGAAACCACATCAAATGACGGCTTCGGAGTTTGAGGTGTTTGCGACAAGACCGGAATTCCGGCGAGGATGAATGCCGCAATCCACAACGCGATTTTTCCGTTGGTCTTCAGTTGCATTTGGAAACTCTCCACCCTCTTTCTTCTTTACGGCCGAACTCTCTTCTTTACGGCTGAACTTTCTTCTTTGCGGTCGAACCTTCTTCTTTGCAGTCGAACCTTCTTCTTTGCCGCTGAACTTTCTTCTTTACGGTCGAACTTTCTTCTTTGCGGCCGAACTTTCTGCTTTACGACTGAACTTTCTTCTTGCGGCTGCTCGTTTTGGGTTCCTCATGAGCGTTGGACGATATACACCGGCCAGCCCTGAACGACAACTACCTTCACTGTCGATTACCGTCCCCGCGCGGCGTTGGTGCTGCCGGCGGGTTTCTTCAGATATTTGTCGTACCAGGCGATGTAGCGTTCCAGCCGGTCGCGCTGGTAGCTGGGCCGGCCGATGCTGTGCGGTTCGTTGGGATAAATGATTAACCGCGTGTCGATGCCGAGGCTTCTCAGCGCCTGGTACATCTGCTGGCCGCCTTGAACCGGCACATTGAAGTCGCGCTCGCCGCCGAGGAACAGCGTGGGAGTCTTGATGCGATCGGCATGCAGGAAGGGATAGGACAGTTTCTGGTAGGTCTCCCAAGCCTTCGCATCCCATGGCGGACCGATTTCGTTGTCGTATTGAATGATGTACTGGTCGGTGCCGTAGAACGAAACCGTAAACGCGGTTCCGGCGCCGCTGGTCGCGGCTTTGAAGCGAGCATCCGTCGCGATCAGGTAGTCGGTCAGAATGCCGCCATAACTCCAGCCGCCGACGCCGAGTCGATCCGGATCCGCGACGCCCATCTTGATCACGTGATCGACGCCCGCAAGGAGGTCTTCCACCTCGTAGTGACCCCAATCCGCGAAAATCGCGCGGGAAAATTTCTGGCCGCGCCCGGCGCTGCCGCGATAGTTCACGGCCAGCACCGCATAGCCGTTGGCCGCGAACCACTGTCGTTCCGAGCTGAAGGAATGCCCGTCCTGACCATTCGGACCGCCGTGAATGCGAAGCAGAAACGGAACCTTCGTACCGTTGACGTATCCGGCAGGCCTGGTCAACAGTCCATGGACCTCGGTGCCATCCTTACTGTTGAAACTCACGTCTTCCGTTTGCCCAAGCTCGAGTTGTGAAAACAACGCATCGTTCTGATGCGTGATCGGCTGAACGGCCGCGCCGTCGAATGCATACACTTCGTTGGCGCGATTGTCGCCGCCGGAAATCACAACCGAGTGACCGGCGGCAGGCATCCAACTGGAAACAACGACGGGCGTCCGGATCAATCGCTGAACGGTTCCGCCCTCGACTGGAGTTCTCGCCGGATACGCGGACCGGTCATCCGTAATGATGAAGGTCAAGGCGGTGCCGTCCGTGGTGAAGCGAAGATTGGAAACTCCCCGGTCCAGGGCCTCGATCGCTTTCACTCGGGCCGGTGCGGCGCTTCCATCGGATCGAACGAGCGCCGCGTGATCCATGTTGTAGGCGCCCCATTTTTTGTCGTCGCTTTCACTGAAGGCGATCCACTTTCCGTCCGGACTCCACTCGGGCTTGCCGCGAACCACGCGTGTCGTCATCGGCGTGATCGCCTTCTCGGTGGAGCCTGCTTTAGCGTCGCTGACGTAAATCTGATTGGAGGGTTCGCGGTCGGGATCGGCGACGTGATTGCTCGTGAAAGCGAGTCGCGTGCCGTCCGGCGACCACGACGGCGACGCTTCATCCCACTGCTTGTTGTTCGTGAGTTGCTCCAGCTTCCGGGTCGCGACATCGAACAAATAAATGTAGCTGTGCCTGCCGGAAAGCAGGTATCCCTGGCCGTCCTGTTTGTACTTGTAACGATCGATCACGATCGGCTTCGGCGCTTTCGGCTTGCCGGCATCGCCTGAGGGATTGTTGGCATTCGAATCGGCCTCAGGATCGGGATCACCGATAATGAGCGCGAGCCGCTTCGAGTCGCGCGACCATTCGAAGCCCTGGAGGCGCCCTTTGACGTCGGTGAGTTGCTGTGCCTCACCTCCGTTTCGATCGAGAAGCCACACCTGCTCGCCTTTTGCCGGACCCGCGCGCGAAGATGTGAACGCGAGGTATTGGCCATCCGGACTCCATCGCGGAGACGACTCGCTCTCCGGGCTCGACGTCATCTGACGTTGAGTCTTCCCGTCGTAACTGGCGAGCCAGATGTGTGAGATCGACTTGTCTTCTTTGCTGTCAATCGACGAAACCACATAAGCCACCAGTTCACCGTCGGGCGACAGTTGCGGGTCGCGAACCTCACGCAACCGGCTGATGTCGTCGAGTGTGATCGGATGTTTGCCCGTCTGCGCGAGTTGCACCACCGCGACGCAACAGATGAATGTCAAAACCAGCGAGATTCTCTTTTTAAGCATGGGGTAATCGGCTCCTCAGGTCCCGATCAGGATGCTAGCCTGCGCAGTTTGCTCCCGTCGAACAAAAACTTTCGAATATCGGAGCGCGCGCATTCTAAAAACCGCGATCCGCAGAGAGCACCACAAAAGCCTGGCGGCTGCGGGATCGAGTCAGCGAGCGGGAGAGGTTCTACATCGACTTTCTTATCGGATTATATCCTGACCACTTTACCCTATACTTTTCGCGTGCTCACACCTGGGAAAAAACTCGGCCGCTACGAAATCCGCTCGCAGATCGGGGCGGGAGGCATGGGTGAGGTATACCTGGCACAGGACACCAGCCTGGATCGCAAGGTCGCTCTGAAAATTTTGCCTGATGAGGTTGCGGCCGATCCGGATCGCATGAAGCGTTTCGTGCAGGAAGCCAGGGCGACTTCAGCATTAAATCATCCCAACATCATTACGATCTACGAAATCGAACAGACGGACTCCATACCTTTCATTGCCAGCGAATTTATCGATGGTCCGACACTGCGTGAACGAATGCGAGGGCAGCCGCTGCCGATCGCGGAAGTGTTGAATGTGTCTGTCCAGATCGCCGGCGCTCTCGCGGCCGCCCATGACAGCGGCATCGTGCACCGCGATATCAAGCCGGAGAACATCATTCTTCGCCGCGACGGCATCGCGAAGGTGCTGGATTTTGGTCTGGCGAAGCTCACCGGACAAGGATCGCGGGAATCGGTCGACACTAACGCACCGACTCGCCGCCATTCCATGACCGACTCCGGAGTGGTGATGGGCACGGCGACTTACATGTCGCCGGAGCAGGCGCGCGGCCAGCAGGTGGATGCGCGCACGGACATCTTCAGTCTTGGAGCAGTGATTTACGAACTGGCCACGCATCAACTGCCGTTCGAGGGATCCAGCATCTATGAAATCGTCGCGTCGATTCTGAGCGACAAGGAAGCGCAACCGCTCTCGCGTTATTCATCAGGCGTGCCGCCGGAGCTGGAACGCATCGTCGGCAAGGCACTGCGCAAGAATCGAGAGGAGCGATATCAAACCATCAAGGACCTGTTGCTCGACCTGCAGAGCCTCAAACAGCACCTGGAATTTGAGAGAACACATCACCGTGTTATACGTGCGCGACGCACGCCTTTACTCGTTTGGGGAATGTTGGTGCTGGTTGTAGGTGTGATTGGTTATGTATGGTGGAAGCAGTCGCGCGCTCTCAACCCGCCCGCGATCAAGTCGCTCGCGGTACTTCCTCTGAAATCACTCGATGCCGGGGAAAACTATTTAGGGTTAGGCATCGCGGATGCAGCCATTCGCAGAGTCAGTCAGACGGGCCGGCTGATCGTGCGTCCGACGAGTGCCGTGCGCAAATATCTGACCGAGGACACGGACGCGCTCGCCGCGGCGAAACAGCTGGGAGTGGATTCGGTGCTGGAAGGTTCGTTTCAGCGCTCGGACGATCGCCTGCGGGTAAGCGTCAATCTTCTGCGAGTTCGTGACGGCGCGTCGTTATGGACCGACAGCTTTGATTTGCGCATGGCGGATATCTTCACGATTCAGGATACGGTTGCGCAGCAAGTTGCCTCTCGACTGCGCCTGGAACTGGATACGTCGCAACAGGCTCAACTGACCAAGCACTCCACATCGAACCCGACCGCTTACGATTTTTATCTGAGGGGAATTTACAGCTTTGACCAGCGCATATCGCGTGGCAAAGACACGAAAACGCAGCTCGAAGACGCTATCGGTTTTTACAAGAAGGCGATTGACGCCGATCCGAAGTTCGCGCTGGCGCACGCCCAGCTGGCTTACGTTTACTCCGTCAGGGCGGTCTTCCTGGAGCCAACGCAGGGGACATGGGTCGACCTCGCGAACGACGAGGCCAATCGCGCGGAGCAACTCGATCCGCAGCTGGCAGAGACGCACCTGGCCCGTTTTCAGCTGTTGTACAGCCAGTATCAAGGCTATCAGGGAGAAGCAGCACTGCGCGAACTGCGGCTGGCGAACCAGCTCAATCCGAACGTCGGTCACAGTGAGTTGGCCTACATGTATATCCATCTCGGTCTCGAAGACCTCGCCGGGCGCGAGCTCCAGCGGGCGTTCGAAGTAGATCCGACGAGCGAATACGACAAAGGAACAGCGCTCCTTATTGAAGAGGTGACCGGCAATCTTGATGAATACTTCGCCGAGCGAGATCGCAATCAGGACGATCGGATGGACGCCCTGTATTTCATGCGCAAGCGCCGGTTCGACGAAGCGGAAAAGGCAATGGGGAAAATGCTGACAAAAACCCCCGGCGCAATCTTTTTGCCACCGACGAGGGCGCTTTTATTGGCCGCGAAAGGAGATTTTCGCGCCGCGGAAGCAGAGATTCCGAAAATCCTCGGCCTGCATCCCGTCAAGGATCCGCTCTATCATCACGCCGCTTACGACATCGCCTGTATCTATGCGATGCAAGGCAAGAGCGCCGAAGCGGTGAAATACTTGCGAGAATCCGCCGTCAACGGTTATCACCTCTATCCCCGATACCAGCGTGAAAATCATTTCGACCCCATCCGCCAGTCGCCCGAGTTCATTCAGTTCATGACTGAAATGAAAACGGAGAATGATAAGTACCGGCGCGAATTCGGTGACTAGCCGCAAACGCGGTGAACGCTTTTCCCTTCGCGGAGAGCCTTCAATGGCTCTTCAAGACGACGTCCGCCAAGCGTTGCCGGCAATTTTGCGCCTTACCGCGTCCGTATTGAGGGATTGAGGAAGTAGTCGGCGTCGCGTTTGCTGGGCGCATCATGAAGTCGTCGACAAAGGGTGCGCGTCCCTACAATCGCCGTCGAATCCGAAAAATGCGGTGGACCGCGACACTCATTGCTGTGCAAATGAAATGACGAAAGACCGGTGATATAGTCGCGACATGATGGACGCCACGATTGTGAATCCACTTGTGGAGAAGCGCCGAGAGTACGCCGAAAAGATGCGGAAAGCTGTGGATACGATCGTCGAGGTTTTGTCGGCGATGCCCGACGTCCTGAGAGTGAGCTTGTTTGGCTCCTATGCCCGCGGGCGCGCCGACCTGTTTACAGACCTGGATGTTCTGGTGGTGATGAAGACGAACAAGAACTTTGTGGACCGGCTGGCGACTCTTTACCGAGCCCTCACGGTTCCGGTCGATCTCGACTTGCTGTGCTACACGCCCGAGGAGTTGGAATCGCTCAAAAAGCGGCCTTTTCTCAGGCGCGCTCTGGCGGACGAGGTCGTCTTGTATGCGAAGACAGCCGATTGAGGAAGGTCTCCGCTGGCTCGAACAGGCGGAAGAAGATTTGCGCTGGGCCAAGGAGCTTGCGGAACGCGGCGGATTCCATATCGCCTGCTTCCTTGTCCAGCAAATCTCTGAAAAGGCCCTGAAGGGATTCATCTACGCACAGGGTGAAGAAATCGTCATCGGCCGCTCGATCGAACGATTATGCCGCCAGGCGAATGCATGGCAACCACAGTTCAGCGAATTCGCTAAGACGTGGACTGTGCTGGACAGCTACTACATTCCAACCCGCTACCCCAACGGACTCCCGGATAGTATTCCGGCCAGAGTGTTCACCGAACATGCCGCCAAAGAAGCGGTGCGTTCGGCTCAGGAGGCCGTCGATTTCGTCCGCAACGAGATTGGCAGACTTCAAGCCGCGGAGTCGGCGAAACCGCGAGATGAGCATCAGGATTGACTAGCGCCATTTACCTTTGCCACGCGAAAGATTTTGACCCATTCCGGGTTGTGATAGTCGTCGTGGAGTTTTCGAAGTCGGTCCGATAGGTTTACCTGGCCCTGGGGAAGATGTTTGCCTGCCGACAGCAGAGGACGAATAATCTCCAGGACGGTTTTGCCCCAGGCTGAGGCCTCTTCGACCGCGATCCCTTCCAGCGTTTCGATGCTGTATTCGTTCAACTGTTCGAGATGAATCTCTTCATGTGCCATCGTGACAAAGACCTCATACCTGAATTGATCGGCGGAAAGTTGTTTTTGCAGGTCCCTCAGCTCCGCTGCAAACAGCACCAGTTGTGGCCGCGGACCGTTGCTCAATTCAATCTTGAACGCCGATCGATTTTTCCGGTCGGGATGGTA
Source organism: uncultured Solibacteraceae bacterium (assembly GCA_964584785.1). Taxonomy (GTDB): domain Bacteria; phylum Acidobacteriota; class Terriglobia; order 20CM-2-55-15; family 20CM-2-55-15; genus JAHFTY01. The sequence continues at coordinate 64,518 of CAZPBY010000034.1, forward strand.
AGCAGGGACGATGCTGTACTCCAGCTTGGCGGAGTTGATGTCGAAAAACAGCCTGCGTATGCGGGTCTGAAGACCCGGAACCTCGCAGTTCGGGTTCTCCGCACAATTGATCCACAGTGGATTGACGACCTCGTTCACGAATCGTGATGTTTCAGCGGTTGTCATCACAAAGTCGTGTGGAGTGAGGTCGAACTTCGGGCCGGCGATTTCCTGAGCCCATGACACACTCACAGCACTCGACAGAACCAGGACGGATATGAGCAGTTTCGAAACAACCATGACGGCCTCCCTGGAGCGGCGCGGCTCGCGATGGAGAAGGCCGGAATGGCCGGCAAAACCTATCAATGCTAAGCTACGAAACCAAAATCGTCATGAAAGCTTCGGGAAACGATGTAACAGCGCTCCTTCAGGCATGGTCGGACGGCGAGGAAAGCGCTTTTGCAAAGCTGGCAGACCTTGTATATGCGGAATTAAAGCGTCGTGCCCGGTGGTACATGGCGAACGAGCGTCCCGGCCACACGCTCGAGACCTGCGCGTTGATCAACGAGGCATTCCTGGAGCTGGGCGGTCTGAAAAAAATCCATTGGCAGAATCGCGCACACTTCTACGCCATGGCCGCGCGCATGATGCGGCGCGTGCTTGTCGATTACGCCATGTCGCGAAAGTATCAGAAGCGTGGCGGCGGAGCTCATCCGGTGACGCTGAGCGACGTCGCGATCGTCTCCAGTGAGCGCAGCGCCGAGTTCGTGGCTCTCGATCAGGCGCTGGAACAGCTCGCCGCATTCGACCGCCGCAAGAGTGAGGTCGTCGAACTCCGGTTTTTCGGCGGATTCTCGGTTGAAGAGATCGCAGAGATGCTGAACGTATCCACGATAACCGTGATGCGCGATTGGAAGCTCGCCAAAGCGTGGCTTGAACGTGAAATCTCGGGGAACAGCAATGGCGCGACGTAAGATCCAGCCCGACATCGAGCGCGAAAAGTGAGCGCAAATCGGATGAGCCAGTAACCACACCAGGGCTTATACTCGCACTATGCCAAGCCCGTTTCCCGGCATGGACCCATTTCTCGAAGAGCCGGTACTCTGGCCGGACGTGCATAACCGTTTGATCGCGGGAATTGGAGACCGCCTTGGTCCGGTGTTGCGACCGCGTTATGTCGTCCGGCTCGAAGAGCGAACATACCTCAGTGAACCGGATGGGCTCATATTCGTGGGCCGCCCCGATCTCACCATTCATACGGACCGCCAGACCGTCGACAACGCAGGGGGCCTTGTACGCGAATCGAGTGAGGCATCCAACGTCCTGACCGTTGAGGTCCCGATGCCTGACCGAGTACGGGAAACCTATCTCGAGATACGCGCGGTACACAGCGGGGAAGTCGTCACGGTTCTCGAAATTCCTTCGCCCGCGAACAAGTTGGGTGTAGAGGGGCGGCGGCTGTACGAAAGCAAGCGGTTAGCGGTGCTTGCAACACGCACCAATCTCGTCGAGATTGACCTGATCCGGGCCGGCGAACCGATGACCGTTTTCGGCGCTGATCGTGCGGCACATTATCGGATTCTGATAAGCCGTGGCGATCGTCGTCCACTGGCGGAGTTCCGACTGTTCTCCGTGCGGGACCCGATTCCGTCGTTCCAGCTCCCACTCCGGCCTGGTGACGACGAGCCTTCCGTTGATATTGGCGATATTCTCGGTTCGCTTTATGACCGTGCGGCTTATGACTTGACGATCGACTATAACCGTGAACCAGTCCCATCTTTCGGAGAGCCAGATCGAGCAACGATCGACGATTTGCTGCGGCGCGCAGGCCGCCGGCACTAGCAGACTCGGTCCGAATGGCCGTCGAAACCTATCAGTGCTAAGCTTCGAACCTAAAATCGTCTATGAAGCTTCAGGAGACTTTGTCGGGGAGCAGTAATGGCGCGGCGTGAGATCTGGCCGGACGTTGAAAGGGTGTTTAACGAAGCGGCCGAATTGGCGCCAGCGGAGCGGCAGTCCTTTCTCGAAAAGAGCTGCGCGGGAAATGAAGAGCTGCGTCGCGAAGTGGAGTCGTTGCTCGAGCAGGCGGAGAAGAAAGGGCTGTTGGGCAATCCGGCGTTGGATGCCGCTGCGCCGATGGTGAGCGAGATTGGACGCAAGTCATGGCGCCTGTCTCAAGGGACGCGGCTTGGTGTCTATGAAATCATTTCGTCGATCGGCGCCGGCGGAATGGGCGAGGTCTACAAGGCGCGCGATACCAAACTTCATCGCGACGTCGCCATCAAAGTGTTGCCGGAAAACCTCGCAGAGGATCGCGAACGAATCGCTCGGTTTCATCGAGAAGCGCAGCTGCTGGCATCATTGAATCATCCGCGGATTGCCGCGATTTACGGACTAGAAGAACAGAACGGGATTTGCGGACTGGCTCTCGAATTCGTCGACGGCGAATCGCTCGCCGAACGCATAGCCCGCGGCCCTTTACCGTTAGATGAGGCCTTGTCCTTCGCCGGTCAGATTGCCGAAGCGTTGGGCGCGGCGCATGCAAAGGGCGTCGTGCATCGCGATCTCAAACCGGACAACATCAAGATCGCGAAAGACGGTACTGTGAAGGTCCTCGACTTCGGATTGGCAAAGATCTTCGAGCCGCAGGCATCACTCGCGAACACGCCAACAGCCGTTAATGTCTCGACCGATCAAAACATCATCCTCGGAACGGCTGCATACATGTCGCCCGAACAGGCACGAGGCAAGGAAGTCGATAAGCGGACGGATATCTGGGCCTGGGGCTGCGTCCTTTACGAAATGCTCACCGGCCGTCGCGCGTTTGCCGGCGATACTACCGTTGAGCTGTTGAACAGCGTGCTGAATGCAGCTCCAAATTGGGACGAGCTGCCCGACACCACTCCAACGTTCGTCCGCTCACTGCTGCGGCGCTGCTTGCAGAAGGATCCGAATCGCCGGCTTCAGGACATCGGCGACGCCCGAATCGAAATTGACGAGGGCTTGAACCAACCGCCGATCGCGACGAGCCTTACCGCACCTCGCCGAAATCGCGAACGGTTGGCTTGGGGCATTGCGATGCTTATAGCGGTGATGGCTTCTGCCGGCCTGATCGCGCTTTATGATCGAACCACTCGCCCGTCGCTGGTTGAACCCGAAACGCGGCTCCAGGTCTTGACAGCGGGTGGCGAAACCTCGCCGGTGGATCGTACTGGAATCGCAATTTCCGCTGACGGCCGCAAAGTCGTTTTCCTGGCGACAACAGGTGGGAAGAGGCAACTCTGGCTTCGGCCGCTTCAATCGGAGCAGGCGAAACTGTTGGAGAATACCGATGGTGCTGGTCCACCCTTTTGGTCTCCGGATAGCCAGTCGGTTGGGTTCGCCACTCGTAATGACGCAACCGGCCGCTTCTCATTGAAGAAAATCGACATCGCCGGCGGCACACCGCGGACTTTGGCGGACATTACAGGCTTCTTTGGTGGTTCGTGGAGTAATAACGGGACAATCCTATTTAGCGCCGGGGGAAGCGGCAGTCCGCTTTTCCGCATTCCGCAGTCCGGCGGCGAACCCGTCCAGGTCACCCGACTCGAGCCTAATCAGTCCGGCCAGCGCTACCCTGTTTTCCTGCCGGACGGACGTCACTTCCTCTTTCTCGCGACCGGAACGCCGGACGTCCAGGGGATATACCTGGGTTCCCTGGATTCCCAGCTTTCACGGCGGCTTTTCGCCGCGGATTCGAAGCCCGAGTTTGCTCCTCCGAACTACGTTCTGTTTGTCCGCGAACAAACGCTGCTTGCGCAACGTTTGGACATGGACAAGCTCGAACCGGTCCAGGAACTGTTCGTGGTCGCCGAGAAAGTTTTCGTGAACCCCGGGGTTTTTGGGATGGCTGCATTCTCCGCGTCCGTATCGGGCGCATTGGCATACGGTGCGGCACCGCTACAGTCGTATCAATGGACATGGGTGGATCGTTCCGGCAAGCCGATCAGCACCGTGGGCGAGCCAGACTCCGCCTCCCCCGGCGGTGGAACACTTTCGCCCAATGGACGAACCCTCGCTTTTGTGCGCGAGACGAACGGGAACCGCGACATCTGGCTGATGGATATGATGCGCGGATCTTTGACGCGCTTCACAACAGATCCTGCAACCGATGGCTCACCAGTCTGGTCGCCCGAAGGAAATCGCATTGCGTTTGACTCGTCGCGCAAAAAAGGCGGAGGCAATTACGGTCTTTTCCAAAAAGACCTTAACGGTGGAAACGAAACGCCCGTGTCGGAAGCGCACGAGAGCTTGAACGCGCTGGACTGGTCGCCGGATTCGCGCTTCCTTTTATACACCCTTCAGAAGCTTCAGACCGTCGACAGCGACATTTGGGCGATGCCGATGCATGGAGACCGAACTCCCATTCCGATCGCGCAAACAACCTTTGCGGAAAACGGCGCAAAGTTTTCACCGGACAGCCGGTGGATCGCTTACGAATCGAATGACTCCGGCCGAACGGAGATCTACGTTCAGCCATTTCCCGCAGGCACACGGACTAAGGTGTCGTCCAACGGTGGCCAGAACCTGATATGGAACCGTAACGGTCGCGAACTCAACTACGTCGGACCGGGCTCTCGATTCATGACTGTGGCTGTGACGTTAAAGCCAAACGGCGCCGCTGATGCCGGCACGCCTATTCCTTTGTTTACCCTGAAACCGGGAACTCACATCGCGGACTTCTTCGTCGACGGGCAACGATTCCTTCTCGACGTTCCGGTTGACACGGCAGGACCTTCTCCCATCACCGTCATTCTCAACTGGGCCGGCGCGCGGAAAGAGAACGCAATTCGAGGGAACCCGTAACCACTATGGCGAGGGTTCGACGGTTTTTCGCCTGGCTGCTTCTGACCGCGTACGTGCTCGCCACCGTGGTTCTTCATCGGAAGGTCAACGTGTTCATTGGTAGCTTTGCCACATCCTACGGCTTAGAAACCTATACGAAGGGCGTTAAATGGCTTTCTTACGCCGCGGGCCTGATCGTTCTGGCGTTTACGGTACGGAACCTCTTGAAAGACCGGACCCGAGTGCGTCAACTCGCGTTACTGATACCTATCGCGCTGATCATCGACATGACGATGATCAGCCGGCCGATCGAGCGGATCCATTATCTTCAGTACGGGATTCTGACGTGGCTCTGCTACAACGCGATTCCAACTCCATTCACCGCAGCGATGGTGGCTTTTCTGATCGGTTACGTCGATGAAGCTCATCAGTTCTGGGTGCTCTACGCCGATGATCCTTCCCAGTATTTCGACTGGAACGATGTCGCACTAAACCTGCTGGGAGTGCTGGCCGTGCTATTCATATTCCTGCCGCGGCAGCCCACACGTGCTATTTCGAAAAGACGCGTTGTTGCCGCACTTGCACTATGGGTGATGGCCGCGGGCCTGCTTGTCTGGTATTTCGATGCGGATCGATATCTTTTCAGAAATGATCCTTACCTGGGTTCAAAATCCTTCTGGATCCTTTCGTATGTAGGTTACCGGTACCACATCATGGACGCTTTTCAAGGCATCGTGTTTTGCGGTGTTGTTTTGATCCCGATTGTGAGTTCCTATCTGAAGGTCCAATCGGACGACGATTAGTAGTGTTTAAGGCAAGCTGACGATCTTGGCGCTCGACCCGAGTAACGGTAACATGATCTGGAAATTCAACCGGAGGGAACAGATGAAGTCCTTCAGAGTTCTCGTCGTCGTGATCTTTGTTGTTGCGTCATGCATGAGCGCGCCGGCGCAAACTCCGGCCACTGTCGACGGCCTTGTCAGTGCGGCGAAGAACGCGGCCGGACTCGAGTGGTCGGGGACGTTTCTGCGCCTTTGCGTTCCTTCTCCGCCACCTGGTGTCAACGCGCAACGTGGAGGCGCACGCGGAACACCCCCGGGACCGCCGGCCAGAGAAACCTGGTATGCCGAACCGGCAAAAGTCACGGACAACCTCTATTTCATCGGCACGAAGATTCACAATGCCTGGGCGATTGCCGGCAGCGAAGGGACTATCGTTCTCGAGGCATTGTTCGACTATGCGGCGCAAGAGGAAATCTTTGGCGGAATGAAGAAGCTCGGTCTGGAGACGAGCAAAGTGAAATACGTGATCCTTTCGCATGCTCACGCCGATCACGATGGCGGCACCAAGTTGCTTCAGGACGAGATTCCAGGAGTGCATATCGTTTATGGCGCCGCAGACTGGGATGCCGTCGACAAGTCCACGAACCACGCGGGCGGCAAACCCAGGCACGATATGGTTGGCACCGACGGGATGAAGATTTCCGTGGGTGATGCCTCGGTGCAGATCGTCACCATGCCAGGCCACACTCCGGGAACGCTGTCGTTCCTGTTTGAAGTGCGCGACAACGGCAAGCCGTTGCGCGTTGCGTACGTCGGCGGCACCGCGATTCCGTTTAACGGCGACACGGCCTACTACGACGGCTACATTGCGTCGTCTCAAAAGATGGCGAAAGCCGCGGCCGACTTCAGCGCGACAGTGTTGTTGTCCAATCACTCCGAGTTCGACAATGCGTACTTCAAGGCCCACACAGCCGCGCACCGCAAACCTGGCGACGCGAATCCATTCGACGTCGGAAAAGCAGCAGTTGCGCGCTACTTCACGGTTGTCCAGAACTGCGCCACTGCTGCCAGGATCCGCGCCACCACTAAGTAATTGGCCACCTCGATTCCGGCGATGCTACTTCGGGACCACCAGCGGAGCCAGGGTCACTGGTGGTAGTGTATTAAAGATCGTCCTGGTGCGGTCGAAGCGCAACGCGATTATAGCCAATGGTGTTGAACTACTGACCTGCAACGTGCCGGCTAGTTGTCCGGTAAACCCAGGAAAGATGTCGAAGACGAATTTCGCCGAGTGACTGTTCGGTCCCAGGACTTGAGTGGATGTTGCTATCGTCGTGCCGGCTGAGTTGAGCAGTGAGAATGTAATGTTGGCTGCAGTTGTTCCTGGATTGGCGCATGCGATACCGGTAGTGTATCCGTCGGCCGTATACACAAACACGGCCTGACGCGGAGCAGCAGCAGCGCCTGGCACGCCGGCCGCTGAGATCAAACCCCCAGCCACGTCGGATTCTGAAAAAATAGCGGTCCCGGAAACACTGCCCGTTGTAGTGACGGTCGCAAAGCCCGCATCGAACGGACCAGCGCCGCTGGACACATAAGCTCTCACCTGACCGGCCCCCATGGAGAACATGATTGTGCTTCCCGTCGTCGTCTGACCATCCTGGTCGGTGATAGTAAGGTTGAATGCAGAACCATCATCATGCCTAAAAGCAATGGTTCCGGTAGCGGCAATCGCGGCGGAGTTCGTGAGCAGGATCGTCGTTTTCCAGACGATGTTTCCCGATGTGCCATTGGCGATCTCGGGAAAATGAAACGTAATCACGGGCGCATTCGTCAATTGACCTGAGAAACTCGCGGTCTGGTTGCTGTTGAGACTGTTGAAGCTGGTTTGAGCGGGAGTGAACGTGAACCCTGTGCGACTCGGTGTAATCGTGTAGTTGCCGGCCGCCAGGTTTGTGAACTGGTAGGTCCCGTCCTGAGCTGTGGAAGTGGTGGTCGTTACCGTGCCGGTCAGTGTCAAGTTAGCGGCCTCGATACCGTTGCCGCCGGAATCCGTGACGCGTCCGCTAATCGTGAACGTCGTTTGCGGCACAGGAATTGCAGCACGCCCGATTTTTGCGGTAGGTCCACCGCCGTTCTGACCTAGAATGCCGATGTCCTCCGTGAACCACAGCGCGCTATCCGGGCCGGCCGTCATCCCATGGACGGCGGCATATTTTGTTGGAATGGCATACTCCGTAATGACGCCGGATGTGGTAATGCGCCCGATTTGGTGCGTTTCGTCATATGGACTGCCGCCCTCGGCGAACCACAGTGCGCCATCGGGGCCCGCCGCGATCCCCAAAGGACCAGCGAGAGAGCTGGACAAAGGATATTCCGTGATCGCACCCGCCGTCGTCAGACGTCCGATCCGGTTCGAGAAGAAATCGGTAAACCAGAGGGCGCCGTCCGGACCCACCACCATCGTCCCGGCAACATCGAGTCCAAGGGAGGAAGATACAGCGGCAGGATACGACGCGGTAATGACTCCCGTTGTGGTCATGCGCCGGACCGAGGGATTGTAAACGGTTTCTGTAAACCAAAGAGCACCGTCCGGCCCCGCGATAATGACTCCCGGAAATGAAGAGAAATCGCCTGGTATTTGTGCCGGGTATTCCGTAATAGTCCCGTTAGTGGTGATACGACCAATGCTTCCGCCACCCCCCGACTCCGTGAACCAGAGGGCGCTGTCCGGCCCCGGTGTAATGCTCACCGGGGCTGCGTATGGATTTGTCAACGGGTACTCGGTAATAACGCCGTTGGTGGTGATCCGGCCGATCTTGCTGCTGCCTCTTTCCGTAAACCATAGGGCGCCGTCCGGCCCCGCGGTAATGCCGTTGAGTTGAGCGTTCGGCGTCGGCACGGGATACTCGGTGATCGCGCCGGCCGAGGTAATGCGCCCGATCCGGTTGCCGCCGTTTTCCACGAACCAGAGCGCCGCGTCCGGCCCCGTCACGATTTGATACGGGCTCGAGACTGACGATGGTACGGGATACTCGGTAAAGGCGACAGTCGTCTGCTGTGCTCTAAGCGGTAAAGCGAGCAGAAAACAGGTGAGTAATAACGAGAGGCGTGTACGAATCTGGGTTTGAAACCGGTGCGTCATGAGAAGCTCCTTTCTCAATTCCGGCGACCACAAGTATGTCAACCAGTCCGCATCCAGCTAGTGGACTGTCAGCGAATTCTGGGTCTCATTCATAAATGCGAAATTCCGGGTAGAAAAGCGACACGCGATTGTTGGCGGTGGTGGGACGAACACAAACACGACTCTGCGATCACCCAACGAACAGGTAAATCCGAGAAAGGAACACCGACGAGAACTGCGCGGCCTTCAACTAATGAAACGCCAGGGCCTTCCGGTGCTCTTCGTCAGTTTCTCGCTCATGTATTCGTCGTAGGCTCGAGTTTCATTGGCGGCCGGCGATCCGTCGGCGGCAGGTTCCGGCAGTACCGGAATCGTGATGGTCGAAATCTCCGCGGCCTGCAGTTGTGCAATCGACGCCTGGCTGCTCTGTTGTCCCACAGCGAGGGTCAGATTGGTTGCGTTGTATTGTGGATTGAAAACCAGACCGCCGATCGTGGGCCCGTTGATGGTATTGAACGTACTCGTGCCATGCGATGCGTACGTGATCACCGGAAACGTCTGGCCGTTGCTCGGTACGAATCCGTTAGCTAGCGACACGTTCAGCGTGCCGCCGAGTGCCGCCGCGCCGGATATGGAGAGCCGTCCAAACTGGCTGGTTGCCGTCCCTGCTATGGTTGTGTTGACGATACCTGTGCCCAGGTTAAAAAAGGTTCCGGTGATGCTGATCAGACTACCTGCGCCGGCGGTGAGCGTACCGGTGTTTGGAGCAAGGCTGGATAGAGACAACGTTGCGCCATTCGCTGCTTCCAGGGTTCCCAGGTTGGTCAGTTGGCCCACGCTGAGTGTCTTCCCGGCGACATCGGCTCGAATCACGCCCTGGTTGATCGTTTGACCGATAACACCTATGGAGCCCGTGCCGCCGCGAATCGTGATTCCTTGTCCGATGGTCAACGTTCCGGATCCTTCGATTCGAGAAGTGGTGGTTCCGGCGAAAACAATCTGACCAGTTCCTGACAGGGATTGCGTGCCGGTGAAGCGCAGAATTGGTAGATTGGCCGCGTTCACGCTCTCGAGTGTGATGGTGGTTTGATCCAGCGTCAGCCCATTCTTGATGGTGAGAAGAGTGAGGAAGGTCTGGGTAGTGTTGTTGCGAAGCGTCAGATTGGCCGCCAGCGTCACACCGTCCAATATCGATTGATTTCCGAATGGGCCCGCCATCAACAGCGAAAACTGTCCGGCGGAACGAATGGTGCCCCCAATGATGCCGGAGTCATCGACCGAACCAACCGAAAGCGCAAATTCGAGCGAGCCGATATGTTGATCCAGATCGAGCGTGTGGCCGATGTTCATGACTTGACCGGCCAGGTAGACGGTGCCACCGGTTCGGAAGAAATGATCGAGATCCTCGGTGTGGAACAGTCCTCCGAGAGTGACGGTGGCGCCGTTTGCGTTGATCGTGCCGGGATTGATCCAGGCGTCTTGCAGTGTCAGCGTGGTGCCGGAGGGCGCGTCAATCACACCCAGGTTCTGAACCGAGGACAAGGATAGCTGCCCGCCATTGACGCCTTCAATCCGGCCCTGGTTGACGATGGAATAAGCGGTAATCAGAGTTGCCTGAGCGTCGGCTCGAATCACTCCCTTGTTGATCACAAACTCCCCGGCGCCGACATTTCCTGGTCCGGAACCATGGATGAGAATTCCCGCATCAATCGTCAGTGTTCCGCCATAATTCTCAAGTCCTCCGGTCCCCGTTCCGGAAAAGAAAACTTCGCCGGTACCTGTAAGCGTCTGAGAACCGATGAAGAGAATCGATGCGTCCGGATCACTGATTGCCGGCGACTCGATCGTGATGCGCGCGCCGTCGAGAGTCAGACCGTTGCGGACTCGAAGCTGGAACACATTCAGTGTGGGCGTCGTCAAATCCGACTGCAGCCGCACATTATCAAACGTTACTTCTCCAGCCTGCGCCGGGATGGACATCGTCGCGCCGGCGGCGCCGCGCAGTACTTTCGCATGGACAAGTGTGCCGTTGGTTAGAGTGAACGCCTTGTCCACTTGAATCGTATCGGCGACGGTCAGCGTTCCACCGGACAAGGTGAAGGAGTTGGTGGAGCGCAGGCTGTTGATCGCTGTACTTCCCGTTCGATAAGTGATGGTGACGCTACCCGGCACGTCGATCACGACATCATCGTTCGGTCCCGGCACGATGCCGGTACTCCAGTTCGAGGCGACGTCCCAGAAGCCGCCTGCCGGATTCGTCCAGGTGATGGTGCTTGCAACGATGGTGAAGTTGGTTTGCGTCGAAACGGTGCCTAGCGGGTTGCCGGCGCGATCCTTCAGGTCTGCTGCGTCGACAAAGAAGCGATACGCTCCCAGTGCCAGCGCGTTGTATTCCAACTCCAACGATCGGCCATCGCTGCTGAGACGCACTTCGGCGGGCGCAACGGTGGCGTCGAGTGCGTTCAATAGACGCAAGTGTTGCGCGGTCAGCGTTGCAGCGTCCATCGCTTCAGAGAATGTGAGGCGAATCGTGCGGAATGCTGCACCGTGAACGGAATTGTTCGTGAGGTTTGTAGTGACGAGCGTTGGCGCGAAAGTGTCTTTGACTGCGCTGATCACGAGCGGCGTGCTGGTGGTCACGCGGCCGTTGAGATCCGTCGCGCGCGCCTGGATCGAAAGCGAGACCGGGGTTCCGCTGACGGCCGGGGCCTGAATGGACTCATCCCATGGGAAGGAGACATCGGTTCGAACAACCTGCCCATTGACGAGCAAGTCGACCTTCTGCACTTGAACGTCGTCTGTAGCCGTAATGCGGAGAGGTATAAAACTTCCGCCCAACACTTGAACGCCGGAAGTTCCGGCATCGACGTCCGTCGCCGTGGTCACAAGGCTCACTACCGGCGCCTGCGTCGCGGTATCCCCGCCCAGATAGTTCACTACCTGGACGCCAAGAGTTCCCTGACTAACGAAAGCCACTCCGCCGGCGACGACAACAGACTCGGGAAGTATATTCGCCGCATTGGCGTTGCCGGGCAGGATGATCCGCCGGATCGTCACGCCCGTATTCGCCGGCACCGTGACGTTCATCACATCCATAACCGCCTGAGTGGACCCAACGGAGCCGACACTGCCGACCATCAGGGCGCGTCCGCCGCCGTCGACCGCTATTGCATTGCTGCCGAGAGTGTTGACATCGGGGGCGCTGATCAACACCGGCGCATCCGGATTTGAAACATTGACTGTATAGAAGCCGCCCTGCAGCGGGATATAGGCAATGCCTTCGGCCACGACGAGATCGGTGGCGAACTGTGCAATCGTAGTGTTGGTCAATGAACCTCTCGCCACTAGTCCGGAATCGGTGATGTCGTATATTTGAAACTTATTTGGCACGCCGGTTCCTAAACCACCATAGATCGCATACAGCGATCGTCCGTAGCGCGCGAGCTGTGTCAGCGTCGGGAGGAATGGGAATTCTCCCTCTGCGAGGTTCACTACCTGAGAGCGTTCGCCGGTCGTGAGGGAAACGACTTCGATATTCGTCGCCGTCCCCACATAAGCAACTCCGTCGAGTACCTCGACGAACTGGGCCGGTGTTTGAATCACCTTCACCAGCCGCGGCGCCGCCGGATTCGAAACATCCACGACTTGCAGGCCGCCGGTATAGTTGGCAACCACCACGACTTTCAGGCTTGGGTCATACGCCAGATCGAGCGAGGACACATTCGAATCTGCCGGAGTTAAAAGATCCAGCTTGATTTGTCCGACAATCGTGGGATGGGCCGGCGTCCGCGCATCCAGAATGGTCAGTTGCGCGAGATCGGTGGTGTCTCCTCGTTCGGACGGAATAGAACTGCTGAGTGCATACACGAACAGCGCAGAGGGATCGTTCGGATCGCCTTCAGCAACCGCTTTGACTACCTCGCCCGGGATCGTGACGGCGTTGAGTGCGCCAAACGGTGGCACCAGCTGCGTCGTCAGAACCTGGTTGCCGAGCGGATTTCCGGCGATGTCTTTGACTGCGGGCGCGTTGATCCGAAATTGGTAGTAGTCCGGAGGGATGCCGGGATAGGTGAGCGTGAGCCTTGTACCATTACCGCTCACCAGGAGATTCAGTGGCGTCAATGCTTGCCCGTTCGAGCCGACCAGCGAGAAGTTCTGCGCGTTCAGAGTCGCGGCATTCATCGCTTCGGAGAACACGTAGCGGATGGTGCGGAACGTGGAAGTGAGCTGCATGCCGTTCGTGA
>CAZPBY010000035.1:0-76776 GCA_964584785.1 uncultured Solibacteraceae bacterium
CAGTCTCAAACGCTTACATGTCGTTGTTAGATTCCCGAATCGTCAAAAGGGACGGTTACCGGAAATTAACAACGACAGCTAAGCATTTGAGATGGGACATCCCAACGTTTGACATATTTCGGACGCCGCTTCTGAATACGTCAACTGTCGGGATGTCCAGTCTCAAACGCTTACATGTCGTTGTTAGTTAGATTCCCGAATCGTCAAAAGGGACGGTTACCGGAAAATTAACAACGACAGCTAAGCATTTGAGATGGGACATCCCTGCGTTTGACATACGAATTCGAACGGAATCTTCCGGGACTCCAGTTTCAGGCTGAACAGCGGTAAAGATTGAACTGATGAAGTAGCATCGCCCTTATTCTGGCTGGTCCATTATTTTCAATAAGACGTGACGGCGATTTCGTGTATACGGCCGGACCTCGGCGGGCCAGCGGCCTGCCTCGACAGCGTCGTTCCAGGCCGGACTCGTCAGGACATCGGGATTTTCGAGCTCGTAAATGGCCGTGTATAGCGGTTCGTTTTCAGCGCGCATTATCTTTCTCTCACCGCCGAGACTCATGATCAGCTCTTCCCGTTTATAACGCGTAATCCCGAGCACGCCCGGAACTCTGCTTAAGTTTGGAATGTGTTCCCGGTCGTAGACTTCATTGAAGAGCGCCTCGTGGGCTGCGTCCACGTCCATACTGACGATCATCAGATACCTGGCTTTTTTTGTCATACGCCGCGACTCCGTTCCTGGTCCAAAGGAGATTTCGCTGTTTCGTGCGCCGCTAAGAGAGCAACAAGCGTCACGCACAACGTTCCTTCGATATACCACGATATGCGGGTGGTGTTGCGATAGACCTGTAGCAGACTCGCCATAATCAGCGGCGCGAATGCGCCTCCAATGATGCCGGCGAGCGTATACGCCAGCGACGAGCCGGCATAACGCACGCGTGTCGGGAACTGTTCGGTCACGAAGGCGGCTTGCGGACCAAACATGAGCGCATGGATGAGGTACCCGATGACCACCGCCATCACGATCGAAACCCCATTTGCACGATCGACCAGAATAAAAAACCCGAATGCCCAGAGCATTGCCAGTAACGTGCCGGCCGCATAGACGGGACGGCGGCCGATACGATCCGAAAGACTTCCGGACAATGGAATGGCCACGGCATTGAAGATGGTCCCGATCATGATTGCGGTCAAAGCCAACGTTCGCGGAAGATTCAGAACCGTGGTGACGTATGTCAGGGAGAAGACGGCGATCAGCGCATAATGAACATCCGAGCCCACTCGTACACCGCCGGCGATCAGCAACCGCCGCCCAAAAAGCCTCAGCACATCGCCGATCGGTGTTTTTGCTTTGGCACCGCTTTCCTCCAGTGCCTTGAACAGGGGAGTTTCATCGACGCTCAGGCGGATCCATACGCCGAAACCAACCAACATGAGGCTGCACAAAAGAGGTATCCGCCAGCCCCACGCGAGGAACTCGTCGGCGGAAAGAAGATTCGTGATGAATGCGATACAGCCGGTCGCCAGCAAAGTACCCAGCGCCGGCCCGAGTTGGGTGAACGAGGCATTTCGTCCTCGTCTCTCCTGATCCCCGTGTTCAACTGATATGAGAACGGCGCCGGCCCACTCTCCTCCTAATGCGATGCCTTGCACGAACCGCAACGTCACAAGCAGGATCGGACTCAGGATGCCGACAGATGAGTAGGTCGGAAGCAGTCCCATCAAAGCTGTCGTGAGGCCCATGATGGCGACCGTCACGAAAAGGACGAAGCGGCGTCCGAGCTTATCACCCAGGTGTCCGAAGACCACGCCACCGATCGGTCTCGAGATGTAGCCAACCGCATAAGTCGAGAACGCCAGAATCGTTCCTACCAGCGGATCAAATGAGGGAAAGAAAAGACGGTTGAAAATCAGTGCCGCGAGCGTGTTGTAGACCGTGAAGTCGTACCACTCGAGCGTCGTTCCCACGGCGCTGGCAGCCGCAAGCCTGCTGGTGCTTGTCCTTTTGCTGGTAATGTTCGCATCCAGTTTTGTTGCCAAATATGGATTCATGGTCGGTTAGCGAGAAGCGTATAGTTTCCGACTTCGATTTCCAAGCAAAGCATTCAGGAGGCGGCGATGAGATTGGATTTGCGGCGTCGTACTCGTGTTGCTGACGCTTGCCGGCATCCCGACGCCGGCGCAATGGGCGAGCGGATAGCCGATTCAAGCGAGATCTGGCAAGTATCTAAAGGACGTAATTGAATAGTTGTAACTCGGTGGTTCGCATATTGCGAAAATATCCCATTGACCAGGCGTTTCGCAATTTGCGAAAATGAAACCCGATGCGTCTGATATCCCGGAGGCCATTGAAGCAGTTCTGGGAAAAATATCCTGATGCGGAGACGGGACTACGACATTGGATCAAAGCTGTTGAAGCAGCCCGCTGGAAGAATTTCGCGGATGTGAGGCAGGTCTTCGGCAGCGCGGATCAGGTTGGGAAGTTTGTGGTGTTCAACACCGCTGGAAATAAGTACCGCCTCATCGCAGTGATCCATTTCGACCGCCAAAGATGCTACGTCCGGCATATCCTGACGCATAAAGAATACGACCTAGGCAAATGGAAGAAGGAGTAACGAGTTTGGCGAAGATTTCATCAAAATATTTGGAACTGATCCATTCCTTTCCGCTGCGGCCGATCCGATCCGAGGCCGATTTGGATCGCGCCGAAACGATGCTTCATCAGTTACTCGACGCGCCAAGTCTCTCCGCTCCTGAACAAGACTATCTGGAGATCCTGGGCAATCTCATCGACGAATATGAAAGCAAAGCGCATCCCATCGAATCGTTGCCGCCGAATCGGATGCTCGCAATGTCGATCGAGAGCAAAGGCGTGACGCAAACCGAAGTCTCCCGTGCGACGGGTATTCCGGTATCAACGATCTCAGAACTCATTGCGCAAAAGCGGGACTTCAACCGCGCGCACATTGAGAAACTCTGCGCTTACTTCAGACTCGATCCAAAAGCGTTCATCCACGTGCCGAGCGGAGAATTCGTAGCGAGATAGTTCGACGACTAGCTGCAACTGGAGAACGCATGAATCGAGACGGCTTTTGCATCACCTCTGCGAGGCGCATGACGAACTTAATTTACCTCTTCGACGCTCAAACCGATCGTATTTCTGCTTGATGTGTGGACCCTCGCCACCACGGATGTACCGTTAAATTCGAAATCGAGGTCGGGACCAGCGTTCAATTCTTTGTTCTGAATTTGCCATTCGCGTGCGAATGCCGCTTCGTCTATTGCCATCGCGAGTTGAACTGCAAAGATGCAATATGGTGCGCAGCTCACTGAATCTCGAGTTCAGGTCGGGAGCTGGAAGGAGCGGGCGAATGTCGCTGTTATTTGCAGATATAATCATGGCGCTCTTATGTCCATCACCCCGGGCACACGCATCGGGCCTTACGAAGTCACGTCCCAGCTTGGCGAAGGCGGGATGGGTGTCGTGTTTCGAGCGCGCGACAGCAAGCTTCAACGCGACGTCGCCCTCAAGCTTTTGCCTGAACATTTTGCCGGCGATGCCGATCGCCTTGGCCGTTTTCAAAGGGAAGCACAGCTTCTCGCATCCTTGAATCATCCCAATATTGCTCAGATCTACGGCTTCGAACAGATCGGCAATGCGGGATGTATCGTCATGGAACTCGTCGATGGCGAGACTCTTGGCGAAAGACTGAAGAACGGTCCGCTGCCGCTGGATGAGGCCTTGGAAATCGCGAAGCAGATCGCCGACGCATTGGCGGCAGCGCACGAGCGCGGAATCGTTCATCGCGATTTAAAGCCTGCCAATATCAAGATCACACCGAATGGAGTGGTGAAGGTCCTCGATTTCGGACTCGCGAAGGCACTCGAGAATCGATCGTCCGACATCAGGCTGACGAGCTTGATGACTCAAATGAGCGGATCGACGCCGGGCACAGTGCTTGGCACGGCGGGGTACATGTCGCCCGAGCAAGCCCGGGGCAAAGAAGTCGACGCGCGCACCGACATCTGGGCGTTCGGCTGCGTTCTCTACGAAATGCTGACAGCGCGTCTGGCATTCGGTGGCGAGACGTCCACGGACATGATCGCCAAAATCGTCACTGGCCAGCCCGATCTGGATTTGCTGCCGCGCGACACTCCATCATCGATCCGCCTTCTCCTGGCCGCGACGCTGAACAAAAATCCCCAGCTGCGTCTGCAACACATCGGAGATATGCGGCTCTTTCTGGACCCGACCTTCTTTCCAGCCGCCCCGGCCGCAACAGCCCAGCCGCAGCCTCCCGGCCAGCGCGGAAACTGGATCGCTATCGCGCTCGCCGTGGTGTTGCTCGCAGTTCTCATACCGGCAGCAATTTACTTCAGACCTGGTCCGCCGCCTGCTCGCGCGATGCATTTTGAAATCCCGTTGCCGGGAGTTCTTGGCGGCGCGTTTACCGTGTCTCCCGACGGACAGCGCGTTGCATATTGGGCGCAGGCTGCCGACGGCAGCCGAGCCATCTGGATTCGCCCAGTCGGCGGGGACACACCTATGAAACTGGTTGGAACCGAGAACAGCCGCATCCAGGGCATATTCTGGTCTCCGGACAGCCGCTACCTGGCGTATCGAGCCGGTGACAAGTTGATCAAGATCGATGCGTCGGGCGGTCCCACCCAGGTGTTATGCGAAATTACCGGATCGCCGCGTGGAATTACATGGAGCAACCGTGGCGTGATCCTGTTCGCAAGACCGAGCGACAACATTATTGTTCAGGTTGCGGATTCCGGCGGACCCGTGAAGCCGGCCACAGAATTGGATTCGGGCCGCAAGGAAATCTTTCACATCGTGCCGGCATTCCTGCCCGACGGAAACCACTTTCTGTACGCAATTGTCAGTTCGCTGCCGGACAACCTGGGAATATTCGTCGGCGCCCTGGATTCGAAAACGAAGACGCGGTTGTTGCCGTTTCCTCAGCGTGGGCTGAACACAATCGTTTACGTGCTTCCCGGATATCTGCTGATCAACGCGTCTGGAGCGTTGACCGCGCAGCGCTTTGATGCGAGCCGTCTCACTCTTGAGGGCGAGCCCATTTCCGTTGTTCCGGACATCGCAGCCGGGTTTTCGGTCTCGGACACCGGCCTTCTGATGTATAGCAAAGCCTCGACCGGACCGGTAACCAAACAACTTCTCTGGTACGACCGCACCGGCAAACAGGCCGGAGAAGTTGGGGTTGCTGCGGCGTACGGCAACGTCGAGCTTTCACCCAACGGCGATCGGGTGGCCGTGGATATGGTCGCGGATAACAACCGCGATATCTGGGTCATCGACATCGCGCGAGCCGTGCCTTCCCGCATTACGTTTGATCCCGCGCAAGAGTGGAGTCCTTCATGGTCGGCGGATGGCAGTCGAATCATTTTCGGATCCAACCGCGGTGGACATACTCATATCTACCAAAAGGCTTCCAGCGGCGTCGGCAATGACGAATTGGTCTTCAAGAGCGATGACAATGAGATTCCCATGCATTGGTCGCGTGACGGGCAGCATATCGTCTTCTCGCGTCCCAAAACCGAAACGAATAATCGAGACAGCGATACATGGATTCTGAATATGCCGGGAGAAAAGAAGGCCGTGCCGTTTGTCGAGTCTCCGTTCGAAAAGACTCAGGCGAGGGTTTCGCCGGACGGGCGTTGGCTCGCGTATTCGACGAATGAGTCGGGGATGTATCAGATCGTTGTCCAATCCTTTCCGGATCCAAACCGCGGGAAATGGCAGATCACCGCTCAAGGAGGCGTCGAACCGAAATGGCGCCGCGACGCACGTGAACTCTACTATCTGTCTCTTGATGGAAAGTTGATGTCGGTTCCCTTGAAGAGCGAGCGGACATTCGAAGCCGGAACTCCAGTGGTCCTATTCCAAACGCCGCTTACCGTGAACCGAACCTCGCCGGAGCGAGACCGACGCTACGATGTCGCCCCCGATGGACGCTTCCTGATCGTTGTTCCGCAGACAACCTCGGCTTCCACGCCGGTGGCGGCTGTTGTGAACTGGGCCGCAGAACTCGCCAGGAAGTAGCCTGCATTATGCGGACGCGGATGAAAAACAAATTGCGGCGCGTTTCCAGGCCGGGTTGAGGTAGAGTACACGATCCTGGGCAGAACGCATGACGCCGGAAAGTTGGAAACAGGTCAAGGAAGTCCTCCACCAGGCGCTGGAACGCGAACCAGGGCAACGCGCCGAGTTTTTATCGAAGGTTTGCGCTTCGGATGAAGAACTGCGCCACGAAGTGGAGGAGCTGTTGTCTGCCCACGGCAACGCTCCGGACGGTTTTCTGGTACCCAGCCTGCCGTCCGTGGCCCCGGGGATGCTGCTCGCAACCGGCACCCGTTTAGGTGTGTATCAGATAGTCGAGCCTCTCGGCGTCGGCGGCATGGGAGAAGTCTACCGTGCACAAGACAGCAGACTGCAACGGGCTGTCGCGTTGAAGATCCTGCCGATGCCATTTGCCGGCGATCCCGATCGTCTCGCCCGCTTCGAGCGGGAAGCCCGCGCTCTTGCCGCGCTCAATCATCCAAACATCGCCACACTTCACGGGATGGAAGAAGCCGGCGGTTGGCACTTCCTGATTATGGAGCTTGTGGAAGGCAAGAGTTTGCGAGGGCCGCTGCCGCTCGAAGAGGCGCTTCGAATTGCGCGCCAGATTGTCGAGGCACTGGAAGCCGCGCACGAGAGTGGGATCACGCATCGTGACCTCAAACCGGGCAACATCATGGTTAAGCCTGACGGCACGGTCAAAGTCCTGGATTTCGGTCTTGCCAAAGTCTCGTCGTCTCGCCACACCAGTCGGAAAGACTCCCTTGATCTTAGTGG
The DNA here is from genome assembly GCA_964584785.1 of uncultured Solibacteraceae bacterium. Taxonomy (GTDB): domain Bacteria; phylum Acidobacteriota; class Terriglobia; order 20CM-2-55-15; family 20CM-2-55-15; genus JAHFTY01. Next base: position 6,863 of record CAZPBY010000035.1, read on the forward strand.
CAATGGAACCTTGCAGGGCCTGATCCTGGGTACAGCCGCATACATGGCACCGGAGCAAGCGCGCGGAATGCCTGTAGACAAGCGCGCGGACATTTGGGCTTTCGGTGTTCTGTTATACGAGATGCTGACCGGAAAGCCGATGTTCAAAGGGGAAACGGTGACCGACATCCTTGCAGCGGTTGTCCGTGGTGAACCGGATTGGAGCGCGCTCCCTGCCACAACACCGCCGTCCATTCGGCGGTTGTTGACGCGATGCGTGGAAAAGGACGTCAAAAAACGCCTCCCGGATATTGGCGTGGCCCGGCTTGAAATCGATGAGGTCTCGGGAGCGTCTGTCACGATGACCGTTGCAGATGCACCCGCGGCGGAAGTCACGAGGCGGAACATTGTGCCGTGGCTCACTACGGTCGTCGCATTGCTTGCTCTTGCGGTGGTGTCGTGGTACGCCCTCCGCACTCAACCCGAAGTCCGCTGGACCGGAATGCAATTGAGTGAGTCCGCGGCCGTGGCAATGACACCCAGGGTTTCGCCGGACGGTGAGTTGCTGGCGTTTCTGAGTCTCGTCGACGGCCTCACCCAAGTTGCGGTCATGAAACCCGAGACCGGCAACTGGACCCTTCTGACTCACGACCGCTCTCGCGGATGGGTTACCAACATTGCCTGGTCCAGGGACGGCGCGAAACTGTACTTCTCGCGTTTCGAGGGCTCACGTCGCGGAATCTTTTCGGTGCCTGTGCTTGGAGGTGAGGAACGGCTCGTGGTCGAAAACGCGGGCTACCCGCAGGTACTGCCGGACGGCAGTCTTTTGTTTCAAAGACAGAACGAAGAGCGCCGCTTCCAGCTCTTCAGGTTCTGGCAGGATTCCGGGCGCATTCAGGCGTTGAAGGCCTGGCCGAAGTTTGTGTTCAATTCACCGACATTTCGCGTCACCCCCGATGGTGAACGTATCCTCTTTCTCGGTAAGGCCGCCGATGATCCCGCTGAGGATCGTCTGTATGTGATGGATCTGAAGTCGGAAAAGGCGACGCGCCTCGCGCCGGGTGAAGCATTTGTTGCGGAGGATTTTTTTCCGCTTGCGTCGACGGACGACGGGCGATCTGCACTCGTGGATTTGCCGTCAGGCAACTTGCATCGCATCGTCAGTGTGCCGTTGAATGGCGATCGCACGCTGCGGACGATATTGACTCTGACCACGCAGGTTGCATGTCTCGATGCGGGCCGCGACGGCTCTCTTTATTTGGATCAACTCGACCAACCGGTTGAGATCGTACGTGTTTCAGCGGAAGGTGGTCCGCCAATTCACATCGGCACGATGTCCTCTTATGATGAGGACGCACCGGAAGTTCTGCCGCTGCCGGACGGCCGGCTCTTGATGAATTCACGAATCGGCGGACGTCAGCACCTCTTATTAAAAACTTCCGGGAGAGACCCTTCGCTATTTGTCGAGACGCAGGAAGAAACGGCGGCGCCCACCGCGGTTGTCGGCCAAACACAAGTCGGCTTCATGATTGGAACCGGTAATAACCGGACCATTGCGCTGGCCTCTTTGGCGGACGGGCGGATCACGCGGCGTCTTCAGGGTACGCGTGGAGTCGACGTTACCAGCATGGTTGCGTCGCCGGACGGTCAAACGATCTATTACTCGGACGCGGATTCGATTTGGTCGATTGCGGTGAGTGATGGCCAGCCGCAACGGCTTCGCGACGGCACTTCCGTAACACTCGATCCCAGGCGGCATGAGTTGATCGTCCGGGTTCCGGACAAAGAGGGTAATCTCAGACTTGTGCGCGCGCCGACAGACGGAGGCATGGATCGTCCCTTGACACTGCAGAATGACGTGCGCTTGTCGCTCGACCGCTTCTCGTCGAATGCCGTGAATAAGAGCGGCCGGCTCCTGGCGCAGTTAGCAGTACCCAATTCGTGGTTCTGGCCGGCAGCGGTTATCGATCCTGACACGGGGCGGGTGCACGTCATCCACCTCGGTTACGACGCAAATGTCAGGGGCGGTTGGAGCGATGACGGCCAACTCGTTCTCGCAGCGATCCGCGTCCGCGCGAGTCTGTGGCGCTTCCGACCCGAACGTTAAGTCTTCGCCCTCGACCTTTGTTCGTCAAATACCCTGCGCTTCGCGCACGCGCCTACAGCCGCCGCTACCGATTTCATTGTTCAGCGCACTGTGTCGTCAGTCCTGCCATAGACGGCCAATTATGACGCAAACACCGGTACGCCCATCCCATGCGGTGCACCCTTGTCCGGTCTAGTATCCAGGACGCCGACAGGCACCTGTGCGTGTCGGCGGAAAACACAATCGGATCTTAGGCAGGAGATCAACAATGCAGGAAGCATTCAACCGACAAAAGAGTCGGACAATTAAAACTGCGCGCTTGATGTGCGCGGTTATCGTTTTGGTGCTGGTGGCGATTTCGACCGTCAGCGCAACAATTGGACCGCCGCGAACTGCAACCGCGGTGGCGTCCATTCATATCGATAAAAACAGTTACATTGCCGGACAGGCCCTGACGATTTCGGGCGAAGGCTTTTCGGCTCTCGAAAGCGTCATGTTGCGCGTGGCTCACAGTGATGGCTCCGGGTTCGCGCCATGGTGGGTCTACGCGGACGCGACCGGCGCCTTCAGCTGCACCTGGACGCTTCCTTCCGGCGATGTCGGCGCGAACTATATCGTCACGGCCAGCGGCTCGTCGGGCGAAACCGCGCAAGCCGCATTCACGCGCAAAGCGTCCATGACCATGGTTCGGGCGGGTAGCGCTCTGCAAGTCCAGGCGGAAGGATTCAATGCCAACGAACCCGTCACCGTTCAACTCAGCGATAATTCCGCTTCCGCTACCTTCGTCAGCGATAGCGAGGGACGGATCAGCGGAACTTTGGAAGTCGCATCTCCGCAGGTCAGCACCAGCCCCATGACTGCGACAGCGGTCTCCACCGCGTCATTCGTTGCGGCCAGCGTCACGACGATCCCGTCGGGCTTTTTTGCTGTCCTCGACCAGCAGGGTCCGAACGACCCCGGCGTCCAGGATCAAAGTGACCTGACGCAGATGGCTCGCGACAACACAGACCCGAGTCTGTACAAGTTGTTCTGGAGCTGGGATTCCACAGCTCAGTGGGTGAGCAGTGGCAATACGGGTGATGCCTGCGCCCTATTCGATAGCGATGGCGACGGCAATATCAACTATGCCGTTTGCGTAGAAATCGCAAACGTGGGTGGAAATCCGTTAGTGGTAGCGCAGACATCGATATCTCCCACCGCCTGGACATGTTCGGATGCGAAGAACGATCGATGCACTCAGCCCACAGCCAGACCCATCGTGGTGAGCGGTGTGACTCAGGTTAAGGCGGGACCACTTGGAAATGTGTCTAACAGTTCCGGAAACCTGATCACCGACACGGATCCGTTCAGTCCGGTCGGATCGAACTATCCGAATGACTCCACGATCGAAGTGGATATCCTGAAGAGCTATGTTCCCAACTCCGTGCTCGTCAATGTCTGTTCATACCCTTCAGCAGGAAATGGCGGTAATAACAATCCCTTCGATTGCATCGTCGCACCCGGCGGAGGATTTCTGAGAATCGCGAAAGACGCGGGTGGCGCAACCGATCCATTCACGTTTACGGTTTCGCCGATTCCCAGCGGACAATCCCCGACCGTCCCCGTGAACGGCGGCTCAACGAGCTTGCCGATCGGCGTGGCAAACGGCAGCGGGGCAAAAGGCGAAACAATTACGGAAACCGTTCCGGCCAACTGGACTCTCACCGGCGCGAGTTGCAAACTTGAAGATGGAATCACTTCAACGGGAACCTTCGACGCGAGTTCACACGCAATATCCGCCATCACCATCGAGTCCGGCAAGACGACGACGTGTACCTTCGTCAATTCCAAACTAAGCGGCACACTGAAAGTCATCAAGCATGTCGACTCGACGTATGGTGGCAGCAAAGTGGCCGCCGACTTTACCTACAGCCTTGGCGACGGCAGTGCCGTAACCGCCGACAGCGGCTCCGAGACGGGCAAGACCTACACACGCAATGCCGGATCAAGCTACAACGTCACGGAGAATGGCGTTCCTCTGGCTGGTTACACGACGACTTATAGTTCGGATTGCAGCGGTACCATCTCGGCCACTACGCCGAAGACTTGCACGATCACGAACACGGCCCAGGCGGCTCACCTCAAAATTGTCAAGGTCATGAAGAATGACAACGGCGGCAATAAGGCGGCCGGTGACTTCTCGGGCACGATTACAGGCGTCACTGCAATCGGCGGCAATACCTGGACGGGAACGGCAAGCCCCGGTGTCGACAAGACTCTATCTTCCGTCGGCAGCTACAACATCGCCGAAAATGACCCGACTCCGCTCGGTTATACCGTGTCTTATTCTCCCGAATGCTCGGGCACAATCGTCCTCGGGCAGACCATCACTTGCACCATTACGAATGACGATGTCGCGCCAAAGCTCACCGTAACCAAGACGGTGGTGAATAACGATGGCGGGACAAAGCAGGTGAGCGATTTCGCGCTGTCGGTCAACGGCACTTCGGTCACGAGTGGTGTTGCGAAGGAATTCGCGGCGAACGTGCTTCTGACGGCCAGTGAAGTAAACCTGTCAGGCTATGCTCCATCGTCCTGGGGTGGAGACTGCGCCGCGAACGGTACCATTACACTAAAGCCGGGCGACAACAAGACCTGTACAATCACCAATGACGATATTCGGCCCAAACTGACCGTCACCAAGGTCGTCAAAAATGACCATGGTGGAACAAAGCAGGTTTCCGACTTCCCGCTAAGTGTCGGCGGCACTTCCGTCACGAGCGGCGTGCAAACCGGCTTTAGTGCTGGAACGTACGTCGTGAGCGAAGTCAACAACTTCACATCCGATTACAGCGGCGTGATTACGGGCGATTGCGCGTCCGACGGAACCATCACACTAAGCGCCGGCGATGTGAAAAGCTGCACGATCACCAACACGGAGAAGAAGGGGACGCCTTCGGGAACTACCTTCCAAAGCTGGCTGGTCCATGACACTGTGACCGTCAGCGGTTTGAAGGGCACTCAAGGTACGTCTGCCGGGAGTATCGTTTTCACACTGTACTCCGATGCCGCATGCACAACAGGCGCGGTTGGCTCAAACACGGTGTCGATGATTATCGGCAGCGGCGGTGGTTCGACCGTCGCTACGAACACCGGCGTCGCCGTGACAAGCCCCGGAACGTATTACTGGGGAATTCACTATGCCGGAGACGCCAACAACGACGGGTTTGACTTGTGTAACGAGTCGACTCAAATCGTTGCAAAGGACGCCAAAAACCCGTAGCAGCGACTCAACGGGCGGGGTTGCACAAAAAGCGTGCTAACTGGGTACTACGTCTGCTGTAGCGGCGGTCTATGACGTCTATGACCGCCGGCTTTAGGCTATCTCGATGTAAACATGTGTTCATGACGAGCCATAAAACCGGCGGTCATAGACCGCCGCTACAACAGAACCCGCCCCGCGACACTTTTTCTGCAAAGCCGAATCGACGGGGTTTGATGCCGCACAGCCTCTTTCTTATCCTCTATCCTCCCCGGCGGTCGGATCCGGTGGATCACCTTCTATCTAGCCGCCACCTTCAGCATCACGACGCCGTGCCTGGGCACGGTCGCCGTGTAGGATTCACCGGAGAGTGCAACATCGGCATGAGCCCAGAGGTCGCGTGCCCTGAGCGTTGACGAAGTGAGACCCAGATCCTTCAGGGGGACCGTGATCTTCGTTTCGGCGTCGCCGCGATTAAAGAATGCGACTGCCGCTGTCTTATCCGCGAGTTGCTTGGTCAACACGAGCGTCGACGCCGTGTCGTAAACGTTCTTCGGCGGCGCCACCAGCTTGTCCTGATCCACGGCGATCACTTCCGAGTTCATCAGGATGCTTTTGATCTCGTCGGTCATTGTGCGGAGATCGTTGCCCGCCAGCAGCGGCGCGGAGAGCATCGACCACAGCGACATATGGAGGCGATACTCGTCTCCGCTCATTCCGCCGTTGCCGATTTCAAGCATGTCCGGATCGTTAAATACGCCGGGCCGCATCGTGAGCGAGATATCCATCTGGGTGAATCCGGGCCGGCCCTGCACGGGATTTGGCACAGCGGGACCAAAGCCGATGCGATCGAGCGACTGCCAGCGATCTCTGATGTCCCCGGTCGTTCGCCACAAGTTGCCGCCAACCTGTGCTCCCCACTTCCACACCTCGTTGCGTCCATACTGGCACAGGCTGTACACGATCGGCCGTCCGGCCTTCAGGAGTGCGTCACCCATTTTTTGATAGACAGCTTGCATGTCGGAGTCTTTGTAGATCTGCGAAGCGCTGCACCAGTCATACTTCAGATAATCGAAGCCCCAGGCCGCCCATTGTTTGGCGTCTTGCTCTTCATGCCCGTAGCTGCCTTCGTATCCGGCGCAGGTCTTCGGGCCAGGCGAGGAGTAGATGCCGATCTTCAATCCCTTCGAATGGACGTAGTCGGCCAGCGCCTTCATGTCGGGGAATTTGGAGTTCGTCGTGAAGTTGCCGTTCTTGTCCCGCCCCTGGCCTTCCCATGTATCGTCGATATTGATGTAGATGTAGCCTGCCCGAGCCATGCCGCTGGAGACCATCGCATCGGCCATGCCGCGCACGTCGGCGTCGGTGACGCGGCCGGCAAACTTGTTCCAACTGTTCCAGCCCATGGGCGGCGTGCGGACCAAACCGTTATCGGGTACGTCGTGTAGCGCGGGCAGCGGCATCGGACGCACGGTGGTTTCATTGACACGCACCAACTCGCCGGCAGTCGGATTCGGACCGCGGCCTGTGAGCGTGAACGATCCATTGCCGCCCTCGACTTTGCCCTCATAAGTCAGGCGCGTCGGATTCGGCTGCGTACCTGCCGGCGGAATAATCACGACCATATGAAGCACGCCGTCTTTGAAGTTACCTTCACTGAGGTCGCGCTGTCCCTGCTTGCCGGTGACCGTCTCGCCGTCCTGCTTCAACTCAAAATAGGTTTCCTGGAAAGTTCCATCGGCGCGCGGCACGCGGAAGGCCCAGAATCCGGACACGTTCGACTGCACAGCGCCTGATGGCGCACGCTCCAACGACACTGCCAGCGAAGCCAAAACAAAGACAGCAACACACGCCACAAAGACGACGCGTTTCATAGACGACTCCTCAAACGGAACGACAGTTTAGATCTGAAGCAATTGTACTTGCCAGATGGTATTGATCCATTCATTTCGGTCAGCTGATCGGAGAGCGACGAGTTCGGTCTCGTCGCCTGGTCTAAGCGATGCAGTCCGAAGCGAGGCAAACTCATTTTTTGTGATGGCCCGCATCCAGTGCAGGCAATTCGTGAGAAAATATTGGAGCGAATGCTTCAGAAAACCGTCCGCAAACATCCCCTCAACGATCCTGCAGCGCCGCTGCGAGATCTGGCGTATTGGCTCGAAAAGACTCCGGGCGAACGGCTATCGGCCATTCAACGACTCCGCGAACAGCAACATGCAAATCGAGCGCGACTTCAAAGAGTTGCTTCTATTACTCAACTCTCATCGCGTTGAGTATCTCGTGGTCGGCGCCTACGCTTTAGCGTTCCATGGCGCGCCGCGATTCACGGGAGACCTGGACGTTTTCGTTCGGCCGGATTCTGCCAATGCCGCGCGCCTGATGGACGCTCTTACGGAGTTTGGTTTTGGTTCGGTGGGATTGTCCCGGAAAGACTTCGAGCAACCGGATCAGGTCGTGCAACTCGGTGTACCGCCTGTCCGCGTCGACCTGATCACCGGAATCAGTGGTGTCTCCTGGGACGAAGCCGATGCTGGGGCGGTTCATGCGAATCTCGACGACGTCCCCGTTCGCTTCATCGGCCGGGATCACCTTGTCATCAATAAGCGTGCAGCGGGCCGGAAGAAGGATCTGGCGGATCTTGAAGCGCTTGGCGAAGACTGAAAGATCCTGAACGACCGCTCGATGGCGTTACGCTGACGCTGAAGGTGAGATATTGTTGCGGCGTTCAATAAAACCAGGGAGAATGCCGGTCCTTCCGAGACTTCATGTGAACAGCACTCCTCCACCGGATCTGACACAGCTCTTGCTGGCATGGAACAATGGTGATCGAGCCGCACTCGATCAGCTGATGCCGGTGGTGTATGACGAACTTCGACGCCTCGCGCGGCGATATATGCGGCAGGAAGACCCTGCGCACACGCTTCAGGCCACGGCCCTGGTCAACGATGTGTACATCCGGCTGGTGGACCAAAAACGCGTGAATTGGCAAAATCGGGCTCACTTTTTCGGTGCGGCGTCACAGATGATCCGGCGCTTGCTCGTCGAGCATGCACGCGCGCGCCATCGCCTCAAACGCGGCGGCAATGCGTGGAGAGTAACTTTTCATGATGATCTTAATGCGGTGGTGCCGGTGCAGCTTGATGTGGTTGCTCTCGATGCTGCGCTGAGCAAAATGGCTCAACTGGACCCACAGCAAGAGCGGATTGTTGAACTTCGATTTTTTACCGGCCTTTCGATTGAAGAAACTGCCGAGGCTCTGAGTATTTCTCCCGCCACCGTCAAACGCGACTGGGTTACCGGACGAGCGTGGCTCTATCGCGAAATGACATCCAGGTAACCGTTCTCATTTCGTGTGAGCCGATTTTCGCGCAGAAGGCGCCATTACTCCTGCAGGCAATTCGGGAGATCCAAAATCGCTCAAAAAGGAGACAAGATGTTTAGCCATTCAGTTTCAAATCGAACACTCGTCGTAATTTCAGTGGCATTGCTGTTCGCAGTTGCTGTAGCGACCGCCTTGGCGAAAGAGGGTGACGGGCGGAGGGGAACGATCCATGTAACTAAGGAGTGCTCGCACTACCGTGGCAACGCCGGCGGCTACTGCACGATCGTGTCCTCGAACATCCCCAGTATTCCGCCGGGTTCGCAAGTTTTCTATACACAGGCCGCCAATGCCCCAAACCCGAATGATCCGTTTGTCACCGAGTACAATTCCATTCCTCTGGATAGTAACGTCGTGCTCCTGGTTACGACCGCTGACTGGGCTGTCGGCCGTTGCACGTTGAATCTGCTTGCCACCGGACTCTGCACGTTCTCCGACGGAACCGGCCGACTGGCGGGGTTCAGCGCCCGTATCGATGTGACGCCAGCTGGAAATGTGTTCAGATGGGAAGGGTCGTACAGCTTCAGTGCGAAGCCTACAGATTAGCGCCGAATGCGGCGCCGCCGCTGCGCTACCGATTCATTATTACAGTGCAATAGACTAAAGCTACTTTTTGCGGCGGATGTAGGTGACGTGCGTGACGCCCATGATCTTGCCGTCCTTGTCCATGCGGATGTACTCGTTGTTGATCGTGTTGTTGTCGTCCGACAACGTGTTGATCACCACCTGGGTCAACACGCCGTCCCGCTTGTTATAGATGCGGATGCTCTTCGAGTTGATGATCTCAACGGCGGTTTCGGCGCCCGGCTGACCGGTGACGGGGCGGTACACACCGTCGAACAGCGTCACGTAGCTCCAGTCGCTGGCGGGATTGCTCGGGTTGCTGACGGTGAGTTTGCTGCCGCCTTTCTCGTAGAGTTCGTAGGTCATGACATTGTTGGGGTTGGTCGAGTTGTCCCAAACCCCGAATCGCGCCGTTCGCGGGTCAGTCTTGTCGTCGCCCTTGGCCTGACCTCGGGCCGGTGTCTGGGCAACGTCCGGCCTGGCAGTGAAAAGCGCGGCAGTGAAGATGGCAGTGCAAACAAGCAGTTTTCGAATTCGCATCGATTCAATCCTTCCGTAGAATTTCGGTACTCGGAAAACCAAGTGAGCATACTCAATACGGCGCCGCGCTGCAACGATGGTCGATGGGCAGCGCGCGTCTGTGTCATCTTGCCGGGCGGGACTGGGTGAGACCTGTTCCTTTCAGATACATTATCCTCCCCCGATGGTTGTTTCTTTGGCACAGTATCCGGGTTCAATGTATGCTCGGCGGGAAAATCAATCCGCAAGCGGAAAGGATGCCCATCCATGCGAAGGAATTGTGCCCGCCGAACTGCTGTTCTCATCATCCTCCTGATCCTGGTTATCGAGTCATCTGTGTCGGGCCAGACAACCAGCGACACCGTTCCGTTCTCCTTTGGCGCCAACGCCGGCGTCGTGATCTCTCTTCCATCAGGATCGCAATCGGCGGGCTACGCCAAACTCCAGCCGGACGCATCGAGTCCTACCCCCGTGATGATGGAGGTTTTGGGATCCCGGTCCGGGGGCAGCCTTGTCAGCGAGACGGTCATTCCGGCGGCGTCGACAACGATGAGCGGCCGTTTGTACAGCCGGATGGACACTGCTTCGTCGATGGGCATCGCGATAGCGAATCCGAACAATCAATCGGCGGCGGTGACGTTCTATTTTACCGATCAGAACGGTACCGATCTGCCGGGCGGCTCGTTAACCGTACCGGCTAACGGTCAGGTGACTTCATTCTTCAGCCAGTTGTCTTCGTCAGCGGCGGTGTCGTCGACATTCACCTTTTCTTCCGCTGTGCCCGTTTCCGTTAATGGCTTGCGTCAAGTGACGAACGACCGAGGGCAGTCACTTCTCACGTCCGTTCCAGTTGCCCCGGTACAAGCCATTTCGACAGACACGATGATTCTTCCCTATTTTGTTACCGGTGGCGGCTATGCAGAACGTGTAGTGCTGATCAATCCGACCAATAGCAGCATGACCGGCACGGCGCAATTGCGTACTGCGCAAGGTGGAGGGATGAACGTGTCGGTGAACGGTGTGACGAACAGTACGTTTGATTACAGCATTCCCGCCAAGTCATCCTTTGAATTCATTTCGGATGCGGCGGCGGCGCTGGTCGTTGGTTCGGCCCGGTTCAGCCCGACGCCTGGCTCGTCTTCTCCTGCCATTTTTTCGATAGCGTCGTTCAAAACGCAGAATACAATCGTGACTGAATTCGTTGTGCCGGCTTCACCCGCCGGCTCTGCTTTTCGAACTTACGCTGAAACTTCAGGCGTGCCGTTCTCGGCCGGAGGCATCATCACCGGCGTTGTCGTTGCGAATCCTGACGCGGCTCCGGCAATCGTCGATTTCACCTTGATGACAGTGTCTGGTTCCACATTCGGTCAGACCACCAAAACAATAGCGGCAAGGGGTCAGAGTAGCTTGTTCCTGGCGGACTTATTCACGGGATTGCCCGGCACGATTCAAGGAGTCCTGCGAATTGCGACAACAGCGCCGGCCGGCATCGTTACCGAAGGTCTGCGATTTCATTCCAACGAGCGGAATGACCTGCTGATTTCAGGTGTACCCGCCATCGCCGAAGCCGGCGCAGTGAATACCGTGCTTCCGAGTGTTACGGTAGGTCCGGGCTTCTCGTCGGAGATCGTTCTATTCGGTCAGGCGCCGGGACCAACGAACTCGGGAACCATCAAGTTTGTGTCACAGTCCGGCGGACCCATGGTCTTCACCTCCGGTGATGTGAAAGCGCCTGCCGTCACCATCACCAATCCGACCAACGGCGCGGCGGTGGTGGGTGTAATCAACGTCACGGCGAGCGCCTCTGATGATGTCGGCGTCAGCGGTGTTCAATTTCTGCTGGATGGTGCGCCACTGGGCGCCGAAGACACAACCGCGCCCTATTCCGTCACCTGGAACACCGCCACAAGCACGAACGGCGCTCACGTTATCACTGCTGTGGCTCGTGACGCGGCGGGTAACCGCGGCACGTCGTCTGCGGTCTCTGTGACGGTGAACAACGTTTCGACAACTCCCACGATGAGCAGGATCGGAAGCTTCGCTCAGATCGCTTCCGGCGGCGGCTGGAAGACCACACTTACATTGGCGAATCTGTCTTCGGTCTCGATAAAAGCGACGGTCTCGTTCCATTCGGACGATGGCAGTGCGTTGACGCTTCCTTTGGTCCTTTCGAATGGCTTGAGCTTGACGGGCTCATCGGCGGATTTGACAATCCCCGCACGCGGTTCGGTGGTGATCGAAAGCGAATCATCCTCATCCTCTGCCAGTACAGGATGGGCCGCCGTGCAAGCGACCGGATCATTGGCGGGAAATGCGATCTTTAGACTGCGGCAATCCGGCTCCGCGGATTCGGAAGGAACAACGCCGCTCGAGACGACCGAAGCTTCGTCCATTTCTTTTACATTCGATAACACGTCGGGTTTCCAGACGGCCGTCGCACTAGCGAATCTCGGCACCACCGACTCTGTTGTTACCGCGAACTTCCGGGATGAGAACGGTATCGCGCTGGGATCGTCACAATTTACGCTCTCCGGTTCCGGCCATACGTCGTTTTTTGTGAACGGCAAGTTCTCGGCAACCGCCGGCCGTCGAGGAACGATTGAGTTTCAAAGCGCTGCCGGAGCAGTTACCGGTGTGGGGTTGCGTTTCAGTCCGGCTTTAACGTTCACGTCAGTGCCCATTCTTCGGTGAGGAAAAGCATAATCGGAAAGACTCGAGTTGCGCAAAAGCAACGACACTCTTGTCATTCGTCGTTTGCGTTCTTATGCTTTTTGCAAATGCGAGGCCTCCGTTGCTCGTGTGCGTCGGTTTTGCTTCTCCTGGTCTCTGTGTGCGCGCTGGCACGAGGTCAAGCGCCGGTGTTCACAGGGACGATCACGACCGTGGCGGGACCGGGGTTGCCCGTCAACGGCGCGCAGGCGACGACACAGCCCATCGATTTTCCAACCGCTGCCGTTCCGGACGACAGCGGCGGTTTCTACATCGTCAGCAACACTCAAAACAAAATCTATCGAGTCTCAGCGGACGGCACTCTGACGATCGTTGCGGGCACCGGCGATTACGATTTCAGCGGCGACGGCGGTCCCGCCACCTTCGCGCGTCTCGCTTCGCCCAACGGCGTGACGCTCGACGCGGCCGGCAATTTGTACATCGCGGACACCGACAACAACCGTATCCGTAAGATCACACCGGGGGGCATCATCAGCACGTTTGCTGGAGGTGGCCCGCCGAATTCCAGTGGAGACGGAGGTCCGGCGTCTTCGGCGTCCGTCATTCGTCCTTACGGCGTCTTTGCCGATGTTTCGGGCAACGTCTTCATCGCCGAATCCGGCCGTATCCGGAGAGTATCTCCCGACGGGACGATCCTGACGACTTCCGGCGGAGTATTCTCTCCGTACGGTGTCGTCGCAGACGGCTCCGGCAATGTTTATTTCGCCGTTTCCACGGGCCACACCATTCGCAAGATAAGTCCGCAGGGAATTCTGACCATTGTCGCGGGCAACGGAACGCCCGGCTTCAGCGGAGATGGCGGCCCGGCAACAGCCGCTCAACTCAACTTCCCGCAAAGCGTCGCGATCGATGGTGCAGGCAACCTGTTGATCGCAGATACCGAAAACTGCCGCATCCGGAAGGTCACTCCCGATGGAGTGATCTCCACCGTCGTCGGCACTGGAGAGTTTGCGTTTGGCGGCGACGGAGGCCCTGCGGTCAGCGCGCGCATCAATCAACCGCACGGAGTCGCAGCCGACAGCAGCGGCAATATTTTCGTCCCCGATTACTTTAATCACCGCATTCGCAAAGTTACGCCTGCAGGTTCGATTTCGACAGTGGCGGGCAACGGCACTTACGGCTTCAGCGGCGACGGAGGCCCTGCGGCTGGCGCGAGGATATTTCAGGAGGACATCGCAGTCGATGCGGCGGGGAATCTGCTGATCGCGGATCGGGGCAACTTCCGCGTCCGCCAGGTGACACCGGCCGGAATCATTTCGACAATCGCGGGCACGGGAATCCCCGGCTTCAGCGGCGATGGCGGTCCGGCAGTTGCCGCGCGCGTCAGTACGGCCTACGGAATTGCGGTGGATGCGGCCGGCAACATCTTTGTGGCCGATTACGGCGGCGCCCGCGTCCGCAAGATCAACCCAGCCGGCATCATATCCACAGTCGCCGGTACCGGAGTGCCGGGTTTCAGCGGCGATGGCGGACCCGCCACCTCCGCCCGACTCAACAATCCCGCCGGCGTGGCGGTCGATTCCACAGGCAATCTGTTTATTGCCGACGCGCTCAACAACCGTGTTCGCAAAGTCACACCGGACGGCACCGTCTCCACCGTTGCCGGAAACGGCATCGCCGGATTCAGCGGTGACGGCGGTCCAGCAGTTTTGGCCCAGCTGAACTTTCGTGGCGGCATCGCCGTCGATGCGGCGGGTGCTCTCTACTTTACGGATACTCTCAACAACCGCGTCCGCAAGGTCACACCGGATGGAATCATTTCCACGCTCGCGGGCAACGGCACCGCTGGATTCAGTGGAGACGGCGGCCCGGCGCTCTCCGCGCAGCTTTATCAACCACTGGGACTCGCAGTGGACACGCTCGGGAATCTCTTCATTGCCGATTTCGTCAACGCCAGAATCCGAATGGTGACGCCGGACGGAATCATCACGTCCGTGGCTGGCACCGGACCCATCGGCTACAGCGGAGACGGCGGTCCGGCCGTCGCGGCGCAACTGAACCGGCCGGGCAGCCTCGCGCTGGATGCCACAGGCAGTCTGTTTATCTCCGATGTCTTCAACTATCGAGTGCGCAAACTCACGTTCAAAGAGCAGTCGGATTTCGTGATTTCCGATCGTGGCGGTTTGTCGGTACGAAGTTCCGGGACGCTTTCTGCGACGGCTGTGGGCTACGCCGCGATCGAACCGGGCGGCCGCAGCGCGCCCGCAGGGCTGGCGATCTTCGGATTCCGAAAGAACAACGTTCTCGTTTCCGAGGCTGGAGTTCCGGCGTCGCCGCGAATCCGAACTGGAAGGAGTTATGCCGAAATCAGCACCACGGCGAACACGGGCCTCGCCATTGCGAATCCGAACAATGAGCCGGCAATTGTGTCCTTTTACTTTACCAACGCCGACGGGAACCTCGCTACGGACAGCACGACCATTCAGCCGAATGCGCAGATTGCGAAATTCCTGAACGAGCCGCCGTTCAATGGTCCTTTGCCCTGGAGCGGTACTTTCACATTCACATCGTCGGTTCCCGTTGCCGTGACCGCGCTCTATGGATTCACGAATGAACGCGGTGAGTTCCTGATCACGACGTTGCCGATCGTCGATCTGGACGCGACACCGTCGACTACGCCTGTCATATTTCCCCACTTTGCCGCCGGCGCCGGCTGGACGACGGATCTGGTGATCGTCAATCCGTCCGCCGCGCGGATATCCGGAAACGTGCTGTTCCGCGGCGGAACGGGATCGCCCGTCTATGACCCTCTTCCTTATTCGGTTCCCCCGGCGGGCGCGGTGAAGATCACCCTTGGTCCGGTCTCGCAGGGAGCTATGACCGGATCGGTACGGCTCGTGCCGAATCCCAATTCTGTTTCGCCTGCCGGCGTCGCCATATTTTCATTCCGCAAAGACAGCATTACGGTTGCGCAAGCCGGCGTGCCGGCGGCCGCTGCCGGCACCGCGTTCCGACTTTACGCGGAAGGTTCGGCATCGATCCAGGCGGGACTTGCCGTTTCGAATGAATCGAACGTCACGGCCTCGGTTTCATTTGAACTCACGCGGTTGGACGGATCATCGACCGGATTGACGGGAACAGTGCCTCTGGCAGCCGGAAGCCAAGCCGCTCTTTATTTGAGTCAGATTCCCGGATTCGCGCTGCTGCCCACAACGTTCCAGGGCATTCTACGCGTGTCCAGCGTGGCGCCCATTTCCGTTGTTGCGCTCCGACAACACACGAATGAGCGCGGCGACCCGATTATCACCACGGTTCCGCCGATTAATGAGAGCGTCCCGCCGCCTGCGGGCCCTCTGTTCTTCCCGCACATCGTCGATTCCGGCGGCTACACCACTCAATTCGTTCTCTTCAGCGGTCAGCCCGGTTCCTCGCCGTCCGGCACGCTGGAACTGTTCTCCTATTCCGGCGGCGCGCTGAACCTGACGTTTCGATAGAGCTGCCTCGCCACTTCGGTTCCGTGCCGCCGGACGTGGAGATTTGGAACCTTTTGCCCGATGGCGGGAATGTCTGAATGTACAATTCGGATCGTACCGATTCATCAGAGCCGCAAAGCGAATCACTTTCCGTCCGGTGAAATCCACGGCTCGCTCTCGGCAAAAGGCGTGTTGACCAAACCCCAGTTCGCCACCAATTGTTAATTCTAAGTTACAGCAACTTAATTTAGGATTAACATGCCATCCTGCCGCAGATCGACGCGAAAGCGCGTCGTTCACCCACAGGAAAGCTCATCTCAACAACAGGTGGAGGTTACCCAAATGAAACGGGTTCTTCTATTCTCATTGCTGCTTTTAGCAAGCGCGACGTATGGTTGGGGACAGGCTCAGGCCACGACTGGAGTGATCCAGGGAACAGTCACGGATCCCACAGGCGCCGCAGTTCCGGGCGCCAAAGTCGAGGCGAAAAATCTGGAGACGAATTTCACGCGCAGCCAGGACAGCGACGCCGCGGGGCGGTTTGCGCTGTTACAAATGCCGCCGGGCCGCTACAGCTTAACGGCTTCAAAGCCAGGTTTCGCCACGATCGTGCAGGAGCGTCTGGAACTGACAGTGGGACAGACACTGTCGTCATCCATCTCGATGAGAGTGTCTGCTGTGGCAGAAGAGATTACGATTTCCGCCGAGCCCATCGATGTGGTCCGTGTGGAGTCCAGCACCACACTGAATGAACTCACGATAAGCAGTACGCCTGTTCTCGGCCGTAAGTTCGAGGATCTGCTCACGCTCACGCCCGGAGTCGGGATTGTGCAAGGCGCGGACGGCGATGAGATCAACTTTGCCGGGCAGCGCGGCATCTTCAACAACATCTCTCTCGATGGCGGCGACTACAACAACGGCTTCTTCGGTGAGCAGGTCGGAGGGCAGCGCGCCGCCGTGGACATCAGCATGGAAGCGATCAGGGAGTTCCAGGTGGTGGCTACCGGCGCCAGCGCGGAGTTCGGACGGACGGCCGGAGGTGTGGTAAACGTCATCACCAAATCCGGTACAAACGATGTGCACGGCAGCCTGTTCCACTACCAGCGGCTGCAAGGTCTGGCGGCAAACACTTCCGACGGCAAGCCGCTTCAGGATTTCCGCCGCGAACAGTCCGGCGGTAGCATCGGTGGACCGCTTGTAAAGAACAAGGCGTTCTACTTCGGTACGTTCGAGCAAATCTTTGAAAATCTCCGGCGCGACAATCTGAGCACCGCCATCGGTACTCCTTGTTCGATTCCTGCACCCGTCGTTGGCGTCAATGATGCGGCGATCGCCGGCAATGTCGATTGTCAGCGGGTCGCACTGGTCAACTTCTTCAAGACCCGTTTCGGCCAGGACGAAAATCAGCAAGTGATCCACTCGATCAATAACAGCGCGGCGCTGGGACGCGTCGATTGGAACCTGACTACCAGGAACACACTGGGAGTGTCGTACAACTTTGATTATTCAAAAAACAGGAATCAAACCTTCGACGTGCCGACTTATGGAAACTCCGCCAACGGCATCGAGGGCCCTTCGAAAATCAACGTCCTCAATGGCAATTTTTTCACGACGATCTCGCCGACCAGGTTAAACGAGTTCCACCTGGGCTACACGCGCGAGAATCGTCCGCGAAACGCCGTGTCCTCCAAGGTTCCCGACACCGCGATGGGTTTTGTGACAACCTTCCGCTTCGGACAGCCCTTCTTTCTGGAACCGGCCATCGATGAGCTTTTCTGGCGCACCGATTTAAGCGACAAGTTCTCGATCATCAAAGGAGCGCACAACATCAAGTTTGGCGGCGGATGGGTACATAGTATCAACACGCAGGTATTCCGCGGCTTTTTCACAGGCCGCTACATCTTCAGCGATGTCGTCGGCTTTCTGCACTACGCCTCGCCTGCCGCGCTCGGACCGGGATATGGCCCGAGAGCCGCTTATTGCAGCAATGGCGCGTGGGTCAATTTCGGCCAAACCTGCCCGAACGGGTCAGCGCTCAACACACCGCTGCTTCTGTACCTGCAACACGCCGCGCTCAGCGGACCGACGACCGATGCTGCGGGAGCGTCTTCGATTGCCAACGAGGACTATGGCCTGTTTCTACAGGACAGCTGGAAGGCGTCGAACAACCTGACTGTCAATTATGGTCTCCGCTGGGAAGCGCAAATCTTCCCTGAGCCGACTCTGGATCCTGCAAAAACGGCGTACGGGCCCTATCTAAGCAACCCGCTTTTTCCAGCCGACGGGACCATTCACAATCAGAAGAAAATGTTCCAGCCGCGTGTGGGCTTTGCCTGGGATGTACAGGGGAACGGCAACTCTGTCCTGCGAGGCAGCTGGGGCATATACAACGCGCGCCAAAATATGCTGACGCAGGTCGGTGCGATCACCACGAACGGCATTCAGCAACAGTCGATCGCGGCCGGCAGCTTCGACGGCGGTTTTTTTAATACCGCCGGCGGTGACCTCCCACCCTACCCAGGCGTCGTTATGCCTCCGGCAATTCCAGCGGGAACGCTTCCTGCCGGAGCCGGCGTCACCGTGTTCAGTAAGGACTATGCCAATCCTCGCATCTACACAGCCAACGCCGCCTTTCAGCAGCAACTCGCGGCCAATGTGCTTGCGTACACGGATTTCACCTGGTCCAAGGGCGTTCATCTGACGCGTTTCATCAACCCCAACCCGAACTCCGTCTTATTCAAGAATCTCGGTGATGTCACCGACACCGTGAGCTCTGCAAAGTCTCTCTATCGCGGCTTGACGTTCGGCGTGCGCAGGCGGTTCAGCGGGAGATTCCAGCTGGAAGGCAACTACACTTATTCGCAGGATTGGGATGACGACTCCAACGAGCGCGATCCGTTCTCGTTTCGCTATTTTGACCTGAACAGGCTCTATCTCGAATATGCTCCATCGGACCGCGACGAGCGTCACAAGTTCAATTTCTTTTCATACTGGGATCTGGGACGCAGCTTCATTGCCGACGTCCGGATACAGGCGCATTCGGCACAACCGATCAGCCCGGCAACGCGCAAAGGCGCGGATCGCAACAGCCTGCGCAAAGACAATAAATTTTTCTCGCTGGATTGGCGACTGCAACGTCCATTCAAATTCAAGGAACGCTACGCCGTAGTTCCGCAGATCGAGGTCTTCAACACACTCAACAACAAGAACAACGTGAATCCCCTGGTGTCGCCGGGTTTGTTCAATTTCGATGGTTTCCTTCGCCAGGGCGTCGGCGATCCGCGCCAGGCGCAGTTATCGCTAAAGTTCACGTTCTGAGCAGCGCCTTTGCCAAAGCAGAAGAAAAATATCAGGAAGCGCGCCGAGCATCGATCGATCACGCAAGCGAAGGCGCAGGGTTTCGCGCTCGTACCAGTACAGTCGTGAAGTCATAGACGGGGAGGTTCCTGGGAGCCGACCCCGTCTCCGCTTCACCAGCCGGAATCGGCGATGCGTCAGCGCAGTTCCAAGTCAGGGGACTCCCTAATAACGATCGAAGTCAAACCCAAACACGAAACCATTTTCACCGGCCGCAATCCACCTTAACAGGATTGTTTGATTGATTGACGAGAGGATTTATTAACGGAGGTGGTTGTGGACTTGATTGGTGCGGAGCAAAGAGAAACCCGCAGGAATTCGGAATCCGTGTGACGCGGATTATTTAGTCGCCCGCTTAGCAGAGATAGCGACCAGGCGGCCTGGCGACTTCATCTGCTTGACCGAGCAATTTATGAAAGCCGACATATCTTCGGTTACAGTTTCGTGCGAATCGCGCATCTCTTGGGAATGAGTTCGGCCGAAGTTCAAGCTCATTGGAGGCAAATTACGTGCAAGCTGTCCGATGTTGTGCAAGCAGAAGTTTCGAAGTGCCCAGACTTGACAATAAAGGTGAAATCTCTTGGTTACGACGATCTCAGTTTTAAAGTTTTAATGAGTTTCTGTCCAGGGCTCTATGGCAATGATCGGTCGCCGACTATCCTCATGCTCCAACGGACACTCGTAACGCTCAGTTGGTAACAGGGAAAATTTGACAGCCTATAATTCATCAGGAATGCGAAGAATCCTGCCGGTTTGCCGCAGGCCCGCCTGTACGAGTCGTTTGAGTTGGGGTGCGCTCAATGTTGTTGTACCGCTCGAGATCCAAACAAAATCGCGGTAGAAACGATTTAACTCTTTACCTTCACCTGCGAGCCAGGCACGCAACCAACTTAGCTTTGCCAATACGACGTTAAGTTCCTTCAGGTTTGCCGTATGAGTCTCAATCCAATAGACGTGTTCGCTGTTTCGATTCGTGTGCTGAAATGCAACGGCATAGTCCCAGCGATTGGCATTGGGTTGGGTCACCGTGAGCGGAGTATCGATATCGACGCTGCCAGTTAGTCGACGCGGATCATCTGGTTTCACGTGTTCTCGATCCCTTGCACGCAGCGCCCGTAAACCAGGCATCCATAAATGTTCGAGATGTACTGTCAAAGAAACGGCCTTTTTGAACTTCAATCGCTTCAATCAGAAATCCAAATTGTTGTTGGCTGCCGAACGGGCAACCGCTTCATTTGCTCGTCCGCTAAATTCCGACAACCCGCCCCACCCTGCGTCTCCGACCTGTTCAAGCGAGGGATCAAGTTCAGAAATGTCTCTCGTCACACCCATTTCGCGCTCGAAATAAAATACTTTTACGGTCTTTTTCATGGCTGTTGTTGCGAGACGTTGCATCGCTTGCGTTCTTTCAGCTCCAAAAACATTCAACACAGCATCTGGATCTCCACCAATGCGTAGATGCCTTAATGCCCAAACGGCCTCTAGGATCTGTGGCGAATGAGTAGACAAGCAAACGCGGTAGCCTCGCTGAAGCAACTCGAAGACGAGCAATAAAACGACGCTTATTGCGCGAGGATGAAGGCCCATCTCCAGTTCCTCAAGAACCACCCATTGAATGTCACCACGCTTGGCAATCTTTGTTGGCGGCATCAGCCAGTAAAACCCAAGGAGCAATGGAACGAATTCCCGCTGACCCGCAGACCAAACCATATAAGGCAGTGACTCTCCGCCTTCCTCTGCGCCTAACACGAGCCGTTTCTGCGACCGGACTTTGTCCACACGCAGATGAAAATCCGAAAAAACGTGTTGCTGGAGCAGGTTTCTAAACTCTTTCTTCAACCGCCGTTCTTGCGGGAATAGATCGTTCGTTGAACCAAATTCCCGTTCAACCAAAACGCGCAAGTTCTCGCTGAATTCTCGAACTGCAAAAGGGTCGCCGGGGTTGTAATCGGTGAACGGTCGTGGCCAACCATCGCGTAGTGCTAAGACCCGCTGCGCGGGAATGAAAAAAAGAGTTTCCTCCCTGTATTTGCGCTTCCGCTTCGCCAACTGAGCCAAATCGACTGGTTTCCCTTCCCACTGAATATAGGTCGCAGGACGCCATATCGAACGCATTCCTTCCCCAAAATAAATGTCGAGGAATTCGGGAAGTTGATGACCCCAATCAAGGCCATATCTCGACATCTTCTCTTGTACCTGACCGGTATCGACCAGCAGTTTTAGAAGTTGTAGTGCGACGCTTTTGCCTGTCGCTTGAGGTCCTACGAGGACCGTTAAATCACCAAACGTTATGTTGGCCTGGTTGATTTGGCCCAGATGCCGAATCTTCAACATCGGTTGACTCGGCTGCGATTCAAGCTCGCTAGGTTAAGTAATTCAGCCGTTCGGTTGTTAAAAGTCTTGTCCACCCTGCCAATCGTAAAGCAACCGAACCAATCGATAAAACAAACTTTCGCTTTTAGCGCGCGCCAAAGAAGAAAATAAATCGGGGCCATTCTGTTTAATCAAAACTCGTGAGTGTGAAAAGTCCGTTGACGTTCTTCGTCTACGACTGACTGAGGTCAGGGGCCGGCTTGGTCGACGCGACCGTATTTCCTGTGTCATCAAGAGATTCGACGCCGACCGTGACAACGCGGACGCCGCGTGTAGATGATAATGTAGTTGTGATTTGATAACTGCGGACCACGTAACCGTTAGGAAATGAGCTTTGGCCTTCGGCTGTGTGGGGTGACATCGAAGCAGCGGACCGCGGCGGGTTGGCAAAATACTGGGTATTATTGCTGTGGCCTCAATCCGGCTGAGACAGTCTGCCGTTAAGTGAAAGTCGAACCTCTCGGAGTAACACGGGCGACCTGCACTACCGAGCGACCCGTTAATTCCGCTTGTGAGCGGTATTGAGTTTTCAGAGTTTCCTTTCCCTCAACAGTCCCGTTTTTCTGTCTAAAGAATGGGAGTACCTCACATTTCCCGTATTCAAATCCTTCTGTTTGGGAGGGCCAAGGATGCGAGAGTTGAGTCTCGGAATGACAAGAGGATGCCGGCGCGAAATCCGACATTCGCAATCGACGCAGGCCCGGCTTGTGGATGGGAACAGATCTCTCGTTCATCCGTTGCTCCTGCAACTTCCGCAATCTCAAATTTCGATGGACTCTAACGACGCCGTCCATAAACAAGACTTACTTGCGGAACTCACAACATCGCGTCGTTCGCATTGATTATTTAAGCGAGAACTTACTCAAGCCAACATTTTCAATGTGATTTTGTATTTGTTCCGCATCAATTGAAAATTTGCACTGAGCTCGACGCGCTGTAGGGCATCACTCCAGTAATTAATCTGCTTTCGGCGGTCTGATCTTTGTCAGCCGGTTATTTGCAATGCATTGCCGTGCCTGATCCGTTTCTTTCCGAGATTCCTGTTGCATTGCCGTGATTGACATGTTTCTGACGTATATTTTCATCAGTATTATTTCATTGTTGCATTACATTGATATATGTTGTGTGTTGACATTCATAATTACTGTGTTATTTCAGTGCACATTGCTAAGGCAAAAAGGCCCCTGCCATTACGGCGCATTAGGAAAACGATGGGCGCAGAATGGGCAGCACAAAATCTTCATCAGGTATCGCGTTCGATTTCATCAATAGTGGATTCAATATAAGGAATCGCTGCCAGGTCTTTGGCTCTTCCAGCACGCTTCTTGATCGCGAGGATTTCGCGAAGGTGCAGGAACTGGAACTTTCGCCCCTCGAATTCCAAAGGAATGCTGACAGGCAACAGGTCCTCATAACCCCGGCCTGCGTCGATCGTTCCGAGGCAATCGAAATCTCCGAAACGTGTTCTTAACAGGAGGTGTCCCGGCCCAAGCAGGTGCGTTTCGTTTGGCCGCAGCCGTCGTGGATCGTTGCGAGCAACAGCGTCCAGGTCCTCAAGGACTCGAATGAGGCGCTCCACGTTTTGAGGAGTTCTGCGGTGGACAATGTCGAGATCCATGGTGGTGAGGGGAACCCCTTGCAGGATTGCCGCCACCATGCCAACGCCGATGAATTCGACTCCTTCGTCAGCGAGGCGGAAGAGTATCTGGTGATATTGAGGTTCGACGTAGTCCACGACGAAGTCTCACGGTGGAGGCCAGGAATGCCTCGACCGCTTTCAAACGCTCAAATGGAGTGAGTGCCAGATGGCATCGAATCTGCGAGCGATCTATACCGTTGGAATCCATCTCCGGCATTGGGAAGGGTTCGCCGTCAGGTAATTCGGACTTGTCCATCCGTTCGATTCTCACGCATACAGTCTAACACGTCGCTATTGGGGCAGCCGCGCTCTGCCGCACCGCGGCCGAGGGATGTCGTGTGTTATCTGTCGGCGTATGACGATTCAATCCAAGACAAACCACATTGGGCATGTCAAAGCCCGATGCGAATAAACGACACCTTTAGGCCCATGTGCTCGGTTGAGCTGTATTGCCAAATTGGAAATGGTTCTAATGCAAGACTATGAATCGGGGCGAGAGGATTTGAACCTCCGACCTCCTGCGCCTAAGGAAACTTATCTGTGATTTACCGCGTGCTACGAAATGTGACCCGTTGCTGCCGAACCTTCGCTCTCCGCGTGTTTCCCTCATTTAATCGATCAGTGGTCGTATCTTGTATTCAGTGGTAGCAAGACGTGACGATGAGCAACGTTTTTGGGTTTATGTGAGCGTTGGTGTGAGAGTTAAGGATTCGAAGATTTCGACACTCTCAAACCGCAAGGAAAATCGGTTGGCGCCCGGAGCGAAGATCGAGGGCTGGTTTCAAATCAAGAAATGGCTGGTCTGGCGCCAGTTCTCAGCGATTTCGGTTTATGATGTTCTCCTCATGAATCATGCCTTCCAAGATGCTGTCAGTCTAGAACTGGCACGACACGTTGCAATTGGATTGCGGATCCATTCGGAGTGGCTCGACGTTGCTCGGGCCAACCTCGAGCGGTGGAGTCAGCGGAACTATCAGGCGCCGTCGCTTCTTCGCTGCTACGACGAATGGCGCGGAATATTGGAACGGCCTTTAGATGAGATCTGTGCCATGCTGGTTGCAGAAACCGATGAAGGCCAAAGATTGCGCCAAAACTCTCCATTCACAGGACTCTTGTCTCCAGCAGTAGTTTGGGAAATCAAAGCCCGGCTTCGACATGCAACGCCCGCAGCTTGAACACATTATTCGTGCCGCGGCAGCGATAACCGGCGCTCATGAGTTTGTGGTGATCGGCAGTCAGGCAATACTCGGTCAGTTTCCGAATCCACCCGAAGAGTTGCTGGTTTCTATTGAAGCCGATGTGTTTACTTTTCGCAGCCAAAGCGACGCTGAATTGATCGATGGAAGCATCGGTGAATTCTCGCCATTTCATCACACGTTCGGTTACTACGCGCACGGTGTTGGCGAAGAGACCGCAGTCTTGCCGGAGGGATGGAAACAGAGGTTGATTGCAGTTCGAAACGAAAATACCGGCGACGGGACTGCCCTGTGCCTCGAAATCCATGACTTGGCCGTATCCAAACTCGTTGCAGCTCGGGAAAAGGATATTAGTTTCATAAGCGGTCTGCTGCGGCATCATCTTGTGGATCCTGAAATTGTTCGACAACGCCTGGCGACCGCACCGCTTTCCACCGATCAGCGGAATACTCATTTGGCGCGTTTGAATCGTTTGATCTAAACGGCGCGGCAAGCAAGATTCTGTACCCCGTCCCAGATCCAAACATCAATTGATCGCGGAAAGGTTAGTGAAACTTGGGCCTTTAAGAACACACGAAGCACCAGGATAACCCGAAGGCTTGACTCCACTAACTCATCGAACCCTTACACTGGTTTTATTGCTTTCGTAATTAGACACAAGAAGGCCGGCTCTTGCCTTTACGATCGTTGTGTTTGAGCGCGCATTGGATGTAGTTTAATGCTGACCCTTGAAACGAGCCGGTACGGATGAATCTCGCGAGCCTGTATACCATCGTGCGGCAAGGGTGAATTCACTAAAGCTGGCGTGAGCGACCCCTCGGGGCGTGTGGCCGGACTTGCCGGCCACACTACCTTCACGCCGATGGAGCGAGCACACGGATAGCCTGTGTCCAGTAGCCGATGGCGGCCACACGGTCACCCGCAGCCATCGCCCCATCCGCGAGCGTGGCCAGGGCTGCCGCGTCGGCAAGCTTTCGCCGAGTAACTGCGCTGGGATTTCCCTGGCCGGCTGCCTGTACAAGACTGAGGTACGTCGATTTGGCCGTGAGTATCAGGCCGCCTTCCACTGCTCTCAGGATCGCCTTTTGATCGGCATTGAGGGTGGTTCCTGACAGTAAGTCCTCGATGCTCTGGACGGCCTGAGTGAGCTTGACCGCGCCGGCCACGTTATTTCCTTTGGCAAACATGTCGCACGCACCGTTGAATGCCTGCCCGTTGGCATTACCCTGAATTTTGCCTGCCAGTTGCGTCAGCGCTTTGATGGTCGACGAATCCAGTCCGGAGCTGCTGTTCACCAGAGCCACGACCTGGCCAGCCAGGGCACAGACCGCCCCGGCCGGGTCGAGCACTGAAAGCGTTGTTGCGCGAGAACCGATTCCCGTATCGTCGTCGATGACCGTCGCCATTAAAGTAACGTTGCCCGGATTGCTCCAGGAATGGCTGCCGCTCAACGCGCCGCTTCCGCCGGACTCGCTGACGCTGCCCGGACCCTTCGTGCCGTCACCCCAGTCGAACCCGCCCGTGTGCGTATCCCGCGTGCCGGCGTCGGTGAAGGCGGCGGCCACATTGACGTTCAAGCCTGTCAGTGCAAACAGCGCGCCACTAATCGTTGCACCCGTTTCATTGCGAGTGATCAAGGAGCCGACTACCGGAGGCGCGTTTTTCACCGTAACAGCAGTGCGTGCGGCGCTCATTCCAGTGTCATCGTCAACAATGGTGACCGTAACCTGGTACGCATCGGACGGCGTGCCCGTCGGGTTGTCGTCCAGATACTGATGCGTTCCAGTGTAAGACCTTGTGCCGGCTGCAAGCGGATACTGGTTCACCGAGCCGTCGCCCCAATCGACCGTTAGGATAAACGTATCCAGGGTTCCCGGATCCGTGAAGGTGACCGTGGCAGTAGCAACGGCGTTTTCATCGATAGTGGAACCCGTAGCAGTGGTAATCGTGGGTGCCACGTTGTTCACGGTAACCGTGGTCGTATATTCAGTGAAGCCATCATCCTTGTCGATGATCCGCGCGCGAACCGTGTAAATGCCATTGTCCGGGAAGATGCAGGACGTGTTGACCAGCGTCCCGCTGCTTGCCGTGTAATTGGCCCCAGCCAATGAAGCGTTGGTGCAGGAATAGGCATAGTGGAATCCAGCGGTGGTATCGGCTATGGATGGATCGATCTGACCGCTGAAGCGGATTGTTGCCGGACTACCTTCGTTCACCGGTCCGTTGTTGATCAATGTGGCGCTTGGGGCGATGTTGTTGACGACGATGGTCGTCGTGTACTCGCTGAAGCCGCCATCCTTATCGATGATGCGCGCCTTGACGATGGCAGGCCCGGCATTGTCGTCGAAAGAGCACGAGGTTGTGGTGCTGGTTCCGCTCGTGGCGTAGGTGGCTCCACTTAAAGACCCATTTGTGCAGGAGTAGGCATAGTGGAATCCAGCCGCAGTATCGGCGGTAGATAGATCGGACTGGCCGGTAACACTGACCGTCGCCGTCCCGCCCTCGTTGATTGGCCCGTTGTTGGTCAGGGTGGCGGTTGGGGCCAGGTTGTTTACGACGACGGTCGTCGTGTACTCGCTGAAACCGCCGTCCTTATCCATGATGCGCGCCTTGACGATGTGCGATCCCGCGTTGTCATCGAATGGGCACGACGTGCTGACGCTGGCGCCACTGCTGGCGTAAGTGGTTCCCGACAGTGAGCCGTTCGTGCAAGAGTACGCGTAGTGGAGGCCGGCGTTCATGTCAGCGCTTGACGCGTCGGAAGCGCCGGTAAAACTGATCGTCGCTGAGCCGCCTTCGTCGATTGGCCCGTTGTTACTCAGAGTCGCCGTCGGATTGACGTTTGAAATGGTAGCCGTAAAATGGATCGCGTTGGATGTCACGTGGTCCGCGTCGACAGCCGAAACGGTCACAGCGTAGGCTCCATTGTCTGCGTAGGTGTGGTTTCGAGTGAGTCCGCCAGTCGCGTTCACTGTGTAGGTGTCGTTCGACCCGTCGCCCCAGTTCACTGTAATCGTCCAGGGACCATCGGAACCGGGGTCGGTCAGTTTGAAGTCGAAAGGAGCGAGGGCGCCCTCGCTGCCGACCTGGTTCCCCGGCGTGGTCAGAGAGGGCGGCACGTCATTAACAGTAACGATGGTCGTGTGCTCCGTGAAGCCATTATCCTTGTCGATGATCCGAGCGCGAACCGTGTAACTGCCGTTGTCCGCAAAGCTGCACGATGCACTTGTAGTGCTATTGCTGTTCGCATAAGTAGCACCGGTTAGAGGGGCGTTAGTGCACGAGTAGGCGTAGTGGAATCCAGCGATGGTGTCGGCGGTGGATGGATCGGACGGGTTGCCAAAGGTGATCGTTACCGGACTACCTTCGTTGACCGGACCGTTGTTGGTCAGCGTGGCTGTAGGTGCCACGTTAATGACCTTGACCTTCACGTCCGCGATGGCGCTGAGGTTGCCGTTGTCGGTGACCCGAACCTTGACCGTGTACTCCTTCAATCCATCCAACTGGGCAGCGGAAAAGTTGGCCTGCTTTCCGGAAGTTTCAAAGGAGCCGTCGTTGTTCAGATCCCAGGCGTAGGTGAGCGGGCCCTGCTCCGGATCGTTGCCGGTGGCCGTTAACTGGACACTGCTTCCCTCGTTAACGCTAAACGGACCCGCCGTGACGGTCGGCGGTTGATTCACATCATCGTTGTTGATTATGGCGATGCTCTGGCTCCGGTTGAGATCGATCGTGCCGCTACTCGTGCTCAAGAGCAGAACGAAGAACGTCTCGTCCGGTTCGGGCTGCGTGTCCCCGTACACCTTGACGGTAAAATGAGCAACCGTCGTGTTGGGTGCGAATGTCACGCTGGATGTGACCGCCTCATAGTCGCTGCCTGCAGTGGCGGTGCCATCGAGTGTTCTGTAATTCACCGTGATTGGCGTCGCGTTGGGTGCACTGAGGTTAACCGAGAAATCGAGGTCCTGTGTCCCGCTGTCGCCTTCGTAGAGGCTGACTGCCGGAATGATGCCGATCAACAGGTCGTCGTCGTTGCGTATCGTTCCTGTGCCAACTGCATTCCCGAGAGTCGCGCGGTTCGGGTTGGAAAGCCTGACGAAGAAGGTCTCGTCAGGCTCGATGACGTCGTTGCAGACCACGGACACCGTCACCGTCTTGCTGGTCTCGCCCGGATTGAAGGTCAGCAGCGTGTCAGGCACGGCGATGTAGTCGCTGCCGGCTTGCGCGCCGTTCGGGGCGGGGCCGTCGGCGGTGGCGTAATGCACCGTGACCGCCTTCTCGAGGGGGCCGCTCAGCCTCACCGTGAAATTGAACGGGGTTGTTTGACAGGCTGTGCCCTCAGGCAAGCTCAGGTTCGTGATGCTGAGCTGGTAGTCAATGTCGTCGTTGAGGATCGAGCCGACCGCGGTGTCGTCGAGAATATTCAAATTCTGTTTAGCGGGGAAGCTGTCGATGATTTTCACCTGAAAGTCTTCATCGGCCTCTCCGACGCTGTCCGCTGTTACTTTCACGATAATGCTCTTTTGGGTCTCGCCGGGATTGAACGTGATGACGCCAGTCGGCGAGCCGTCTTCCGAGACATAATCGTCGGCGTATGTCGCGCTGCCATCGAGCAATTGGTAAGAGACTTGAATAGGTTCCCGCTGTGGCGGAGTGAGGGTGACGATGAACTCGAATTTCGTCGGGCTACTATCGGTTCCTTCCTTTTGCGTGACGTCCAGGATGCTGACCTCCGGGCTCGTCACGTTGCCGTCATCGTTGCAGATCGACCGAGGGTCGACGTGCTGTCCCGGCAACCACGACCAGACGCAGGCGGCATAGTTGTACCTGACGGAAGAGCTTCCGCTGGCGTTGCTGGAGGGGCCCGCCGTCGTGAGCAGTCCCGTCGACGGGCAAGCGGCTGCGTTCAGTACGCATCCCGAGATGTCCATCGTGATGGTTTTCAGGGCCGAGTTCCCGTTGATCAGCGACGCCTGATCACCGCCCAGATCGGCGTCGTAGACGCCGAAGTTGATCGACGCGAATCCCCAGTTATTCGGGTAGGCCTTCCAGCCGGGCCAGTTCGGTGTGATGCTCGCGTCGTTCAGGATCTGGTCGTACGTCAACAAACGGAGCGCCCATGGAACAGGCGGCACGTTGTCGTATAGGAAAACAGGATAGTAGTCGGGGCTGCCAAGGATGTCATGCGACGTGAGTTCTTGCACGCTGGCGATATTGATCGCCGTGCGTGTCGCTCCCAGATTGAGCTTGAACACTTCTTCTGTGAATTCCCTTGAATACAGGTCGGCGTGGATGACGTTTACGAGATCGCGCGGGAACTGCGCGAGTGCCGTCAGCGACATTTTATTGGTATAGGCCGCGATTTCGGTGAGTCTGCTGAAATGATCCCAATCATGATTCGGTGCAGGGCACTCGTCGGTGATGATACCGGGATCAAGCTTGCACACGTACGACCGGATCAACGCCTTCGCATCGTCGTCCAGGCCAATGTGAACGCCCATGACGAACAGTTCCGACTGAGAGGTTCTTTCTGCCGCGAGGTCCTGCAACCACGCGATGAACTCGCGATCGGTTCTCCAAGGGTGATCGGCATCGTCGGGAGTCGGATAACCACTGGTAAAAGAGGGGTCCGGGTTCGTTGGATTGTCCCAGAGGTCCGGACCGGTAACGTCGTCACTTGGATTGGTCATGATCACCTGAGACCCCTGGTCAAGGATCTCGCGTATTGTCGCATTGGCGCCCAGCCTCGCCGTAGCGACACAAGTGGGATCGGTCGCACATAGTGTTGGATTCGGGGCTGGAGCGAGGTAGCCGCAGCTCGACTTTGTGCTGCATGTCGCACTTCCCAGCACAGCCCGCACCTGGTTATACAAAACCTGTACGGAAGCAGCGGACATGCCTTCTTGATCTGCCTCAGAGAGATGGTAGAACCGAAGGATAATCACTTCCCGGTCGTGGCCCGGTTCCTCGAGGAATGTTTTGATGTCGTGCAGAATCTCGGGGAGCTCAGGACCGGCCACCGTATGGTGGACGTAGAAGTGTCCTGCCTGCAGGGTGCCCAGAGTCCGCATTTGATCGGCCATTGTCGCCCGGAAGAAGCGCAGGTCCAGGCTGCGTGCCCCTGCTTCAAGCTGACCTTTGATGGTCAAATTTTGCGTCGTGGCCCAGGGGATGGCCACATCGCTCAAGAACGTATCGCACGAAAGACCGAGGCCGACATACTCATTACACTTGTCGACGACATTAAAAAAAGTATCAGCACCCTTGCAGCCTTCGCATGAGAGGAACGGCTTCATGTTGTAAGTGCCGGAGTCATGGCTGCCGGGAAGAATGAACCGAGCCAGAGGTTGATTCATCGCGGCAGGCGCCGCTTGTTCCAGTTCGGCCATCCAGCGGCTGTGGTCGTGCACGTTAATCGAGTTCGTTCCCTGGGCGAAGGCAGTGACAACGAGCCCGTACGCCATTGCTATCCATATCGATAGTTTTTTCATTTTGTTCATCTCCAGTCACCCTTGCCACGGGTTCTCATCGGCACTAACAACTGCCGGAGCGTTTTCAGATCGTCTTTCAGCACATATCCGAACGCGCCTGCAGAACGCGCCGCGGCGCGCCACGCGGGATCGTCGTGCTGGGTGACGATGATGATCCGCGCGCCGGCGTCCAGTTGCAGGATTTGTCGCGTGACTTGAATTCCATCCAGCCCGTTCATCTCGATGTCCATCAGCACGTAATTGGGATGGTGCGCCTGATACAACACCACCGCTTCATGACCATCGCTGCACTCGAAAATTGCGTCCGCCATTGTCCCGACCACCGCACGTAACAAGCGGCGCATTGGCTCGTGGCTATCCGCGATCAGAACGCTGGTCATAGTGTGCGGATTGTGTGACAGGCAGACGAGGCAGGGGAATAGCGAGAACTGCTCAATTTTCTAAGTAGTTCTACTTATTAAAAGAGGGATTCACCGCAGAGACGCAGAGTTCGCTGAGAGAAAATACAATTATTCTCTGCGTCACTCTGCGTCTCTGCGGTGAATTCCCTCCGCAGAGTGCGCTAAGCCGAGGACGACGCGCTTAATGCCCTCGCGCAGCAACGGGGCGTGGAAATTGATGAGTAGGCCAAGTTTCCAACCGCCAAGCTTGAGATAACTGAGTAATTGAGCGTGGTGGATGGGAAGCAGCGATTCGACCGCTTTGACCTCGACAACGACCGCGCCAGCGACGAGAAAATCCAACCGATAACCGCAATCCAACCAGTACCCTTGTAATCGATCGGAAGCGCCTTTTGCAGCTCGAATGGGATTTGCCGTAGAGACAGCTCGTGCGCCAGGCACTGCTCGTAAGCGGACTCCAACAAGCCCGGCCCCAAAACACGGTGGACCTCGATAGCCGCGCCGATTACCGCTGACGAAATATCGTTGATCGCAGTCATTCTCTGCGTCACTCTGCGTCTCTGCGGTGAATCAGTTCTGATTTGTGATCGCTCGCAAATTTGACGAGCGCGTGTGCTCCCCGCAATTCGAGTTTGACGCAAATGTTCGCGCGATGATTTTCAATCGTGCGTGTGCTGACGCCGAGCAGGGCGGCGATCTCCTTGCTCGTTTTGTATTCCGCCAACAACGCCAGGATGCGGCGTTCGGTCGCGGTCAGCAACCGCAACGCGGGTCGTTGCGCTGACAGCGCGGCAGTACGTTGGTTACGGTCGAACAAAAATGTGGAAAGCGTTGGGCAGATGTACCGCTGGCCGGCAGCGACCGCCTGAATGGCGCGTACAACATCAGCGGCGGCGGAATCCTTGATAAGGTAGCCTTGCACGCCGGAATCCAGCGCCTCGTTGAAGTGCAGCTCATCCTGATGCATGGACAAAATAATGACGCGCGTGGCAACCGACATATCTCGCAAGCGACGTATGACGGCAAACCCATCCAGGCGCGGCATGTCCAGATCAAGCAGGGCGACGTCCGGCTGATGGCTTTGAATCAACGCGAAGGCGGCTTCGCCGTTCTCAGCTTCAGCGATGACTTGTATTTGCGGGTCTTTTTCGACGACCTGTCGCAACCCCTGGCGAAATATCGGATGGTCGTCGGCGATGACAATTCGGATTCTATCGTTCATAACTAACCGGTAACGTAATGCTGATTGTCATCCCGGCCCCAGGCGTTGAATTGCACGCAAAGCTTCCGCCCAGGATACGCGCGCGCTCCGCCATCCCGATCAAGCCGAAGCCTCCGGCCTGCGCCGGCGTTTGCGGCGAGTAGCGATCTGCATCGACAATGCCTTGTCCATTGTCTTGCGCCAGCAAACGCAAGACCGCTTCATCTCGGCGGATCGTCAATCGCGCTTCTGTTGCCCGTGAATGCTTGATGATGTTGCTGAGGATTTCCTGCACAATGCGGTAAAGGTTGATCTGGCCATCCTTGCTAAGCAGTCCGTCGATTTCGTCAATCTCGATTTCAAACCGAATGCCGGACGTCTTACTGGCCTGTTGCACAATGGCCTGCAAGGTTTTCGTCAGTCCGAAACGTTCGAGCTGAAAAGGGCGCAGGTTATAAGAAATTGCGCGTGCTTCTTCGATAGCGCGCGCCGCCGACTCGGAGATTTCCGTCAATTGCTCAGCTGTCGCCTTTTGATCGGCGATGCCACTCAACGCCATCCAGACGCGGTTTTTGATGATCAAGAGGCTCTGCCCAAGACTATCGTGCAACTCCGACGCGATGCGTTGCCGTTCGTGTTCCTGCGAGGCCAGCAATTGACGCGAAAAACGCTCCTGCGCAACGCGAGCGCGATCCAGTTGCCGCACGCGATACTGAAACGCCGCAAAGATCAAACCGCCCAGGATCAATAGCGCCAGCGTCCGAAACCACCACGTGCGATAAAACGGCGGCAGCACCGTGATGCGCAGGCTCTGGCCTTCGCTATTCCAAACGCCTTCGCCATTGTCCGCGATCACTTTGAAGGTGTAATCACCTGGCGGCAGGTACGAGAAATAAGCGGTGCGCCGCGTGCCCGCCTCGATCCAGTCTGGATGCAGCCCCGCCATTTGATATTTGAACCGGATCTGTTGAGGGCGGCTCCAATTCAGTGCCGTGTATTGGATCTCCAGATTTTCCTGGCCCGGTTCAATCCGCAACGGTTTATCGAGGGGCGCCGCGGCGCCCGCCAACGTTGCGCCTTCGATCACAGCAT
This sequence comes from uncultured Solibacteraceae bacterium, assembly GCA_964584785.1. Classification (GTDB taxonomy): domain Bacteria; phylum Acidobacteriota; class Terriglobia; order 20CM-2-55-15; family 20CM-2-55-15; genus JAHFTY01. The sequence goes on from CAZPBY010000035.1 coordinate 40,521, forward strand.
GAGAAGCCTGTGAGTTGTACGGCTGAGGATCAAGCGCGACGACGCCGCGCAACGTGGGAAACCAGAGGCGTCCATCCCGTGTTCTGCTGCCGGCCGGTTGTCCTCCATTACATTCGCGGCTAAGCATGCCATCAGCCACACCATACGAGAAAGATGTCACCGACCGGCGGCGGCCATCAGCGAACTCATTCAGCTCCGGTAAGCTAACGCGATAGATGCCTCTGTTCGAGCTAAGCCACAGGTCGCCGGTATCGTTCTGCGCATCCGATAAGATCTGGTAGGCGGTGTCGTCGTGCAGGCCGTCTTTCCGGGTGATCGTGACAAACTTGCCATCTTTGAAGCGATAAAGACCGTCTCCTCGCGTGCCTATCCAAAGGGTTCCGCGCTGATCCATATAAAAGGACTCGACGTTCCTTGTCCCTAGCCCATCCTTTGTTGCCCAACTGGTAAAGCCACCGTTTTGCCACCGGCTGATACCGGAGCTCCGGGAGCCAATCCAGAGGCTGCCCGTGCGATCCTCGTACAATGATGTGAGGTCGTTCCCGACCAGCCCGTCCGCCTGGGTGTAAGACGTAAAGCGCCCATCACGGAAGCGAATCAAGCCGTCGCCGAAAGTCGCAATCCAAAGGTTACCCGCGCGGTCTCCTCGAATGGAGAAGATCTTGGTGCTCGGCAATCCATCGCTTGTTGTCCAGGCCCGAAAGCGTCCATTCTTGAACTGGCTCAGACCGCCGGTGCGGGTCCCGAACCATAAGCTGCCGTCACCGTCCTCCCCGATGGCGTCAATGTCTTTGTTAGGTAAACCGTCCTTCTTTGTCCAGGTTGTAAACGTTCCATGCTGGTAACGGGTCACGCCTTCCTGACCGCCGAACCAAAGAGCGCCTTGACGGTCCTCATAGACAGGACGAGTGAAATCGCCGGCCATTCCATCCTGTGCGGTGAAGCTTTTGAAGCGAGCATCTTTCAGCTGGCTCAAACCGCCTTCCGTGCCTACCCATAAATCGCCTTCCGGGTCTTGATAAATCATGACGACCCGATTGCCGGGCAGCCCGTCCTGCATCGCATAAGAGTCAAAACGGCCATCCTTGAATCGGTAAAGCCCGCCGCCGTATGTGCCCACCCAGAGCGTGTCTTCACGGTCCTCAAAGAGTTTCCAGATTGTGTCGTGTCGAAGCCCATCCTTCACGCCGTAGCGCGTAAAGCCGCCATCCTTGAATCGAGCCAGGCCTCCGCCGGCCGTGCCCACCCAGAGATCTCCGGCGCGATCCAAACAGAGTGAACGGACTTCGTTACTGCCCAATCCGTCTCGAGTCGTGTAGATCGTAAAGCGGTCATCTTTGAACCGGGCCAGACCGTCGAGCGTGCCAATCCAGATGGCGCCGTCACGGTCTTCCGCGAGCGTCCAAACGTGTGCGTCGGGCAACCCTTCTTTCACGCCATAAGAGGTAAAGCGGCCTTCGCGATCATTCTGCGGGCGGTAAACATTCACGCCGCCGCCATCCGTCCCGATCCATACGTTACCGGCGCGGTCTTCCAGCAAATACGTTGTGTGGTCATCGGACAACCCATCGTGCGTTGAAAAATGCGTGAAGCGTCCGTCCGCCGAACGTCTGGTCAAACCGCCTGTGACCGTTGTCATCCAAAGGTTACTAAAGCCGTCTTCCAGCAAGGAAAAGACACGGTTGCCCTGAATCGCGCTTGTATTACTGCTCTCGAACACGGTAAAGCGCACGCCGTCAAAACGCGCCGCGCCGTCGATCGTGCCAAACCATAGGTAGCCGTCGCGCGATCTGGTGGCCGCGATCACAGTGTTTTGCGGTAAGCCATGTTGTTCCTGCCAAACGAACTGTTGATAGCGGCCAAATACTTTATTCGGACTGTACGACTGGCTCAGAGCATTGACCGTCAAGCTACCGGTTAGCGCCAACATGCCGAAAATCAGCTTGCTGATTCTCATTGCACGCGCGTCAGGGGGAGAGGTTTTAAGTGGAGTGGTCCAAAGGAATCGAGTCTGGAATTCCGCCGGTTCTCTGCCTCAGAGGACATTGGTTTCCTGCCGTATTTTGACCTCGCGAAATGCAAGACCGTTCACCTCGAATGACGGTCTCATCCACTGCCGATGTCTCGTCAGTGATCGCTGGAGCGGCATCATACATTAACGCGGAAATCCTGCAAACCCAGCGAGTGGTCGTTTTGGCATGGAACGGCGTGACGCAGGAAAGGAGCAATGCTTGAAATATTGAATCGGGGCGAGAGGATTTGAACCTCCGACCTCCTGCGCCCAAGGCAGGCTCCAGCAGGCCATATCATTGGCTTTCCGTTGGGTTGAGCACCTTTCATTGCGTCCCATTACGGCTCATTAGGGAAAGATGTGCGCAAAATGTGCGCACGGGTGTCGTGACGATGTGAAATAGGACGAGGCAACCGCGGTGTTAGAATTCTCGGGAGATGGCGGAGTCGAGGAAAATTGTTGATCGCAAGGGCCGAATCTGGACGCTCTCGAAATTTCCCATGGAAGAAGCGGAGCATGAAGATTTCCGCTTCTGGTACGAGAATATGACGCCCGAGCAGCGTGTTGATGCGGTGTATGATGCATTGGAATTATGCCTGAAAACGAAAGGCATTGATGCCGTTCCCCGACTACGTCGAGTTCATCGACTGCTTAAACCGCCACGACGTTAAATATTTGATCGTCGGCGCCCAAGCGCTCGCCTATCATGCCCGTCCGCGAGCCACAAAGGATCTGGACATTCTCATCGATCCGACCTCCGCGAATGCGCGAAAGACTCTCAAGGCACTACGCGAATTCTTTAATGCAGACACGGGTTACGAAATTGCAGACCTCACTACCGCCGGCAACATCATCCAGCTTGGCATTGCACCCGTACGCATAGATTTGATGACACAAATTGCGGGCATTCCTGTATTCGACAACGCATGGAAAAAACGCGTGGTTGGAACATTCGGTCCCTTAACCGCACACTTCATCAGCCTTGACGACCTTATCCAATCGAAGATTTCCGCGAACCGTCCCCAGGATCGAGCGGACGTTCGAGTGTTGAAGGCCGCTAAGGCGAAACAGCAAGATGTCCGCGGAACGAAAAAGAAGGAACTTTAGCCAGAAGGAGACGTTGTACCTCGACCGTACCATGGGTCTTGCGATAGTCATGGCGTCGAGCAGATGGGCGAGTTTTCTTGAAATATGACGATGTTCGTACTTCGCCCAAGCCCGAAGCCGCCATCCTCGACTTTTGTCAAAGCACCTACGAAGCCGGACCCAGACTCGCCAACTGGGATCGCAAAGCCCTCGAGCGCTAGTTTCCTAAACACCGCGTTTGCGATCGCATGAAGCTTGTGTTGAGCGCCGAAAAGGCTTAGAGATAGCCCATGATTACCCGCCGCATTGCAATTCAGAGGCTCGGAGTGGCGGGAATATCGGCCCTCATGCCGCGCACCCTCAAGGCGCAGACGTCACAGGCTCCAGTGGCGGCCCGCACCAGTCCACCATCGGTGATTTCGAATCCGCCGCGCGATTTCACGCCCGGCGCCCAGCCGGTAACGTATCCGGATCCTGACATTGTCACCATCGATCCTGCGTTTAACGCGCTTCGCGTCGACAACACGCCGATCCAACGATTATGGACCGGCGGGCTCTGGTGTGAGGGTCCGGCCTGGTGCAGCCAGGGCCGCTATCTCGTCTGGAGCGACATCCCAAACAATCGGCAGATGCGGTGGCTTGAAGAAGACGGACGGGTCACCGTGTTTCGCCAGCCGTCAGGCAACAGTAACGGCAATACGTTCGACCATCAGGGCCGGCAACTCTCGTGCGAACATTCCGGCCGTCGCGTCGTCCGCTACGAACACGATGGTTCTATGACGGTCATCGCCGATTCCTTCGAGGGCAAACGCCTGAATTCTCCAAACGACATCGCGGCTCACCCTGACGGCAGTTACTGGTTTACCGATCCGCCCTTTGGCGACTCGCTCTACGAAGGAATGCCGGTGCGGCGTGAACTCAGTTCCAATATCTATCGCGTCGATCCGAGTGGCCGAGTCGATCTCGTGATCGACGAAAAAGCGTTTGGCGGAGCTGGTAACGGCATCACCTTCTCTCCGGATTACAAGAAGCTTTATGTCGTCAGCCGTGGCGTTCAGGTTTTTGATGTCGGAGCGGACCGGAAGGTCAGCAACCAGAAACAATTTGCCGACTTCAGGGTGGATGGAATTCGCTGTGGAACCGACGGCATTCGCACGGATATATCCGGCAATCTCTGGTGTAGCAGCAACGCGGGTAACAACGTTGGATATAGTGGTGTTACCGTGTGGTCACCGGAAGCCCGGCTTCTCGGCCGTGTTCGTCTGCCGGAAGTATGCGCCAACCTCTGCTTTGGCGGACCCAAACGGAATCGACTCTTCATGACCGCAGGACAATCGCTATACGCCGTGTACACCAATACGCAAGGTTCGTCGCCGGCCTAATGAATTGTTACTGATGAGATTTCCTATCCTGGGCGATTTCGGCTGCAATCGCGGTTGCGGCCCATGCTTTACCCGCGGCTGAGATCGATTGATCATGTTGGAACGGAAAGCCGCTCTGGAAGTGCGGTTGAAATTTCACTGCACGGCTTATCATGTGCCACCAGCCGTCAGGATACTGCGTGCGCAACAGGTACTGCACGCCACGCCGGTGACGCGGGTCGTGTGCAGTCAGAGTGCCGCTTTCGCGTAAGGCATAGAGCGCTTCGCCTGTGACGTACGCGTCGCCCGTGAGGTTGGGGAAAAGATGTGCGCAGAATGTGCGCACGGGTGTCGTGACGATGTGAAATAGGACGAGGGGACCGCGGTGTTAGAATTCTCGGGAGATGGCGGAGTCGAGGAAAATTGTTGATCGCAAGGGCCGAATCTGGACGCTCTCGAAATTTCCCATGGAAGAAGCGGAGCATGAAGATTTCCGCTTCTGGTACGAGAATATGACGCCCGAGCAGCGTGTTGATGCGGTGTATGATGCATTGGAATTATGCCTGAAAACGAAAGGCATTGATGCCGTTCCCCGACTACGTCGAGTTCATCGACTGCTTAAACCGCCACGACGTTAAATATTTGATCGTCGGCGCCCAAGCGCTCGCCTATCATGCCCGTCCGCGAGCCACAAAGGATCTGGACATTCTCATCGATCCGACCTCCGCGAATGCGCGAAAGACTCTCAAGGCACTACGCGAATTCTTTAATGCAGACACGGGTTACGAAATTGCAGACCTCACTACCGCCGGCAACATCATCCAGCTTGGCATTGCACCCGTACGCATAGATTTGATGACACAAATTGCGGGCATTCCTGTATTCGACAACGCATGGAAAAAACGCGTGGTTGGAACATTCGGTCCCTTAACCGCACACTTCATCAGCCTTGACGACCTTATCCAATCGAAGATTTCCGCGAACCGTCCCCAGGATCGAGCGGACGTTCGAGTGTTGAAGGCCGCTAAGGCGAAACATCAAGATGTCCGCGGAACGAAAAAGAAGCAACTTTAGCCAGTTGGAGACGTTGTACGTCGACGGTATCGTGATTCTTGCGGTAGTCCTGGCGCCGAGAACGCGGTTTTCGCAAGTGCAATCGAGCAGCATCGTTGCCACTGCGCGAAGGGCTTCGAGTCGTGTTTTGCGGGGCACTAAAATCATCATTTTTGACGATTGCCGAGTTTAAAACGGTCGCGTAAGAATCCTCGGTTATGAGCCGCACAAACCAAACATCAAATCGGATTGAGGACGTTACCGCGCGGAACATGATCGAGACAATCGAACCTGTCCTTCGAAAATACTCCGCGCAAGCTGAAGCGGATCGTCGAATGCCGAGGGAGGCGATCGACGCGATTCTTGACGCCGGCATCATGCGCGCGCTGGTACCGACGGCATACGGCGGACATGAAATGAGCCTGCTCACCGCGGTAAAGCTGTATGAAGAGTTTTCGCGGATCGACAGCGCGGCCGGATGGATAACATCGAACTCTGGTGGAATTTCTACCTTTGGAATGATGTTCTCCGCACAAGCGAACCGGGAATTATATGCGGATCCACGAGCAATGTTTGCGGGTGGGTGGTTTCCTCCGGGACGAGCAGAAGTCGTTCCCGGCGGCTATCGCGTAACGGGGCAATGGGCATTCGGAAGCGGTTGTGACTACGCAAACTGGCTTACCGGCCAGGTACTGGTATGGCATAACGGAGCTCCCCAAATCGGCTCTGATGGAAAGCCGGTTGCGCTTATTATTTTCTTCCCTGCAAAAGCAGCTACCATCATCGATACCTGGCACACACTGGGCATGCGTGGTACCGGAAGCAATGACGTGCGAATCGAGGATCTGTTTGTGCCCGAAAGGCACTGTTGGTCTGTTGCTCCGATCAAACCCATCGATCCAGCATTCTTTGGTTCTTTATATCGTCTCGCGTTCTGGACAGTCGGGCCGATCGTCGCTTCCGTGGCTTTGGGGATAGCGCGAGCCGCACTCGATGACTTCGTTTCGTTAGCCGCTATTAAGACGCCAAGCTATACACAAACGAGTTTGGCGGATAGGCCGATTGTCCAGGAGCGGGTCGCACGAGCGAGAGCTATGATCGATGCAGGACGGCGGAACCTTTACTCGACCATTCGCGACGCCGAAGAGTTTGTTGGGACAGCGGCACGCATCAATATCGAACATGGTATCCCTCTCGCATTAGCCGGGGCGCATGCAATCGAGTCTGCATGTGAGGCCGTTGATCTGGTTCACAGATCAGCCGGGACCTCCGCGATAAAAGAGGAACAACCCTTTCAGCGATACTTTAGAGATGTGCACACCGTAAGTCAGCACGCGTTTGCATCTGCGGCACGATTGGAGTCTCTGGGTAAGCTTCTGCTGGGGCGCGAATCAGACTGGGCGTTCTATTATCTGTAGCCTGTTTCTTTGTGGGTTTCTAACTAATCAGACCAGATACTTCCGGTATGCGTATGAGACGGCTTCCGCCCGGTTGGACACCTGAATCTTTTCGAAAATATTCCGAACGTGCGTGGCAACCGTACTAAGACTGATGCATAGGTAGTCCGCAATTTCGCGATTTGTGCTTCCCTCCGCGATACACCGTAAGACTTCGATCTCACGGCCGGATAGAACGGTCAGAGCTGTGCGGCCGGAAGTTCCAAATTGTTCATCGTGAGCGCGGAATGCTTCATAGGGACCGTGGGCGCCGAATTGCTCTGACCTGCGCTTTCCTGTTAATTCGAAAACTGAGAGGGCGGTCTCGTGTTGGCCGTTGAGGCGCAGTTCACCGCGCGATTCAAAATCGAAGCCTTTCCCGTCACACAGGTCTCGGACAACACTTGAGACATACACACTTCCCGCCGACGCTTTGGAAGATAGAATTATTGCCTCGTCGCGCGCCTGCCCGAATAAATTCATGTGTTGCGTGACGGGCTCGCCGGCACTCACGCCAATCCGGAGATCCATTTTCTTTTGTGAAAAAAAAGCGACAGAGACGCACGACCTTTGAATAGCGAGCGCGCACTCCAGTGCGCCGGTGATCGACGGAAACATTCCCGTGATACCAGTTTCGTCGCTGTGAACGGTTCTTCCGCCCCGATCATCGAATTCAGCTTGCGTGAAGGCACTCGATTGCAGGAACAGTTCAGTCATCTCGCCGGCCGACACCCGGTTCCGACTCTGGGGAGTCACGGAGGACACACACACGACAGTCCTTAATGAGAAGTTCTCCCATGCGGGCTCCGGTTGCCGTATCGGTCCGAGAAAGTTTTCTACGGCGGGCCAATCCACCTCGATAATACGGTTCGGCACGTTCCCATGCGCATCACGGTGCGTCTGATCAACCGCTTCTCTACTTGGTGCTTCGACCAGACAGAAGCCGGTCGCGGCCCCGGCGTGGTACCAATAAGTAATGATGTGAGCTCCGTGTCTTTCTCCTGCTTTCAGATCGCACTCATGTAAACGAGCGACTTCCTCTGGCGTAAACATTGCTGGATCAGGAGTATCATGCCGATCGATATACAGTGGCATCGCGAATTTGCCTTGGGTCGCTCGAATACTACTCTGGCCGTCCGTCAAAGGCAAAACCGCTGGTAACGTGCCAGCCGGCTCTTCGCCGGCGGCGGGTGAATATTTGGACGCGACGGTTTCGAGTCGTGTGCCTCGAGAATTGACGCAGAAAAGGACGCCGTCGTATTCCGACGATTGGTTAGCAGGGAAGATTCGTTGATGGCGATGCTGTTATTGATTAATCGGGGCGAGAGGATTTGAACCTCCGACCTCCTGCGCCCAAGGCAGACTCCAGCAGGCCATATTATTGGCTTTCCGTTGGGTTGAGTACCTCTCATTGCGTCCCATTACGGCTCATTAGGGAAAAAGATGTGCGCAAAATGTGCGCAGGATCACAGCTCGTTCCTAGCGAGAGCCAAAAGATCAGACAAATGGAGGAATTTGGCCCATCGGTCCAGATACAAGTTGTCGAGTGACGCACCCTGAACCTTCAGCACTCCGAGCACATCACGCCATTGCTGATCCGAAACATTGCCCCCAAGTTGATACCACAGCAGTTTGTGCAGAACGACATCTTCGGGACTTGAGAATCGAACAGAAACAGGTGCCTCTGAAACTGCGAAGGTTTCGGTATGAGCGCGGCTCATTTCTTCCTTTTCCCAATCCTCGCCTCGAGCTACAAAAATGTCCGCCTTAAACATTGTTGCAAGGTGAATCACATTAAAAAAGGAATGGTGACGAATGGCCTCGGTGATGAGTTCTGTCGCCACGTAAAAATCGTTCTCGAGCGCTATGCCCAGGGCGTCTACGTGAGGTGTATCAATTTCGGCCATGAAATCGGCGTCCTGGGTTGCACGGGGGATCCCATAAACCGAACTGGCGAGCGAGCCTCCCACAACGTAGCGGATTCCCATATGGTCAAAGAGGCGAACGAGTATCGAAACAACGACGAGCGGATCACCGATCATTCAGTAACCCGATTCTTCGGGATTCCAACCAAACGCGCGAACCATCAATTCGGTATCGATCCAACGGGAAGCAAGTCGCAGCGCCTGCTCGCGCTCATCCGCTTCCGGGTAACGCCGGCGAATGTCCGCTAAGGCAAGCTTTTGGACTGTTTGAGTTAACAACGCCACTTGCTGCAACTTCGCGGCAGGGAGCATCCGGCGATATCCTTCAATCAGGAACGCCTCCACGTCCGGATGAGTGTCAGTCATGCGGGAAGCTTAACACTTTAGAAGATCCAGGGCCGTTCGGTTTTGAAGAAATTACGGCACCCTGGATTGGCGTGTGGATGTCGCACGGAGCACTTGTGCGCAGATGGGCGCAACGGGGAAATTGGGTAATGGGGTCTTGGAGAAACGGAGCGTCAGGGACGAGTGCCTAAACGTGGATTGATGCTAAACACAGTACCCGACTATCCGTTCAAAAGACCCCAGTACCGGAAATTGGGTGAAAGGCGACGACACCTATCTATGCTTTCACAGGGATCCCGCCGCCGCCTCAACCGGCTTTTTCTCTGCTTAACCCGGGCGTCATTTGTCAAGCCATTGCGACACTCAGCGACCATAGGGGCGCGTGCTTGCCATGTGTCGCTTTGAATCCGATATCTGGCTGGCCGCGGCAAACGACCTTGCGCTCTCCAGCGGCTAAAGACCGGAGAGACTCAAAAGGTCGTAACACTTCCAGTTGTGGCAAGCCTCAGCGGTCGAAGCAGATTTCCCCGGCAATTTCAGCTGGGTAGGTAAAGCCGTTACCGGTCGTTTTGCCGTTTGCAAAAAAAGTTCCCGTCACTCCCGCGAATTGTCCGGTGCTGGTTTGAGGATTGATGCGTCCCATCAGCGTAAAGGTGCCGGTCTCAAAATCGTAAAGATAGGTGTTCGTGGTCTTCAGATTTCCATGATTCGTCGTGATCGTGAGCTCTGACGTGTACGACACGATAGTAGCGGCAGGTGTAGGAAAGGCGCCGCTGGTAAAGATGCTTTGTGTTGTCCCGTTTAAAATCCCGCCGTTCGTAATGGTTCCCAAGGTCGTGTTGCCCGTACCGGGATACACGTCGATCCACACACCAGTGGCGTGTTTGCAGGTGGTGTTCGGCGATTGCGCCGATGCGACTCGTCCGGGGCTCCAAAAAGAAACGATCATTAACGCCACACCGGCCACTCTGCCAAAACTGTTTCTTCCGTTCATAGGATTCTCCTTTCGAGGATCTGTTATGAACGCGACAATTCAGACGAAATTGGCCGGAAGTTTTTATGGCTCGAATCCTCTGGTGATTGCCATTCAATGATTGCCATTCAATTTGACTTGAAGATCGCAGGGTCATATTCTCTGCTCGATTTTCCGACCGCTTATGAACGAAGAATCGCCAATCACCGAGCTCCTTATCCATTGGGGGAATGGCGACAGACAGGCATTGGACCGATTGATTCCGATCGTGTATGCGGAATTACGACGGCAGGCTGCGCGCTACATGCGTTTCGAGCGTTCGGGCCATACGTTGGAAACGGCGGATTTGATTCACGAAGCCTACCTCCGACTGATCGATCAAACGAATGTCCAGTGGAAGAATCGAGCTCATTTCTACGCCATTTCGGCGACATTGATGCGTCGCATTCTTGTGGATCACGCGCGGCGGCAGCATCGGGTGAAGCGTGGAGGATCCGCGGTGACTGTACCGCTGCAGGAAGAACTGCTACCCGCGGGCAAGCGATGGCACACAGACTTGTTGGAACTCGATTTGGCTTTGACGCGACTCGCGGCAATCGACGGGCGCCAGAGTCAGATCGTCGAGCTTCGCTGTTTCAGCGGCTTGACGATCGAGGACACGGCGGCGGTCATCGGTGTATCGCCCACAACAGTCAAAGACGAATGGAATCTGGCGAAGGCATGGCTGCGTCGCGAGATCGCCGGAGATAGACGACGTGACGCCTGAACGGTGGTTGCACATCAAGGATGTATTTCGTTCCGCGCTGGAACGCCATCCGGAGGACAGGCCTGCCTTCCTCGATCAAGCTTGCGCCGGCGACTCCGCCATGCGTCAGGAGGTCGAATCCCTTATTTCCAGTTTCCAGAACTCCGAAAGCATTCTGCGAGTGCCGGTGAACGACGCCGCGGCCGATCTCCTGGCTGGCGATCGGCCCAGGTCTGCCGTCGGCATCCAACTCGGTCAGTATGAAATTATGGCTGTTCTCGGAGAAGGCGGAATGGGCGTGGTTTATCGCGCTCAGGACACCAAACTGAAGCGGCCGGTAGCAGTCAAATTGCTTTCAGACGAACTGGCGGATGCGGCTGCGCGCAGGCGTTTTCAGCGTGAGGCGCAGATGGCATCTTCATTAAATCATCCGCACATACTGACGGTGTATGACGCGGGTGAATTCGACGGGCGGCAATATCTTGTTACCGAATTTATCGACGGGATGGCGCTGCAGAGCTGGGTGCTCGAAGCATCTCGCACATGGCTGGAAGTTGTGGAGTTGCTCATCGGCATCGCTGACGGTCTCGCTACGGCGCACACGGCTGGAATTCTGCATCGCGATATCAAGCCGGCCAAATATCCTCGTTACCAAAAACGGCTACGCAAAGCTTGTCGATTTCGGTCTGGCGAAACTCGATTCCGCCGCGGATGTGGCGACTACCTTAAGAAGTGAGCTTGCGACACGGCCTGGTGTCGTGATCGGAACAATAGCGTACATGTCACCCGAACAGGCTTGGGGTCAGCCGCTCGATGCGCGCAGCGATATTTTCTCATTCGGCGTCACATTGTATGAGGCCCTTGCAGGATACAGGCCGTTTCAAGCCGCTACTGGGCTGGAGTTGTTGCAGTCGATTATTCACGCGCCGCCCAAGCCGCTCCCGGACACACTTCCGGCCAGCCTTCGCGCCATTGTCGAGAAGAGTCTTCAAAAGAACGTTGCTGACCGGTATCCATCGATGGCTGAAGTGACAGCCGACCTGCGCCGAGTCGCGCGACAGACCGGCGAACCGGTTACGATCGCGCCGGCCAGGAAAAAGTCGCGATCATGGTTTTGGATGCCCGCTCTACCGCTGCTCTCGATAGCACTGATTGCGACGGCAGTTTCGCTATTAAGGATGCGTCACGAATCCTTGGCCCCGACGAGCCCCCCAAAATACGAGCAACTAACCAACTTCGCCGACTCCGCGACCCAGCCCGCGCTTTCCTCGGATGGGCGAATGATGGCATTCGTGCATGGTCCCGAAACATTCATTGGTCCCGGACAAATCTACGTGAAGTTCCTGCCGGCAGGCGATGCGGTACAACTCACCCACGACGATATGTTGAAAATGGCCCCGCGTTTTACGCCGGACGGGACTCGTATCGCGTATTCCACGATGAACACGACGTCGGGAGAGTTCTCAACCTGGATCGTACCTGTTCTGGGAGGTCAGGAACCGCGACGACTGTTTGCAAACGCTGAGGGGCTTACGTGGATACAGGAGAAGACGGAAAGAGGTATTGAGCCACGAGTTCTATTCTCGGAGGCTACAGGTAAGGGGATTACGCTGGCAGTGATGTCCTCCACGGAAAGCCGGTCCGATCAGCGAACCGTGTACCTGGAAGATGGCATCATGGATCACTTCTCGTACCTTTCACCCGATGGAAAGAATTTGCTCCTTGCTGAAATGGGATTCAATGGTTGGCAGGCCTGCCGCCTTGTATCGTACGGCGGCGGTTCCAAAGGGAGAAAGGTCGGGCCCGCGACAGCTCAGTGCTCGAGTGCCGCATGGTCGCCCGATGGGAAGTGGATGTACTTCTCTGCCGATACCGGAAGCGGTTTCCATATCTGGCGTCAACATTTTCCCAACGGCGAACTCGAGCAGATGACCTTCGGCGTCACCGAGGAGGAAGGCATCGAGCTTGCGCCCGATGGCCGCTCGTTCCTCACCTCCATCGGCACTCGCCAGAGTACATTGTGGATTCACGACTCGCGCGGCGACCGGCAGGTCACCTCTGAAGGCTACGCCTTCTTCCCCTCGTTCTCTCGGGACAACAAGAGTCTCTACTACCTGGTACGAGCAGAAGGAGACTTTGCCATTCCGCGAGGCGCGCTGTGGATGATGAATCTGGAGTCCGGTGAGCGTCAGCACTTGTTTCCCGACTATTTGATGGAACATTACAGTCTCTCCTCCGACGGCGTGCGTCTGGTGTTTGTAGCCGCCACTGCCGCCGATCGCTTTGGCGTGTGGCTCACCACCTTGGATGGCCGTTCTGCGCCGCGCCGCCTTGCCGATAGTAAGGCATTACAGGCGTACTTCGGTTCGAGTGGCGAGGTGTTATTCGCAGCGCAGGAACCCAAGGGAACTTTCATTTATCGAGTTAAAGAAGACGGCACGGGTTCGACAAGAGTTACTGTTCCACACGCCGTCCAGTTTCTTTACGGTGTTTCGCCGGATGGAAAGTCGATCGCAGCGTGGGTGAACTCCGGTTTGACGGACGAGACGGCAAATGCCGTCGGGATATACCCTTTGGACGGCAGTGCGCCAACCATGATCTGCACCACCTGTGGCGGCCGTAGCCCAGACGAGCCGGGACTTGTCAACTGGTCGGCTGACGGCAAGTTTATCTACCTCAGCTTTTGGCGGCAGGGCACCTACGCGATTCCATTGCGGATGGGCCAGAACCTGCCTCCATTGCCCGCTGGAGGAATTCAATCCGCACAGGATGCAGCACGCCTGCCTGAGTCTAAACCATTCTCTGTGGCCGGAGCTTTTCCGGCGTCCAATCCGTCTGTTTACGCATACGGCAAGCTGTCCGCGAACCGAAACATCTACCGTGTTCCCGTGAGGTAACGGGTATCGCGTTTTGGATGCACTTTTTGGGCAAACGACAACGCGGTGAGGTGGCAAAGGGCCTCCGCGCCGTCTGCATGAGGGACAAATCCAATTTTAAAGACTGCTTCGTGGAAGTGAAGTTCAAGCTGCTTTCCAGCAAGAGGATCAGGCAGGTGGTCTGATCTGATTTTTAAATGGAGGTTTGATCGAGGATAGTAAATCGGGGCGACAGGATTTGAACCTCCGACCTACTGCGCCCAAGGAAACTTATCTGTGATTTACCGCATGCTACGAAATGTCACCCGTTGCTTGAGGTCTCCGACTGTTTCCCTCATTTAACCGATCAGTGGTCGTATCTTGTATTCAGCGCTAGCAAGACGTGACGGTGAGCAACGTTTTGGGGTTCGTGTGAGCGTTGGTGTGAGCGTTAAAGATTCGAAGATTTCGTCACTCTCAAACCGGTTTTCCGCCGCCCCGAGTTCTTCACATTCTCGTTGGGCTAATCGCTGATACCCTAATTCCGTGTTGTGGTGCCGACCTGTATCAGCCAGTGTTACGAGGCATTCCAATTCGGTGTAGTGTGAGCGTTTGCGTGAGCCAAAGAAAAAAGCGGGCAACCGGAGCCCGCCTAAACCGTTGATTTTATTAATCGGGGCGAGAGGATTTGAACCTCCGACCTCCTACGCCAAGGCAGACTCCAGCAGGCTATATTATTGGTTCTCCGTTGGGTTGAGCACCTCTCATTGCGTCTCATTACGGCTCAATAGGGAAAAGATGTGCGCAAAATGTGCGCAACACGAATTCACTTCTCCAACATGTCTTTTACAGGTACATGCGTTGTAGGTAGGCTATAACTGACCGCGACGAGCAGGGAAGTAAGCCAGTCGCGCTTCCCGGAAAGTCGCGAAAAGAAGTCTTGCTGCTCGATGAGCCGACGGTTTATCTCGACCTCAAACATCAGATCCAGTTTTACGACATTCTTGAGCGGTTGAATTTGGAGCGGCGACTGACGAATCGCCAGCGTGACGCACGAGGTCAATCCGGCTGCGCGCTACGCTCGACGAATGATCGTGCCGCGGCGGCCGTTTTGTGGCGGATGGCGCGCCCGATCAGGTGCTGACGGAAAAGAACCTTCACGACATTTTCGAAAGTCACGGCCTCGGTTGTGACGCGTCCAGACGGTCACGGCTCGTTCATCATTCCCATTCGCTGACGATGCACGCCGCGCCGCTTTCGCTTAAACGGACCGAAATTCCTGTGGGCGTCGTGACCGCCCTGCTGGGCGGCCCCTTCTTCATCCCTGCTGAAAAGAAAACCGGGAGATCTCTGGTAGAAGATCAGCGCCAACCTTCGAGCACTTTTCCATTCAGCGATCGAAGGAAGGCGATGATCGCTCGTTTCTCTTCGGACGTGAAGTTTCGGGGCCGAATTTCAGGATCAAGGTATAGGTTCTGCCGGGCGCCGTCGGAATAGAAATCAATGACATCTTCCAAGGTCGCGAAACTGCCATCGTGCATATATGGCGCAGTGCGCGCGATTTCACGAAGAGTCGGAGTTTTGAAGGCGCCATCGTCGCGGGGAACACCGGAGACGCGGAAGCGGCCTTCATCGACGAGGCGGTCGCTCTGCCAGGCGACACCGGTGTTGTGGAATTGCTCATCGGTAAAATTCGGGCCGAGGTGACAGACCGCGCAACGGCCCTTACCGCGAAACAATTCCAGACCGGCTTTTTCCAAATCGTTCAAAAAACCGCGCTGGCCGCCAGCGTACCGGTCATAGCGCGAATCTCCGGAGCGAATGGTACGGACATAGCTGGCCAATGCTGCCGTCACATCCGCGGTTTTCATGCGGGTGCGCCGCTCCAATTCCGTTTCTGTCAGACCGAGTTCGATAGGATTCGTGATGGGCTGCAGCGCTTGCTGCTCAAGCGATTGGGCGCGGCCATCCCAGAAGAATGACCGCCCGTAACCTCGATTGATCAGCGCCGGAGCATTCCGTGTTCCCACAGCGTCAAGGATCCCACGCGCGACTGCGCGGCCATCCGAGAACACACGCCGCGGATCGTGACAGCTTGCGCACGCGAGCGTCCCATCGCGAGAGAGCCGCTTATCGAAAAACAGTTTCCGGCCCAACGTGACCTTGTCGCGCGTCAACGGATTCGTTTCCGGCACGGGCATGTACAAGTCGAGTCCCAGAGGAGGCGGAAGAACCGGAACGGTCCTTCCGCCGAACAAGCTCATCAGAAGAGCGAGCAGGAGCCTCATCGTCCGTTCATTTCGCGGTCTTCAAAGCGGGCATGACGTTATCGAGAGAAAAAACCTCCCAACCGCCGGTTGTGTCCCCTGCGTTGAAGGCAAGGCGCGAACCGTCTTTATTCAAGCTAAGCACGTAGATCGGAAAAGACCGCTCCAATCCCGTCAATTCGGGTTTGCCGCCGTCTTTCGAGATCCGCATGACCTTATACGACGAGTCGAAAGCAACGAAGAGTATCCCGCCGCCGTCTTTCATCCACGCCAAGGATTTCTGAACATCGTGCCCACTGTAAAGCTCACGGTAATCGCTGCCGTCTATGGAGACGCTGGCAATGGTTCTCGTGGCGCCGTTTCGATCTCCGATCCTTAACGCAAGCTTCCGGCCATCATCGCTCAAGGCGAAGCCGGCAAGCGTTCCGGTTCCGGGCAGCGTGAAGATCGTCTTTTGTGAACCGTTCGTGAGATCAAAGGCAAGAATGCTGTCCAAACTTTGAACGTAAAGAGTTTTGTCATCCGGAGAAAGCTGTCCGATCGTGCTGTGGTTCGGCGAACGATCGAATGTCAGCACCGGCTTGAATTCGCCGGTCTTCACGTCCACGCGATAGATCGAATGTGTGCCGTTCTCGTTCTCGATCGTCTCCAAAAACCCTGTGCTGTCGCTCAACCAGCGCGCGGAACCCAGGACGATACCCGCGTGGGAGTAGATCTTTTCTTCACCGGTCTCGACCGAATGGACGACCCGAATCATTTCGGATTGGCGCCCGAGAAATGACGTCGATTTGCCCCGCGCTCTTTGCAAAGCGATGAATTTGCCGTCCGGGGACCAGGACGGCCCAAGACCGATAAGAGGTTCGCGGGCGGGCGCGGAATTCCGAAGTCTTGCGCCGTCCGGTTGCATGTCCACGACAGAAGTTTGCTCACCGCCACTACCCGCATCTTCACCGTAGTAATACGATCCGGAGCGCGTCATGCCGATAGGCCATCCGGCAAAGTTCCTCTTGACCAAAGATGCGGGACCAGCCGCCTTCCCGCCTTGCACTGGAACAGACCATAGATCGCGGTTGCCGTAACGATCACTGATGAACAGGATATGCCCCCCGTCGGGGGTCCAGATCGGCGACGAATTAATGCCGGCGTCCTTCGTCAGTGCTGTTTCAGTAGAACCATCGGCGGCGAGAACGTATATGCGTACGCCCGTCGAATCCAATGAATGATCCTCGGGACGCATTGGATGGCTTGGGTTGTTGACGACTGTCGCATACGCAATATATCTCCCGTCCGGCGACAAGCTGGCCCTCTCGGGAAAACGCCACTCCAACGACTTGAGCACTTTGATTGTTCCATCCGCCACGGAAACCCATCCCAGTTGCCAGGTTTGATCCCTTTTCCGGATGACGATCAGGATGGACTTTCCATCGGGCGCCCAGGCTAGAGGATCCACATAGTCGTATTCCTCCTTACCCGGAATCAGAATGCGCGGTTTGCTGCCAACTTGGTTCGCGATGAGACGAACCTCGCTGTTCACGCCGTACCACGCATAGACAACCTGGCGTTGATCGGGCGACAGGATCGTGCATCCGACTTCGGTATTGGCATCGTCGCCGTCCACCAGCCACTTGATTTGGCCGCTCGCGACATCGCGGACACCGATGCCGCTTCGATCACTGTCAGCGATACCCATGAACCGTCCGTCGGAAGTAATCGAAGCAGGAAATTCATCTGCTGCGAACACATGGCGTACTGACGGCGTGTCCGAGGATCGTATGCCCTCAAGAGCGGCCAGATGCCGGCGGGCTTCCGCGACCATTTCCGTTTGATCCGCATAACGCGCGACAACGGCTTCATACGCGGTGCGCGCTTCCCGCTGGCCGAGTTTCTCGCGACAGATTCCGAGGTGAAGTTGCGACCGAGCCGCGATATTGGCCGGCGTGCCCTTGTCTTGAATGAGCTTCGAGTACGTCATGATTGCCTCGTTGCAATTTCCCTCAACTTCTTCCTGATGAAGCGCGGCGCCCAGCGTCAGCTCGGGCGAATTCGTTTTCTGGCCAAATGCAACAAGCGTGGTTGCGAGTACTGCTGCACAAATTATTTTGTATCTCATGTGAATTTCACCTCAGCGCCGCAGTGTGGCCGAAGTCGTTAGTTGTTGCTTCATGACTGGTTCAAGCGCATTTCAAGATTCGTTCATATCGAATCGGTATCCCGAGCCGCGCACGCTCACGATGTGCCGCGGATTCCGAGAATCACGCTCGATCTTGGCCCGAAGATTGTTAATGTGCGTGTAGATCACGCGATCCGTGAGGAAGACATCCTTTCCCCAGCCTTCGTGGAGCAGCCGATCGAGCGAAAGCACCTCGCCTCGATTTTCGATGAGCACATGAAGGAGTTTGAATTCGGCCGGCGTCAACTCGACGATGCGTCCGCCGCGACGAACCTCGTGCCGCGAGAAATCGACGTGCACATCCGCAAATTGAAATGTCTTTCCAATCGCGGGCCGCGACGCGCGACGCAAGACGGCTTGAATGCGGGCGATGAGTTCGCCGGGACTGAACGGCTTGGTGACGTAATCGTCAGCGCCAAGACCCAGTCCCATGATCTTGTCGTGCTCCTGGCCGCGCGCCGTGAGCAGGATGATCGGCGTGCGGGATCCGGAAGCGCGGAGTTCGCGGCAAATCGTGAATCCATCTTTGCCCGGCAGCATCACATCCAAGAGAATGAGATCGAAGACGCCGGCGCCTGCTTTCGACGATGCCGCGTTTCCATCACTGGCCACTTCAACGTCGTAGCCTTCTGCTTGCAAGTCGTCCTGCAAACCGATCGCGATGGTTGGCTCATCTTCGACGACCAATATTCGCGTCATTGCGAACCTCGCAAACACAGCGAAAAGGTACTGCCTTCGCCTTCGCGGCTCTCGACATGAACTTCACCTTCATGCGCGGATACGATGTGCTGCACAAGACTCAACCCGAGGCCGGCGCCTTTCACTTCCCCGGCCAATGCTCCGCCGCGGTAAAACTTTTCAAAGATCTGGCGCTGCTCGCGCGCGGGAATGCCGATGCCGTGATCGCGCACACGTACCCGGACGCCACCATTCGCGGCTTCCGCATCCAGCCACACGTCCTTCGATGTGGGCGAATATTTGCACGCGTTGTCTAAAAGATTTCGTAGCGCCGTGGAAAGCGCTTCGCGATCGCCGGAAATGGCCGGCAGGTCCTTTGGAATTTCGGCTTGCAAGAGGTGTCCAGACCTCGAAGCTTCAACTTGAAAGTCCTCAGCCACACTGCGCAACCATGCCGCTGTATCCAGGGGCTCGAACTGATACTGTTTGCCGCCTGCGTCCATCCGCGAAAAATCCAGAATGTTTTCCACCAATCGCGCGAGCCGCTCACTTTCCCGCACGATCAACTCGTAATACTGATGGCGTTTGGATTCGTCTGTGATTCGATCGCGCGCCAGCATCTCTCCCAATTGACGGATTCCCGTCAGCGGGGACCGGAACTCGTGCGACACCGTGGAGACAAACTCCGATTTCATACGCGCCACTTCAAGCTCCCGCCGGACCGTCCGCGCGATGAAATAACCTCCCGACAGGAGTGACAGCACCACCAACGACAACATGCCGAGATAGAAGTTTGTCCTCCGATTCATCGCCGCATAAAAGCCGGCGGCATCCTTCGGTTCGACCGCGATGTTCCAGGAAAGACCCGCCGCATTGAAGGTTCGCGCACTGGCAGGCCCGGCGCCATCACGCGGAACGGAATACAGAACGTCGCCGTTTGCGGAAATATGCACGATGCGCACATCGGAATTCGCCGTACTGAACACCTGTGGCCATACGTGGGTTTCCAGAAACTTCGAACTGGCGATCAGGACCGCAAAAGGCGTTTCGCTCCGGAAGGCGGTATAAACCTCGCCTTCGCTTCGAAAAACTCGGGAAGAGGATGAGAGTGCAGCCTCGACGGCTTCCGCGAGACGCAGTCGGATGTCCGCCTCATTATTTTCACCGACCCGCTTGTGGATTTCGGCTGAATAGTAAAGATAACGCGCCTTTTCGAGCCTCCAACGGCCTTCAGTGAGATTCCGCAGAAACGCTTTGGCGGCGCCTTCATCGATCGCGGTGAGCTCAAAACCGGCTACCAGATCGGCCGGCAATGAACCGATTCGGCCGCCGGAACTCTCGACTCTCCGCCACAAGCGGACAGCCTCGCTCGCACGACCGACCTTGTTCAACAACCGAGCCAGGCGGTGTTGGATTTCAGGCGTCATGGCCGGACGCGCTTTTGGCAATAGATCGCGGTAAGCGGCAATCACGAGTTCAGGCGATTCCTGCGATTCGAGTCGTTCGATGCGACTGAGATCCGGATCCGTCTGCACCATTTCGTAAGAGGCGCCGAGTTCGTACGGAAGACTATTCGGCGGATAGACTTGGAGCTTGTCACTACGACGTTCGACATAAACCCAGGAGGCGTCGTTGGGAAAACCTCGGAGAGACTTCTCGGGCTGCAAATCGTCATTCACGATCGACTGGAGCCTTTCGAGTCGGTCGGCGAAACCGTGTATTAGGACGTCCGCATCGCGGTCCAACTGGTCTCGAAGCTGCCTTTCACCCGTTCGTTTTTCCTCCCAAAGCGCGCGCGCTCCAAAGACGGCCAATAACAATCCGGGTGCAAAAATCGTTAAGACGAAAACAGTGAGCAGTTTCTGTGCTGGAGAGAACGATTTCCGGGGCATGCGTACAACCACGCGAAATTTACCATGTCACCGTTCCGGCGCAGTTCAAGATTCGTTCAAGACGTGTATGCTTCTGAGAATATGTTTCCAGTTAAATGAATATGTGTTGGTTTGACCGGACCTTTCCCATCGACTTACCGTCCTGGATGTTTCCGAACGTCGTGGAGCGCCTTAGGGGCACGCCTGGCCGCCTTGAAGAACGACTTCGCGACATCCCGATGGCTGCCGTTATTCGCCGTAAAGACGCTTATGGCGGCAATTCACCCTGCCAACGCGACAACGAAAATCCTTCGCTGCCTCGGCCTGCCTTCGCGCGCACCGCCACTCGCCCCGGTTGTTGCCGTCGCCGAACCGCAAGACTTTTTCTGGCCCAATCGGGTATCGGTGTATCCCGAATTCCGGCTGGCTCGTCGTGGCCGGTTCTCGCGCACAGTTTAAGGGAACGGAAAGGTGAACGGGGTGGGTAACTACGGGTTTATCCTAACCGCCATCGGAGAGGGTTCCGCAGGCGTTGTCTACGACAACCAACTGAACGCTTCCGAAACCGCCGATCCAACGACAATCATCGGCGGAGGTTCGATCTTCATTCGCAAATTGCTAACGCTGTCAGTTCGAGTAACTCTAGTTGGATGGAATGCAGAGGTCGTGCGGTTGGCAACACCTCTGCCCAGGAAACGTGTTGTCGACTCCTATGTGATCAATTACAGAGGCGGCGGTCCGGCTGCATGATTGTAATCGGGGCGAGAGGATTTGAACCTCCGACCTCCTGCGCCCAAGGCAGGCGCGCTAGCCAGACTGCGCCACGCCCCGATTGGTGGGGACCCGACAACGTTAGCGAAAGATCGGGATGGTTTCAACCGAGAATCAGGGTTCCAGTGGGCGATCGAGGACGATCTCCAGTGTGGTGCCCGGCTGCAGGACGACGTCTTTGCCACGGGTCAACAGCACCGTTGCGGCGCCGATCGCACCGCCCGCTGCGGCGCCCACGCCTGCGCCTTTCGCGCTTCGCGCGCCGATCCCGCCAAGGACGCCGACCGTTGCCGCCGTCGTCGCAACTGTTCCGGCATCCTCGCCTTTGCTCGATTCTCCTTCGATTCCCGTTTCACCTTTTCGTGTGCCGGCTCCGCCAACGCTGCCCAGCGTGGCGTAAAGCGGGAGAGTGATTCCGCTCGGAAGAATGATTTCCTGGAATGAAATCGTCAGCTCGGCTTTTCCTTTGACTCTTCCGGGCCGGCCGACTTCAGTGATCTTGCCCTTCACGTGCGATCCCACCGGAATAACGATCTTGTTGTTCACCGTAATGGGGAACGTTGTCCGTGCGTAGACCCCGTCGCCGTCTTTAGCCGTTTTTGTCGAAACGCTGTTGATCATCGCAACCGCGATCGTCGTTCCGGCGGGAACGATCACCGCCGGCATGATTTTGGCATCCTCTGCGACCTGCAGGTTCTTCGGACCGCCCTGGATCATCAGCGCAAGCATGAGCATTTGAAGCATGATCACGTATCCTCTCTTTAAACAATACTGTCTACAGACGGTTCTGCACAGCAAAATGTCTCAAATGTCGCGCCAATTCCCGCAGGGCGCAGCCCCGATGGCTGACGCGATTCTTTTCGTCGATTGTCAGTTCGGCCATCGTGCGGCGAAATTCGGGAATATAGAAGATGGGATCGTAACCGAAACCGTTGACGCCGCGGGGTTCGCTCGAAATGCGTCCTTCGATGCGGCCTTCAACGGTCCACAGGATTTGTCCCTGTTGTGCGAGAGCGAGCGCGCAGATGAATCGAGCAGTTCTTTCAATTTCGACCACACCGTTCATTTCTCGAAGGACACGGGCAATCCGATCGGCATCGGAATCGGCATACCGTTTCGAAAACACGCCGGGCCGGCCGTCGAGTGCGTCGATGCACAGGCCGGAATCGTCGGACAAAACCAGGTCGCCGACATGCCGGCTAACGTGTCCGGCCTTTTGCCGCGCGCACTCGATGAAGGTCGCCCCGGTTTCTTCGATCGTGTCGAGTCCCGCCGGAATGGGTGCGACTTCCCACTCACGCAAATCCGCCAGTGCCGACTGAACTTCAAATACTTTGTTCGGATTGTTCGTACCGAGAACGAGTCGTTTCACAATAACGTTTCACAAACCCAACGTCTTACGTTGAATCGCTATCAATTCCTGAATGCCTTTGCGGCCGAGGTCGAGCAGTTGATGGAGTACGTGTGGATTAAAAGGATTTCGTTCTGCGGTCCCCTGGATTTCGACGAACTCATCGGTATCGGTCATGACGAGATTGAAGTCCACATCCGCCGTCGAGTCTTCGGCGTAGTTCAAATCGAGCATCGGAACACCGCCGATCACCCCGACGCTCACCGCTGCAACGAAACTGCGAACAGGATTGTTCGTCAATGCGCCGGACTGACGAATCCGCTGGATCGCGAGGCACATCGCTACGAAGGCGCCGGTGATCGATGCGGTGCGAGTCCCGCCGTCGGCCTCGATGACGTCGCAATCCAGCCACAGCGTGCGTTCGCCGAGTTTGTTCAGGTCGATTGCCGTTCGGAGCGATCGTCCGATCAGACGCTGAATCTCCTGTGTGCGTCCCGACTTCTTGCCGGTCGTGGATTCGCGCGCGGTTCTTGTTCCCGTAGCGCGCGGGATCATCGAGTATTCGGAAGTAATCCAGCCCTTACCCTGGCCTTTGAGAAACACAGGCACGTTTTCTTCGACGGTCGTTGTACAGATCACACGCGTACGGCCCACTTCGATCAGCACGGATCCTTCGGCCTGCGAAATGAAGCCCGGGGTTATCCGGACCGGCCTCATTTCGGTGTGCGCTCTTCCGTCAGATCTCATTTATTGATGGCGGCGGTGTGTTCCGCAGGTTTGTCGGGTGTTGGAGCATCGGTGATCGACAGGTCCATTTGCAGCGGCAGCAACAGCAGGACATGACCCGCAAGCGTTTCCTTTTCCGTTCCACCGATAAGAATTTTCACGTCCTGAATCTGCGGAAGGTTATACGTGAGGGAATTCACGATGGCGTAGATCGTGGCTTGTTCGTTGAGTATTCCGCCCGAATGATTCGTCGAGATGGTGCTGGTGAAATCGATAAAAACGGTGCCGTTGTCGGCGATGAACAACTCCTCGATTTTTGCGTCCTTCGGCAACGCGGGCGCAAGTGCAGACGAAGAGGGGCCGTCCTGAAGCTTCTGCAGAATCTGTTTGGCGCGATTCACCAGCTCCGTCGATTGAAAGATGGTCTGCTCTTCGGTCGACAACAGGATGGCCCCATCGCGCGTGGGGTAGAAAATCTTCACTGGCATCGGCGGGTCTTCGGGTTTGAAAAGAGGCGCAACCGGTGGCGTGAACGGATTTTCCGGCGTCTCTTTTTCGTTATTCACCATGGACCGGATTCGGCCAACGACGTCCACGAAAAATCCGAGTGAGATCGTGAAGCCCACGGCGAGAACGATCAAACCGATCTTGATGTGTCGTGGCATAGCTTAGTGTGCCGGCGCTCCTGCGGTCTGGCCTTCAGCGTAACGTTGTATGGCGTTCACGATGGAATTGGCGAGACGGGTTTCGAATCCCGCGTCCGTCAGGCTCTGCGAATTCACGGAGTTATTGAGATTGCCGATCTCCAAGGCAAGGCACGGCATTGTCGTGCTGCTGAGAACACCGAGCGGCGCGCTTCGCAGAACGAACTGCCATCCGGGAATGGCTTTCGTCAATTCTTCCTGAACGAGCTTTGCGATCGCACGGCTGGCCGGCTGCGATTTGCGAAAACCCTCGTACCAGGGCAGGAAGAGGTGATTGCCTCCACCCGTCGCGGGCGCGCCAAAGTCGTCTTTCATCACGAATATGGATGACGCGGAATCCATCTTGTTCGGCGACACACCAATATGAAGGCTGATGAACAGGTTCGCCTGGTTGTTGTTGGCGACGGCCGTCCGCGCTTCATTGGCGAGTTCGACGTCGGCATCGCGGGTTAGAAGGACCGTTACTCCGAGCCGGCTCTGAAGCACCCCGCGCAGCCGTCTTGCGATGGCCAGCGTGATGTCTTTTTCATTGATCGTTCCGTTCTTCGTTCCCGAGTCCAGCCCGCCGTGTCCTGGATCCAATACGACGACGCGCAGCTTGGTTTGCGGCAAAGGGTTCGCCGGAAGATCGGACTTCGGCGCTGGTGCGGACTCGGTGATGGTGGGCGGCTCCAGGTTTGTCGGTGCGCCCTTTCTCATGAAGTCGACAAAGAAAATTTCGTTTCCATCGGCGGGTGTGACGCGGGCGTCAACGACCTCGTCCGTGGTTTCGACGACGATCTTCGAGGCGCCATCGGAATCATCATATGAAATCGATCGTATCAACCTGTCTTTATGGTCGACTTGTTCGCGAAGCGGATCGAGGGGGCTCCGATCGATCGAGATGATCGCGTGTTTGGGATCGCTCCGATTCATCGAAACGTTTGCGGAGGCTCCAACCCGCAGGGTCAGCCGCGTGATCGGTCCCAGTGTCTGCGCATTCATGATCAGTTCCGGCGCTGAAGAACTGCCCACGAAGATCCGCGACATTCCAGTTCGATAACGAAATTCCTGACCCGTGATTCTTGAGAGCCCGAGCGTCAGAAAGTCGATTGGAACCATCCACCGGTCGTTTTCGCGGACGATCGGATTTCGCAGGATCACGATCTGGTCGTTGATCGACATCAGGCCGCTGTTTTTCGTTAGAACCAGACGCGAACTGCCGCTGCGGATCGTAAATGTTTCAAGAGAGATCGCGTCGGTGAACGGCAACTTCATGAACTGGACGATATCGAGGAGTGGGAGGTACGTCGTGCGATTGATCGACTCCGCCTTCAAAACAAGCTTGGAGTTTTCAAAGTAAAGCGGAAAACCAGAATCCGCTGCGCGCGTCTGCGCACCGGACATCAGGAGCGCAGCAAGGATTGCCACGAACCGGAACACCATCTTCATGCTCAGTAAAGTCTACCTTAGTTGATGCCGCGCCGAACGCTCCTTCGGATGTTCCATGTTCAGTCGCGTCACGAAGCCTGTCGCTTCGCTCGGGGTTCTGATAGTTTTCGCCGTGACGTACAGAACCCGGAGCGCAGCGACGGGCTTCGTGACGGAATACGGCTTCTGCACAACTAATATCCGGCCGAACAGTCGACTGGATTCAATAATGGCTCGCCGTGCTGATAGCGCCGCACGTTTTCGCTGAACAGATCGATGACGTCGTCCCAATGCGACTTTCGAAATCCCGAGCTGTGCGGGCTGATAATGACATTAGGCATGGACCACAGGGGACTCGAAGGATCCAGAGGTTCCTGTTCGAACACATCCAACACCGCGCCGCCGAGTTGTTGGGTTCGAAGGGCTTCGATCATGGCGTCGTGATCGACGATTTGACTGCGAGCTACATTCACCAGAATCGCTCCACGGTTCAGTTTCGCCAAGTCGCTTCTTCCGATCAGCCGGCTGGTGTGAGATACGAACGGCGCGGCGATCACGAGAATGTCGCATCCTTCAAAAGCATGTTCGAGGCGGTCCAGTCCAAAGACTCGGTCGACAAAGTCCGGCTTCGGCCGGTCGGCGCGACGCCGCACACCGGTGACCCGGATGCCGAACGCATGGGCGCGGCGCGCGACTTCAACGCCGATCGTGCCCAGTCCGATGATCGTCATTCGCCGCCCGTAAAGCATCCAGGGCCAGGCGGTGTCGCAGAGCTCGCTTTGAATCCATCGTTTTTCACGTTGCGCCGCGAGCGTGAGATCCATTCTGCGTGCCAGGGCCAGCAGTCCGGCCATGACTTGCTCGGAGATCGGAACCGCCTGGATGCCGCGCGAGTTGGTCACGACAATTCCGCGCTTGCCGAGATCCGGCAAGGGCAGTAGCCCTTCGACCGCCGCTGCGGAAGAATGCACCCAACAGAGTGAGCGGGCGCGTTCCACCATTTCCGGACTGAGCCGTGAGCTGAAGGAAATATCGACGTCCCGGATCGAAGCGAGCACCGCCGCGGGCTCGACCTCATGAACGAAAGTTATTTCGGGGAATCGTTTTCGAAGCTCTGCAACGTGAGGCGCGGGGATCTGCCATGCTTTGACTCCCCACCATGCGATGTAGACCAGCGCTTTCAATGCGTCATCGAGTAAATGAGATAGTTCGTTCCAAGCTCCAGAGCGTTGACCGAATCGTGGACCGATCTTCGGCCTTGATCCAGCCACTCCCAAACTTCGCTGATGTCATTGTTGTAGTCAATGATCATCTGAATGTTGCCCCTGGGATCGAGCAGCGCCCAGAACTCGACGGGATAAAAGCCGTACGGCGGAGGGTAGTCGAGACGATCGATGTCGTAAAAACTGTGAAAGATCGGATTGGTGATATCGAGCCGGACAAAATCGCGATCCGGATACACCTTTTTCATCTGCTCGCGCAGGTTTCCAAAATGCGCCGGGCCGCGAAAGTCGTCGACCAGAAGGAATCCGCCGCGATCGAGATACTTCCTTAGGTTCACGACGTCTTCGGGAAGCAGATTGAGGTAACCGGGCTCGCACAGATATGCGAACGGATACTTGAAGAGTTCCTTGCTGTCGATGTCGACGATCTCGTACGCTTCATGATTCGTATCGACATTGGTTCGCTGTTTGATGAATGTCGGGAACAACTCGTCGCTGTACGGGTAATCGTGGTGCCACGGCGTCTCCATCCGGAAATACTGAAACATGTGATACCGGACCCGCCCGTACACGAAACCGGCGCCGTGTTTGTCCGAAACGTTGGAGGCGCCGATCGTGCAGAAGGCGAAAGCCACGATGATGGCGGCGACAATCCTCTTCATGGTTGCTGAGCATATAGTGGATTTCCAGCGACCCAAAGACTCTTTTCGAGGTGCGGCAATGGTAAAGACACGGATTTGTATTTCACTTCTTCTGTTTTTCATGGTTTGCAGAGCCACCGCGGCCCAAAAACCGCAGGCTTTGGATGCGCAATATCGGGAAGTGGCCGGCAGGCTGATCGGCGCGGCCATGGTCGACGAGGGAGGATGGGACAAGCTCTCCTATCTCACGACGCGCATCGGCAACCGGTTGAGCGGTTCGCCTCAACTCGATCGCGCCGTGCAATGGATTGTCGAGCGCATGAAGTCGGAAGGTCTCGACAATGCGCGGTCGCAGCCCGTGAAAGTGCCCCACTGGGTACGTGGCCGAGAATCCGCCCGAATGATCACTCCGTTCGAAAAGCCTCTGAATATTCTCGGTCTGGGAAGCAGCATCGCGACGCCGCCGTCAGGCATCACGGCGGGTGTTGTGGTCGCACGGTCGTTTGAGGAACTCGAAACACTCGGCGAATCGAAGGTCAAAGGCAAAATTGTCGTGTATGACGTCGAGTGGAAAGGCTACGGGCAAACGAACATTTTCCGTACAGCCGGCGCATCTCGAGCCGCAAAGCTTGGCGCCGTAGCCTCGCTGGTTCGATCCATGACCGGTTCGAGTCTGTATACGCCTCATACCGGCAACCAGAATTACACGGCAGGTGTTCCTCAGATCCCCGCCGCCGCAATTACGGTGGAGGAAGCTGCGCTGATCCGGCGGCTCGTCGAATCCGGCCAGAACGTCCAGGTGCACCTCGAAATGGAAGCGAAGATGTTACCGGATGCAGATTCCGCCAATGTGATGGCGGAAGTGACCGGCCGCGAAAGACCCGACGAGGTTGTTGTGCTCGGCGGCCACATCGATTCATGGGACGTCGGCCAGGGCGCGCACGATGACGGCGGAGGCATCGTTTCGGCATGGCAGGCTGTCACGCTGATCAAACAACTCGGCCTGCGGCCTCGGCGCACGGTTCGCGTCGTCGGCTGGACAAACGAAGAAAACGGCGGCCGCGGTGGCGAAGCGTACAAGAACGCTTTGGGCGCCGATGTCAGGAAACACGTCGCGGCGATCGAGATGGATGGCGGGGCCGAACGGCCGATCGGGTTCGGTTTCAGTATTGCAAATACGCCGGCAGACAGTCCGAAGTATGCTGCCGCGCGACAGAAGCTTCAGGAGATTGCGGGATTACTCGAAGGGATCGGCGCCAACGCAATCAATCCTGGTGGAGGCGGATCGGACATCGCTCCGCTCGGTCAGGAAGGCGTTCCACTGCTCGGCCTGTCCACAATCGGCGAGCACTACTTCGACTGGCATCACACGAATGCCGACACGCTGGATAAAGTGAATCCACAGGATCTGCGCAAATGCATCGCTACGCTTGCGGTGATGGCGTACATCCTGGCGGACATGCCCGAACCGTTGGTCAACGCGCAGTAGACGTGGTTGAAAAAAACGCGCAGCGCCTCCGAATCTTGGAGCGCTCAAACAGATTTGAGCGGCGTCAGTTCGATGTCGATGTTTTCCTCGAGCTGAAACGCGCTGAATTTCTCGCGGACGTGGGTGATGTTGAGCCGTGCCGGAATGGCGAGATGGGCTTCGAGCTGAAACAGCGGCGTGCCGGTGATCGGAGCGGAATAGGCTTTGGTCTCCATCGAATCGATGTTGATACCTAGCGCGCTGAGAATGTCGCTGATGCGATAGACCACTCCGGGATGATCCATGCACGACGCTGTCAGCTTGTAAGGCAGGAATGATTCTCCGGCTTTCTTCGGAGCGGGAGTCTTTACGGCGACCGAGAGTCCGGTTTCTTTCTCGATGTCGCGATAGTTCTGCGTGATCTCTCTCAGCCTGTTTCGATCACCGCTGATCAGGATGATCACCGCGAATTCTCCGTAGAACACGGCCATCTTGCTGTCTTCGATGTTGCAGGCGTGGCGCGAAATGAACTGCGTCATCTTCGCCACCAGTCCGACGTTGTCGGGTCCAATCGCCGTCAGGATGAGATGATCTTTATCCGCCATACGGTCATGGTGTCACAGTTTGTGATTCCGTGAATGCAAGTCTTTCATGACCTCGCGGACGGCGTTCGTTCCCGGAGCGCCGGTGATTCCGCCGCCCGGGTGCGTGCCTGCCCCACAAAGATATAGTCCCCGGATCGGGGTTCGATACTGAGCCCAGCCGAGCATCGGCCGGAACGTGAACAGTTGATCGAGAGCCGGTTCGCCGTGAAGGATGTGACCGCCGCCGAGACCATACGTTTGCTCGAGATCCGCCGGTGTCAACACTTGTCGTGCCTGGACGAGGGTCGTGAGGTTCGGGGCGTACGACGACAGACTTCTGATAACGGCATCACCCAGCTCGTCGCGGCGCGAATTCCAATCGCCGTTTTTTAGTTTGTAGGGCGTGTACTGAACATGGATCGACATCACGTGCGCACCTTTCGGCGCCAATGATGAGTCGGTCAGACTGGGGATCGTGATGTCCATGTAGGGGTGTTCCGAAAAACCGCCATACTTCGCCTCATCAAACGCGCGTTCGATATGATCGATATCGGATCCAATGTGGATCCGTCCCGATAACGCTGCCGCGTCCTTCGTTGCCGTGAACGCAGGAAGACCGGAGAGCGCCAGATTGACTTTGGCCACGGCTCCCGTCGACCGATAGTTTCCGATCCTGAACCGGAAGTCGGGATCGAGGTCGGTCGCATCGAGCAACTTCAAATACGTTGTCTTCGGGTCGGCGCCCGACACAACCGTCGATGCTGCGACCTGTTCACCGCTCGCGAGAACGACGCCCGCAACCGCGCCGCTCTTCACCTGGATGCTCTGCACAGCGGCGCCGGTGCGAATCTGAGCCCCGGCAGTCGTCGCCGCTTTCGCGATGGAATCGGCGAAAGACCCGATTCCACCTTTTGCAAACACAGTTGCTGCGAGTGCGTTTCCGTCGAACGCCGACTGCATCAGTAGTGATGCGCTGGTGCCGGCCGACCACGGGCCTGCAAACGTCCCGCAGATTCCTCGTGCCGCGACGATCGCCCGCAGCGTTTCATTCTCAAACCATTCGGACGCGAGGTCCGCGACGGCCATGGGTCCCCACCGCAACAAACGAAAAGCATCCCTTTTGGAGAGTCCTCGGAATTTCAACCCGAGCATTCCCATGTTCCACAATTCCGCCGTCGTCGGCTGGCTGATCGACGGCGGGGTCATGGTGACGACGGGCGCGAGGACTTTGCCGATTGCGGCGAAGCTCGCGACGAACTGCGGATACGTCTTCGCATCGTTTGCGGACACTCCGGCAAGCTCGTGAGCCGTGCGAGCAGCGTCGCCGTAGATGGTCACGGAATGTCCATCATGGGAGGGAGCAAAAATCTGAACTTCCGGTTTGATGAGCGAAAGACCGTTCTGTTCGAGTTGCAGATCTTTGACGAGATTCCCGGCAAACGGCCCAAGCGAGTGCATCAGTGTTGGAGCCTTGAAACCGGGATGAATCTCTTCCGTGACCGCGAGCCCGCCGATGACATTTCTGCGTTCGAGTACGACCGGCTTAAATCCGGCCTTTGCCAGATGGTACGCCGCAACGAGTCCGTTGATTCCGGCGCCGATGATCACGATGCGATCGGATGAAGTAGCCATTTATTTATCGCTGCGCCCTATCGGGCTTGCATTCGCTCCGCTCATGAGATTTTTCCGCGCCTCCAATCGCCGAGGATCTTCTGCGCTGCATTGAGTCCGGGCGCTCCCATGATTCCGCCGCCGGGGTGCGTTGCCGAACCACACATGTAAAGGTTTTTGATGGGCGTTCGATACTGAGCCCAGCCCGGTGCCGGACGAAGGAAGAACAACTGTTCGAGCGTGAGTTCGCCCTGAAAGATGTTTCCTTCGCTCAGCCCGAACTTCCGTTCAATATCCAGCGGCGTCAACACCTGACGATGCAGGATGATGTTGCGGATATTCGGTGCGTATTCGGCGATTGTGTCGATGACGGTGTCGCCGAACGCTTCGCGCTGATCATCCCAGGTTCCTTCCTTCAAGTGATACGGCGCGTACTGGACGAAGCAAGAGAGGATGTGTTTGCCCGGAGGCGCGACCGACGGATCGGTCAGAGTGGGAATCACCATGTCGACGTAAGGACGGCGGGAGAATCGGCCGTATTTGGCATCGTCATAGGCGCGCTCCATGTATTCGACCGCCGGCGAGATGGAAAGTGCGCCGCGGAGATGACGGCCCGCTCCGGGCAGGCATGTGAAGTCGGGCAGGGCATCGAGCGCGAGATTCACTTTGCCTGACGATCCGCGGAACTTGTAGCGTTGGATGTCTTCGACGAAGTCGGCCGGAAGATGTTCATGACCGACCATCTTTGTAAACGTCAGGCGTGGATCGACGCTCGACGACACAACCGCGGCTTCAATCTCGTCGCCGTTTTCGAGAACAACGCCCGTGGCCTGGCCGTTCTTCAGGACGATTTTTGCGATCGGGGCCTCGAGGCGAATCTCGACACCCGCTTCGCGCGCCGCGCTGCCGATGGCGTTGGAGATGGCGCCGGTTCCGCCTCGGGCGAAGCCCCACGATCGAAACGCTCCGTCGATTTCTCCCATGTAGTGATGAAGGAGGACGTACGCCGTGCCCGGCGATCGGACACCGAGGAAAGTCCCGATGATTCCGGACGCCGACATTGTTGCCTTAAGGACGTCCGTTTCGAACCATTGATCCAGGAAATCAACGGCGCTCATCGTCATCAGTTGAACCTGGTTGTACTGATCGCTATACGGCAGTTTCTGAAATCGCTTTCCGAGGAAGAGCAGATCCTGAAGTCCCTTGATCGTGAGTGACGTTGGATCGGGCGGCGTCATGCCGAGAATCGGTTTCACGAAGCGTCCCATCTCGACCATCGCTTTGCCGTATTCGTCGTAGGCTTCGGCATCGAGCTTCGAATGGCGCGCAATCTCGCGAAGCGTCCTGGCGTGATCGTTGACGCGCCACAGGTAGTTGCCGTGCATCGGCGTGAAGGTTCCGTCGAGTGGAAGGATTTCGAGTCCGTGGCGCGGGAGGTCGAGGTCGCGGATGATTTCCGGACGAAGAAGCGAAACGACATACGAGGCGACCGAAAACTTGAAGCCGGGGAATACCTCTTCGGTGACGGCGGCTCCGCCAAGCAGGTATCGCCGCTCGAGCACGAGCACCTTTTTGCCGGCCCGCGCCAGGTACGCCGCATTCACCAGCCCGTTATGACCGCCGCCGATGACAACAACATCGTATTTTTGTTTTGAACTCATGGTTTCGTCTTCAGGAACGTTCTATTGCGGACGAGCGACGATCGATGATCAGAGGCCGGACTTCAGATTCAGGCAGTGCAGCTGAATTGTGAGCGTGTGGTTCATGTGATTCAAACCGGCACAGCTGTCTTTCGTTTCGGATTAAAAAACGGCGTCTTCACGACCTTCGCCGGAACGCGGTGACGGACGGCTTCCACGGTCATCTCCATTTCGAGGTCCGAGCCGATTTCGGCGTCTTCGCTCTTCACAGTTGCGAGTGCGATGAGTTTCTTGAGTGCCGGAGACCATGTCGTGGAAGTGGCTTTGCCCGTTTGGTCTCCACCGTTGTAAACCGGCACCGCGACTCGCGAAGCGGTGGCGGGCATTGCAGGCGCAAGTCCGACTTGTTCGTAGAGCCGCTCGACACTGTTCCAGTCGATTGCCAATCCCACGATCTGGCGTGCGTGGCCGCGCTTCTGCTCCGCGGCGAGCGCGTCCTGTCCGACGAATCGCGCTTTATCCAAATTGACGAGCCGGCCGAGACCGAGTTCGTACGGCGAGTACTTTTGCGGTTCAATGACTGCTTTCTTGCTGCTGTTGAAATCGACTTCGATCAAAAGCAATCCGGCTTCGATGCGTGCCACGTCCAGCGCGAGCATGCCGGCGGGATGGATGTCGAAGGCCCTGCCGTGCTCCATCAGCGAGTCCCAAATGATCCTGGCCTTGTCCCACTCTACCCAGATTTCGTATCCAAGATCGCCGGTGTATCCGGTCCGTGAAACATCCACAGGAACTCCACCGATACGACCTTTCGTGACATGGAAGTACTTCAGGTTCGCGATGTCCGCGTCCTCGACAACGTTCTTCAGCAGTCGCGCTGTTGTCGGGCCCTGCAATGCGACGGCGGCCACTTTCTCCGAGATGTCTTCAATTTTGACTTCGAGCGAAGTCGCGTTCTGGTGAAGCCATCGAAAATTCGGATCGGCTGCGGTCCATCGATAGACGTTTTCGTCGAGGCGAGACACCGTACCGTCATCGATCACCTTACCTCTCTCGTCGCACCACGGCGTGTAGATCACTTGTCCGACCGCAACCTTTTGAAGATTGCGTGTGACGATACGATCGACAAGACTCGACGCATCGCGGCCGGTGATCCGGTATTTATAGAGCGGGGAAATGTCGATGAGCGCAGACGCATTACGGATCGCGTTGTATTCGTGTTCGTGATGCGTCTCGTAGGCGCTGACGGTGTAGTAGCCGGACCATTCGCGGTAATTCAGGCTTTCACATAACGCGAAGGTCCGGTCATGAAAAGCTGTCCCAATCGGCATAAAACCTGAAATTATGCCCGAAAAATTTCACGAAACGCGACGAAGAATTTTTTCATTTCGTCTTCGGTGCCGATCGTGACCCGCAGGAAATTCGTCATCGCGGGAAACTCACGACCGACAAGGACCTTTCGCTTTTCGAATTCCTGGATGATCGGGCCGACCGGCTTCTTCACGTTGATCATCATGAAATTCGATTGCGAATCCGTGCAGTCGAATTTCATGCGCTTCATTTCGTCGAAGAGCATTTGGCGGTTCGCCGCATTGAGCTTCGCGATTCGTTCGACATGCGGCGCATCGACAATAGCCGTCATCGCAGCCATTGCGGCGGGGCCCGTGATGGTGAAGTCGACGGTAAAAGGTTTGATCCTGTCGATCACGTCCTTGCGGGCGACGGCATACCCCACGCGCATGCCGGCCATTCCAAAAATCTTCGAGAACGTTCGCGCGACCACAACGTTTCGTCCGGCTTTCACATAGCGCAGCGCGCTTTCGAAGTCCGGGTCGGTTACGAAGTGCGCATAGGCTTCATCGAAAACAATCGGGACCGAATCGGGCACTCGATCCATGAACTGCTGGATCTCCGCCTTCTTCACGATCGTTCCGGTCGGATTGTTCGGATTGCAAATGTAGACCATGCCTGTGTCGCGATTCACAGCGTCCGCCATCTTTGGCAGGTCGTGTCGGAAATCGGCAGTGAGCGGAATTTTTGTCGCGTCTGCCTTACTGTTGACCGAATACTGAATTACAGCCTCATACGCGGGTTCGGCGACAACGAGCCGGCGTTTGTCGTGCAGGAAAACGTCGTCGCAAATCTTGAGGATTTCGGTCGAGCCGGCGCCGACCTGGATATTCTCGCGTTGAAGCCCGTGGTATTTGGCTAAAACCTGGCTGAGCTGTTCGTAGCTCGAATCGTCGTAGTAACGCCCGGCGAGCGAAGCCGAGGAATCGCGAATCACCTTCAATGCTTTTTCGGGCGGACCATACGGGCTCTCGTTGTAGTTGATGTGAACGACGCCGTCCTGAGCTGCTGCAGGTGGGGTTGCCTCCGCGCGAGAGAAAACCGGCCGCAACGTCACGGCGGCCGCTCCGCCGGCGAGCGTGCCGAAGAATTCCCGGCGAGAGGATTTGTTTTTCATTGAGAGCACCTTTCCGCGAGAACTTCCATCGACGTCACGTCGATGCGTTCGTTGCCGGGTTGCCTTACAAGAAAACCCTTGAGCTGAATCTTCTGCCCCACGTGATCCTTCGGATCGAAGGCGGGGGCAACATAGTCTGTGTTCGTGAGCCGGAATTCCAGGTGTCCGAGTTGCCTGGACTGGGCAACCGTCATTTCCGCCGGCGTGGACGCTTTCGAAATCGATGTGCGCGCCGGTTCGCTCGCTTCAGTTAGCCGCCAGCCGGATGTACGGCCGGGCACGAGACATCCCACGAGTTGGGATAGTGCGCCATTCGGAAGAGGTTTGGGCCCATCCTTCCCCTCGATCTGCACCGCGGACATCTGAGGCACCGACAGCTCTCTTTCGCCGCTCGGAAAGTGATTCGTTCTGAGAATCAGAGTAATGATGTCGGTGTAAGTCGATTCACTAAGGCTTCCCGGTTTATTCGGACTGTTCGGACGCTGGCGAGGCATGGACTTCGAGATGAACTCGTATAGACCCGTAATGTTGAATTCGCGCCACCGTTCCATGAAGTCGGGGCCGCTCAATCGCACACCATTCAATCCTTCGAGGTCCACTCCGTGGCATGGACTGCAGTTGGCCATGTAATGCTCGCGGCCGCGGTCGGCCTGGGCTTCGGTATAGACGCCGTCCCAAACGGTCTTGCGCGGTTCAGCGGGTTGTTGGGGTTGGGCGAAAAGCAGCGCCGGCAACAGCACGGCGGGGACGAAGAGCAATTTGTGTTTTGTATTCATGCGGCCGAGATGATCGATACTTGGTAGCACCAAGCCGGCCGGCAGCGGAAAAATAAGATGATTCCAGGTCCGCCCTGAATTTCTAAAAGGCAAGAAATTCAGGGCAGA